>NZ_JBLZNC010000001.1:0-736486 GCF_048553715.1 Sagittula sp. SSi028 | reverse complement strand
CGATCACTCCAAATCCCCCCAACCAAAACCGTCGGGGAAGTGTGTTCACATGGGTCAATTCTCAGTGACAATTTATGGGGCTACCGGGTCAGTTCTCAGTGACAATCAACACCATCCACATTATCCTTACGAACGGCGAGGGTGAGCCAGCCCTTGACTGTTGGTGTCGAGTGCATCAAAAGTATGCAACACAACGAGGTGCGGATACTGTATTTCCATTTGAAAACAGTGACTTGAATGGAGGATTGTGCTTGGTTGGGTATCCTACCTCCCCAACGTTTCCCATGCTGATAAGCTCACTTCCAACCGGGGCAGCTTCTCGATCGCCGTGCGTTTGATCGCTATTGGTGTCTCGTCGCGGTACGTCAACGTGTTTGTATTCTGATCTTCGGAGCCTTCCACATGCCCAAGAAGGTCAAGCCGAGTGACCTCATGGATTTCCTTCTCATGGATCAGCGTGTTGTTAACGAAATGGCGGAGGCTGTGGATGCACAGTTTGCGCGGGTTGCCGCCAAGCGCAATCGCCATCGACTTGCGCCACTTGTCGTCGAACCTTTCACCGAACTTCTCCACGAGAAGGGCCGGATCCTTGGCTTTTGCTCGTGCAGAACCCTTGCGTGGTTTGGGAACGACATCGGGGAAAAGCAGGGCGTGTCCCTTGGAGCGAATGTATTCGGCATAATCGAGCAGGCCGAGGTCCAGCAACTGCGAGTGGATGGGGACGATGCGCGTGAGCTTTTCGTCGGGACCGGCGTCTTTTGCCTCCCCTTTGATGCCCCGGTACTGGTTCGCCTGGATGATGAGTGCGGGAATGCCATCGACGTCTTGGATATCCGATGCCAGCATCCCGGCGATTTCGGCCCGACGAGCGCCCGTATACATCAGGATCAGCGGGATCCACCACGCGCCGTCGCGTGTAACGACGGACCCAGGGACATGGCGTCTGGCAGCGGATGCCGCACCGGTCCACAGGGTATGTGACAGAAGGCGGTTGGTTTCCGGGGACGTGAAGCTTGCTCGTTTCTTGTGTCGGTTTCGCCCTGACGTCTTCTTTGGCTTGATGGCCTTCAGGTCCAACTCCTTCAGGTCTGTCAAACCCTCGGCAACGGCGCGTTTGATCAGAAGTTCGATCGACTTCACGTGGCGGCGAAAAGTATCGGCGGCAAGACCCTTGTCCTTGGCATCGAGATGCTTTGCCCCCAGCAGGATGGTCTCCAGTTCCTTATGGGCATCCTTGTCCGAACGCAGGAATTTTTTCGGAAATTGCCTGAGGACATCACTCCAGTGGGCTAATTTTGCTTGAGTAATTTGCGTCACGCTGGTGATTCCGAGGATTAGCATAAAACGCCTGATGTCAGATTCTCGCTGCCCTGCAACCGCTGGTGTCATGTCTTCGGACCGCACGGCTCTCCAGAACACATGGGCGATGTCCGTGGACCAGACGTCGGAGTTGGCGGCTAGGGCTTCATCTTTACAAGCCGCGAAATGATCGGCGAGGGTTGCCATTGTCTTGCATACGGATTTCGGGGCCGGGCCCGCAATATCGGCTGCTTGTTGGGCCAGACGGGCTTCTGCCTGCGAGGGAGCCAGCGGGCTTTCTGTTTGGGATACCGGGTTAACGAGCGAGGCCTCAGGTCCGGAGGACAATGTTGAATCGGGGGCTTGCGGGGGCGGCGTTGATTCAGCGCGCTTGGGGATATCGACGATGACGTCTGGTGCAGTGGAAACCGGATCGTGTTGCCGCTGTTCATCGTGAAAAGCGGTGAAATTTGTCGGCGCGGTGCCGTCTTGCAATGCCGCGAGACGGGCGGCGATGTACGCTTCGCGCAGCTGGCTGGTATGCTCGGCGCTGGTGAGGTGCAGTGTCTTGATATCCGGAAAGGTCTGCTGGATCCGGCGCGTTTCTTCCGGGGACTGGATGCGGCAGGCTTCCACGGAATAAAGGTGCATCGCGATGCCCAGGGTTTCCGGCGACCATTCAGGGTCAACCCGCTGCAGCGGGAGGCTGTCGCGGATGCCATCCTCCAGAAGGCTCTGCAGGATCGTGGGCATCAGGGAGAGGCGGGTTTCATCGTCGGCGCTGAACCTGCCGCTCATCCTGGCCATGCGCACCTGACGGCGCAGGGTGAACAGGCTGTCTTCGAGGCAATGGCGGAAGTACCGCGCGACGAGGTCATTGGGCAGGGGCGGGGCCATGAAAATGAAGCTGTCGAACATCCGGTCGGACTCCTGGGTCAGGTGTCTGACCCAGGTATGCGCAAGATTTTCGTCTGTCGTCCCCAGTGGCAAAGAAATTGCAGGGAAGGATGCAGAAAATCCGGGGAGTCGCCTACGGAAGTGAAATCGCTCGCCCTTGCGGTGGAGATAGCGGCAGGTTGTCATGCTGGCCTCGACGGTTGAGCCGTCGTGAAGCCAAGGGAGACACAGTGTGTGAGCCGCTTGTGCCCCTCATGTGTGCGGCCTGTGTGCCAGCACCGCAGAGAAGGGAGAAAGTGATCGGAGCTACTTTCCGTTTTCTTTCAGTATCAACGTGTTAGGTTGATAATGGCTCCGGCGGTAGGGACCGGAGCAGATATTCACAGCAATGGCGACCTTCGACTTTGCGGGTCTTTGCTGTAAGGTTTCTCGCGTGTATGTCGCAATACTATGGCCACCAGACATAGTCGGTGGCGGCATCTCGGGCAAGCGCAAACCGTGGCCGTATGGGGGCGCGGAGCGGGGTTTCGAAAGGGGCGGCAGCCCCTTCGGCTTGGGGTTTCGAAAGGGGAGCGCAGCACTCCCCTTCGCCTGCTCGGCATAAAACGAACCCCGCAGGGGTGAGGTTATGCCTAGTAGGTTCTGCCATCGCGCCTCACAGCCGCTAAGGCCGCCCAAAACACGCATCATTTTTCCTTTTGGATTTTCGCTGGCTTCCACGAGTCTCGGCGTATGAAGGATTACGTCGACATATCGCCCGAGCGCCCCGCCAAGGCTCGGCACGTTAACACGAGCGCCCGTGACGCCAACCCGCGTGCGGTGTCTGTTCGGATCGAAGCGCGCAGCATGTCGCAGGCCAAAGGCACGCGGCGGCATGACTTTCGCATCGGCACGCCGCCCGCCTATGTCGACGCCAGCCGCATCGGACTTAACCGCACACTGATCCCGATGCGGCCCTTGTTCGAGATCCGTGATGAAAACGCCGAGCTGCGCAAGAGGGCAGGGCGCGTGCGTGCGATGAAAGCGAACGCTGCCGTCATCACGTCCGGCATTATCACCTTCGGGCGCGATGCTGCGGGTATGTTCGAAAGCTTGGATACGCATCAGCAAGACGCAGCGTTTGAGGCTTTGACCGGCGAAATCGCGGATCGCCTGAACACGCAGGTCGAGTCCCTTGTGGTGCATCTCGACGAAAGTACGATCCATGCCCATTTCGCCCTGCGGGCGTACACCAACACCGGCGAGGCGGTGAGCGCTGCCACGCAGGCCGGGACCACCGCACACCTGCAAGACATTGCGGCAGAGGTGATGCAGCAGTTCCACCCCGGCATTGAGCGGGGTCATCGCAAGCGCGCACGCTTGGCGGCAGGGGCGAGCTACGCCGAGACCCTACATCGCAGCGTCCGCGAGCTGCATCAGGATCTGCCGGATGAACTGGATGCGCTGCATTGCCAACGCGAGGGCTTGGCCGATGACGTTCAATCCATACGAGCGGAATTGGAAGCGCGCCAATCAGAGCTGGATGCGCTGGAGCAATCCGCCGCGAAAACGCGCAGACACTTGGCGAAACTGGCCGCCAAGGCGGAGCTATCGGAAAAGGAGGCAAAACGGCGGCGCACCTACGCCGTGCGATTGGAGAAAAAAGAAAATGATATTGCTGCCACAAAGGCGGCTTTGGTCGTGCGAACACGCAAGCTACAGGCTGCGCAAGCAGCCGTTGTAGAACGCGGCGAGGCGGTGAAGGAGGCGGAAGCAACGCTGGCACGGAACGAAGCGGCTGTGGCCGAAGCTCAATCGGCGTCAGAGGTCGAAACCGAGCGTTTGATGGCCCTGTCGGGCACGATAAATCAACAGAAGAAGGAAGTGGCAGCGGCAGAGGTGAAGCTGGCGGAACGAGCACGGGAGGTAGAGAGCAGAGAACGGGAAGCCGACACTAGCCTTGCCGTCATCGAGCATGTCGTGGAGGAGCTGGCCGAGGAAACCCTTAAGGTGCAGGAGAACGGAAAGATCGCTTTGAAGGACGCTCAGCCATTGCGCGACGCCCCAAAGCCTCTGCTGAACCGCCTCATGCCTGCAATTTTCAAGATCGTCCGCAAACGGCATGAGGTTGAAGTGAAAGCGCGGTTCGTCGATGATATGATGCGACGTGTCCGCAAGTTCCTTGGCCGTGAAGATTTGCCGCCGGAGGTGGCAGTAGAGGCCGATGATTTGTCCAGAAATTGGACGCCGTGAACGCTTCAAATATGGCGTAATGCGGCCCTGCGGTCTGAAAGTTTGGAGACTGAACCCTGAAATTTTGGTTCGGCGCTTCTAAGTGGCGGCCCGTCAGGCCGGCCATTCGCTACGGTAACAAAACTCGGACTTGGTCGAAGTTACGGGTCGCAAAAAACCAAGGTTCATTACCCAAATGCTGCCTGGGCCTTGCCCGATAGAAAACTCCTTTGAGCGTCTGCGCAATAGCCTTTCAAAGTTTACGTGGTGGCTTTGTTGCGAATGGGGGGGGCAATTCAGCGAGATACAGTTGATCGCCCAGCATACAAGCGCAGAATCCTCTCATCGCGCAAGCGCGTGGGTAGGCAGGTAGGTGTATTGACATTGAAGTCAAATAGATTTATTCACAAATGAATTAATTCATATCAGGATAAGTCCATGCATGGAAGAAAAAGTGAGCGGGGTACGTTAAAACGTAAGCTCATATCTGGGCAGAACATTCACATGCCGGCCCCTCGTCGCATCGGGAAGACGTGGACAATCAACCGGCTCGCAGAAGACATGCGGAAAGAGGACTGGTTGATAGTTGAGGTGGATGTCCAGGGCATGTCAGCTCCGGAAAAGTTCGCGCGCCGCTTGTGCCAAAGAATTCAAGGTCAGTTATCCAAGGCCTCAGGCCTACATGCGGCCTTAAAGAGCCGGCTAGATGCATTGATCGAAGGAAATTGGGGCGACAACCCGATCAACGCGATCGGTAAGGTCGATCCTGTGGCCTTCTTGGACTTGCTATTGGATGCGCTGGAGAAGGACGGCAGGCAATCGGCGATTTTCGTGGACGAGATCGCATATTTCGTTCTCGGCTTCGCAGAGCGAAACAATGACGACGCCAAGGACTTTTTCTACGAGCTAAGGAACCTGCAGGCCAACTACTCGAAGGTTAGATGGCTTTTCACCGGTTCGATCGGCCTGAATGTGGTTGCTGAGCGGTTCGGCCTTGGCGGCGCCTTCGTCGATCTGGACACCTTCATTCTCGAGCCATTCAACGAAATTGAGGCCCGCTCCTTTCTACGCGACCCGGCCACGCAGAATGCGTTCAACCATCCGTTCGTCTCGAGCGACGAAGACCTCGACGTATTGTTTGAAGAACTTGGCTGGCTTGCGCCTTATTATCTTAAGCTGGTCGGGAACGAGGTCCGCCCCTCGGGCGCCGCCCGTGACGGTACGCTCACCGCGACGCGAGACGACCTGCAGGCGGCCATGCAGAAACTGCTCGAGCCAACTCGAAAATCCGAGTTTGCCGTGTGGCGAGAGCATATCGACAAGAACCTGCCAAAGACCGACAGGATCTTGGCCCGGAAGGTGCTGGGCCACTTGTCCGCCAGCACCGACGGAGAGGTGGCAAGTACGCTGCAATCCGCCATGGTGCCGGAAACGCAGAGGGCCGTTCGGGACATTTTGGACATCCTGCAAAGTGACGGGTTAGTGCAGTGCGCCGAAGACCGTTACCGGTTTAGATCCGGCCTGATCCGCCGCTACTGGCAGCAGTACGAGGCGGACAGACAATGATACCGCAGCCAACTCTCTATAACCAGACCATACTGGATGATGAAGAGTTCGTCGCGAATTTCGTGGCGCGCCGCGACACGCTCGAGACGATGTGCCGCCGCTTAAAATCGGTCGGGCGAGAGGATGATGGACAACACCAGATCCTAATTGGTACGCGGGGGATGGGTAAGACGTCCCTGCTGCGCCGCCTAGCGATCGAAATTAAGCGCGATCCGAATTTGTCGGATCGTTTTGTCCCGCTAATGTTCCGCGAAGAGCAGTACAACGTGCTGCGGCTGCGGGATTTCTGGCGCAATTGCGGGGAATCCTTGGCCGAATGGGCAGAAAGCCAAGGGCGCGACGACTTGACAGGGCATCTTGACGACGTGGTCTTTTCAAGCAGTTGGGATAGCAACGACGGCGCAGCAGAGCAGTTCGAGATGGAAATGCAGGCGCTTGGCAAACGGGCCGTTCTGTTGATTGACAATTTGGACCTGATCTTAGATGCTCTCAAAGAGGAAGATCGCTGGACCCTGCGCGCCAGCTTGCAGGCACGGGGCGGGCCAATCCTCGTAGGCGCCGCAACCCAGTCACTGAAGGAAGGCGCGGACCGAGACGCAGCCTTCTACGAATTTTTCCAACCCTGTTACCTCGAACCCCTAGAATTGCAGGAAACCGAGACTTGCATGCGAGGTCTCGCAAACCAGCGCGGCGAGGTAGGGCGCCGTGTCCTCCGTGTGATGCGCACCGATCCCGCACGTCTCCGCGTCCTTCACCGATTGACCGGTGGCAACCCTCGGGTACTAGCGCTGACATATCGCCTTCTCGAGACCGATGACTCTCACAGTGCGATGGCCGATCTCGAACGGTTGCTGGATGAAGTAACGCCCTATTACAAAGCCCGCGTCGAGGAATATCAGACCGCCTTGCAACGGGCAATTATTGACGCAATCGCGCTTCACTGGGACCCGATCACCACCGGACATCTGTCCGACATAACCGGCGTCCCGACCACAACGCTGTCGTCGCAGCTGACCCGGCTGCGCAAAGATGGCCTGATCGAAAGGGTCGAAACCTCAGGGTCCTACGCCGGCCACCAAATTGTCGAACGTTTCCTTAATATCTGGTACCTAATGCGGCACGGCACGCGGCGCACCCGGCAGCGGATGCGCTGGCTCGTCGCGTTTCTGTCGAGTTTCTACTGCAAGGACGAGTTGAAGGAAATCGGCCGTACTGCACGCGCAACGGGCCGTTTCGATCTCTGGACTCGCGACTACGTGCATGCGTTTGAACAGGCGACGCAGATCGCACCAGAGGGCGTGCATCTGGGCCGGAAGTTGGAGAGTCCCAGCCAAGACAAGTCGATTACAGCAGACTATCCGGCTTTGCCCGAAGCCAAAGTGGCGAAGGAAATGGTCAATAAGGCGATCACGCTGGGTCAGGCCGGCGATCCCGCGGCAGAGGTCGAGACGTACGACGCGCTCATCGCCCGCTTCGGTGGCAGCGATGCCCTCCCTGTGCAGGAGCAGGTCGCGCGGGCCATGGTCGATAAGGCGATCACGCTGGGGGAGGCCGGCGATCCCGAGGCAGAGATCGAGAGCTACGACGCGTTCATCGCCCGCTTCGGCGACAGCGACGCCCTGCCATTGCAGGAGCAGGTTGCGCGGGCCATGGTCAATCAGGGGGTCGGCCTGAGCCAGGCCGGCGATCGCGCGGCTGCACTCGAGACCTACGACGCGCTCATCGCCCGCTTCGGTGACAGCGATGCCCTGCCATTGCAGGAGCAGGTCGCGCGGACCATGGTCAATAAGGGGGTCAACCTGGGCGAGGCGGGCAATCACACGGCAGAGATCGAGAGCTACGACACGCTCATCGCCCGCTTTGGCGACAGCGACGCCCTGCCATTGCAGGAGCAGGTCGCGCGGGCCATGGTTAACAAGGGGGTCGGCCTGATCCAGGCCGGCGATCGCGCGGTGGCGCTCGAGACCTACGACGCGCTCATCGCCCGCTTCGGTGGCAGCGATGCCCTCCCTCTGCAGGAGCCGGTCGCGCATGCCATGGTCTATAAGGCGATTACGCTGGGGGAGGCAGGCAATCACGCGGTGGCGCTCGAGACCTACGACGCGCTCATCGCCCGCTTCGGTGACAGCGATGCTCTCCTTCTGCAGGAGCAGGTCGCGCGGGCCATGGTCAATAAGGCGATTACGCTGGGGGAGGCCGGCAATCACGCGGCAGAGATCGAGACCTACGACGCGCTCATCGCCCGCTTCGGTGACAGCGATGCCCTCCTTCTGCAGGAGCCGGTCGCGCTGGCCATGGTCAACAAGGGAGTCGGCCTGAGCCAGGCCGGCGATCGCGCGGTGGCGCTCGAGACCTGCGACGCGCTCATCGCCCGCTTCGGTGACAGCGACGCTCTCCAGCTGCAGGAGCAGGTCGCGCGGGCCATGGTCAATAAGGCGATCACGCTGAGCGAGGTCGGCGATTCTGCTGCCGCGCTCGAGACATATGAAGCGCTCCTCGCCCGCTTCGGTGACAACGACGCCCTCCCGTTGCAGCAGCAGGTCGCTTGTGCAAAGGTCTTTCTGGCCAATCACCTGATCGACACCGGCGCGGAGACGGGCCGCGCTGAAGCCCTATTGAAAAGCGTGCCGGAAGGCCAGAAAGCCTTGGCTTCTGGGAACTTATTCTGGCTGTATGTTACGTCGAGAGCGTTTTCCAAGGCGCGAGAGACGTTGCGCCACCTCGAAGACATACCTCCCGAGGGGCGCGCGTTGATGTATGCAGCGCTTGCCATTCAGGCCGAGAATTTCGGAGATGCCACGGATCATCTGGAAAATGCTCTACAAGGAGGCTTAGTGCAGGAGAATTGGAATTTCACCGATGACCTAGAGCGTTTGCTCCGCCTCGCCATCGCGACTGGAGCCGGCGAGCGTATGGTCGACTGGTTCGATGAGACTCGTCTGGCTGATCGTTATGCCCCGATCCATGCCGCTCTGAAGGCTGCGGTACATGGCGAGGCGCGCTTGCTCGACGTGAATCCCGAAATCCGTCACGCTGCAGGCCTCATCCTGCAACGCTTGCTCCCTGCCTCAAGGCCTCCGAAAGGAAAGTGACAATACTTGGATTTTTGAACACTGCTTGCATGAACACCAAGCACAGCGAGTGCGGGATTTCGCCTCATTGTCGCGCGCTCAGATTTGGGGGGTATTCCGCGGAATGCGCGCTCCCTTCCCAATGCCAAGGTGAGGTGGCTGATGCAGCGAATTAGGGATCCCGCCCAATCGGTAAGGCCTCCATTGATACCTTGCAGCGGATGTCCTCGCGTCACAGCACCCTCGGTAGCGTTTCGATAGCCGCTTGCATCTCCGCAATAGGTGTTTGCTTGCGGTAGGTGCGTTCGTGGACGTCGCGGCCTTCGTGGCCGATGATGTCGCGGACGATCTTGTCGTCGATGCCGTTGTGGTCGAGGGCATTTTGTACGTAGTGGCGATAGCTGTGGAAGCTCAGTCCGCCTCCACTTTCGCCCAGTTGTTTGTTAATGACCCCGCGCATGGTTCGGCCGAGTTTGCGACCCCAGATGCCGGTGCCGGGTTCTTCCTGTTCAGGGAAAAGCGCTTTGTTGCCGCGCTTCTTTATATCTTCGACGTGAGTGAGGAAGCCCAGTTCGATCAGGTGGCTGTGGATCGGGATCACGCGCTTTGAGGCCAGATTTTTGATGCGGCGCAGGTTGTTGTTGGCGATGGACAGGCATGGCACGCCGTCGACCTCCACCACATCCGTGACCATCAAACCGGCGATCTCCGCACGCCGCGCGCCGGTGTAGGCGGCGATCAGCGGTGCCCAATAGCTGCCGTTGCGGCGCACGGACGGGCGGCTCCACGTTTTGTGTTCGGAGATTTTTTGCAGATCGGCGTGGGTCAGGGCCTCGCGACGATCACGGTCCCGTACAGTGTCCTTGCGGCGCAGCTTTGCGGGGTTCAGCTTGTCATCGACCGGAATGCCTTCGTCGGATGCCCACGACACGATCTGCGCGAGATGTTCGAGATGGCGGTTAATGGTGCCAACGCTCAGGCCGGCCTTTTCAGGGGGCAGGGCGGCTGCGCGGGCCATGATCTCGTCACGGGTAGCGATGGCATCACGCGGGCTTTTGCCCCAGCTTTTCGGGAGTTTGTGGAGGTCCGAGCGGAAGGCCGAGGCATGGCTCTGCCGGATCTTGCGGACATCCGAAACGCCGGTCAGCGTGGTAAACAGCGCGACAAAACTAACGTATTGGCGCAGGGTCTTCTCCTCGACACCTTCGCCGCGCTTCAGTGCGTTCATGCGCTCTACCACGGCTGTTAGAGCCGGGTCAGGGAAGGCGTCTTCCTCGGGCTCCGGTTTCGGTTCGGGTTTAGCAGCGGGCAGGGTGGGCGCAGAATTGCCATTGGCATGCGGGCCGTCGTCAGGGGGGATGAAGTTGTAAGAGCCGGTGTTCGCCATGGCCCAAGCATCCGCCTTGGCCTGAATGTAGAGATTCATCATGGCGAAAATCTCACGTGTGGTTTCCGGATCGTGGTCGGTGTCCTCCCTGAACTGGCGCTCGATCGTCAGCCTGTGACCCTCGTTATCGAGAGCGCGCAGTTGCAGTTCAATACAGTTCTGGAGACGCTGGGGCATGTCCGGCGAAATGTTAGCGTGGACGCCATGCCGAGCGATATGCGCCCAGGCCGCCTGAAAGATGGCGTTGGCGACCAAATCATCTTCGGGATCTCGAGAAGAGGTGATGCGCAGGTTCTCGAGGTGGGCCAACTTGTGCTGCTCGCGCTCGATGATTGCCGACATCCACCGGCGTGCGGTTTCTTCGGGGATGATGTTGTGGACGGCGTGGCTCATAATGGTGTCGCTCTCGGAACTTAGCTTTCGTCCGAGTATAGCCGCGATTTTCGGATCTGTCGTGCGAAGCGAAAGCTTTAGATCAAAGAAACCAACACCTTGGCGCCGCATCCTGCGCCGCCAGTGGTACTGTTGCCCGCGTTTGAAGATATGAGCCTGCTTCTGCATCGTCAGCCGTCCTCTTGGACGCGAGCTAACACAGCTGGCTAGGTTCCGTATGGAACACCCGTATGCCACAGACTGAGGCGCCAAATTGGCTTTCTCAGTGAATTCAAAGGCTTGCGGTGAATATGGCTCCGGCGGTAGGGATCGAACCTACGACCAATTGATTAACAGTCAACTGCTCTACCGCTGAGCTACGCCGGAACGGTGCGCGGTGTATAGCCACAGCTGTCAGGGGCGTCTAGAGGGAAATCCACGAAAATCTGCAAAAATCACGCTACCGTAGAAAAGCGCGCGTCGGGGGAAATCGGACCATCCGGACGGGCAAGGCCGCGCTCCGTCAGGTCGATCAAATGAGCCAGCACATTGCGGGTTGCGGCCGGGATCAGGGCGGCGGGGGTTTGGGTGTAAACCGCTTTGGCGATTTCCTCGGCCGTGGCCGGTGCTTTGGCGAGACACTGCAAAACCGACGCCTCACGACCCATGCGGTGGTCAAGAAGTTCTTGGAGACGTGCGTCTGGATCGCTGATCGGGGCGCCATGACCGGGGAGAAACTGGCTCCAGCGATTTGACTGGAGCTGGCGCAGACTGTCCATAAAGGCGGTGAGATCACCATCCGGCGGGGACACGAGCGAGGTGGCCCATCCCATGACCAGATCTCCGCTGAGCAGAACGTCCCCGAGCGAGAATGCCAGATGATTGGCCATGTGGCCGGGCGTGTAATGGGCGGTGATGCGCAGACCGCCAAGGTCGATTTGCTCTGCATGTGTCAGGCAGATGTCGGGGGTGAACGCTGCATCCACCCCTTCGCCGCCGCCCAGTCTGTCCATCGCCGCCAGAGTTTGCATCAGGGGGCTGCGCCCCGCCAGAGCGTCGCCATAGGCATAGATGGGCGCGCCCGTGCGGGCGGATAACCTTGGGGCGAGGGCGGAGTGATCCACATGGGCGTGGGTTACAAGTATGTGCGTGATCCGGCCACCGTTTGAAATCGCGGCCTCGATGGCGTCCAGATGGGACGCCATATCGGGGCCGGGGTCCACAACCGCGATCTGATCGGTGCCCAGCAGATAGGTATTGGTGCCGCGGAACGTCATGGGCGAGGGGTTTGGCGCCACGATGCGGCGCACGGCCGGTGCCACCTCGACCACCGCGCCGTGTTGCGGCTGGAACTCCGGCTGCGGGTCTTGCATGATGATGTCCTTGGATGGCTAAGCGTGGGCAGTATGGTCAAAATCGACATGTCTTTTCAATGGCTCAAACGGTATATGCCGCGCAGCCTGTATGGCCGGGCGGCGCTGATCCTTGTGCTGCCGGTGATCACCTTGCAGCTTGTCGTGTCTGTGGTTTTTATCCAGCGCCATTTCGAAGGGGTGACAGAACAGCTGTCGACAGAGACCGCGCGGGCTATCAATTATGTCCTCGAAGACATGCCGGACCGGACAGCCGAACGCCAGCTTGGCATCGTACCGGAACGGGTGGCGCGCGCGCCAGCGGAGGACAGTCGCCGGTGGTATGACTTTACCGGACTGGTGGTCGTCCGAGAGCTTTATGACCGCGTGCCGGGGCTGGCGGCCATCGGCCTGCCAGACGATCGAAAGGTCATTCTACACGTAGAGCGCGATGACGGGTTCTACAGGGTCGAGGTTGACCGGCGGCGGCTGTCCCCGACAAATGCGCATCAACTCTTTGTAAACATGCTGTTCTTTGGCATGCTGATGACCCTGATTGCGTTTTTGTACCTGCGCAACCAGCTGCGTCCGATCACGCGATTGGCCGCTGCGGCAGAGGCATTTGGCAGGGGGCGCACGGAACGCTACGTGCCATCGGGCGCGACCGAAGTCCGGGCAGCGGGGCATGCGTTTCTGGACATGCGCAACCGGATCGAACGGCATATCGAACAGCGGACCATGATGTTGTCCGGCGTCAGCCACGATCTGCGCACGCCGATCACCCGTATGCGATTGGGGCTATCTCTGCTCGACGATGCCGAGCGTGAACCGCTGGAGCAGGATGTCGAAGAGATGCAGCGGCTGATCGATGCTTTTCTTGAATTTGCGCGTGGGGATGCGCAGACTGCCGCGACCGAGCCGACCGATATCATGGGTCTGATCCGCACCATCGTAGAGGACGCAGAGCGTGCTGGCCAAAAGGTCGAGATTGCAGAATTATCGGGAGAGGGCGAAGTGCCGCTGCGGCCACGCGCGTTGCGGCGCGCGGTAGAAAACCTGATCGGCAATGCCACGCGCTACGGCACCCATTGTCGTGTTTCGGTCGCTTTGACGGCGAAATCCCTGCGCATCCGGATCGAGGATGACGGCCCCGGCATCCCGGCCAAAGACCGCGAAAATGCGCTGAAACCTTTTGTCCGTCTTGATCCTGCGCGCAATCAGGATCGGGGGTCTGGCGTTGGCTTGGGGCTTGCAATCGCGGCTGATATCGCACGCGCGCATGGCGGGATTTTGCGACTGGGCGAAAGCACCGATATGGGTGGGTTGCGGGCAGATATCGTGATTGCGCTTTAAGGATAAATTTAAAGGCATGCCTCTTTTCAGTCATAGGTGTATCAAAATCGCGCCGTGATTGTTGTGGAAACAACCATTAGTGAACGCAACAAGACTGGATTCGTGAATGGCCCTTACTTCTTTTGTGACCGCAGCTTTACTGGGTGGGGCGTCGTTGACAGCCACTGATGGCGCGCCGACCCTGTTTGATCTACCGAGCGTGCCCGGCATGGTTCAGGCGCAAGCTGTGACAAATCAAGCGGAATTCATGACCACGCCAGAGGGATGCACCTATCGCCGCACACAGGCGCCCGGCTATCCGCCGCGTTGGATTTTGATCGTGAACCCGCATCACATCGGCAAGGCACCTGCAACGATGAAATGTCCGGGCATGCTGTAAGCTGCTCATTTCGAACGCTGTGACAGGCCCGCGTTTTACAACGTGGGCCTTTGCATATCGGTCTATCCGAACAAAGCCGCGTCCAGATCATCCAATTCGGTGGCGAATTCCGACGCGGCATGAGCGACAGACTGGCCGCTTTGCGCGATTTCACCCGTCTCAATGCGGCGCGCCACTGTGGCCATCTTGTCCAAGCCCAACATCAGGGCCGCCCCTTTCAGCGAATGTGCCTGTTCGCTGACTTCATCGACGTTGCCGATGTCGTCAGCATGGCGCAGCGCGTCCAGACGTTCGCGCGCATCGCTGACAAATTTGGCCACCAGCTCGATCAGCACGTCATGGGTGAACACATCGGTCAGATGTGCGGCCGTGTCCTGCGAGATGCGCGACAAAAAGGCGTCTGCGGCATTCTGGTGGTTTGCCGCCTCAAGCACCGCGTCCGGTTTCGGGTCATCGGAGACGGGCGCGCGCGCGCCCGTGGGGCGGTTGACCAAAATCTGTTCCAGCGACTCCTTGAGCGTATCGAAGGGGATGGGTTTGGACAGGATTTTGTCCATACCGACAGCGCGGGCGTCTTCCTCGATCGCGTCCATGACATGCGCGGTCAGCGCCACGATCGGCGGTAGGGTGTCTGCCTGCCATTTGTCGCGAATGCGGCGGGTGGCCTCGAGCCCGTCCATCTCTGGCATGGCCACGTCCATCAGCAGTAGATCGTATTTTCCGGGGGCAAATTTCTCGAGCGCGATGCGCCCGTTTTCGGCCAGATCCGCCTGCATCCCCATGCGGTCACAATAGGTGAGCAGCAGCTTTTGGTTGATGATGTTGTCCTCGGCAATCAGAACCCGCCGCCCCGAGAGTTCCACCGCATTTGACGCGCGTGCCACCCGTTCTTCGGCGGTGGCGTGCAGATCAACGGGCCGAATGGGCAGGTCGAACCAGAAAGTCGACCCTTCGCCCGCGGTGCTTTCGACGCCGATTGTGCCGCCAATGCGGTCGATGATGCGTTTGCAAATGGCCAGACCGAGCCCCGTACCCTGCGCCGCAGCGGTCAAAGGATTGGCAATCTGGGTGAAATCCTTGAACAAATCGCCCAGCTTTTCCGGAGCGATGCCCAGCCCGAAATCCTCGACCTCGCACCGCAGGTGCATCTGCCCCGTCTCGTCACGTGCAGTAACGCGGATCACAATCGGCCCATCGGTCGAATAGCGCAGCGCATTGTTCACAAGGTTGGAAATCACCTGACGGATGCGGGTTGCGTCGCCCAGAAACAGCTGCGGGACCTTGTCGTTGAACCGGGTGATGATGCGACGGTTGGCGCTGTGCTCCTGCGATCCGGCAAGGATACGAATGCTTTCAAGCAGCGCGCGGATGTCGACGTTTTCCTCCTCAAAGACAAAAACGCCGGCCTCCATCTTCGAGAAGTCCAGCACATCGTTCACAATCCGGCTAAGCCCGGTGCCTGCGGATTTCGCGTAATTCAGCAGTTCAAGCTTTTCTGCGTCCGTCTCGTCCATCGAGAGCAGATCGATCATGCCCAGAAGGCCGCCCAACGGGGTGCGGATCTCGTGGCTCATGGTGGCTATAAAGCGGCTGCGCGCGGTCGATGCCGCCTCGGCCCGGTCGAGCGCGTGGCGCAGATCGGTGGTGCGGTCGAGGACAGCCTTTTCCAGCCGTGCCGAATGTTCGGCCAACTGCTGGTTGGCGAGGTATAGGTCGCGGCTCTTTTCCTCGAGCAGTCGCTCGGCCTCGGCGCGGGCCTGTCGCTCACGTTCGTACCGGCGGCGCGATACGGGGCTGTCCTGCGGTGCATCCTCGGTCATCAGTTCAGGCGGCCAGTTTGATTGTGAACCTCGTGGCCCCGCTGCCATCATCGGCAGGGGTGCGGGTAATCTCGCCTGTTTGTCCAAAATGCGCAAGCGAGGCCTCGACGATACCATGGCAGAAGGCGTCCAGCGGGCGGGGCGAGCTGTAGATCAGGTCCAGTTGTCCGTCTTGCGGACGCTCGGTGTCAAAGCGGGGCAATTCTGCATCCGGGTACAGTTTTTTCACCTCAACGTGGATTTCGCCATCCACAGATTCCAGCAGGCCAAAAGTATCGGTCTTTTCGGCAAAAAACTCCGGAAAATTAGCGACGAAATAATCCAGCATCCAATGGCCGAATTTGCGCTGAAGCACTTCGGGGCTTAGTCCCGAATGCGCGCTGAAGGCCATCACGATTTTGATCAATTCAGAGCAGGGATAGTTGCCGACGGTTGTATAGGCACCGCCGTTTTCCAAATCGGCACTTTCAAGAACCATATCAACAGTGTCCTCGCCAAAGGCATCTTCGGCCATTTTGACCAGTTCTGTGAAAATCGTGCCCTTCATGTGCGTATCTCGCTTCTCGTTTACTCGTGATCCCGCACAGGCTGTGTAGCGGGTGAACCCTAACATTCGCCAAATCATGCCACCCCAGGGCGCGGCACATAACTGCGGCAGGTGTGTGAATTGAAGGGCATCGGGATGGCGCTATTAACCTTTTAGATAGGAGGTCAGCGCCGAAGGCTTTGCACAATAAAAGCGGGCCCCGACAGGACGACGGGACCCGCTGTCATACCCTGCATCGCCAGACTGGTACGTTGGGGATACTGGTTAACTCGTCTGAACAAAGACGCTGCGATGCAGCGTAGATTACACAGGGATATGAGTGCCGTAGCGTGAGTGGTACTTGGTAAACCCGCGCCGATGGTCAAAAACACAACCGGCGGCGCGGTACAGGACATTTTAACTTGTTACTTACGAGCGGCGCGTCGGGGGGCGGCGCGTCCTCTCGTAAGTAATGTATGACATTCCCGAGGCTGCGGCGGCAGACTGGCAACGGGATGAAAAATGACCCGTTTGGATAGGTGGGGCGGGCGAACGCGTCGGCGCTCGCTTCGGTCGGATTAGTCGATTTTAGGGGCAGGCGCCTCTACCCAAGCGGTGCGGGCCTTGTCCATCGCTTCGACAACTCCGTTAAGATCACGGTCCTCGGCCAGAAGCTCCACCTCGATGAGGGTGGCGCGCAGTCGTTTTTGCCCGAACGCCGCAGCGCTACCTGCCAGCCGGTGTGCCTCTTCCGCGATCTCGTCGAAACGATCGGGCTGCTTTGCCAGACCGTCAAAGAAGGCTGACACCTCAGCAGTGTAGCGGTCCATCAGCGCCTGTACTTGCGGCGGCACATCCGAGGCGGGCGGCCCCGATGGGGCAGGGGTGACGGCAACGGGTTGGCCGGAAGGCGCCGCTGCAGCATTCTTATCTTCACGTCCAAAGCGCCCAATGACGCGGGCCAACCCTTTGGGATCCATCGGTTTGGGCAGCAGGCTGGACATGCCTGCGGCAAGGAAACGATCACGCGCCTCGGGCAGCACGTTGGCAGAGACCGCGACAATGGGCACTGCTTTGTTGGGGCCGTTGCCGCCACGAATCTTATGCGTGGCGGTCAATCCGTCCATCACGGGCATGCGAATATCCATCAAGATCAGGTCGAATTGCTGCGTCTCAGCCAGATCGACAGCCTCTTGACCATTGCAGGCCTCGGTCACGTGGTGGCCCAGATGTTGCAGCATGTTCCGCGCCAGATCCCTGTTGATCTGATTGTCTTCGACCAACAGAATGTTTTGCGGCGGCATGTCTTTTGGCGGCTCTTCGGCGGCTGTGACCTCCGCCGCGGGCGGTTCTGCGAGCTCCACAGGCAGGCTGATCCAGAAGGTGCTGCCCATGCCCAGTTCGCTTTCCAATCCCATCTGACCGCCCAATGCCTCGACAAAGCGGCGCGCGATACCAAGGCCAAGCCCGGTTCCGCCCACGCTTTGCTGGATGGTGCCGCCGTGGCTGATGGTGTGGAAATCCTCGAAAACACGCGCTTGCTGATCCTCCGGGATGCCGACGCCCGTGTCGGCCACGCGGATGTCCAACACGGTTTGACCGGCTTCGTCCCAATGTTCGATCTCGATGGTGATCTCACCGTCGCGGGTGAATTTAATGGCGTTGCCGACGAGGTTCAAAAGCACCTGTTTCAGGCGGGATTCATCGAGGCTGACCCACTCAAGCGCTGGCCCCGCCCAGGTCCAGCTAAGCCAGTTGCCGTGGTTCTGGGCGGCGGTCGATTGACCATCTACAATTTCCTGTAGCAAGGCGCCGATATTGACCACATCCTGCTGCGTGCTGGTTTGCCCGGATTCAAAACGCGCCACGTCGAGGACAGAGTCCACATGATGCATCAGCAAGTCGCCCGAGATGTCCATGTCGCGCACATTCAGCTTTTGGGCGTCGGTGAGTTCTGTCTGTTTGAGCAAGGCCAGATTGCCCAACAGGCCATTCAGAGGCGTGCGGATTTCATGTGTCAT
The DNA here is from genome assembly GCF_048553715.1 of Sagittula sp. SSi028. Lineage (NCBI taxonomy): Bacteria > Pseudomonadati > Pseudomonadota > Alphaproteobacteria > Rhodobacterales > Roseobacteraceae > Sagittula > Sagittula sp. SSi028. The sequence continues at coordinate 718,232 of NZ_JBLZNC010000001.1, read as the reverse complement.
CATGGCAAGGAATTCGGCCTTGGCCTTTTCACCTGCCAAGGCGCGGTCGCGTGCGTCGAGAAGTTCGTTCTCGGCCTTCACACGATGGGAAATGTCCCGCATGAAACCGATGATGACATCCTCGCCGCCCGCGCGTGCGGTTTGCAGCGCGACCTCGATCGGGAAAATGTCGCCGTTGCGCCGCTTGGCTTCCAGCCGCACACGGCCTTTGCCGATGATCTTGTGATCGGTGGTTTCGCTCATCCGGCGCATGCCATCATCATGGGCCGCGCGCAGGTGTTCGGGGATCATCACGTCGCTGATCAGGCGCTTGTAAACCTCTTCATAGCGGTACTGGAACATGCGTTCGGCGGCCGTGTTAAAGGTCAGAATGCGCCCTTCGGTATCCGACACGATTACCCCGTCGAGCGAAGTGTCCAGAATGGTGTTCAAACGCGCGTAGGCGTCGGCCAGTTCGGCGCCGCGCCGTTCGATCTGACGGCCATCCATGCGCGACCGCGCCACAGCGGCCAGCAACGCCAAGAGCATCGCAATGGTCAGACCGGCGAGCTTGAGCAACGTCGCCGCGACGTTTTCGCGGCTGGCGTCAGATTGCTGCGAGAAATACGCAAGGCTGGTGGTCGCCGCGTCGCGCAGTTCCAACCGCATCAATGCGGCCTGCGCCTGCAGGTCAGGCAAGGCGGCGGCCAATTCCTCCCGCGGGCCGTCGATGGTGGGGATCATATCATCAAGCTGCTGGCGGATTTGCTCGATCGGTTCACCGTAGGCGGGAATGCGGCGCAGATCCGCATAAAGCGATCCGGTCCCCAGTGTTGTCATCCGGCTGTAGAAGATGTCGAATTCCATCACCACATCGGACAATGGCGCGCCATTTTGCCCGGCGATAATCGCATTCGAGAATTCGAGAAATTCAACCTCTGCTTGGCTGAGAACCCAATGGGTGTTGTCTGAGCTGGCGTGGTTGAGACGGCGGAATTCGCGTACCACGTCTCCGACAAGCAAAATGGCAGCAATCAAAGCGACTGCTGCCAAAGCGGATAGTACGAACTGAATAGGCGCGATGCGCCATCGAGTTTTGGGTGTCCGGATCATTCCTTCACAGTAATACGGTCTAGCTGCCAAATGCTACGGGAATAAATCACCTCGGTGCGATAATCCGGTGTGGAAGCATAAGGATAGATCACCCACAGTGGTCCCTTGTCGCGGCGCGACATGACCTTGCCATCCGCCTCATAGGCGATGATGGGGCCACCTTCGACGGCATCGCTGGTGGGGATTTCGACGCTGTAGTCATTGATGGCGGTCGCATCGAGGTTTTCACCCTCGGCACCAAGGAGATTCAACAGACGGTCCAACCGAACGCCGGTGTAGGTCACGGTATCCGGCGTCCAGATGGTGTCGGTCTCAATCTCGTCGCCGCCGATATGACGCAACATTTCCAGATCAAAGGCAAAGCTGCCGTCGTCCATATTGCTTTCGGCGATCATGCCCGACACCGTCAGGATAACGGGGCCCTCAAGCGGAGGCATGTCGTCGAGGGTTTGGGCGCTGGCGCCGGTCGAGAGTAGCGTCATGGCAACCGCAATGGCGGCGCGCGACAATTTGGAATGAGCGATCTGCATGCGGTATGTCCTTCTTGTTGTGGCCATTGTTGCAGATCCGTTCCTGTTCGACAGGCGGGTTTTGGGATTGAACACATATCCAATCGAGTAGATTGTGCCGAAATCAGACACTCAAAAGGTTAATATATCGCTGAGTGTCTGATTTTTGTCATCTTACTTGCCGGTCTCCGACTGGAACAACAAAACCACACAGGACTGTCCGATGGAATCGTCTGTGCGGTCCAATCGATAGGCCGTCACCTCGAGGCGCTCTCCTTCGTATTCACCGGTCACGCTTTGCGGTTGCGGGGTTTGCAGGGTCTGATCCACGAGCTCGCCAAGGTCGACAAAGGGCAAGCGTGGCCCGACGACCTTCAAGCTGCGGCCAATGTCGTGAAGCTCCAACTGGAACGCCTCGCCGATCCGGGTGGAGAAACGGGTGATCCGCTTGTCCTGATCGAGGAAGATCACGCCAAGTTCCAGCACATTGAGCAAGAAATCGGTCTCTGAATGTATAGAGGACAGCAAACGGATCTTGTGTTCATGTTCAGCGGACAGCGAAACAAGTTCTTCGTTTACCGCATGGAGTTCCTCATTCGATGCCTGAAGTTCCTCGTTCGAGGCCTGCAATTCTTCGTTCGATGCCTGAAGTTCCTCGTTTGAGGCCTGAAGTTCCTCCCCCGCGGCCTCGAGACGTTCGGTGACGTGTTGCAGCGTTTCTTCGGTCAGCTTCAGATCACGTTCCAGATCATAGATCCGCCGCGTCAGGGCATCTGCATCGTCGGGACTGAGGCTGGATGCGTCGGGGGCGCTATCGGCTTTGCTTTCCTCACGCTCGCTGTCATCCAGTCGGACTTTCAACAGCATAAGCCGAGGTTTGGAGGTCTGGTCGAGCACCTCCAACGTCACCGTGCAGTGCTGGTATCGCCCGTTGCCCAGATCAACATCCACGGTGCGCGACAGGCTGTCCAACTCGCCCGAACGCAGTTTTTCGATGCCCACGTTGATGACAAAATGCAGATCGGGATGGACGACACCTTCGACCGTCCAGTCCGCCATGTTGTTCATCGTATCAACAAGGATAGAGGCGGTCCCAAACCAGCTAAGCACGTCACCATCCGATGTGATCAGGATCGATGACGGCGCGTAGTGTTTCAGCAGCACATCATAGGAGCGGATCAGCGTTTCGCGTGTCCGCTGTGTGGCGAAGTCATTGACGGCAGGGCTGTGCCGGTTGCCGGGCAGGGTGTTTACCACATCCTGGAACGGGCGTTGGACGCGCCGCGCCACAGTGGGTGCGAGGATCTTGGAATTCAGGCCGCGATCTTCGGTGTTCTTGCGGAACAGACGCCACCGCCCGTCGAGGACGACAAAGTCATCCCCCAAACGGCCAAGGCTTTCAGACGGCCCGAGAAACAGGATGCCGTTGCGGCGCAAGCCGAACAAAAACATCGAAAGAACACGGGCTTGGGCCTCGTCCTTGAGATAGATCAGCATGTTGCGACACGACACGAGGTCAAGGTCAAGAAACGGCGGATCGCTCAGGGCGTTATGCACCGAAAAGATGATGCGCTGACGCAGGTCGTGGGTGACAGTAAAGCCGTTCGGCCCCTCCTGAAAATACCGTTTACGCTTGGCCGGGGGCACCTTTTGCATGGCCTCGGCGGAAAATACCCCGGCAGAGGCCACGTCGAGCGAGTGGCGGTGAACATCCGTGGCTAGAATGCGGAAATCCGGCGGGTGACCCGCCTGCGACATGGCCTCGCTGATCTCCATGGCGATGGTGTAGGCTTCCTCGCCAGAGGCACAGCCCGGCACCCAGATGCGCAAGGGCCGCTCACCGGTGTAGCTTTCGGCAAGCGGGTTGATCGCGCGCGCACGCAGGGCGGCAATCGCCTCCGGGTCGCGGTAGAAATAGGTCACCCCGATCAGCAGATCACGGTAAAGCTCATCCACGGCGTCGGTGTTGTTCTGGATCAGCGCCGCGTAATCCGCCAGCGTCTCCAGCCCGCGCAGATGCTGGCGTCGTGCGATCCGGCGTTCGACATTGTCGGATTTATAGGGCGAGAAATCGATCTGATGCTGATTTTCCAAAACCTGCAGGATCTGTCGCTTTTCGTCGCCGGCCATGTCGCTGTTGTGCACCACGGCACTGCGACCGTGCATCAGGTAATTCTCGATCGCGGCCATCATCTGTCCTGCGGGCAGGATCGCGTCGGCGGCGCCGGTGGTGATCAAGGTGCTCGGCATCGAGGGGAAGGCTGCCTCGGACGGGGTTTGCGCCAGAACCAGACCACCGGCTGCATGAATGCGCTGCGCCCCGATTGTGCCGTCGCTGCCGGACCCCGACAGGATAACCGCGCCGGTGCGCCCCATGGGACGACTGGTTAATGACGAGAAAAATCCGTCAATCGGGAGATGTGGCAGCCCGTCTTCGGTGTTGTAGGCACGGGTCCGGAACGTATCCCCGACCAGCTCCACCGCCGTATTGGGACGGTTGAGGAAGATAGTGTTCGGCTCCAGCGCGACACCATCGTCGATATGACGGATTTTCAGCCGCGTTTTCCGCCCCAGAATTTCGTCCATCATGGATCGGTAGTCGGGCGAAAGGTGCTGGATTACGACGTAACACCAGCCGTTTGCCTCATCAGCGGAGGAGAAGAACGCCTCCAAGGGATCAAGCCCGCCCGCTGATGCCCCGACCGCGATCAGGGGGATTGCCGCGCCCGCCATTTGACCTTCGGTTTCGGTCTGGTCTTTTTGGCCCGTCATTGCTTGTCCTTTGCCACTTGTCTTGGCAACGGTTCTACATCAAGTTGTATATATCACAATATAAAAGGGGTTAATTGTGGCGCGGATCCTTCTGGCCGACGACGACAAGGACTATGGGCGGGCATTCTCTGTCAGCGTGGCCTCTTTGGGCCATGACGTGACTGTGGCGACAAACGGCGCCGATGCGATCGAGAAGGTGGAACAGGCCGTCGATCCCTTTGACATCCTTTTTGTCGACGTGATGATGCCAGCCGGTGGGGCGGCGACGGTGTTGCACAGCCAACCCGTGGTCGCGTCAAAATCCAAAGTGGTGATTATCACAGGCCGGGCCGAACTTTATGATTCCCCCTTGTTCCAGACCGGATTTTCCCGTGCGGATGCGCGTGTCCGCAAAAGCATATCGCTTGGGGAGCTGGAGCAATTGATTTCAGACCTCTTGAGGTGATTGCCTTGCGCGCACATGAGGCTCGGCCCTTGGCGGCGGACCCGCGCGCAGTGGCCTCGATACTAAGCTCGATTGCGATCACATTGGCACTGGCGGTGCTGGTGGGCGGTTGGGGCTTGGGCTTTGACGGGTTGCGGCGTATCGTCGACGGCTGGCCCGCGATGGTGCCGTCAACCGCAGGCAAGATCATCGTTCTGGGCGGGGCGCAGCTGGTCTTTCTTTCCGAGCGTAGCCCATTCTGGCTGAGGCGCGCGGCATTTGTCGCTTTGCTGGCGGCTATCGGATTGGCGTTGGTCCAAGCGATTGATGTGACGTGGCTCGGACCGGCGATCGATCCAAGCGAAGACCGCCGATCCCTTGCCAGCGTCATGGCCACCTTCGTCGTGGGGGGCGGCACGCTTGCCATGCGCGGCCGAGGGGACAAAGCTGCGCTGTGGCAGGCGGTGTTAGCCCTGATTGGCGCGGGCTGTTCCGCCTTGGCGGTTTTCGGTTTTTTGTTCGATGCCGCAGCACTTTACGGCTTTCCGTTTCTATCCGGTTTGGCCTTGCACTCGGCCTTGGCCTTCCTTGCATTGTCTTTGGCGTTATTCTTCGCGCGCGATCCCTTCGGGTTTGTCGCTTTGCTACTGTCCGGGGGCGGCGTTGGACGCGTGGCGCGCGGGCTCATTCCTGCGGCTGTGATCGCCCCGGCTGTGCTGGTCTGGCTGACGGGGCGAATGGTCGATCTGCAAGTGGTGCCGACGGGCGTCGCACGGGCGGTGTTCACGCTGCTTGTCGTTATTTTTGCCTGTCTGAGCGTGTTTATCTCTGTGCGCAGCGCAAAGCGCGAGAGGGATGTGCAAATCTCGGTCGCCAATCAGTTGCAGTCCATTCTGGACGGTCTGGACGTGGCCGCGTTCATTATCGACGAACGGAAGATCGTGCGTAGCGGCAACCGCAAGGCCAATGAACTGAGCGACGGCGCCCCGGATCGTTGGCTGCGTGACACGGCATTCTTTGATGTGGTGTCGCGGCGTTTGCTTGTTGGACCGGATCACCCGATAAGAGCAATCCGTCGCGAAGGGCGCCCGACCTTGCATGTGGGGTGGATGGATCCGTCTGGATTTGAACAGGCGCTCCGTTTGTCGTCCTACCCGATGCAAAATCCGCGCGGGACCTTGATCACCGTTACCGATGAGACACCGATGATGCAGCTGCGCACGCGGCTTGCCCAGATCGACCGGATTGAATCCGTGCGCCAGATTGCCGGTGGTGTGGCCCATGAGATGGGCAACTTCCTGGGCGCAATCCGGCTGTCAACCGACGTGGCCGCGCGTGCAGAGGTCTCCGATGCGGTGCGCGACGAGCTGGACGCCATTGCGCGGGCCTGTGCCAGAGGCACTGAATTGACCACAAAGATGCTGGACCTGACCCGTGAAGTGCATGGCGAACCCGTGCTGATAAACGCGGCGCAAACATTGCAGGATGTGGCAGGGCTGGCGCGGACCGCTTTGCCGCCGGGCATTAACGTGATTGTCGACGCGCAACCGCCTGAAGTGGCCTTGTGGGTGGATGCCGGCGGGCTGGAGGCCGCGGTGTTGAACCTTGTGCTCAACGCGGGGCAGGCGTTTGCGTCCGCCGATATTGCGGACGGGACCATAACGTTGTCCCTGCGCGCAGATGCCGGCGAAGTGGTGATCTCGGTCGAAGATGACGGGCCGGGCATGGACGCAATGGTTATGAACAAAGCCCGGATGCCGTTCTTTACCACGCGCGGGGCGTCCGGTGGCACGGGCCTTGGACTTGCGATGGTGGATACTTTTGCGACCCGTTCGGGGGCGCAGTTCAAGCTGAGTTCCGAACCCGGGCAGGGCGCACAGGCAAAGCTGGTTTTCCCAACGGCGCAACCGGCCGCGATAGAGCAGGTTGACCTGTCGAATTGTCGTGTCATTTTGGCGGAAACCGATCCGGTAGAGCAAATGCAGCTTGCAGAGAAGCTGACGCTTTGCGACGCGGATCTGGTGGTGGTCGATGATGTTGCTGCATTGCAAACCGCGTTAAGGGCACAGACTGCGGATCTGATTTTGATCTGTGATGATCTGGCCGAGGCAGCAGCAACCGCCGGGCTTGAACTGGCGCACTCCGGGCAAACCGCCCCGATCATCCAGATGGTGGACCAAGTGGTGCGCCGGTCGGGCCATCGCGCAGACATGCCGGGCTTGGCGGTCAATAAACCGGTCACCATGGACGCGTTGCTGCGCGCGCTATCCATTTTGATGCCACGGGATGGCTGCTAGGGATCAGCTTGAGAGCGCGGCCCATTGTTTTGGGGACAGGCGCGCGGCTTGGGCGCCGGGAAGGGGGCGGCTGTAGTAGTACCCTTGGCCAAAAGTGCAGCCGATATCGCGCAAAAATACATGTGCGTCAGCGCAATCCACCCCTTCGGCCACGATATCAAAGCCCAGATCGCGGCTCATCCGAACCAACCCTTCGACGATCTTGGCCCGGCGGGACGTTGGGTCAAGGCTCATGACAAACGATCTGTCAATCTTCAGGATGTCCACGGGCCAATCGATCAGATGTGACATGGCACCATATCCGGTGCCAAAATCATCCAGCGCGACACGCCCGCCTCTTGACCGGATTTCTGTCAACGTCCTGAAACTTTGATCATTGGCAGAGGACAGCATGACGCTTTCGGTGACCTCCAGCGTGATGGACGACCAGTCGAGGCCAACTTCGGCCATGATGATTTCCAGATCGAACACGAACTCGTGGTTCAGCACTTCGAACGGGGTCAGATTGATCGCGATGCTTTGCGGTGTTTTCCGCGTCTTTCGTCCAAGCCATGACAGCGCCTCTGCACTGATCTGTTCGGTCAGGCGAGGCGCCAATGTCGGATCGGCGAAGATGCCATTAAACTTCTGCGGCGGGAGAACCCCACGGTCAGGGTCCTCCCAACGGGCCAAGGCCTCGAACCCGTGGATTTCACCATCGGACAGACGGACGATGGGTTGGTAGTAGGGGGTGATCTCACGCTTTTCCAATGCGCGCATAAATCTGTTTTGCAACAGGCGGAACGAATGGCTGTCGTGATCGCGTGCCAGAAAAACTGTTGGTGCGCTGGAGTTGGAGGTTTTGCCACTATAGAGCGCCGCGTCCGCCATATCGAACAGGCGGTCGAATTGTTTGGACTGCAGCGGCCCCAAAGCCGCGCCAAGGCTTACATGTCCAAGGTTCATCCGCCCCATCCGTGCACTGGTCCGCTGCACATCAATCACAAAGCGGGCCATTTCCATGTCGGCCATCTCGCGCAGCTGTGTTTCGTTTAACCGGTTTTTCGGCCCGAGCGGCAATAGAACGGCGAACTCATCCCCGCCAAGACGGCCGCGTGCGGTGGCGCGCCCAAAACTGCGTTTGATCGTGGCAGCGATTTGTTTGAGGTAACGGTCTCCGAAGGAATGGCCGTATAGGTCGTTAATGGCTTTGAACTGGTCGATGTCGATCAGGATCAGGGCGAAATCCTCCGCATCCGCATCGATCATCGCCTCGACCTTTTGTCGAAAGGTGGTGCGATTGTCCAAGCGGGTCAATTGATCCAGCTCGGACATGCGGCGAAACCGATCCGCGCGGCGCGTCTCGGATATCACATCCATCTCTGCACGCATTGTCGCCGCCACAAGGTTCAAATGCTCTGCCAAGAGCTGGGCCAGATTTGCCGCGATTTCTTCCGATTTTGTTGCATCGAAGGACTTCGCAAAGGCCATGATGATCGTGCCGCAACGGTCGCCTGCGTCGTTAAGCACATCTTGTTCAACCATCGTGTATTGGTGCAGCTGAAAACACACCACATCTTGACCCGTGGGATGGGGGGCAGGGGTGCGCGCCATGTTCTGGACCTGTGTCATCACTTTACGCAGGTGGGCGTCTGCGGGATCGGTGAAAAACACGTGTTCAATCCGGCCCATGGCATCGTCAAGACCGACCGTTACCGCCAGCGCGCCTGCGTGGCCCGCCATTTGGCACAAGATGTCAATTTGATCGACGACGGTTTGTTCGTGCTTGCCTGTGGGGTGGAGGATTTCCCTCGCCTCGTTTTTGTCCATTACGTGCATTCCTGTCTCACACGGCGTCCAAAGCCGTCAATTCGCGCAGAAATCGGCCTGCATTTTTACCTTTGTGTGGGACAGAAATTAATAATCTACTTACGGAGGTTTCCTGCGCCGACGGCAATTGCCATTTTGGCAGGGCTCTTGGGCAGATCGGACCGGGCGTATGGTCGCCCGATCCGTGAGGATTGCTTCAGTCAGCCAAAGACCCAGATGCCAAGCGCCAGCACCAAGATTGCCACCGCAATCATTCCAATAATGCGCGTGGCAGACAGGCCGGAATAGCGCTCCGCAGGCGTGGGTTTTTCCATGTGCTCGGAGTTGGCGACGGGATCGATCTGCGCGACCTCGGCCGCGCCCAGCCGCGCGCCGCCCGCTTCTGCATCGGTGCCCAAAGGGGCTGCGGCAGGATCGGAGAAGGCTACCTTCTCGCCGGTCGCGCCACTGTCGATGCTATGGCGTAGGCGGGTGGGCGCGGCCTCAGGTGCACGATTTTCGGGAGTTTTAGCCTCATCCGTCATCATGTGCACCTTGATCAGCGGCGGTTTTGTCAGCTTTGACCGCACCACGCGCGCCCATCGGCATGGGTGTTCCTGTGGTCGTGTCTACGCGGGTCTGCGCCTCGGCTTCGGCGTTGATCTCTGCGCCTGTCAAAACCAGTAGCGCCGAAATCCAAAGCCACATCAGCAAGATAACCACGCCTGCAATGGCGCCAAAGGTCTCTTGGTAGCTGGCAAAGTTTTTGACGTAGACGGAGAACGCGGCAGAGGCGCCAACCCATAGCAATGTGGCCACAATGGCGCCGGGCGTCAGCCAGCGCCACTGGGCCGGTTGGCGTGCGGGCGCGAAGCGATACAGAACCCCAAGCCCGAACATGGTTAACACCAGCAACGCCGCCCAACGCGCAACCGCGATCAATGCCTCAATCGTAACGCCGAGGGTCAGGATCTGCAGGATCGATGGCAAAACAACCGTCGCGGCCAGACCTGCGATCATGCCACAGACCAAGAACACGGTCAGACCGATCTTTAACGCGTAGCTGTGCAGAAAGCCTCGGTCATCTTCCTCATCGTAGGCGACGTTGATCCCTTCGATCAGACTGCCCACACCAGAGGATGCCGAGTAGATCGCCAATGCAATGCTGATCAGCAGAGCTAACCCCAACCCGCCTTCGCTGCTGCCGGTCACGGATTCCGCCTGTGTGATGATGATGTCGGCAGCGGCTTCGGGGACAAACTGGGTCAGCGTGGACATTTGCGCGGACATTTCGGCGGGATCAAACAGCAGGCCAGCGATGGCCATCAAAGCGGTGATCCCGGGGAAAATCGCAAGCAAGCCATAGAACGCGACGCCCGCGGCAATCAGTGTCAGGTGATCCTTGGACACCTCGGTCTTGACCCGCTTAAGGATGGCAAACCACCCGCGCCATGGAATATGGCGCGGGCGTTCGGCCTGATGGCCTATTTGGTCAGCGGCGCTCACGAGGGCTGCCCCAGCTTTTGCTTTTCGGCTTCATCGCGGCTGGCTGCGGCCACGCGCGAAATACCGTCTTTCACCTCGTTCGCGGCGTGTTCCACCGCAGAGGTTTCGCCGGGCGCGGACCCATCGATTTTGGCGCGTTCTTCCTCCAGCACCTCTTGGGCTGTGGCAGCGGCACGGTCGGCGACTTTGACGGCCTTTTGACGCTCGATCTCGAACATGTCGCGGGCCTGATCGTAGTAGCGGTCAGATTGGCGGCCGATCAGATCGTCTTCCTGTTTGGTACGCGGCAGGGCGCTTGCCAGAATGGCACCGGCGGCCAGAGCCAGACCACCCACGACCAAGGGGTTCTCGGTGTAGAACTCTTCGGCGCGGTCGCGGCCGTCCCGTGCGGTCCGCGCGGTGGCACGGCGGGCTTTGACTGCGGCCCAGCGGGCGGCAACGACGCGTTCGCGCGCTTCCTCGGTCAGGCTTTCCGTGCCTCGGGACAGGCGGCGGCGGATGCGGCGGGCCTTAGCCGCTGCGCTGTCGCGGGTGCTGCGCAGGCTATCTGCTGCGGAGTTCGCCGCATTCGTGGCCCCATCGCGTGCAGCGTTTGCATGGCGCTGCGCGGCGGTTCGGGCGTTTTCCGCCCCGGTCGCGATGCCATCGCGGGTCGAGCGGACACCATCGTGCAGGGACGCGGACGCGTTGCTGACAGTCTCACCGGCGCGTTGGCGCGCCTGCATCAGGCGCTCACGAACTGCGGGCGATGCGTCCTCGTCCGAGTCCGCATCGTCGATCTCGATATCGACCCAATACATGTCGTCATCGGCGTAGATCCAATCGTCGCCGTAGGCGCCATCGGTTAACACGCCGTCGCCTGCATGATCGGCCAGCGAGCCGTAAGGGTCCGTCGCAACCGGCGCACGATCAGAGGGCAGCGGGGCAGGGCGCCGGTGGCGGAACAGCGGATCGGCGCTTTCGCGGCTGGGCGTCACGGATTGCACGGCGCGTTTGTCCTCGTCCCAGGACCGCCCGCTCATCAGCCATGCAAGACCCACGCCAGTGACGGCCAGCGCCACAGGGTTGCGTTTGACGGACTGGGTAATAGCCTCACCAATGTCAGAGCCATGATCGCCCAGACCACGGGTCAACTCGCGGAAAATACGCTCCGGCGAGATGCGGTCCTGCAGCTCGTCCACAGTGCGGTTCAGCTTTGCGCGGTCGCGCTCAATGTCGCGTTCGATTTGATCGGGGGTGCGGCTGTCAGACATGGTCTTTGCCTCCTGTGAGGGTGCGCGTGTCGCGCTTGATGTTCTCGGCCGTGCGGGTCGGCGCAAGGCTGGACAGTTTCAGATCACTAGTGCCTTTGGACACAAGGATCGCCGCAATCACGCCCAAAACGACGCCGAGGATCAGCGCGGCCCAGCCAGCGTCAAGGCCGGCTTCTGTCAGACCGGATACGACGGCTGCGGACAGCACGTTGAGGGCCGTCAAAGCAATGACGACGGCCGCGACCAACATGCCCAAGGCGGCTGCAGCGCGACGCAGGTTCTGGTCCACTTCGGCGCGGGCGAGGTCGACTTCGCCACGCACAAGGGTTGAGATCTGTTTGATCGCGTCGGAAAACAGCGATCCGGTGCTTTCGGTGCGGGTCTGGTCGGTCATTTGATCGCTCCCGATGTGGCAACCGCAGGGGTGGCGGGGGTCAGGGTCCGGCCTTCGTCCACAGCGGGTGTGGCCGTCCCTGCCGGTGTGGCGGGTGCCACGGGATTGGGACGGAGGATCTCGGCTTCCATTTCGTCATCCTCTGCCGGGCTGCCGAATGTCTCGGCCAAGTCGACGGAGCGGTGCCGGTTGCGCTCGGATGCGCGCAGCATCCGCGTCCCGGCAAAGCCCAGCAGGGCCGCGCCACCGAGGAACGCCAGCGGGTTGCGGCGTGCAAAGGATGTCAGGTCGTTGGCCATCTCGCCAAAGTCCTTGTCGCGGATGGTATCTGATACATCCGCCAGCGCGTCGGCCATCTGGCCAAAGGTACGTTCTTGCGGCGAGCCGTCACGCAGCTCCCCTGCAGCGCGGCGCAAAGCGGATTCCATATTGGAAATTTCGTCTGCTGCGCCTGATTTTGCGGCATCGCCGTGGCGTCGAGCCTCGGCGGCCGCGCGGTTTTTGAGTTGCTCAGCGCTTTCGCGCGCTTCATCGGCTAGGTTTTGGGCGGCATCGGATGCGGTTTCACGGCTGTCACGTGACCCGTCCGCGCGTGTGTGTACGTCGGTCATCTGCTCTTCCTAAGATTGTGTGAGTGGCCGTTAGGCGACGAAGTTCAGCAGGGCTACAACGATCACGAAGAGCCCGACCAGATATATGATACTGTGCATTTCAACCTCCTCCGCGGGGGCTTGTCTCTTCCCGCAGTGCGTGTACCGAAATGACGCGTGAGCCGGACAGAAGTTCCCGTGGGGCTGGTGAAATTTGAATGTTGACGGTTTCCGTTTGAGGGCTAAAGCCTGTCCGCCGGCAGGTCGATGTCACCCTGTGAACGTTGTGTGAATTGTCTGCGGGCGGCGTTGACAGGGTTGGGAGGGGCGTGCTGTAGTTTCGGCATTTAATGACCCGTTACTAAATTTAGGATCGCATTTTGTCGTCCTTTCAGCATTCTCAAAGCCGCGCATTGCGGACTGATTTTCAGCACGTGTTCATCCCCTTGACGCCGGATGTGACGCAGGGCTTTCGGTGGACGGCTTTCGATGGCTACACATTTGCCGAAGCCTACCGCACGGCCCCTGTTGTCGCGGCGGAGATCCACCAGATCGGGGCCTGTGGGCCGATCGTGTTCGAGGCGACCGATACGGTCCCACAGCCTGCGGTTTTGTTGACCTTGGGGGCCGCGTCGCTGATCCGCGCGGGGCAATGGACCGGAACATACGTTCCATGCAGCCTGCGGATGCATCCCTTCGGGGCCACGTCGAATTCTGAAGCGGTTCTGTATGATCCCGACAGCCTATGTTTGTCCAACCCCGACGGTATGCGGGCGGTGGATCAAACCGGGGCAGTGACGGAAGATTTCCGGCGTATCAAATCCTTTGTCGGGGCCTTCCACCGCTTCGCGCGTCATACTGAGCGGGCCTGCCGCATGCTGGCCAAAGCTGAGCTGTTTATACCCGCCCGCGACCTGTCAGCTTTGGATCATGAGGCCTGCGAGGGGCTGTTTGTGATTGATCGGGCGCGGCTGGCCAAACTGCCGCAGACGTGGCTGGCGCCGCTTCACAGCACCGGCGCGCTCGAGATTGCCTATGCGCATCTGACGTCGCTTGGGACCTTGGCGAACCTGCGCCGTACGTTTGTGCGCCGCGATGGCCAAGCGGAGGCCGACAAGGGGCAAGGCGCCGCTGCGGATAATTTCCTGTCCGCCATGGGTGCGGCCTACGGCTCGGAAGCAGAAACTGATTTGTTATTGGATCTGTCATGAGGCGGCTCGGGGTGCTCTTGCCGTTGGGCCTTTTGATCGCGGGATGCGAGACGATACCGGTTCCGGTCGGGGCACCCGCGCCGCGACCGGCCGTGGCAGAGCCTGTTGTGGCAACCTCGACGCCCCGACCCGTGCCAAAAACCGCAGGGTCGCTTGCAGGAACCGCATTTGGTGCCTCCGTCCGAAACGCGGTTCTGGCCCATCCCCGGCTGGGACAGGCGGCCGCGCAAGTCGGGTCGGCTTTGGCAGATTTGGAGGCTGCAAAGGGCGCGTTCCGGCCCGCTTTGTCCACGGGGATTGATTTCAGGTCCGAAGTGTCTGGCCGGGACGGGGACCGCCGCGATGCGGTTGACCCCTATGTGCGTGTCAGCCAGCTGATCTACGACGGCGGGGTGTCGCGGCATCAAAAAGCCGCAGCCACTGCAGATGTGGCACGGGCCGAAGATGACCGTATTGCCACGGCCGCCAGCGTGGCTATGGCCGCTGTGGAGGCACAGGTGAACCTCGCCTCCGCCTATCAGGAACTCGCGTTGCGGCGTGAAAACTTGACCACGCACAAATCATTCCTGTCGCAGATGCAAGAGCGTCGGGACGTGGGGGCCGGATCTGAATCCGACTACATGACCGCGCGGTCTCGGTTCGCCGACGCGCAGACAGCCCTTGTGGATGCCGAGGCCGAAGTGGAACGCAACCGGGCGCTTTATGCCGAGGCTTTTGGCATCGCAGCCAGTGGTTCCACGGTCTTTCCTCCGCAGGCACCCGATCTGTTAACCAACCAGTCGCAGGCACTGTCACAAAGCCCACGGTTGCGTACCTTGGACGCGCAGATTGCCGCGTCACAGGCACGGCTTGCCGTCGCACGGGCAGGGCGCATTCCCCGGATCGAGGCAGGGGGCACCGCCTTGCCCGGTGATGATGGCGGCGCTGATGTCGTGTTTGATCTGTCGGTCGAATACCAGTTCGACACCCGCCGCCAAAGCGCCGCAGGCATCCAGCGCGCTGAGGCCGACGTGAACGGGTTGATGGCTGAAAAGGACTTGCTGTTGCGTGATATCACCCGCGCGTTGGAATTCCTCGCCTCGGACCGGATTGCCGGGCAAAAACGGCTCTCCGTCGCGCAAACCGCCGTGTCGGCCAACCGCCTGAATGTGGCAGCCGCGCGGGATGAATTCCTGATCGGACGTTCGACATTGCTCGACGTGCTCGACAAGCAGCGCGATTACATCAACGCGCAGCAACGTGTCATCGCAGCGCGGGCCGATCAAATTCTGGTTGGCTATCAGGCGCTTGCCCTGACCGGGGATATCGTCCCCGTCTTTGGCATCGCCACTGGCGAAGGAGACAGGCTATGAAAACTGCCCCTTTTGGCCCCAAGATTTCCGCTGTTCCTCCAGCAGACGACACGGACACACAACGCGGGCTGACCGCAATGGAACGCTGTGTCTTGCATACCTGTAGCGAGCTGGATCAGCCGATCACCCATGCCACGCTTTATGCGTCTGTGTCCGACGAAAGCGGCAACCTTTCCGTGCCTGATGTCCTGCATCTGGCAGAGGGCGCAGGGTTGGTGGCCGCTTTCGGAAAACGCAAACTGGCCAAGTTTGACAATGCGCTGACGCCGGCGATTTTGATGCTTGAGGAGGGGCGTGCGGTGGTCTTGCACGAGATCTCCGCCGAGAGTTGTGTGATCTACGACCCTGAAGTCAGCGACGAACACGCAGACGCACAACTGACCACGCTGCCACGCAACAAGCTTCAGGACGCATATGCTGGCTATGCGATCCTGATGCGTCGGCAATTCAGCGAGGACATCGGCCAGCGAAATGCACAGCGCGGTCACTGGTTCTGGGCGCCATTGCTGGCGAACCGCTGGTCCTATGCGCAGGTCGTTTTGGCCGCCGCACTGACCAGCATATTGGGTCTGGCCACGTCGATCTTTACCATGGTGGTCTATGACCGGATTTTGCCTAACGAGGCGACGGAGTCCTTGATCGCGCTGACGCTCGGTATGGCGGTTGCCTTGATTTTCGATTTCGGGCTGAAAACGCTCCGCGCGAGTTTCATTGATCGCAGCGGGGAACGTGCGGATCTGCTGATGGGACGCCGCATATTCGATCAATTGCTGGATTTGCAGATGGCCGAACGGAAAGGGACAACCGGCGCAATGGCCAATACCCTGCGCGAATTTGAAACACTGCGAGAGTTTTTCAATTCCGCGTCAATCGTCGCAACTGTGGATCTTCCTTTTATCGTTCTCTTTATTTTTGTGATTCACCTGATTGGTGGGCCATTGGCGCTTATTCCCATAATTGCCGTGCCAGTGGTTTTGGTCGTGGGAATGGCTGTTCAGCCATTCCTTGCCAAATTGGCGCAGTCGAGCGCGGGGGATGGGCAGTCCAAACAATCCGTATTGACCGAAACATTGATGGGGCTAGAGACAATCAAAGCTTCTGGCGCTGCGCGATATATGCGCGCAAGGTGGGAGGATGCCATTTCCCGGCAATCGCGCCACGGTGGGCAAAGCCGCGCGATCACGCAATTCGCGATGAATGCCACGGCATTCACGCAGCAATTGGCCCAGGTTATGATTGTCTTTTACGGTGTATTCCTGATCTCCGAGGGAGTGACCTCGATGGGGGCGCTAATTGCCAGTGTCATTTTGACGGGCCGCTGTTTAGGACCGCTGGCTCAATTGGCCCAAACACTAACGCGCATCAATCAGGCGCGGACGTCTTATCGCAACTTGGACGCGATGATGAAGGCCGGAAACGAGCGTGCATCAGATCGCAAATTTGTCTCGCGCCCCACGCTTCAGGGGCGGATCACCTTTGATGATGTGCGGTTCACCTATCCCGACCAACTTGTCGAAACATTGAAAGGTGTGAGCTTTACCATCCAACCCGGTGAAAAGGTTGCCATTCTCGGGCGCATCGGGTCCGGAAAAAGCACGGTCGGCCGCATGCTTTTGGGATTGTACCAACCGTCTCATGGCGCTGTCCGGGTCGATGACGTGGACATCCGGCAGATCGATCCCGGGGATTTGCGGCGCAATATCGGGTCCGTTCTGCAAGATGTCTGGCTGTTCACCGGCTCGCTGCGCGACAACATCGCCATCGGCGGTGTGCGCCCAACGGACGCGGCGATCCTGCGGGCCGCCCGCATTGCGGGGGTCGAGGAATTCGCATCCCGCCATCCCGAAGGCTACGATATGGTGCTGGGCGAAAAGGGCGAAGGCTTGTCTGGCGGGCAACGTCAGGCGATCACATTGGCGCGTGCCTTGGTCGGTGCCCCGCCGGTTTTGTTGTTCGACGAGCCGACGAGCGCGATGGATGTGCAAAAAGAGGCCGAGGTCATTCGCAACCTCCGCGACACGCAGGCCGATCAGACCATGATCGTGATAACGCACCGGACGTCTTTGCTGGATCTTGTGGACCGTGTGATCGTCATCGCGGATGGCAAGGTGCAGGCGGATGGACCGAAATCGATCCTCAAGCGCGGAGCAGCAGCAGGGCCCGATAACGTACAGCCGGTTTCGGTTGCAGGAGCGCGGAAATGAGCCAGGATTTCGACCAGTTCATAAAGCAAAGCAGGGCTTCAAGCCCGCTCCGTAATTCACTGCTTTTGTTTGGGATAATCGCGTTTATGGGTGCGGCGTCCGTATGGGCCGCAATGACCGAGATCGATGATGTGACGCGGGCCGACGGGCGCGTCGTGCCGTCAGGTGATGTACAGTTGATCGAGGCCTCGGAAAACGGTGTTCTCGAACGGCTTTATGTCAGCGAGGGGCAAATCGTCGAGGCAGGTGATCCGCTGATGGAATTGGATGGGGTGCAGCTGACCTCGCAATTCGATCAGGAACAGCAGCGGGCCTATGGGTTGATGGCGCGCATTCAACGGCTGGAGGCAGAAATCAACGGGGCTGAGCTGGTCTTTGACGAGGACTTGGTCGTGCGTGCGCCGGAAGTCGTGAAGTCAGAGGCCTCCCTTTTCACGGGTCGACTGGACGCCTTAGCAACGGAGATCAAGATACTGGAAAACCAGCGTTTGCAGCGCGAGCAGGAGCATCAGGAAGAGCTTACCAGTTTGCATACCGCCGTGACCACGCTGGAAATTCTGGATGAAGAACGCGCACTGATGGAGCCTCTGGTGACGCGGGGGATCGAGCCGCAGACCACCTTGCTGACTCTTAGGCGCAACCAGGCGGATTGGCTTGGGCGCAAGTATCGGTCCGAGGCGGTGATCGCCCGGCATGATTCAGTCATAGCCGAGATTGATGCGCGCATCGCGGCGGAACGCAGGCGCTACCGGTCGCAGGCTTTGACCGAGCTTGCGATTTCCACGGCTGAACTGGAGGCGTTGAAGCCAGCCCTTCCGGCCCTCCAGCAGCGTGCGCAACGGGCGCTGATCCGGGCCCCTGTGCGCGGCGTCGTGAATCGCATTCACAGGACAACCTTGGGCAGTATGGCGCAGTCCGGTGAGGAGTTGATCGAGATCGTGCCTTTGGACGATTCTTTGTTGGTCGAGGCTTATATTCAGCCCCAGAACATTGCATTTCTTTATCCCGGACAGCCAGTCAAGGTTAAGCTGACCGCTTATGATTTCGCGCGCTACGGCAGCTTGGATGGTGAATTGGTCCGCATTGGGGCAAACACCGTTCAGCGTAACGAACGTAGTGACGAGGAAGTCTTTATCGCCGAGATTCGCACGAGGGGCACAATTACAGATGCCAATGGCGAGGATGTCCAGATTATGCCCGGAATGGTGGCGCAAGTTGATATTCTAGCAGACCGAAAAACGGTTTTGGATTACATAACAAGGCCTTTAGTGAAGGTCAAAAACGAAGCATTCCGTGAATAAATTAATGAATACGTAACGAACTAAAGTTTTTTCTTGTCTTGGTTCGGATTGGCTTGCTAGGCCTGAGATATTCAAATTCATAGCCAGTATTCCGGCTAGTGCACGTCGTCGCCTCGAAAGTGACGTATTTTAATGACCGAAGGGTTGAAAAGATGAATTTCATGCCGCACAGCGCATCTATAAATGTCTCCCGTGAAAAGCAGCGTCTTCAGCGTATTTTCAGACTGATACATGAAACATCGGCGCGCAGGATTATGACCGCTGCGGGTGGTTTGATCCTTTTGCCCGCATTGGCACAGGCCCAAGATGGGGGAGAGCTTCCCGCGCCGCAGATTGCAGCAACTGAAGTCCAAGAGAACGGTACTGTAAAAGTGACCCTTGAAAACGGGCAAACTTTTGTTGTCGCCGCGGCTGAAGCGACCATTGGGGAAGACGGAGTTATCGTCTTGTCCGATGCTGCACTTCAGGAAATAGCAGCAGCCTCGGCAGCTATGTCGGGCGACGCTTTTGCGGCAGCGGGCATCGGGGAAATGGGCGCCGCTGCAGGTGCCGGTTTGCTGGCGCTCGCGGCCCTTGCAGGTGGCGGCGGCAGCGGCGGCGGTGGAGGTACCAGCAGTGGAGGTACCAGCAGTGGAGGGGGCAGCAGCGGTGGAGGCTCTTCGTCTTCGGCTATGGTCACCCGCACCCTCAAGGTGATCGACGCACCTCTGGAAAACGCCTTGGTCTTTTATGACAGCGACCGCGACGGGCAAGCTAATCAATCAGAGTATCTGGGCCTGACCGGCGCGAATGGCGAACTGGACATCGAATATACGCCTGTGACCGGCGGTTCCTTTATCATGGTGCCGGCCCCGATCGCGCAATCGGTGGCGGATGGTTACGGCTGGTCGGATGCGTTTACCGAACAGTTCGATGGGGTGGTCACGCGCGACACCGTCACGGACAATATTTTTGATCAGGTGCTGAGCGCGTCTGACAGCGGGGCAGACGGCAAAGATGTCGTTGTGTCGCCCGTCAGCAACCTGCTGGCCGCCGGTGTGTCCGAAGAGGTAATGCGTGAATTCCTTGGCCTGCCCGAGGACATCGATCTGGAAAGTTTCGACTTTAGCGCCTCGCTTGCCTCTGACGATCCAGCCATTCAACAGGCCGCACAGATCATGTCGACGGCTGCTGTGGCGCTGAACAGTGTGATCAAGGCAGCCGTTACGGCGGCTTCGGCTTCAGGTACGCTGACGCCGGAGCAGTTGCAGCAGGTGGCCGTGAAAGCGGCGCAGGATACCGCGACGGTCATTGCCTCTCTCCCGGCAGGCACCTCTGCCGCGGATGCCGCGCTGATCGCCACATCGGTGGCGACAGCCGGCGCGCTCAACCCCGACGTGGATACCGGCGCAATGGTGGAGCAGATTGCGGACTTTATTGAGGCTGCTGATGATGCGGGGGCTGCGGAAGCCGCTGTAGCGAATGCGCTCGACGATCTAAGGGCCTCCGGTGCCCTGAGCAGCGAACAATCCAATGTAATCATCGCCACCGCGGACGCTGTTGGTCAGTCGACGCAGCAAGTGGCTGAAATCTTCGCGGACCTCGACATTGAAGAGGGACAAAGCATTCGTGACGCTTTGGACGCCGCCGGTCTGGACGAGGCCACCGACAATGGTCTGGCGGCCGTGCAGGACGCGGTCAACGAACAGCTTCTGGGCATTCGTTTGGCGGAGGACAGCAACAGCGCGGTCGAAGGCCAGTCGGCCTTTATCGAAGGCAATGTGCTGGCGAATGATTTCTACACGGACGGGACAGACCTGCCCGGCGAGACCGTCTTGTTGTCGGTCAATGGCTCGGCCGTGCCGACGCCCGAATTTGACACCGAGGTGAGCAAGGATTTCTCGCTCTCGACCAGTTCCTCCTACCGCTATTCCTGGTACCGCGACGAAAGCGGCGCATGGCGCTACACCCGCGTTGGTGCGCAGACGGAAAGCGCCGAGAACCTGATGCAGGCGATCAATTTCAACGGTGAGATGCCCTCGGGCTACGCCAGCGATGATTTCTATCAGGACCTGTACGATTACTATTCCGATATTTACCAGCGGTACTACGGAAACCGGTTCACCGACGAAGAGATCGACTACTACGCTGATCGGTCGGCGACATATGTGGCCCGCTACTACGAGGGGCGCGACTACGATCCGGTTGACGGCTCGATGGTGCATCAGACCGTCACCGTGGACGCGGGCACCGTCCTGACGTTCGACTATAATTTTGCCAGCTACGATTATCTGCCCTACGGCGATTATGCCTTTTTGGCTGTGCAGCAGGTGGATGAGTTCGGGAATCCGATTGGCGCGGGAGAAATCCTGACCGGTCTGGACAACAACGGCCTGCCCGCTTTGGGGGATATCGAGGGCAAGGACGGCCTGTTCCAGGGGATTTGCGTCTGGCGGAACGTCGACGGCAGCTTTAGCTACGAGTTCACCGAAGCTGGCACCTACAACATCGGCATCGGGACGGTCGATGTCGGTCGCAACGGGGCCAAGGCGCAGCTTGAGGTGTCCGATTTCGCGATGCTGAACGGTGGCACGGATGTCACCCCCGACGGGTTCGAAGAGGACTTCGAAGCAGTGGGCAACGTCACCGCCGACGCCTTTGCCCAGACCAGCGAAACCGCCTTGTTCATCCAAGGCTACTACGGCACGCTTATCATCTCGGGCGAGGGCGATTACGTCTATCAGGTTGGCGGCATCAACGCCGAGCCGATCCCGGATGGCGAAATGGTCACCGACGATTTCACATACTCGGTGCAGTTGCCTGACGGCAGCGTGGCCTCGCAGAACCTGTCGATTGAAATCACAGGGACCGAATTTGGCGACATCAACCAGTCCTCGGTCACAATTTTTGCCGAGGATGTGCTGATCGAGGATGAGGGCGCGCTGGAGGTGTCCGGCTATGTCGAGGGTGTTCCAGAGGCCGCCGAGGTGGTCGTCATCGTGACGGGTGCAGGTGCCTCACCCGTCACCGAAACCTTTGCTGTCACAGACGGCGAGTTTTCAGGCACCTTAAATGTCGATGGGTTTGACGATGGCGATTTGAACGTCGAGGTTCGCGTAGACGGTGGTTTGGCCACCACAGGCGAAATCACCGTTGCCAAAGATACGGTCGTGAACTCCGGCCCGGTGACAGTGGAGATCATCGAGGAGGTTGACGGCATCGCCACGTTCTCTGTCGACGGCTTGTCGGGGGATGAGACTTTGCGCATCGCCTTTAACGATGAGATCGAGACGGTCTTTGTTGGGGTCGTGCAGGATGGTGACAACTTCACCGCTGATCTGAGCGGCTTGGACTCAGGCGGCGTGACCACCACGCTGTATATCACCGATGACAATGGCAACGTGGCTGTGGTCGACGGTCCAAGCATCTTCCGCCCGGAGCTTTCGCTGGAAATTCCGGTGATTAACTCGGAGAATGTGGACGATGTGACCCTGTCTGGATCCATTGACGTTCCTTACGACAACTGGCCGGTCACGGTTCGGGTTGAGGACATTGAGGGGACGGTTCTGGAATTCACACAAACCGTCGACTTCGGCAGCGAGTTCCTGTTCGAAGGTCTTGATTTCAGTGTCTTTGCCGATGGTCAGTTGACTGCGACGACCTCAGTCATTCTAGGCGGGGTCGAATATTCGCTGGAAACACAGTCTTATCTTGGCGTCGCCTTTGACCCGCCTGTGGTCACTGTGCTCAACGGCGAAGATGCGCCCGCTTTCGACATCGACGGCGGCGAGCTGACCCTGAGCATCACGGAGCTTGAGCCCGGGGCAACCGGGACGGTGACGCTCACCGATGGCGACGGCAATAGTGTCGAGGTTCCGGTGGACGCTGCGGGCAACGTTTTCGCCGATATCAGCGGTTTCACACCGGGGGATGAGCTAAGCATCAGCTTTGAATTCACCGATGCGGATGGGAACACCGTTGCGGGCACGGCTGACGGCGTGACGGTGCCGGTGGCGGTCAACCTTGGGACCAATACTTTCTACGGTGATCTTCAGGATGCGATCGACGCGGCAGAGCCAGAGGCGCAACTTGAGCTTGCCAAGGGGCCTATCGACGGTGATGTTCTCATCGACAAACCGCTGACCCTGCTGGGCTATCAGGCGGGCACCCCTGTGGGCGGCATTGGCTCGGGCCGTGGCGCCGACATCGGGGCGGAGTCGCTGGATGAAAGCGTCTGGGCCACGGAGGAGACCGTGCTGAACGGCACAGTCACTATCGCGGCCGAGCAAGTCACCATCGACGGTATGGTCTTTGGCAGCGACACTGCGCCGCTGGTCTGGGACGAAAGCCTGATTGATGAGACCACCCCCGGTGCTCTGGATGAATTCGTGCTGCAGAACTCGATCCTTGTGGGCTATGACGCCAGCGGTGCGCTCACCTTCAACGCAGGCAGTGGCAGTCCCAAAGGCACCTACAATGGGGAGCCAGTGGCGGATGGTTGGAACATTTCCGGCAATATCATCGGGGGCCTTTATCCCGATGGCAGTTTCAACGGTGCTCTGAACCTCAGCGGTCTGCAAGGCGCGACAATCGCGGAGAACATCCTGTGGCGGCCGACCGGGGCCCATATGTACGTCAGTTCGCTGCGCGAAACCGACATCAGCGACAACTACTTCTATCACGGTCTACACGCCGGTGGTGCGGACTTTGACGGAATGGCGGAGTTCTTTGCCGATGGAGATGGCTACGGGTATGGGGGCTCCGGCTACGGCTATGGCGGCGAGGGCGCAGATGGCGATACCGTTTACTTTGGCCGCAATTACTGGCTGGAACTAAAGGGCGATAACGAAAACGTGGCGATCACCGGCAACGACGGGGATTTTAACTCCGGCGGTATTCAGCTGTTCGGCGAGACAGAGGGCTACGTCTTCAACAACATCACGATTTCCGGCAACACCTTCGAGGATTTCGTCAACGCCGATCCGTCAGGCATTCTTGGCGAAGGGCGCGCGCAGTCCGGCTTCCAAGGCGCGATCCTTGTATCGGTCGAGGAAGGGTCAAGCGCGGACGGCATCACGATCGCGGACAACCTGATCGAAATCGCCTATGACCAGATCTTCTCGGAGCGTGACAACCCTGTGGGCATTGCGGTGCAGGGCAATGTCGGCAACGTTGATATCGAGGACAACGATATCTCTTGGGTGACCAGCTCTTCGGCGGAAATCCTGGCGATGCTCGACGATCTCGACGCGCCTGGCTCGACCTATGACGGCCCGGTCGGAGGGATTATCCTTGCGAGCGGATTGTCCGGTCAGGTGAATGTCACCGGTAATGATATTACCGAGACGCTGGATGCCGGAACCACAGCCTTCGGCCTGTATGTCCTGCATTCCGAAGAGGGCGGTTATTTCGGCGTGTTCGAGGCCGGTCTCAATGAGGCTGGGAACTCCTATGATATCACAGGCAACAACGTGGCCGAGGTGTTCCTCGACGGGTTCGGCACGGAATTCGATTGGTATGCCACCAACTTCGAGTCCGAACTGATTTACTTCTCCCCAGGGGACGAGCAACTGTTCTACGTGGTGCCCGGTACCAATTTGGCGGATACGATCAACACTGTCCCGTCCCAGACAACGCTGATCCTGCCGCTGAGTGAAGACGATGACATCACCTTGCCTGACGATGCGGAAACCATCGTGCTGGTTGACGCGGTGCCGGACATCAATGGCAGCGATATCGTGCGCAACTTCACTCCCGGTGACTCCGAAGTGATCGACGATGCGGACGAGATTGTCATCGTGGGTCTGGACACCTCTGATCTGCGCGGGAATGGGGAGGTGCTGCAGTTCGTCACCAGCGGCGATACAGTGAACGACGACGCTGGCATGCTGATCTTCACCAATGAAACCACGGACGTCGAAGCCGCAATCGAGGGGCTGGTCGGCCTCAATGATGGCGATGCATTCTATGTGGTGGTTGATCAGGGCGCCGATGCGGACCCGACCATGCACCATGTGGAGATGAACGGGACAGACGCCGAGGTCTCGGCGGCGATGATCGAGCTTGCAGGCATCAGTCTGGGCGATCTTGAGGCGGATAACTTCGCGCCGTTCTCGCCCGAAGTTTGATCACCTGCCTGATCTTTGGGGGCGCAGGGCTTTCCTTGCGCCCCACATTGCGGAGAATTTAATGTCAAAACCGAAGCCATATTTGGCTGCGTCTGGCGCTTTGGCTATGGCCAGTGCGCTTGCCGCGCCAGTTCAGGCGCAAGACGCCATTACTGCCGATGAGTACCTGAATTATTTGCATTCGCTTAAATCTGTCGTTGCGCCCAAAGAGAGCCGCAGTGCCGCGACCGTGGGCATACCCAGCGGATTTACCATTCCGGCGAATGTTGGTTTTGCCGCTGTTGCTTTTAGCGACAAACGCGAACGGGGAGACAAAAATGACACAGATGCCTCTGCCGCTTTGGGCTTCGGCTTTGGCGATGCGGTGTCGGGTGTTGGTGTCGACCTGATCATCGGCCTCAGCAGCGTGGGCAAGGGGCAGGGCGGCGGGTTCGACGCCGCGGATTTTGGCGACTCCGGCTCGCTCAACGTCAAAGTATCGCGTCAGTTTGCCTCGCCGATCCAATCGGGGCAAGTGGCCAGCCTGTCGTTAGGGGTGGGCCGTGCCGTCACGTGGGGCGACGCCGAGGACACCGATCCCAGCTATATTCTCGCCATGTCGAGCGGCTTTACCTATGGCACCAAACCCGGTGCGCTGCCGGGCATGGTGACGATTGGATATGGCACCGACATCGGCACGTTCGAGGATATGGATGGCCTGATTTTCGGCCTTGGTGTGGGGCTCACGGATTGGCTGTCGACGGGCGTGTCGTGGTACGGGGACGAGGCGATTGCCGGGCTGACCACCAAAACCCGATTGACCCGCAATCTCGATATGCAGATGGGGCTAAGCTACAGCGATGTGGCGCATCAAAACAGTGATGGTCGCTGGGTGCTGAGCTTTGCCCTGATTGACAAGAAACTGTTCTAAGGAGCGTGCTATGAAATCCTGTCTGGCTTTCGTTGTCATTGTGTCTGCCTCGGCTGCGGCGGCAGGGCAAATTTCCGTGGTGAACCCGCCGAACATTGTGACACCCGCGCCTGTCATTCCGGTGGCGCCACCTGTGCCGACAGTATCGACACCCTCGGTATCGGCTCCGTCAGTTTCTACACCTACGGTTTCCGCGCCATCCGTCGTCACGCCGACCGTATCAACGGATGTTGTGCTGCCTGGTTTTGGCAACTTTGCCCCAGATGCAGGCACCGGGGGCGGCTTATCAGGCGCGCGTCGTGGCACGTTGCCCACCGCAGTGATGAGCTTTCCGGTTGAACGCATGACCATTCCGCAAATGCAGCAGGCGCTGATCTCGATTTCTCAGTTGCTGGCGTCGGGGCGTTTGCGCCCCGCGCAGGCCGCGGTGCTGCAACAGCAAGCGGATCGCATGGTGCAAGCGCTGAACGCGGGCGGCTGAGGCTTTCGCTTTTTCGGGCAGGTTGCCGGGTGGTCCTGTGTTATACCGGATGTGATTGATTGCGCGCCGCGTCATAAAGCTGCTCTTTGAAGGCATCGACCGCCGGAGCAGGGGATTTGCCGTCGCGCCACGCAATATGCAACGCGCGCCTCACCACCGGGGCCACCAGCGGGCGCACGGTTAAGGCGGGGTCGTTTTCTTCCGGCCACGCGAGGGCAGGGAGCGGGGCCAGCCCGATGCCTTCGCGCACCATGGACAACAGCGTAGCGGGGCTTTCGGCCTCATAAGCGGTGCGGTCAGCGAAAATGCCTGCGGGCAGCCCGTGTTCCATTTCCAGACGAATGCCGGTGCGCGCGGCCATCATTACGACGCCGGCCTGACCGGCCTCGCGCCAGGTGACGCGGTCCCGCGCGGCCAGTCTGTGATCGCGGCGCATGACCAAGGCGAAGCTGTCAGACATCAAAGGCTTTGATACCAGATCCGACAGATCCGGCGGCTCATTGGCAATGGCAAGATCGACCTCCCCCTTGCGCACCAGATCCATGCACCGGCCGCGAGGTTCTTCGTGGACACGAATGCTGATTTTTGGATGTCTGGCACGAAACCGGCTGATGACCTTTGGGATCAAACGGATCGCAACAGATGGCAGGCAGGCAATCCTGACCTGACCACGTTCGATCGTCTGCCACGCGCGCATGTCTGCGATCTGGCGGTCGAACTCCGCCAAAATCCGTCGCGCACCGGGCAGGAACTCCTCTCCCAGAGTGCTCAGGACAACCCGACGGGTTGTGCGATCGATTAGCCGAACGCCTAAATTTGTCTCAAGCTGCTGAATGAGTAGGCTGACCGTCGATTGCGCCATGCCGCAGGCCCGCGCCGCATGAGAGAAGTTCAGCGTGTCCGCCACCGCGACAAACACCTGTAAATGTTTGATATCCACATCATTGATCGTCATAGTCGATATATATATCGAATTGCATCGAATTGACAATCAAACCCTTGAGCGGGTCGATGGCCCCATAAGCGCACCCGGCCGACTAAACGGCAGCGCAAGTTCAGGGGGCTAACACATGCTCAACAGACGTTCTTTTATCGCATCCGGTCTTGCCGCAGGGACGGTGTTTGGCGCGACGCGACCGGGCTTTGCCGCCGGTGAGGTCATCGTGTCCGAGGCCATTCGCACCGCGATGTACGCGCCGCTTTATGTGGCCGCAAATCTGGGCCTGTTCCAGAAACACGGGCTTTCTGCGTCGATCCAGACAGCCGGGGGCATCGCCTTGCCGGTTCCGATGTTGCTGTCAGGGCGCAGCCTTGTGGGGGTGACCAGCCCGGGCATGTCGGTCAACGCTGTGCGCGAAGGCGCATCGCTCAAGAATATCGCAAAGATCGTCGGCGGCGTGTCCATGTGGGCGATTGCAAAGCCGGGGTCCGGTATTTCCAGTATCGCTGACCTGCAAGGCAAAACCATTGCCACGCTGAAATTCCCGTCCTCCACCATTCAGGTGCCGACATTTGCCATCAAACAAGCGTTGGGCATGACACCGGAAGAGGCAGGCATTACCTTTCTTGAATTGCCACCGGGGGCGCAGGCCACCGCCGTCAAGGACGGTCGCGCGGATGTGGCGACGGCTTTTGAATGGGACGTGTCCGTCGGCGCGCGCGATTTCGGGCTGGAGCCCGTGTTGTCGCTGGCGGATGTGATCGGGCCGACCTCTTTCACCACCGCGATGACGACAGAGGACGCCATCGAAAGCCACCCCGAAGAGCTGCAGGCCTTTTGCAACGCCATTGCCGAAGCCATGACCGCCATGCACGCCGATCATACGCTGTTGGCCGCGACAGGGGCGGCGTTCTTTCCGCAGGTCGACCAGGACATCATTGAAAGCGCGGCTGCGAATTTCTTTGCCTCCGGCGTTGCAATCCCGACCACGCCCGTAATCACGCAAGAGGAATTCGACAGTGCTATGGCGCTTGAACTCGGCGGCGGGTCGATTTCTGAGGCTCTGCCGTTCGACACAATGGTGGACAATCGCTTCGCCGATGTGGCCGCCAAAACCTATGGGGTCTGATATGAAAGACGCGCAATCAAAACAGGTGGTGGGGGATCAATCGGCCCCCATCCTCAACGCACGGCCCGAAATGCTGGGGCTCGACCCGCAAAAGACAGCCATTGTCGTCGTGGATATGCAAAACGGATATGCCAGCAAGGGCGGGTATGTGGATCTGCGCGGCTTTGATGTGTCAGGCACGCGGTCGGTTATTCAGAATATCGCCGATACTGTCGATCTGGCCCATGATCTGGGCATGCCGGTGGTGTTTCTACAGAACGGATGGGATCCGGAGCTTAAAGAGGCCGGTGGGCCAAGGTCGCCCAATTGGTACAAATCCAACGCGTTGAAACTGATGCGGGAGAAGCCGGAACTAAAGGGGACGCTGCTGGCCAAGGGCGGCTGGGACTATGCGCTCGTTGATGAGCTGACGCCGGGCCCTGACGATATCGTTCTGCCCAAAACGCGGTACTCCGGCTTTTGGAACACGCAACTGAATGCCATTTTGCGCGCACGCGGCATCGAAAACGTCGTTTTCTGTGGGATCGCCACGAATGTCTGCGTCGAAACCAGCATCCGCGACGCGTTCCACAACGAGTTCTTTGCGGTGCTGTTGGAGGACGCCTGTCACCAGCTGGGTGACGACATGATCCGCGCCGCAAGCATCTACAATATCGAAACATTCTTTGGCTGGGTCGCGCGCTGCAGCGATTTCGCCGACTACGCCGCCATGTGCAAAAAGGAAGCCTCCGCATGAATGACCGTGTTCTGATCCCCGCTGGTACTGCCGCACCCTTGGGTCCGTTTTCGCCCGGAATGGTCGCTGACAACGTAGTCTACACCGCCGGTATCCTGCCCTTTGATGACAACAATGACGTGGTGCACCCCGGTGACGCGGCGGCCCAGACCCGCCATGTGTTCGAGACCATCCGCGCCATTCTGGCAGAGGCGGGCGCAGGGTTCGAGGACGTGGTGTTCAACCATGTTTTCGTGGCTGACTTTGCCGATTACGCCGCAATCAATGCGGTATATGCCGAGTATTTTCCGGGCACAAAGCCCGCGCGCTATTGCGTGCAGGTCGGTTTGGTAAAGCCCGAGGCAAAGGTCGAGATCGCGACCATCGCACATAAGCGGGCAGCGACATGAGCCTTGTAGAACCGGCACAGGCGCAACCGGCGGCGCGGGGCCGCCGCGCCACGCGCGTGCAATCCACCGGCCCCAAATGGCAGGACGCGACGCCATCAACGCGACAAGTGCTGTTCTGGCAGGTCGGTCTTTTGTTCGGCCTGCTGGCGCTCTGGGAACTCGCGGTCTCCCTCGGCTGGATCGAGGTCTACATCTACGGACGCCCCAGCGGCATCTTTGCGAAGGCCGTGGATTTGATCGGCTCTGGCGCGCTGCTTCGCGACAGTGCGCTGACCGCGTTCGAGGCGGTCAGCGGTTTTATCATCGGCACCGTTTCCGGATCTGTTCTGGGGCTGGCGCTTTGGCTGACGCCGATGGGCGCTGCGGTGATGAAACCCTATATGATCGCACTGAACGGCCTGCCAAAGATCGCCTTGGCGCCGCTGGTCATCATTTGGTTCGGCATCGGTCTGGGGTCGAAAATCGCTTTGGCCACTTTGATCACCTTTATTGTGGCGATGATTGCGGCGCAGCAGGGCACCCGCGAGGTCGATCAGGATCTGGTCAAACTGATGCGCTCGCTTGGCGCATCCCGGTTCAAAACCTGGCGGACGGTCATCGTTCCGGGCTCCCTGCCGTGGATCGTGTCTGCGTTCCGCCTGAACGTTGGGTTTGCGCTGATCGGGGCGGTCGTCGGCGAATACATCGCCTCCAACAGCGGGCTTGGCTATATGATTTCCTACGCCGGAACGCTGTATGACCTGAACGCTGTCTGGCTTGGCATCGCTGCGCTGATGGTGGTCGCACTGCTGATGTATGCGGCCATCGATTGGTGCGAAAATCGCCTGATCAAACGCTAGGAGGCGCGGCTATGCCATTCGCATACAACGAAAATGTCGCGCTCTACTACCAAGAGCAGGGGGAGGGCGAGCCACTTGTCCTGTCCAGCGGATTGGGCGGCGTGCGCAGCTATTGGGCGCCGCAAATACAGGAACTGAGCCGCCGCTTTCGCGTCATCACCTACGATCACGCGGGCAGCGGACAAAGCACGCGCTCTGTCGGTCCGCGGTCCATTGATGCCTTTGCCAAAGACATCGAGGCGGTCATCACAGCCTCGGGCGCGCAAAGCGCCCACATCATGGGACATGCCGTGGGAGGCATGATGGGGCTGCAGCTTGCAATGACCGTCCCGGATCGGGTGCGCAGCCTGATTGTGGTAAACGGTTGGGGCGCGCCTGATCCGCATATCCGCCGGTGTTTTTCTGTCCGACGCAATCTGTTGGTTCACAGTGGGCGCGCGGCCTATGTCGAGGCGCAGCCGTTGTTCCTGTATCCGGCGCCGTGGATTTCAGCCAGCGATGCCCAACTGCGCGCGGCTGCCCGACATGCGCCGGAGCATATGCCGGATACCGAGGACCTTCTGGACCGCATCGATCGCTTTGAGGCGTTTGATCCAGCGGATCAGGCGCTGGCGAACGTGAGCTGTCCCGTGATGTGCCTGTCGACGCGTGATGACATGCTTGTCCCGTGGCAGGCGGGCGAGGCGCTGTCCAATCGTTTGCCAAAGGCTTCGTTTGTTCTTTTGCCGCATGGGGGACATGCCTCCAGCCAGACGGACGCGCCCGCTTTTGCCGAGGCTGTCCGGTCTTTTTATCACACGCAGGCGACCTGCGAACAGGAGTATTCGCTATGACTGCAATCTTGACGGCGGAACATGTCGGCATGGTCTTCGACACGCCCGATGGCGGAACGGTCGAGGCGATCCGCGATGTGTCGTTCGAGCTTTACCCGGGCGAGATCGTGGCCCTGATCGGTCCGTCCGGCTGCGGCAAGACGACATTGTTCAACATCATCAGCGGCCTGCTGACCCCAAGCCGGGGCAGCTTCACCGTGAATGGCGCGGATCATGGGCCGTCGGTTGGCTATATGTTGCAGAAGGATCTGCTGCTGCCGTGGCGCAGCGTGATCGACAACGTGGTGCTTGGGCTGGAGGTCCGCGGCATAGCGCCATCTCAATCCTATCCCATCGCCAAACGTCTGATCGCCGCTTATGGGCTGGCCGGGTTTGAAGACTCGAAACCGGCAACCCTGTCCGGCGGTATGCGCCAACGGGTTGCGATCATGCGGACCTTGGCCTTTGATCCGGCTGTTGTCCTGCTGGACGAGCCGTTCTCGGCGTTGGATTTTCAGACGCGTACGCTGTTGCAGACGGACGTGGCAAAGATTATCGCTGAAAGTCAGAAAAGCGCCGTGCTGATCACGCATGATATCGGCGAGGCGATTACCATGGCGGATCGGGTAATTGTCCTGTCGCAACGGCCATCGACAGTGCTGCGTGAACTGGTCGTCGATATCCCACGCGATGCCCGTGATGCGGTCGCCCTGCGGTCTGACAAGCGTTTCAACGAGCTGTTTATCGAGATTTGGAACGACGTTCAGCACAAAGTCGCGGCCTGAACCAAAACAGCGGCCCTCGCGCAGAGGGCCGCTGTTCTTTTGTAGACTGGTCGCCTGGACATAGGCGAATGCCGATCAGCCGGCGCGACGCTCGTCAAAGCTCAGCGCAATAAACTCGGGCATGTGATCACCCATACCAAGCACGCTCGGGCCACTGCGACGATCGCTGGACCGGCTGCTTTCGCTGCGCTTGGTCTCCGGTTTGCTGGTGCTTTTGCCGCTGGTCGACTTGGTCGAAGATGTCTTTTGTTCGCTGGATGTCTTCGTGCTGGAGCTCGAAGAGCTGCGGCTGCTGCTGGAAGACGTCCGGCTGCGGCTGCGTGTGGATTTGGCGGGCTTGTCCTCGTCCGTTGCGGCAACGGGTTTTGCGGATTTCACCGGATTCTCCAGACGGGGGATTTCCTTCTGGATCAGCTTTTCCACACCGTCGAAGTTCTTATCATCGCGGGGCACGACAATGGTAAATGCCTTACCCGACCGGCCGGCGCGGCCCGTGCGGCCAATGCGATGAACGTAATCCTCGGCATGTCCCGGCACGTCAAAGTTGAACACGTGGCTCACGGCGGGGATGTCCAGACCTCGCGCAGCCACGTCCGAGGCGACGAGGATCTTGATCTTGCTGTCCCGGAACCCTTCCAAGGTGCGGGTCCGGTGCGACTGGTCGAGGTCGCCGTGAATGGGCTCGGCGTTGTAGCCGTATTTCTTCAGCGATTTGGCCACGATATCCACATCGACCTTACGGTTGCAGAAGATAATGGCACGGTCGCATGTGTCGCCTTCAGCATCGATCAGAGCGCGCAGCACGTTGCGCTTTTCAGTGCCTTCACGATCTTTGCGCGACGGGGTGAAAACCACCGCAGCCTGCGCGATATTCTCGGATGCGGTTGCTTGACGTGCAACTTCCACGCGCGCGGGCGCGGACAGGAACGTATTGGTGATCCGTTCGATTTCCGGCGCCATCGTGGCCGAGAAAAACAGCGTTTGACGAGTGAATGGCGTCAACGAAAAGATGCGTTCGATATCGGGAATAAATCCCATGTCGAGCATCCGGTCCGCCTCATCAACGACCATAATTTCGATGCCGGTCAGCAGCAGCTTTCCACGTTCGAAATGGTCCAGAAGACGACCTGGTGTCGCGATCAGGACATCCACGCCTTTGTCGATCAGCATGTCCTGTTCTTTGAACGACACCCCCCCGATCAGTAGCGCCTTCGTCAGCTTCACATATTTGGAATAGGCGTCGAAGTTTTCGGCCACTTGTGCGGCCAATTCGCGTGTGGGGCACAGTACGAGCGAGCGCGGCATGCGCGCACGTGCGCGGCCGCGGGCCAGCTTTGTGATCATCGGCAGGGTGAAAGACGCGGTTTTGCCTGTGCCTGTCTGCGCGATCCCAAGAACGTCTTTGCCTTCCAAAGCCGAAGGAATCGCGCCCGCCTGAATTGGGGTCGGCGACTCGTATCCCGCCTCTTCGACGGCTTTCAGAACTTTAGGGCTCAGGTTCAGATCAGAGAATTTTGTCATGTATGTCCGTATGGTTGCGGACACTGTGCATGGCCCGCGCGTATGTCAGGGAACGGCCCAATCGGCCCGACCTCATGTCGTAAACATCCCCTGCGCGCTCCATAGTCAAAAACGCATGAAAGGTCAATAATGCTGGCAGTTTAGGGCCGGAGGCGGCGCAATTGGCCGGGCTTTGGTCAATCTGGGAAGTGTTTGCGCCGGATGGTATCGAGGTCCATGTTATAGCAACGCAAAAGGCCGTGACGCTCCAAGCGCGCGCAAAGTTGGTCATTTGCGGTGCAGACTTCGTCATAAAAGGAACGAAGCGTGTCTTCGCCACCGTCTTGTTCTAGCATTTTGAATAGATCGTGATGGGAAAGCGCATTTTTGCGCGCGACCTGAGGAGATAGCTCCTCCCGATACGAGCCTTTTGTCAGTCTGTAGCGATAAGATTTGATGAAATGCTCCCAAGTGCCCGCATGGAAGTGCGCGAGCTCGATATCCGCCAATTCTATCTGGCCGGGGTTTTGGTCTCCGTCCACGATAATATTGTGTATCTTTATCTGCAGGTCTTCTACACCCGTTCGAAAGAACAGTTTGCCGGCCACATGGCTGAGGAACCCGCCTGAAAGGTGTTCGCCGTACGTTGGAAAGCAATCTTGAGCGGCTGATTGACGTGCTTTTCGGTCCAGGTGAAACGCCTTGAATGTTTTCGTGACGGATTGCGCAGGATGGTACAGGGCTTCGATAGGGCGAACACGTGAACAAAGTGATGTATTCGACAATTTATCTAATGCGTTCTCGATTGATTGCGCGGGTATCAAAAACTCATCGACGTCGATGTGGCACAGCCAGTCGACTTCAGGGCTGCGTTGATAGCAATCACTCGCATTTACGCATTGGCGGACCTGATGCTTGTTTGGCCTGCGCTTTTTTCGGCTCCAGTAGTCGGCGTCCGTTCTGGTGACACGTACCTTAGGGTGCGATTTTAGTATCTGATAGGTATTATCGTCCGGGGCGTCCAAATATAAGTAAATACGGTGTGCACCTTTCTCCAGATGCCACGCTGCGAATGTTTGGATCTCGTCCAAAGGCGCTTTGACGGTTGTGACCGTGCCCCATTTCGTCATTTCAATGCACCGAAAGTGCTTTTGACTTTTCTGTCCAGTTCCAGATCATGTTCAACAAGCATGTTGAACTGGGAGAGCTTTTGCCGAAGCTCCGGAGTGTCTGCACAAACCTCATCGAAAAACGCTCTGAGCGCTGTGTCATCCTCTTCGGCCAAAAGAAAATCAAATAGTCCCGCTTGTCCAAGCTCCGGTCTTTTGCTGCCACGATTGCGATAGGAGCCATGGGTTCTGCGGAACTCCAGATGCTGACAGAAATGGTCCCATGACGGCGTGTGGAAATGCCCCAACAGCATATCATGTATAGGATATCTGTTTGTAGGCACTTCACCTTCATACTTCAAAGTATGAATTCCCAAGCGCGTATTTGGTGTTCCGGTACGGGCAAATGGCTTCCCCGCTGTGTGGGAAAGAAACCCGCCGTAAAGGTGAAGCCCAAAGGTCGGATATATATCCTGTAACTCAGATTTCTTCACACCTGCATAGCGATGTGTAAGCTTGAAGCGCGTTGGGTGAGACGTATTCGATGCCAAAGCTTCAGCCGGAGACACGCGCCCGAATACAGCGCTTTGTGGCATGTCGAACAGGATCTCAGACACCGGCTTGTCAGGTATCAGGAACTCATCAATATCTATATGGCCAAGCCAGTCGAGATCGTCCCGTGATTCTTTCAGGCATCGTGTCGCATTGAATGCCTGCCTCAATTGATGCGCATTTGGCCGGTCTTTGCCAGCGCCGCGCCAATACACGGCGTCGCAAGTTATAAACCGCAGCCGCGGGTGGGAAAGGCGTTGAGCAACTTCTGGCGCCGGCGCGTCGAGATAGATCGTCAGGCTATTGGCGCCCAATTCCAAATGATGTGCCGCAAATTTCGCAATGGTTTCCACCGGAGCATTCGTTGTCGTGACCAAGCCCCAGCGTAGAGTGTTTGGCGCAGTCGGTTGCGTGGCTATGTTCACGGGTGCCGCTCTGGCACTTTCTACCTCTTTGTCCACGTCGTCAATTTTTGCGCGTTTCGCGGCTTTTTCTGCACGCATCTGCGCAAGGCGGGCGAATAATGCACGTTTATCGGACCATAATTCGGTCAGTAGGTGATGAGCGAGTGGCGCAATGACTGCGTCGGTCGCGGCTTCCTGCCAAAGGCGCGCAAAAGTGTTGACGTCCAACCCGCCACCGACAAGCGAATATGGGTTCATATCCAACGGCAGGTCCGCCTTCTGCCGTGTATCCACGGAATAGGCTTCAGTAGACGGATAGCCAGAGTATAGGCGTTCCGTTTCATACAGTTTCATAGCGCCGAATAGGGTCGAAAGCGCAAGTCCGGTACTTCTTTGCGTTGGGTTCAGGCCATGGTCACCAAATGTTGTGATCGCCGACACCAGCCACCGTGCATCAAGCTGTTCGAGCAAGTGGTCAGCATGCTCATCCCAAATCCGATGAAAGAGATAGGCGGCTTGCTCGGGTACGTGCCTCTTTCTGAGGTGTGCAATGAGCAAGCCGTGCAGGCTGCAGAGTTCGCTTTTTCCGGCAAGTTCCTGACGGATCGCATGCGCTTTGCGGTGATAATTGGACCGAAACGGGGGGGAATATGTCGGATCCAGGTCTGGGTCGGCCACATTCTGCACAGTTAGCGGTGCTAGCGGAGCATTGGCCTCTGGAAGCCCCTCACCGGGAGCTGTCGTGAAAGCATCGCGGCGTGCTTCGTATTGAGCAAGAAGTTCAGCGATTTTCGGGGGCGGTGTTTTCATGGAGTTCAGTTTGCCGATGCCAGCCAAAGTGACAAGACCAGTCGTTGCGATGCCATGGCATATCCTAGGTCTGTGGCATGCAAACATGTGACTGCAGGGCCGAGATATCTGGTCAATTTTTAGAAAACAGCGTAATCGGGCGGCGACGAAGACTGGAGACCCCCATGGCACTGACATCATTTTCGCTCAATGCGCGCGACGGTCGGGCGCGGACCGGCGTGATTTCCACGCCGCGCGGCGAGATCCGGACGCCCGCCTTTATGCCTGTGGGGACCGCTGCGACGGTGAAGGGCATGCTCCCAGAGAACGTGCGTGCGACCGGCGCGGACATCCTCTTAGGCAATACATATCACTTGATGCTGCGGCCGGGGGCAGAGAGGATCGCCAAGCTTGGTGGGTTGCACAAATTTATGAACTGGGATCGCCCGATCTTAACGGATTCCGGTGGCTTTCAGGTCATGAGTCTGTCGGACCTTCGTAAGCTTACTGAAAAAGGGGTTACCTTCCGCAGTCACGTCGACGGCAGCAAACATGAATTGACGCCGGAACGGTCAATGGAGATCCAAAAGCACCTAGGTTCCGACATCGTGATGGCCTTCGATGAATGTCCGGCTTTGCCTGCAGATCGCGCGCGGCTCGAAAGTTCGATGCAGATGTCTATGCGGTGGGCGGCGCGCTCACGCGAGGCGTTTGGCGACCGTCCGGGGCACATGCTGTTTGGGATTCAGCAAGGCGGGCTTGAGGAAGATTTGCGTGCTGAATCTGCCAAGGCGCTGATAAATATCGGCTTTGACGGTTACGCGGTGGGAGGTCTGGCCGTCGGGGAAGGGCAAGAAGCGATGTTCGCATGCCTCGATTTCGCACCGGAACAGCTGCCAGTGGACAAGCCGCGTTACCTGATGGGCGTCGGCAAACCGGCGGACATCGTTGGTGCGGTGGCGCGGGGCATCGACATGATGGATTGTGTTCTGCCGTCGCGCTCTGGGCGAACTGGACAGGCCTGGACACGCCGTGGTCAGGTGAACCTCAGAAACGCACGCCATGCGGATGATCCAAGACCGTTGGACGAGAATTGTAGCTGCCCGTGCTGTCGGGGTTACTCTCGTGCGTACTTGCACCACGTGGTTCGGGCAAAGGAAATGATCGCCGGCACGCTTCTGACATGGCACAATCTGCATTATTATCAGGAGTTGATGTCTGGTATGCGTGAGGCAATCGCCGAACAGAGGTTCGCCGCGTTCCAAAAGTCATTCGAGTTGGAATTTGCGTCTGGAGATATAGAGCCGCTTTAGTCGGGCAGTGCGTTTACTCGAGCACGCCGATTTTAGCCAGAATACCCGCAGTCTGTGCACAGTGGGTAGGGTGTATATGCACCGAAGGGCGCGGAACGGTTTGCGTTAGGGATTGTTGATGTCAGGCTTCGCTCGACGAAGCCGATGTCACGATACCTGAAAGGCAACCTTAACATGCCCGAACTGTTTGATCCGATCACCGTGGGCGCCATCTCCCTGCGAAACCGCGTGGTTATGGCGCCACTCACCAGAAACCGCGCAAAGCAATATGACGCGCCGATGGACATGCACATCGACTATTATCGTCAACGCGCGGGGGCGGGCCTCATCATCACGGAGGCCACCCAGATCTCGCCGGAGGGTAAAGGATACGCGTGGACGCCCGGAATCCATTCCGCTGTGCAGATTGACCAGTGGCGGAAGGTGACGGAGGCGGTCCATCAGGTGGGTGGCAAAATAGTCCTGCAATTATGGCATGTTGGTCGCGTGTCTCATCGCTCTCTCCAGCCAAACGAGCAGGCACCGGTTGCCCCGTCCGCGATTGCCGCCGAAGGGGTAAAAACCTTCGATGGCACGCAAATGGTCGATGTGTCGACGCCGCGCGCCTTGGACAAAGACGAGATTCCAAGGATTGTCGAAGATTTTCGCCAAGCCACAAAGAATGCGCGTGCTGCTGGTTTTGACGGGGTCGAAATCCACGCAGCAAACGGCTACCTTATTGACCAATTCCTAAAGGACGGCACGAACAAACGCACCGATGACTATGGCGGCAGTTTCGAATGCCGTGGGCGGTTCCTTAATGAAATTGTCGATGCGGTAACAAGGGCTTGGCAAGCGGATCGTGTCGGCGTGCGCATTTCTCCGTTTTCGGGCGCAAATGGCGCGGAGGACAGCGATCCTGCGGAACTTGCTGAATATGTGGTGCGCAGTCTGAGCGGACGCGGGTTGGCCTATCTTCACATCGTCGAAGGACAGACCGG
Source organism: Sagittula sp. SSi028 (assembly GCF_048553715.1). Taxonomy (NCBI): domain Bacteria; kingdom Pseudomonadati; phylum Pseudomonadota; class Alphaproteobacteria; order Rhodobacterales; family Roseobacteraceae; genus Sagittula; species Sagittula sp. SSi028. Next base: position 679,764 of record NZ_JBLZNC010000001.1, on the reverse strand, counting down.
AGGCCCGCGTGATCTGCCCGAAAACGTCGATCTTCGTGCACTAAAAGCCCTGTTTGATGGGGCATGGATGGGCAACAACAATTATGACCGCGAGTTGGCGATGGCTCGGGTCGCGGAGGGAGATGTGGATCTGGTGGCTTTCGGGCGTCCCTACATCGCCAATCCGGATCTGGCTGAGCGTTTGAAGCGTGATAAGCCATTGGCAGATGGGGATCCGGATACGTACTATGGCGGCGGACGCGCCGGGTATACCGATTATCCGGCGTTCGACGCGTAACCTTAGTTAAAAAACCTATGCCATCGCGGAGTGTTAACCACGGCACCCGCGACGGCGCCGCAGCCGGTGCGCTGGCCGCGACCTAGGCGCTGCAACGGGTTCAACGGCGCTTGCGCCCGCGGTCCGGTGAGGTCATTCTAAATCGAAACGATATTGGAGGGGATAACCTCAAGACTTGCTTGAAATATGAGCGAGCTTCCCCAAATATAGTCATCCCTCCGGGGACGACCCAAGCTGCCGCAAAGCGGGGCAGGGCCGTCCTGCCAAGAACAGGAAACGCGAGCATGAAACAGCCTCTTAACCCGTCTTACCCAGTGCTGCCGCTGCGCGATATTGTGGTCTTTCCGCATATGATCGTGCCGCTCTTTGTGGGCCGTGAAAAATCGGTTCGCGCTCTGGAAGAGGTGATGAACGACGACAAGCAGATATTGCTGGCCAGTCAGATCGACCCGTCTGTGGATGACCCCGATCAAGAGGGGATCTACCGCGCAGGTGTGCTGGCTAACGTGTTGCAATTGCTGAAACTTCCCGATGGTACGGTCAAGGTTCTGGTCGAAGGCCAGAGCCGCGTGCGCATCACGAACTACATCGAGAACGAGAAATTTTTCGAAGCAAGCGCGGAATACCTGACCGAGATGGAAGGCGATCCTGCCACGGTCGAAGCGTTAACCCATACGGTTGCCGAGGAATTCGAGCGCTACACCAAGGTTAAAAAGAACATCCCCGAAGAGGCCATGGCCGCCGTCTCCGAGGCGACGGAACCCGCGCAGCTCGCAGATCTTGTTGCGGGCCACTTGGGCGTCGAAGTCGAACAAAAGCAGGAACTTCTGGAAACGCTGTCTGTGGCGGAGCGGTTGGAGAAGGTCTATGGCCTGATGCAGGGCGAAATGTCCGTGTTGCAGGTCGAGAAAAAGATCAAAACCCGTGTTAAATCCCAGATGGAGAAGACGCAGCGTGAATATTATCTGAATGAGCAGATGAAGGCCATTCAGAAGGAGCTTGGCGACGGCGAAGAGGGCGAAGGCGAGATCGCCGAGCTCGAAGAGCGGATTAACAACACCAAGCTGTCGAAAGAGGCGCGCGAAAAGGCGGATGCCGAGCTTAAGAAGCTCAAGAACATGTCGCCGATGTCAGCGGAAGCCACCGTGGTGCGCAACTACCTCGACTGGATGCTGTCGATTCCGTGGGGTACAAAATCGCGCGTTAAGAAAGACCTTAACCGCGCGCAGGATATCCTCGACGCGGACCACTACTCCTTGGATAAGGTTAAGGAGCGCATTGTCGAATACCTTGCGGTTCAGGCGCGCAGCCAGAAATTGAAAGGGCCGATCCTCTGCCTTGTCGGACCTCCCGGGGTTGGTAAGACGTCGCTGGGCAAATCAATCGCCAAATCGACTGGTCGTGAATTCATTCGCATCAGCCTTGGCGGGGTGCGCGATGAATCCGAGATCCGCGGCCACCGCCGGACTTACATCGGCTCCATGCCTGGCAAAATCATTCAGGCGCTGAAGAAGGCGAAAACCACAAACCCGCTGATCTTGTTGGATGAAATCGACAAGATGGGGCAGGATTTCCGTGGTGATCCCGCTTCTGCAATGTTGGAGGTGCTTGATCCGGAACAAAACGGGACGTTCGTCGACCACTACCTTGAGGTGGAGTACGATTTGTCGAACGTCATGTTTGTGACGACGTCGAACAGCTACAACATGCCGGGTCCGCTTCTGGACCGGATGGAGATCATTTCCCTGTCCGGCTACACCGAAGATGAGAAGCTCGAGATCGCCAAGCGGCACCTCTTGGATAAAGTGGTAAAGAACCACGGCCTTAAGAAAGGTGAATTCGAAGTTTCGGACGAAGCGCTGACGGATGTGGTGCGTTATTACACCCGCGAGGCCGGTGTGCGGAATCTTGAACGCGAGATCGCCAAGATTGCCCGTAAGGCAGTCACGAAAATTGTTAAGAAAGAGACCAACGAAGTTTCTGTGAATTCCGACAATTTGAATGACTTCTTGGGCGTGCGAAAGCACCGCTATGGATTGGCCGAAGACGAACACCAGATCGGCGTGGTCACCGGGCTTGCCTGGACCTCCGTCGGTGGGGACCTGCTGCATATCGAGGCGTTGAAACTGCCGGGGAAAGGTCGGATGAAAACGACCGGTAAACTTGGCGATGTGATGAAGGAATCGATTGATGCGGCGTCGTCCTACGTACGCTCGATCTCGCCCGAAATCGGTGTGAAACCGCCAAAATTCGATAAGCTCGATATCCACGTTCACGTGCCGGATGGTGCGACACCCAAGGATGGTCCCTCGGCCGGTCTTGCCATGGTAACCTCGATTGTATCGGTGTTGACGCAAATCCCGGTGCGTAAGGATGTAGCAATGACGGGCGAAGTTTCCTTACGCGGGAACGCCATGCCGATTGGTGGTTTGAAGGAAAAACTGCTGGCCGCATTGCGCGGTGGGATCAAAACCGTTTTCATTCCCGAAGAAAACGAGAAAGATTTGGCGGATATTCCGGACAACGTCAAAGAGGGGCTGCAGATCATTCCCGTGAAGCATGTCTCTGAAGTTCTGGCGCAGGCGTTGGTGTCCAAGCCGGAGCCGATCGAATGGGACGAGGCGGCGGAAGAGGCTGCGGCCGCGGCTGCGGCGAAATCCTCCGAAGAGGCGCGGGCGGGATCTGTTGCGCATTAAGCGCGCACTTACTCCACAGTTTGCATAAATATAAATTACCCCCGGTGGCATCAGCTGCCGGGGGTTTTGCATGTGGCAGCCTAATCATGTGATCATGCTGCCAATAATCTAAGTGCGCTGACCTGTTCCCCATTGCTTCCGCTAATTTAGGTAAGCTCTGTTCAGGTTTTGGTCTTCCTTTGACCGGTTAGCCTATTCAGCTGCCGTCATGCCAGCGAGGCTTGTGTGTGGGTGGTGATTGTTGAAGTCATTGCGCCAAGCCGAGATGAGTGCTCTGGCATGGTCGTCCATTGAAGGCGCCATTGGTTCGAGCCCAATGGACGACGGTTGGCGAACAGGTGCTCGTTAAGGCACTCGTCGCGCTGGCGGCCATTGAAGCTCTCGACGAAGCCGTGTCTCGCATGGGCTTTCCTGGCGCGATGTAATGCCACTCGACCTTGCGGTCCTTCTGCCATTTCAGAATGGCGTTCGAGGTCAGTTCTGTGCCGTTGTCGCTGACCCCCAAGCAAGGGTAGCCGCGCATCTCAGCAATGCGATCCAGTTCCCGTACAACCCGATCTCCCGATAGTGACGTATCGACCACCGCAGCTAAGCACTCGCGGCTGAGGTCATCGATCACGTTGAGAATGCGGAACCTGCGGCCACATGACAGACTGTCGGACACAAAGTCGAGCGACCACCGTTGGTTTGGCCCCTGCGGGATCGCCCCTATCGGCAGATTGCTTTGCAATCGCCTGCCGGGCAATGATCGGTGCTCGAGTGCCCACTGCACGCTTGCGACCATTCCGTTAAAGTTACGTTAACCTTTCTTCGGGTAGATCCGATACAGCGCTCCGCCCCACAAACGATCCCCCGGATCGTCTGCTTTACGGGCTTCGATCCAGTTAACCTTCCAGCCTTCGCGTTTGAGCAGGATGTGCAGCCGTCGATAGCCAAACCGCCTTCGTTTAGATGACAGCTCTTTCAACCGATCCCTCAGCTCGGTATCCGCTGGCCGCTTTGACACACGTCGGTAGACGCGCGGATCGATCCCGGCCAAAACACAGGCCCACTTCTGATTATATCGCTTCTCTTTCATGGCCCAGCCTGATGCTCATTCATTATCTCGATAATCTGTTCGTCGCTGAAACGGCTTCTCTTGATCGTCTGTCACCTTGTTGGAGAACAGGCTAACTCAAAACACCGGACTGTTCAGGGGAGCAGGTCGGTGCCTTAATCGAACACCGCCAGACGTGCACTTGTCGTCTGTGATGTTATGACGTTACGTTTCGGTGGGGCGATGTACGGAAATGCGTGCTTGCAATTAGAATGACTTACTTCAAAGACTGGCTTCAAGGGTAAGGCTATGAAAAGTATCGGATTTTTGCCGATATTGGCGAGTGGCGCATTTCCTGCTTTGGCGCAGGAGCCTCGTCAGCTAGATGCCCGCGTGCACGGTGAACCTGTGATACAAATCGCTGTCGAGAATGATCAGGTGGAGATTTTGATCATGGCGCCGGGAATGGACGTTGTGGGTTTCAAACATCCGCTGGAGCAACAGGAGGATCGGCAGGCGGTTGCCGCTGCTTTGAGAATGCTTGAAACGTCCGAAACTGTTTTCAAAATGCCCGAAGCCGCTGGCTGTAGCGTTCAATCTGCCGAAGCGGAGCTGCATTTGGGCGGGGCTACGCCAGACCATGAAGCTCACGACCACGATGACCACGGACATGAAGATCACGATGACCACGGCCATGGTGGGCATGACGAACATGAAGCCGGGCATAATGGCTTTCATGCGGATTATCCCCGGATTTTTCGGTGGCCAAGGGAGAGCGTGTTTTGTTGCTTGGCGCAAGCGGGTCGGGCAAATCTTCACTGCTTTCAATCATCTGCGGTATTGCGCATCCGCAAAGCGGACAGGTTTGCATCAACGGCTCGGATATATCTCGATTGCGCCCGTCGCAGCGGGACCGCTTCAGAGCCGAGCAAATCGGCGTTATTTTCCAGCAATTCAACCTCCTGCCCGACGCGAGCGTCGCTGACAACATCCTGTTGCCGCTGCGTTTCGCGCCGCAACGGCGCAAGCGTGCGGGTGGGCGTACCGCGGCAGATAGCTTGTGCAGGGCACTGCATCTGCCTGACAACATAAGCCAAGTGACCGCAAGCCGGTAGAGCGTCGGGCAACAGCAGCGGGTTGCTGTAGCGCGGGCCTTGATCGGCAGCCCACCCTTGATTGTGGCGGATGAACCGAGGTCTGCGTTGGGTGCGCCGGGCAGAAAGGGTTTGTTGACACACTTTTAGAGCAAGCCCGCATGTCTGAAGCAACCGTCCTGATGGTCAGCCATGACGTACGGCTCTCAGTTCGGTCCGACCGTTTCGTTCGGTTGGCAGAGATTGTCACTACCTCGCGGGGGGCCGCATGGTTGTGCGATCGGCTTTTCAGTCACTTATGGCCCGGGCACTAACCGTCGGAATGCCCGTTCTGGCCATTGCCTTGTCTGTCGGCCTTTTTCTGGGCGTCGAAAAACCGGGGACAGCCACCGGCAATTTCGCGTCATGGGAACGACGCAGGCATTCTTTGATCATTACCGGTGTCGGGGTGGGCGCGCGTTGGAAGTGGCGCATGGGACCGGGCTGGATGATTTATATGATGCGGTGATCGGGGCCCTGGTGGCGCATGCGTTGGGCTATGACGGGGACGCCCCAATCGTGGTGTCGCGTCATTCGCGGATCATGATGAACAACCCTTTCGTGTGGCTGGGATCTTGAGACGCACGGGAACGCCGGTGGATCGGACGGTTATCGTCTCTTTACAGGCCATGGAGGTGATTCACGTTGACTGGCAAAGCGGGGCCAAAGGGCCGAACACCACGCCGGTCAAGGTGATCCGCCAGATGGATTTACAGCCCCAAGCGATCACGGCCGCCTTGGTCGGGGTTGAATCGCGCTTGCAGATCTTTGGCCTGCAACGCGCGATAAACGACTGCTCAGAGGAGCTGTTGTTGGCCATTCTGCCCAGAGTGGCTTTGGCCCAGCTCTGGCAGATCGTCGGTGTGGCAGAAACCGCTTTGGTCGGTGTGTCGTTTATGGTCGTTGTGACCGCCCTGATGGGGATGTTGGCGATGATCTTTGCGTCTTTGAATGAACGCCGGCGTGAGATGGCCATTGGGCGCGCCATGGGGGCCAGCCCGATCACCATTCTTGGCCTACTGGCGTGCGAGGCGGTTTTGGTGGCCGCGATTGGGGCTGTGGTGGGAGTGGTCCTGTTGTACGGCGCGCTCGCACTGGCACGTCCCGCAATCGATGCGCACTTCGGGATTTGGTTGCCAATCAACCCGCCCGCAGGGCCCGAGGCGCTGGCTCTCGCAGGTGTGATCCTTGCCGCTGCCATTGCAAGCCTGCTGCCTGCCTTAGGTGGGCGCCTGCATCCACGTGCCGCCCCCGCCTGCCAACCAGCTTGTTCTGGTCACGACTGACGCGCCTTACGAAAACGATGGCCTGTTCGAGGCGGTCACCGTCGAAGGTCTGTTCAGCACTGCTTCGTTGGCCACAGAGTTGGCGGATGTCGGCTATGCTATGCCATGGCGGCCAATCGCATCACGCGCTTTCGTCCATAAAGGGCGGGGACAATAGAACAGGGCCGCGATGGCATCGCGGCCCTGACGTCATAGAATTGCGGCTCGGATCATCATCGCCACCAGGCTCAGGGCCAGAACGCTCAGCAGCCAAATGGCGATGAACCAGCCCCAGCGTTTTGCGGTCTCGCGTAGAGGCATCAGTGATACCCCTCGGCCGGGTCCATTTTGCCGCGAAACACCCAGTAGGCGTAGGCGGTATATGCCAGAATGATTGGCAGCAGGATCGCCGCGCCCACAAGGGTGAACAAAAGGCTGCTGTCAGGGGCTGCGGCTTCTTGAATGGTCAGGGCGGGCGGCACCATCATCGGATAAAAGCTGATGCCGATGCCCACAAAGCTGACCACAAAGAAACCCAGCGCCGACAGGAACGGCTTCAGGTCGGAATGGTCGCGCAATCCGGTGAAGAAACTCCACGCCAGCGCCAGCATCATGACCGGCACAAGCATCGACCACAGGCTGCCGGGCAGGCTGAACCAACGCTCGAAATAGACCGCGTCCTGAAACGGCGTAAGCAGGCTGACCACGCCAATCAGCGCAAGGGTGGCAACGCCCAATCCCCACGCATAGCGGCGCATCTGGATCTGGATGTCCGCCTCTGTCTTCATCACGATCCATGTGGCCCCAAGCAGGGCATAGCCCAACACGACAGCCACACCGGTCAGCAGGGAAAACGGGGTCAGCCAATCGAACCAGCCGCCTGCGTAGGCGCGGCCTTCGACCTCGATCCCTTGGACCAAGGCACCCAAAGCGATGCCTTGGCACAGGGCTGCGACCAGCGATCCGCCAAAAAATGCCGCATTCCATCCCGTTTTGTTCCCTGTCCGCCATCGGTATTCAAAGGACACGCCACGAAACACCAGTGCCAACAGCATCAGGATGATCGGCATATACAGCGCCGGCATCACGATCGCATAGGCCAGCGGGAACACCGCAAACAGCCCGCCGCCGCCCAGTACCAACCATGTCTCGTTGCCGTCCCAGACCGGCGCGACGGAGTTCATCATCAAATCGCGGTCGTCTTCGGTCTTGGCAAAGGGGAACAGGATACCGATGCCCAGATCGAACCCGTCCAGAACGACATAGACCAGCACCGCAAAGGCGATCAGTCCGGCCCAGATGAATGCAAGATCGAATTCCATATCGTGGTTTCCTTAGTCTTGGCCCGGTGCTTCGGGGTGTTCTTGATGGACAGGCGTGATCCCTGCGGTACGGATGGGGCCGTCGCGCAGACCCAGTTTCGGGCTGGCGGGCGGCTTGCTCATCATCCGCAGGATGTAGATCGTACCGGCGCCAAAGACGGCAAAGTAGACCACAATGAAGGCAATCAGCGAAGCCGCAACTGCAGGCGCGTCCACAGGCGCAAGGCTGTCCGATGTCCGAAGGAGGCCGTACACGGTGAAGGGCTGACGCCCGACCTCGGTGGTGATCCAGCCGGCCAGAACCGCCACAAATCCCATGGGCCCCATCAAAAGGCTGGCGCGGTGCAGCCATGGTTGGTCATACAGGGTGCCACGGTAGCGCGCGAACAGGCTCCAGATCCCCAGACCCAACATCGCAAAGCCCAAGGCGACCATCACACGAAAGCTGAAGAACACGATGGCCACCGGGGGTTCATCCTCGTCGGGAATGGTGTCCAGCCCGTCCAGCGGTGCGTTCAGATCGTGTTTCAGGATCAGGGAGCTGAGCTTGGGTACCTCGATGGCATAATCGACGCGCTTTTCCTCTTGGTTGGGGATGCCGAACAGGATCAGCGGTGCGCCTTCGGGGTGACTGTCAAAATGGCCCTCCATCGCCATGACCTTGGCGGGCTGGTGTTCCAGCGTGTTGATCCCGTGCATGTCACCCGCAAAAATCTGCAAAGGCGTGACAAGCGCGAGCATCCACATGGCCATGGAAAACATGGTGCGTGCCTCGCGGTCGGCGCGGTCGCGCAGCAGGTGCCATGCGCCCACGGCGCCCACGACCAGAGCCGTCGTCAGGAAGGCGGCAAGCACCATATGCACCAGACGGTAGGGGAAGGACGGGTTGAACACGATGGCCCACCAGTCTTCTGGCACAAACTGACCGTTTTCGGCGATGGAAAACCCTGCGGGCGTTTGCATCCAGCTGTTCACGCTCAAGATCCACGTGGCCGACATCAAGGTGCCAAAGGCCACCATAGCGGTCGCAAACATATGAAGCCTGTCTCCCACACGGCTGCGTCCGAACAACATGATCCCCAAGAAACCTGCCTCAAGGAAGAAGGCTGACAGCACCTCATAGGCCATCAAGGGGCCGACCACGGGACCGGCCTTGTCCGAGAACACGGACCAATTGGTGCCGAATTGATAGGACATGACAATGCCCGACACGACGCCCATGCCAAAGGCCACGGCGAAGATCTTTTTCCAGTAATTGAAGAGCTTCAGATAACTTTCATCGCGCGTTCTGAGGTAAAGACCGTTCAGGACCGCCAGATAACTGGCCAATCCGATAGAAAACGCCGGAAAGATGATATGAAACGACACGGTAAAGGCAAATTGCACCCGCGCCAGTGTTTCTGCGGAAAAGCTTTCTAACACCATATGCTCACCCCGTGACCTGTTTGCGTCGCGTTAACACATAGGCGGTTGCGGCCTGCCTTCCATATCAAACGGGTGGCCTGCGCGGCTTTGTCTCGGACCGCGCGCGCTGCGCGTCTTTCCGCAGCCCAGTGTCGCCCGCAACGGTTGGGGGCTTGGCCCGACGACGACGGGCCGCTAGAACGGTGCTCCCGCAGTTCAGGAGAGCCACATTGGACCAGACAGCAGAGCGTATCGCCCGCACCATTGCCACAGAAATCGCGGCCAGTTCCAAGCAGGTCGTATCGGCAATCGAGCTGCTCGACGGCGGCGCGACTGTGCCCTTCATCGCGCGCTACCGCAAAGAGGTGACCGGCGGGTTGGACGACACGCAATTGCGGACCTTGGGGGATCGCCTGACCTACCTGCGCGAGATGGAGGCCCGCCGCGCCACCATTCTCGACACAATCAAAGGGCAGGGCAAACTGAGCGACGATCTGGCCCGACAGATCATGCAGGCCGACACCAAGGCTGCGCTCGAGGACATCTACCTGCCGTATAAGCCGAAACGCCGCACCAAGGCGATGATCGCGCGTGAAAACGGCTTGGCCCCGTTGCTTGACCAGATCCTTGCGCAGCGCGGCAAAGAACCGGCGGCGCTGGCTGAGGCGTTCATTGGCGAGGCGGTGCCCACCCCCCGTGATGCGCTAAACGGCGCGCGTGATATTCTGGCAGAAGGTCTGACAGAGAATGCGCAGCTGTTGGGGGCTTTGCGGGATTTCATGATGCGCGAGGCGCGGATCTCCGCCAAAGTCGTTGAGGGCAAAGAGCAGGCCGGGGCGAAATTTTCGGACTATTTCGACCATAGCGAGGCCTGGGCCACCATTCCGTCCCACCGTGCGCTGGCCATTCTGCGTGCCGCCAAGGAAGAGATAGTGACCATTGAAATCGCGCCGGACCCTGACACGGGCCAACAGCGCGCTGTCGATATGGTCGCCGCCGCAATCGGTGTGCCGGGCCAAGGACCGGGAGACACCTGGCTGCGCGAGGCCGCGGCCTGGACATGGCGGGTGAAACTGTCGCTTTCGATGTATGTGGATCTTCTGTCAGAGCTGCGCCGCCGCGCCCATGAGGAGGCGATTAACGTCTTTGCCCGTAACCTGAAGGATCTATTGCTGGCCGCTCCCGCAGGGAACAAGGCCACCCTCGGATTGGACCCGGGCATTCGCACAGGGGTCAAGGCGGCCGTGGTCGATGCGACCGGCAAGCTGCTGGAAACCGCGACCTTGTATCCGTTCCAGCCCAAAATGGACCTGCGCGGGGCGCAAGCCAAAATCGTCGAGATGGTCGCCCGCCATAAGGTGCAGCTGATCGCCATCGGCAACGGAACCGCCTCGCGAGAAACCGAGCGGATGGTGGCCGACACGCTGAAACTGTTGCAAGGCGACAAGCCCACAAAGGTCGTGGTGTCAGAGGCAGGGGCGTCGGTCTATTCCGCGTCCGAGCTGGCCGCGCGAGAGTTTCCTGATCTCGATGTGTCCTTGCGTGGGGCGGTGTCGATTGCGCGGCGTCTGCAGGACCCGCTGGCCGAACTGGTTAAAATCACCCCCGAATCCATCGGCGTCGGCCAATATCAGCATGATGTGGACCAACGTCGTCTGGCGCAGGCCTTGGCCGGTGTGGTCGAGGATGCGGTGAACGCCGTGGGCGTTGATCTGAACATGGCCTCTGCGCCTTTGCTGGCCCATGTGGCGGGCCTGTCAGAACGGTTGGCCGAAGCGGTGGTCGCCTACCGTGACACCTATGGGGCCTTTGCCACCCGCAAGGCGCTGCTCAAGGTGCCGGGCCTTGGCCCCAAGGCCTATGAGCAATGCGCGGGCTTCCTGCGGATCCGCGACGGCAAGGAGCCGCTCGATGCCTCTTCCGTGCACCCCGAAGCCTATGATGTGGCGCGCCGTATCGTGCAGGCCTGCGGGCGCGACATCCGCGACATCATGGGCCAGCCGGAGGCGCTTAAAGGCGTGCGGGCAGAGCAATTCGTCGATGACAGTTTTGGCCTGCCCACCGTGCGCGATATTTTGGGCGAGCTTGAGAAGCCGGGCCGTGACCCGCGCCCCTCGTTCAAAACAGCAAGCTTTGCGGACGGGGTCGAGGATATCAAGGATCTCAAACCCGGTATGGTACTGGAAGGGACCGTGACAAATGTCGCGGCCTTCGGGGCCTTTGTCGACATTGGCGTGCATCAGGACGGTCTGGTCCACGTCAGCCAGTTGGCGGACCGCTTTGTTAAGGATCCTCATGAGGTGGTTAAGGCGGGCGATGTCGTTAAGGTCACGGTGACAGAGGTGGATGTGCCCCGCAAACGGATCGGTCTGACCATGCGCAAGGATGGCGGTGCCTCGGCCAAGGCCGAGCGGGGCGCGCGGGATACCGGTCCACGTGGCAAGCCCGAGCGGCGCGGTCCCGCGCCGAAAGCTCCGCGTGGCGGCGGCAACAAACCGGCGCAAGGGGGCACCGGCGCGTTGGGCGATGCGTTGATGGCCGCAATGAAAAAACGCTGACATCTACGACTTTGGTCGAATCAATGGGGCGCGTTCCGGTGGGGGCGCGCCCTTTTTTCATGTCTCGCGAACGGCGTCATGCGGGACCCGAGGTATGATGCGCCGCATCGCCGCCATATTGCGGGCAGGTGGGCGTCAGATTGGGGCCGCACCGCATCATACCTTGGTATGACGTGTGTCATCTCCTTGGGGGACAGGGGTTTTTTCAACCCTATGGCCGATAGAGCAGGGGGCGTTTGTCGGGGCATTGTCGATCTTGTTCGCCGGGGGTGAGAGCCCGGCAAGAGAGAGCAAACAGAAACGACCCACCGTGGTCAGCCCACCTTACGAGAGAGACAGACACATGAACTCCATCATCACACATATGAACGCCCTCAAATCCACCACCAAAGGCTTCTGGAAAGACGAAAGCGGCGCGACCGCCATTGAATACGGTCTGTTCGCAGCCCTCGTTGGTGCCGTGATCGTCGGCAGCGTCGCGATCCTTGGTACCGAGACAAACACCGGTTTCACAACGCTGATCGAGGCGATCCAAGGTGAAGAGACTCCGGGCTAATCCAGTCCAGCATAACCCAAACGGGCGCGCCGCAACTTCGGCGCGCCCTCCGTTCTTACCGATTTGCCAGATGGACGCGTTATGTTCCTGAACAAAGTTCCCACAGACACCTCTGTTCCCGTTTTTTGCGCCTATGTGTGCACCGATCAGGGCGCCGCTTTGGCGCGCGATGTATTGGGCGCGCTAGGGGTGGCGGATAGCGCTCTTCGCGGCGGTGGTCTCAGCGGCGCGGCCCGCGTCAGTGGGGACACCCCCGTGGCCATGCGCCTGTTGGCTGAGCTGGGAAATCTGCCACTGGATCAGGCCTGCGAAGCTGTGGCCGACATCCGCGCCAGCGGGGCCGAGGTCATCGTTCTGGGCCAGCTCGACGATCTGCGCACCGCGCGCGCCCTGCGCCGAGCCGGGGCGCTGGATTATTTCGATTACGGTAGTTTGCCCGAGGATATCGCAGACTTATGCCGCTTTACGCCCGATACCGTGCGGGAAACGACCCCCGAACCGGTGGCCTCGGTTTCTGCGCCGGTGACTTCGCCGGTTGTCGGCGTGATCGGCTGTAGCGGTGGTGCGGGGGCGAGCCTTCTGGCGCGCAACTTTGCTTTTGCGGCGAGTAAAACCCACCGCGCGGCCTTGGTGGATGCGGATCTGCGCTTTGGCACACAGGCGCTGGATCTCGATTGCCCCACAACGCCCGGCTTGGCCGAGGCGCTGTCCGCGCCCGAACGCGTAGACCAGACGTTTCTGAAGGCGACGATGCACAGCCTGAACGATGGCCTGTCGCTCTATGCCCATCCGCATGGCGCGACGGAGCCGTCGATTGCCACAATGCCGCGTCTTCTGCCCAAACTGCGCGAGAACTTTGAAGCCGTGGTGGTGGATCTGCCCCGCGAGGCGATCCTTACGCAGCCCGATATTGCCCGCGCGCTGGACGTGGTGATCCTTGTGTTGCCGGCGGGCTATGGCGGGATCAACGTGGCCTCGCGGCTGATCCCGCGCTTGATGCAAGCTGCACCGGATCTGCGTATCCTGCCTGTGCTGTCAGAACTGCGCAAGGATGCAGGGCTGTCGCATAAAGAGATCGCGCAGGCATTGTTGGTTGATATTGCGGGCGTGCTGCCCCGTTGTGATGGCGCGGCTCTTGCTGCGCATCGCGCCGGACGCAGCATTATCGACATGCAGCGGCGCGGCGCGTACGCGCGGTCGGTTCATGCGCTTTGGAAACGCGTGAACGGCCAGGTCGCCCCACGCAACGGCTTGCTGAAGCGGGTGTTCTCATGACGCTTCATGTGGCGCAACCGTCCTTGCAGGCAGCGGTTGGCGACGTTTTACGCGTGGCCCGTCGCCTTGATGGCTCTGGTCTGGACATTCGCGAACAGGCCAACACAGCGATCTCGCTGTGGCTGGACCGGATGGACACGCCTTGGCCGATGGCGTTTCAACGGCAGGTTTTGTCCGAGGTTGTGACCTCTCTGGGTCAGACCAATCGCCCAGAGGAACCCAAGCCTGTCACCGTGACGCCCCCCGCGCCGCAGCCCGTCGCGGCGAAACCAGAACCCGCGCCCGCACCCACCGTTGAGGCCGGAGCGGATCTGATGGGGCTGTCGCGTGATATCATCGCCTCCCTGTCCGAGGATATGGATTTCGCGGAATTGGCTGGCATGCCTCGGGCGCGGCAGGAACGGGCGATCCGAGACGTCATCCACGCCCTAAGCCAGCAGCAAAAGCTGCATATCAACGGCCGTGAGGTCGCAGCCCTCGTTGATACCGTTCTGGCGGATATGATGGGCCTTGGCCCGCTAGAGGCGCTTTTGGCCGATGACACTGTGACCGATATCATGGTGAACGGGGCCAATGATGTCTGGATCGAACGCGGCGGCAAACTGTGCCGCGCGCCCGCGCGGTTTCGGGACAACGCCCATGTTCTGGCCGTGGCCAGCCGGATTGTGGGCGCCGTCGGTCGGCGGATCGACGAAAGCCAACCTCTTGTCGATGCACGCCTGAAAGACGGCAGCCGTGTCAACGTGGCAGTGCCCCCGCTGGCAATCGACGGCCCGTCGATCACCATTCGTAAATTCCCGGCAGAGCCCGTTAAGCTTGATCGTCTGGTCGAGGGCCAAAGCATGAGCGCGCAGATGGCCGCGCTTTTGGGGCTAGCGGCCTATCTGCGGCTCAATATCCTGATTTCCGGCGGCACGGGGTCGGGCAAGACCACCTTGATGAACGCCATGTCCCAGTTCATCCCAGAAGGCGAGCGGATCGTCACTATCGAAGACGCCGCCGAGTTGCGGTTCCAGCAGGGCCATGTGGTGCGGTTCGAGACGCGCCCGCCCAATGTCGAAGGCACCGGCGAAATCACCATGCGCACGCTGGTGAAAAACGCGCTGCGGATGCGGCCTGACCGGATCGTCATCGGCGAAATTCGCGGCGACGAGGTGCTGGATCTCTTGCAGGCGATGAACACCGGCCATGACGGGTCGATGTCGACCCTGCACGCCAACACCCCGCGCGAGGCCTTGGTCCGCGTCGAAAGCATGGCGGCGCTGGCAGGGTTCGACCCCTCCACGGGCATCGTGCGGCGGCAGCTGGCAGAGGCGGTACATCTGGTGGTTCAGGTGCAGCGGATGCGTGATGGCAAGCGGCGTGTAACCTCGATTTCCGAAATTGCGGGGCTTCAGGGGGATGCGGTGACCTTGCAGGAATTGTTCCGCTTCCGCACCGATCCCGACAGCCCCCGGACGGAGGTGCGTGGGCGTTTTGAATGCACCGGCTACCGGCCGAAATTTGCACAGCGTGCGGCGGAATACGGTGTCTCGCATGATCTCGACGCGATCTTGCAGGGCTAGGCCATGTCATTGATCGTGTTGTTTTTTGTGATGGGGTTTTTGGCAACGCTGGCTTTGGCGGTCTGGGCGTTGGTTCTGGCGGACAAGCAACGGCGCGCCCGTCTGGCGCGGATTGCGCGCGCGGTTGGTCGCGATATGTCCGCCGCCGCGCTGGAGGACGCGCCCGAGACAGATCATCCCAAGCGGGACAAGCAACGGCTGCTGGCACGGCTGGAACGTCAGTTCGCGCTGGCGGGGCGAGAGTTCGCACCGCAGCGCGTGATGGGGGGCTTTTCGTTGGCGGTTCTGGCTAGCTACGGTGGCTTTCTACTGCTCGGTGTCAATCCTGTGCTGGGGGCGCTCAGTGCGCTGATCCTGCCTGCGTTTGCGGGATATGTGATGCTTGCCAGGGCGCGGCGTTCCTACCAGACGTTGTTTACCGCCGCGCTGCCCGAAGCTTTGGACATTTTCGCGCGCGGATTGCGGGCGGGGCGTCCCGTCGCCGACAGCCTGTCCATCGTGGTCGACAACAGCGAAGGGGCGGTGCGCCGCGAATTTCTGCGCTGCCGTGACGAGATGCGCCTTGGCACCGGTCTGGCGGAAACCCTTGCGCGGCTGAACACGCGTATGAACACGCCCGAGGTCAGCTTTTTCGCCGTGGCCACCGCGCTTCAGTCCGAGACGGGGGGCAATCTGATCGAAACCATGGACAACCTCGCCGATCAGCTGCGCGATCGCCGCAAGCTGAAACGTAAAGCGCGGGCGCTGACGTCCGAGGCGCGCGCCAGTGCGGTGATCCTTGCGGCGCTGCCCTTCGCGGTGGGCATGATCCTTGTGGCGATCAACGCATCTTATCTTGCGCCGCTCTGGACCGATCCGCGCGGGCAAAAAATGGCGCTGTTTGGGGTGTTCAGCATTTCTGCGGGCATTGCGCTGATGTTGCGAATGGGGAAGCTCGATGTCTGAGGTCATGACAGTAGGCTGGACGCTGGCCCTCGGGATCGGGTTGACCCTGATCTTGTTGTCCGGCGCGTTGTTCGTCGATGCGGAGCGCGCCCGTGGGCGCCGGATGCAGCGTCTGGCGCGCGCCACGGGGCAGGGCGGTGCCATGCTGCCCGCGCAAGCCGAGGATGAAGACACCCCGACACAGCGCGCCTGGGCCCGTGGTTTGCGGATGGCGGGCGAACGCATGGCGGTGATCCTTGGCGGCGAGGCGCGCGAGACCGCCGCAGAGCTGGCCACCGCAGGGTTTCGCGGACGCGATGCCTTGCTTGTTTACGCCTTTGCCAAATCCGTGCTGCCGGTGCTGACCTTGGGGATCGGCGCGCTTTATGTCCATGGCTCAGTGGAGTTCGGCCTGCCGATGCTCTTGCCTGTGGCCGGTGTGATCGGGGCGGCGCTGGCGCTGTCCAAGGGGGTAGACGGCTATGTCGGCCACGTGCGCAAGACGCGGCTGGCCCGCATCCGCCGTGGCTTCCCCGATTTGCTGGAGCTTTTGGTCATCACCTCGGAGGCAGGATTGGGGCCGCAACCGGCCCTGCACCGCGTCGCGCGCGAGATGCGCACCACCCATCGCGAACTGGCCGAAGAGGTTTTGCAAATGGTGTCGGAGATGGCCATGACCAACGACCGTAGGCAGGCCTATGCGCGGCTGACAGCCCGTGTGCCCCTGCCGGAGGTCGGCGTGTTCACGCAGGCGCTGGATCAGTCCGACACCTACGGGACGCCCTTTTCGCGCGCCATGCGCACCCTGATTTCCGAGACACGCAACAGCCGCCTGATCCGGGTCGAAGAACAAGCAGCGCGTCTGCCCGTTCTGATGACCCTGCCGCTGATCATGTGCATCATGCCCGCGGTGTTCATCGTGCTGGTGGGGCCTGCGGGGCTGAGCGTGCTCGACAATATTATGAGCGGAGGCTGACATGGTTCGGTCATGGGTCACACACACGCGCCGGTTCTGGCGTGGAACGGACGGGGCAGTAGCCGTGGAATTCGCGTTGATTGCGCCTTTGCTGATCACGCTGTTGTTCGGCACGATGGTGGCAGGCTACTACATCGGCGTCAGCCATTCGGTGCACCAACTGGCCTCCGGTGCGGCACGGGCCTCTGTCGCGGGGCTCGACAGTACAGAGCGTGAAGCCTTGGCGCAGGCCTATCTGGACGCCGCAAGCAGCCGCTATCCGTTACTGGTGGCCGAGGCTCTGACGCCCGCGATCTCTGTCACCAGTGGCAGCGCGGCCAGCATGACCGTTGATCTGAGCTATGCCATTGAAGGGTCGGTTCTGGAGATCGCAAACGGCTTTCTTAAGCTGGGGATCACCGATATCGAGGGGTCCGCCTATGTCGGGTATTAAGCATGCGCTGCGCCGGTTTGCCGGTGACGAGACCGGCCATGTGGCGGTCATCGTCGGGTTGATGCTGACGGTGCTGATGGGGTTTGTCGCGCTTGGTGTTGATACGGCGATGTTATATCGTACAAAGTCGCGCTTGCAGTCGGTGGCGGACCTGTCTGCCATGACGGCCCTGCGCGACACCGATGCGGCGCAGGACCGCGCCTTGGCTGCAGTGGACGGCAATGGCATGGCGTCGGGGACTTTGGACCTTGTGGAAACCGGGCGCTATCTGCGCAACCCTGCGCTTGCCCCAGAAGACCGGTTTGTCGCGTTAGACGCGGATGCGGCCGGGGTGAACGCGGTGCGGGTTGCACTCGGGAGCACGACACCGCTGCATTTCGCAAAAGTCATAACGGACCGCGACAGCGTGGCGCTGTCTGCGTCAGCGATTGCTGCGCGGTCGGGGGCTGCGAGCTTTGCGCTCGACAGTCATATCCTGCGGCTTGATGCGTTGGTGCTGGAAGATCTGTTAACGACCGGTCTGGGTGTTAACATCGGGCTGTCAGTCGGGGACGAGACGCTGCTGGCCCAGACGGATTTTTCAGCCGCCGCACTGATGGCGGCGCTCTCGGATGTCAGCGGGTTCGACGCCCGCAATCCCGCAGAGATCCTTGACCAAGCGGTGACATTGGCGGAGCTGGGCGCGGCAGTGCAGGGATTGGTGGATGCGGACACCGGCGCGTTGCTGGACCCGTTGCTGGGCTCCACGCGCGAGATCGACGTGGCCGCCGTCGTCGGTGGCATGGACACGTCGCTGGGCCTCTCGGTGACAGAGGCCGCAGCGGACATCGATCTGTCTGCGCTTGATGTGTTGGCTGGCGCTGCGCAAACCGGTCTGGCGGGACAAAGCCTTGGTCTGGATCTGGGCGTCTCGGTGCCGGGAGTTCTGGGCACCACCGTGGCGCTTTCGGCAGGGGAGCCGCCGGTGTCCTCTGGCTGGATCGCCCTTGGGGAAGAGGGTGTGACCCTGCGCCACGCGGCCACGCGTCTGGACGTAGATGTGGATATGGACGCGTCATTGCTGGGCGTTCTGGGGGTTGGCGTCACCGCGCTGAACCTTTCGGTGCCTCTGACGGTCGAACTGGCCGGCGCACAGGCGACGCTGAGCGCGCTGACCTGTGACGCCGACGGGGAAGATACGGTCATGGCGGGCTTCATCACGGGACCCACGCCGCTGCACCCCAACAATGGCACCTCGGTCGCGGCGCTGTATCTGGGTGAGCCGGTGGGACAGGCCGGCGATATAGATCCCGCCGCGCTGGATTACGCCGACCTGCTGGAACTGGAATTGCGGGTGCCGCTGCTGCTGTTGCCGGATCTGGTGGTGCCCTTAACGGTGCAGGCGCGCTCCAGCGTGCAGGTGGGCCAGTCCGAGGTGGAAACCCTGACCTTCACCCAAGGTGACATCGCCAGCGGCGACACGACAAAAACCTTTGGGTCTGAGCAGTTGCTCAGCACAGCGGTGTCATCGCTGCTGGGGGAGAATCTGGAGATACGGGTGAAACCGGGGCAGACGGGTCTGGTGACCGGCACTGTTTCGGCCTTGGTGGCGACGGTGCTGGCGATCCTGCCGGACCGGCTGTTGTCCGGCCTGCTGCTGCCGGTGGACGGTGTGCTGGATGCAGTTCTGGCCGGAACAGGGCTGCACCTCGGGGAGGGGGCGCTGACCCTGACCGGCCATCATTGTGAGCTGGTGCGTCTGGTGCAGTAGGCTGTGGGCGATCAGCCCGACATGGCCAATGTGTTCTGGCTGTCGTCGGTGGGCTTCAACCGTCCCACAAGCGGCAGAATGTTCGACGTGGCACGTTTGGCTTGGCTGTTCTGCGCGTTGCGCGTGGCGGTGACGACCTCGTCGGTGACAAAGGCGATCAACTGATAGCGCGATTCCAGACCGGATTTGGCATAGATGCGGGTGAGCTGTGATTTCACCGTGGCCAGCGCGCAGCCCCGCATGTCTGCGATTTCGTTGTTGGAAAAACCCTTGGCCACAAAAATGGCGACATCCGCTTCGGCACGGCTCAGCCCCCAGTTCTGCGCGTATTCCGCGATCACGCTTTCTTTGGCAATGGGGGTGTCGGTTAGCGCGGTTGCTTTGCGCAGGCGCTTGGCCTTTGCCCCGTGGCGCAAAACGATCTGCCAAACGGCCAGCCCGGCAAGGCCGGTTAGTGCATTAAACGCCAAAAACAGTGCTGTAACGACCGTGGCAGAGGCATCCGGCACGGCGATTGCGACGAACAATGCGGTCTTCAGGGCGGCGATGACTGCAACGGCTGCAGCGGTGATGATCCAGAAACGTGCCACGGGGCGATCCTCGTTAGAAGTTTTGATGCTTCTTAAGAAACAGTTAATTTGTGGCATGAATTGGTAAACAATGGCGCTATTGCGTGCCCAATACAGATATTTGCGCATTGCATATATATTGACAGGTCAACGGACTGCGGGCGGGGCGCTTAACCCAGCATTTTCACGCCGCGATCAAGGCCCGACAGTGTCATAGGCACCATGCGGTCCTCGAATATCTCGCGGATCATGTGGATGCTTTGGGTAAACTGCCAATGCTGTTCGGGCACGGGATTGATCCAGAGGTGATCCGGCCACTGTGCGCGCGCACGTTCCAGCCATAGTTGTCCGGCCTCAGTATTGTAGTGTTCATTCGCGCCGCCGGGATAGGCGATCTCATAGGGGGACATCGATGCATCGCCGACGAATATGCATTTGTAATCAGGCCCGTAGGTGTTCAGCACATCCCATGTCGCGGTCTGTGCATCCCAGCGGCGGGCGTTGTCCTTCCACACGCCTTCATACAGGCAGTTGTGAAAGTAGAAATGTTCGAGATGTTTGAATTCGGCCCGCGCTGCCGAAAACAGCTCTTCGACGACTTTGATATGGGGGTCCATGCTGCCGCCGATGTCAAAGAACAGTAGAACCTTAACCGCATTGTGCCGCTCGGGGCGCGTTTTTACGTCAAGATAGCCGTTGTGCGCGGTGGCGCGGATTGTGCCGTCGAGATCGAGCTCTTCATGCGCACCGTCGCGCGCCCAACGACGCAGGCGTTTTAGCGCGACCTTGATGTTGCGGGTGCTAAGTTCGACACTGTCGTCGAGATTGCGAAATTCGCGTTTGTCCCAGACCTTCACAGCCCGCTGGTGGCGGGATTTGTCCTGACCGATCCGAACACCTTCGGGGTTGTAGCCATAGGCCCCGAAAGGCGAGGTGCCCGCCGTGCCGATCCATTTGTTGCCACCCTGATGACGCCCCTTTTGCTCGGCAAGCCGCTCTTTGAGGGTCTCCATCAGCTTGTCAAAGCCGCCCAAGGCCTCGATCTCGGCCTTTTCCGCATCACTTAGGTGCTTTTCTGCCATCTTGCGCAGCCAGTCGTCGGGCAAGTCGATGGCGTTCATCACGGCATCGGCCGGAATGTCCTCGAGCCCTTTGAAGCTATGGGCAAAGGCGCGATCAAAGCGGTCAAGGTGACGCTCGTCCTTAACCATGGCGCTGCGGGCGAGAAAGTAGAAAGCCTCGATATCATAGGTCGCAAGCCCGGCCTGCATGCCTTCGAGGAAGGTCAGGAACTCCCGAAGGGAGACGGGCACACCGGCGCGGCGCAGCGTATCGAAGAACGGAATGAACATGCGCCAGTGGTAGCGCGAAGGGCAGGGGCGGGGCAATGCCCCGCGCCCGCCATGGGCGTCACGTCATCGCAAAGCGGTGAATGATGATCGTCGCGATCAATCCCACCAATGCAAACGCGATGCAGTAGATTGTGACATACTGCAGAATGTCGAGCACATTGCCCTTGCGGCGGTATGCGGTCAGCCCGCCGATGATGGCGCCTGCCAGCGCCGCAAAAATCACGATCATAGCGCGCCTGATCTCCCTTTGGCCGGGTTAAGCGAACCGACCTCGCGCAGCTTTGCACGCACGGCCCAATCCGCGCCGAACCCGTATCGCGCCCACCCAAGGGAGTCCACCCGAACGCTGCGTGCCTCTGTCGGGCGACCGGCCAGATCAAGCGCCTCGGCCCGTAGCATCATCAAGGTCGCCAGCAGGGCCGCGTTCTCGTGCCGCGCTGCGGTGTCCAGATGGGGCTGCAACAGGTACAACGCATCATCCGCACGCCCCGAACTGATGGCATAGGCCGCAAGTTGCGAGGCAACATAGGCACGGTGCAGGGCCGTGTCCTGACGGGTGCCAAAGTATTGTTGTGACAGAACAAAATGATCTTGAGCGGCAGCGGGGTCGACCGATTGCAGCAACCGGCCCATGGCGTAATGCGAAAACGCGCGGCGGTGATCGGTCCAGCCCATGGCGCTGGCGGTTTTCAGCGCGTTGGTGGCCGCCTGACGGCGTTGCGCAGGGTTGGCACCGGGGCCAAGCGCGGTCTGAATGGCATCAATCCAGACCCTTGGTGTCTTGGCCAGCCGTTGGGGGCGCGACCCTTGGCCACGGGGGTTGATGCGGGCGAAGATCGCCGGAAGACGGTCGGCCACCTGCGTGCGCGTCATGCCGGTGCGGATCGACGGATCGTAGTAGGCCCGCAGGATCATCATGTCATATCCGGTCAGAACCGTATGCACGTTGTCATCGTTAAAGACGCTGTCGGGCAAACGGTACAGATCGTTTAGGGGGCCAAGCGCTTGTGCGAGCTCTTCGTGCAGACAATCGCGCACCTCCTGCGGGGCGGCGTCTGACGGCAGGAAAATCGCCAGCCGTTCGCGCTTTTGCAGCTGCGACCATGCGGTCTGTTTGGTGCGCCGCGCTTTCTTGTATTCCGCAATTGAGGACACATTCGGCACCACGAAACAGGCAGCCGACGGCAAGGCGTCACGAATCTGCGCACGGCTGACAGCCTGAACGGTGATATTGGCATTCGCCGCATTGGTCATGGAGATCTGGATGCCCGCTTCGGTGCGCAGCCGGTGCAGCAGCCGGTTCAGGTCAGGTGCCAGCGAAGCGGGAGGCTGCCCTGTCAGGCGGACGGAGACCGGACCCTCGAAACGGGTGAAGATCGGCAGGGGACGTCCGGATTCCAACTGGAAGGCCAGATCAAGGAAATCCCGCGCCATATCCGTATTCGACGCCACGGGCGCATTGGGACGCGGCGCGGTAAAGCTTTTCATCGGTGGCAGCGAAGACGAGGTCTCTATCGCAGAGGCCGCGCGGGTCGCGGTTTCATTCGAAGGCGCCACCGGCATACAGGCGCCCAGCAACAGATACAGGGGGAGGACGAAACGACGGGCTTTGCTGCGCATCAGGCGGACCTCTGGTACTTGATAAACGGGGTCAACGCGCCAACGCGGTCATACAGACGGCGGGCCACGTCGTTGAACTCCTGAGTGGTCCAGTAGACTTGCGGCGCGCCGTGGTGATCGGCTGCGTCATAGACCGCCTCGATCAGGGCACGCCCCACACCCGTCCCACGCACGGCCGGGTCAGCGTATAGATCCTGCAAGTAGCAGACATCTTCGATTTTCCAGTTGTGGCGGTGGAACATATAGTGGGCAAGGCCAACGACGCGCCCGTCAACCTCGGCCACGAGGGCGCTGAAGTCACGCGGATCATCGCCAAGCAACCGCTCGAACGTAGAGGCATAGACAGCCTCGGAGACGGTGCTTTCGTAGAAGGCCAGATAGGCTTTCCAAAGCTTTCGCCACGACATTTCATCGTCGGCACGCAGGGCGCGCACGACCAGGGTCTTTTTGTGGGACACTTATAAGCCTGCCTGCTCTTGGTTACTCGGATATTCTTTGTATCCGAAGTGATTTTGTCCTCTGTTGGGACAGTATACGGCAAAAGCTGGGTTTGTGCACAGAACCTACAGGAGGGCGCGATAATTTTGCTCCAGAAGTCATTTTTCTGTAATTTACATTACTTAACAATGGGTTAATATGTGCATGCGTGCAACATAGACAGAAGTGGAATCTGGTAGTTGCGCACAATCGCCAGCGGAACTGGGGCGCAATCTTGCATCGCGCAGGTGATATTATATCCGTTTGAATAGGGTGGTGGGGCCGATTTTAGACGGCCCCGACATGAGCTGTTATTTGCAGGGATCATGCCCCCAATTCATAAGTGAATACCGCCAGTCAGAGTTGGCCATATCGTCGTCAGGGCCGCCTTGTGCCAAATGGCGTTTGATATAGCCGGTGACCTTGCCCATCTGTTCCCACTGCGCATCGGACAGATCGCTTTTGTGGGTCTGTTTGATCTTAACGATCTTACGGCCGGATTTATGTCCCGTGGATTCCCCGCCATCGCTGTCGCCGACAGATTGGCTTTCATCGGTGTCTAGCCAGTTCTCCAGCTCCTTGGGGGTCAGGTTCACCAGATCCTGCCATTCATCCCAGATTTGATCGCGGGATTTGCTCATTTTGCTGCTCCTTACGTACAGGGTTTGTGCGTTTCACGATCACAACCAAAGGGCGTGCCAGCCGGTTCCGTTTGGCATCCCCCCGCAAGGAACGCAAAAGCGCGACAGGTGTTGAGCGGCATCAGCGCAAGGAGGCGGGCCGTGTGGGAATGGATGACGAACAACAAAGACGCGATCAACCTTGGCGTGAACGTGGCGATGCTAGTTGTGTGGATCGCCTACCTTCAGGTGTTCTGGATCGGGTTTCGCCGCCAGAACCGCGCCGTGGTGCACATTTCGACAATCCGTGAAAGCGACGGCACCCGCCGGTGTCTGGTCAGCAACATGGGGGCGGATCTTATCTATATTTTAGGGGTGAAAGTCGATGTCTGGTGTGGGGATCGTCGGATGAGCGCGGTGATCCTTGATCGAACCGAAGAAGACGAAGAGGTCCCCGACGGCGATATTCATGCCCGCACACATCAAGGTCCGCTGCGCGGCGGCGAGGTTAAGCAGATCGGACGGCTAACAACCTTGTGTCGACACGCCTTAACGGCAGAGGGCGAGGGTACGTCTCTGGAGAATTGCGAGCGGGTCGAGATCACCGTGGTGGTCGCGGCGCGACAGGCGCATTTGCTAATGGGGGGGCATAAGACCTACGATATCACGCATCCTGAGCAGGGCAGCACGCAATTTGCCCCGGCGCAGGTTCTGACACATCAGTTAACATCGCGCCGGAGACGTAAAGAGTTCACCGAACTCGTGCGCCGGTGATCACCGCTCGCGCCGGGCCATGAAAGCAAGACGTTCAAACAAGTGAACGTCTTGTTCATTCTTAAGCAACGCACCATGTAGCTTTGGCAGCGCATTTGCCCCGTCACGTTTCAGATCCTCGGCGATCAGATCTTCTGCCAAAAGCAGTTTGAGCCAATCCAGAACTTCTGAAGTGGACGGTTTCTTTTTCAGGCCGGGTTGTTCGCGCAGCTCCAGAAACTGGGTCAGGGCCGTGGTCAACAGTTGATCTTTGATGTCGGGAAAATGGACGCGCACGATCTGGCGCAGCGTGTCGGCATCGGGAAATTTAATGTAGTGGAAGAAACAGCGGCGCAGGAACGCGTCGGGCAATTCCTTTTCATTGTTGGACGTAATGATCACAATGGGGCGGGTTTCGGCACGGATGGTTTCACCGGTCTCATAGACATGGAATTCCATCTTATCGAGTTCTTGCAAAAGATCGTTGGGAAACTCGATATCGGCTTTGTCGATCTCATCAATCAGTAAGACTGTTTTCTGACCGGCTTCGAAAGCTTGCCAGAGTTTACCTTTCTTTATGTAATTCTTGACGTCGTGAACCCGTTCATCCCCCAACTGGCTGTCGCGCAAACGGCTGACCGCGTCATATTCGTAAAGACCTTGCTGGGCACGGGTGGTGGATTTTACGTTCCATTCTATCATGGGCACATTAAGTGACGCCGCCACCTGACGCGCCAGTTCTGTCTTGCCGGTGCCGGGCTCTCCTTTGACCAACAAAGGGCGCTGCAAGGTGATTGCTGCGTTAACCGCCATGGTCAGGTCATTGGTCGATACGTAGTTTTCGGTGCCGTCGAAACGCATAGGTGGAACTCCTGCAAGTGATCCTCAAGCCGTAACCGCGCGGCTGAAAGGGTGCAAGATCCGCGTACAGGTGCCGTTGCGACGGATGTGCCTGAAGAGTGTGCTAATGAATTAGGCGGAATTTTAGACATATTTTCCCGTACAGAACAGCATACGGGGACCGGTGGCACTGGCGCAAATCGGCAGTTTGCGCGCAATAAAGGTCCAAAACTGCATGGTTCGCGCGTATCTGGGTGTTTGCTGCACATCGTAGGTATCCTCGGCTATGGCGAAGGATCACAAATCGTTTCACCTTAAGCGGTAACGGCCTGTTTGATGCGCTCTATTGTGTAGTGACAATGCAGTTAGATTTGTTTAAGTCCTGCCCGCAGGGGTGCCAGATATCTAAGGAATTTCAAGATGTCGGATATTGGCGTTGATGAGGGAGCGGACATGAAGGCCGAAACATTTTTACCCGAAGATTATCGTCCCGCCGAGGATGAACCTTTCATGAACGAGCGTCAGACGGAATATTTTCGTCGCAAACTGCTCAATTGGCGGGCTGAGCTGTTGGAAGATAGCCGGGACACCATCGAAACCTTGCAGGAAAGCACGCGAAACATTCCCGATGTGACTGATCGCGCCTCTGAAGAGACCGACCGCGCGTTGGAGCTTCGGACCCGTGACCGTCAGCGCAAACTGGTGTCTAAGATCGATGCAGCGCTTCGCCGTATCGATGAGGGCGAATACGGCTACTGCGATGTCACTGGCGAACCGATTAGCCTGAAGCGCCTGGATGCCCGTCCTATTGCGACCATGAGCTTGGAGGCGCAAGAACGCCACGAGCGCCGGGAAAAAGTGCATCGCGACGACTGATCGTGCAGCAAAGGACCGTTTCAGGTCTTAAGCGAACTTGGATGAGCTAACATAGCGCCGGGCTTTGCCCGGCGTTACGCGTCTGGGGAGGACGCCGGATGGCAAAAGTGATCGTTGTGGGTGCGGGCATCGGGGGGCTCGCAGCCGCACTGTGTCTGCGGATGCGAGGTTTCGATGTCTCGATTATCGAGCAGGCGCCTGAATTGAGGGAAATTGGTGCAGGCCTGCAGATCAGCCCCAACGGCGCGCGGGTACTGGATGCCTTGGGTCTCGGACAGCAACTGCGCGCGGCGAGCGTTTGTGCCCAAGCGGTTCGCCTGCGTGATGGGCTGACAGGCAGCGATGTGGCGACGATACCCGTTGGGGGGGGCGATAACGATGCTTACCGGTTTATTCACCGCGCCGATTTGATCGACCTTCTGGCGCGTCGGGTGACCTCATCTGCGATTAACCTTGTTCTCGGGCAGGCGGTGGTTGGTTTCCAGGACGGGGCGCAACCTTCTGTATCACTGGCCACCGGGGAGCTTTTGCATGGGGATTATATCGTTGCAGCGGATGGGCTTAACTCACGGGCGCGCCCGTATCTGAACGGGACAGAAACTCCCTTTTTTACCGGACAAGTCGCTTGGCGGGCGGTCGTTCCAAACATTATCGGGCATCCGGCCGAGGCGCATGTGCACATGGGCAAGGGGCGCCACTTGGTGACTTACCCTTTGCGTGACGGTAAATTGGTTAACATCGTCGCCGTTGAGGAACGGTCGGAATGGGCTGCGGCCGGTTGGTCTCATACGGACAGTGCGGAAAACCTGCAGCACGCGTTTCGTAGTTTTGCGGAAGACGTCCAGATATTGCTAGGCGCAGTCGAAGTCCCCGGACTATGGGGCCTGTTCCGGCATCCTGTGGCACAGCACTGGCATGGGGAAAAGCTGGCGCTATTGGGGGATGCGGCGCACCCGACCTTGCCGTTTTTGGCGCAGGGCGCGAACATGGCGCTCGAAGACGGCTGGGCGTTGGCGCAGGCGATGGCCGACGACGGACGGTTGGATATTTACCAAGACTGGCGTCGCGATCGCGTGTCACGGGTCGTCGCGGCAGCGAATGGCAACGCATGGAAATACCATCTGCGAAATCCGATTGTGCGGCGGACCGCACATATCGGCTTGCACGCTGTCAGCCGCTTTGCGCCGGAACGCCTCAAGGCGCAGTTCGAGTGGCTTTACGATTATGACGTGACCACACTCGGCAAGCAGAGCTAACAAACTGTTTATCGCACCGGCTTGCGCTGCGCCTTCGTTAAGTTAGGTTACTTCGACCGGGGCGTTGCCTCGTTTGTCCGACGGGAGGGGTGTATGGACAGGTTTGAAGATATTCCTCAACAGGCCTTAGCTTGGCACAATTCCGGCATTGGCGCGGTTCTTGCGACAGTGATCGAGACATGGGGTTCAGCGCCACGCCGGGTTGGCTCGCAATTGGCGATTTCGGGGCGGGGTGAGATTGCAGGCTCTGTTTCCGGCGGCTGCGTGGAAGGCGCGGTAATCGTCGAAGCGCTGGAAGCACTCGAAGATGGCGACTCGCGAGAATTAGAGTTCGGGGTGTCGGACCAAGACGCCTTCGCGGTAGGATTGGCTTGCGGCGGCACGATACGTATTCTCGTGGAACCTGTGGGCGGGGCGCTTCCGGTGGATCTTCTGGACCGTCTCTGCAAGGCCCGCCAAAACCGTACACCGACTGCCTATGTAGCGAATTTGGATAGCGGTGAACGCCGATTGGTCGAAGCCGCGAACGCCGACACGAACCTAGCAGATCGGTTTCGCGCTGACCGGTCCGGTTTTGACGTCGACAGCCGGGTGTTTGTTGGCGTTCACAACCCACCATTGCGCTTGATCGTTGTTGGTGCCGTCCACATCGCGCAGGCTTTGGTGCCAATGGCGCGCATTGCGGGCTACGATCCATTTGTGGTGGACCCGCGCGACACTTTCGCCTCGGCGGAGCGTTTTCCTGACACGCCATTGTTGCACGAATGGCCGGACGAGGCGGTGCAACAGATTGGTTTGGACAGCTGTACCGCACTTGTTTTGCTGACCCATGACCCAAAACTCGATGACCCGGCACTTGAATCTGCGTTGCGGTCGAACGTCTTTTATATCGGTGCCTTAGGCTCCACACGCACGCATGCCAAACGACAGTCGAGGATGGAAGCCGCAGGATTTACGGCTGAGCAGATCGCACGCATTCACGGACCGGTGGGCCTGTCCATTGGCGCGGCTGGGCCTGCTGAAATCGCCATCGCTATCATGGCGGAGATGACGCAGGTTCTGAGGCAGAAAGGATGATCTTTTCGGAGGTCGCTTTGGATGAGGCGGAAGGGTGCATTCTAGCCAATTCCCAGCCGGTTACGACGGGTCGATTGAAGAAGGGTACGCTTTTAGGTTGTAGTGAAATCACACAGCTAAGGGATGCTGGGCTGCAGAGCGTGTTGGCTGCGCGGCTAGAGGTCGGTGATCTGCATGAGGACGCTGCGGCGTTGCAACTCGCGCGCGCTCTGGTTCCCGATGAAGAGCGGTCGGGCTTGCGGATTGGGGATGCAGCGACCGGTCGGGTGAATATATACGCAACCGAGGCGGGTGTTGTCGAAGTGCTCGCAAATCGCATCCACGCGTTGAATGCCGTGCATCCAATGGTCACGGTCGCCACCGTGCCGGAATGGCAACGGGTCAGTTCCCGCAGCTTGGTCGCGACGGTCAAGATTATCTCTTACGCGGTTGCTGACAGCGCATTGGCGGCGGCGTGCCACGCGGGACAGGCAGCTCTGCGGTTGTGTCCGGTTTCAATACGCAATGCCGCGCTGATCCAAACCACGGTCTCGGGCAGCGCCTCCGGCGGCAAAGGGTTCGCTGCTATGGAAGGGCGCTTGGCCCGGTTCAACGTTCCGCTAACCGATGCCGGAACCGTGGACCATAACATTGACGCGTTGTCTGGTGCGATCAGGCAATGCACCGCTGATCTTGTATTGATCCTGACAGGCTCTGCCACGTCTGACATTCTGGATGTCGCGCCTCAGGCATTGCGGAAAGCGGGTGGGGAGGTCACCTATTTCGGTATGCCGGTTGATCCGGGCAACCTTTTGTTTTTCGGGAATATTTCCGGGCGTCCGGTGATTGGCCTTCCCGGCTGTGCCAGATCGCCGGCTATGAATGGTGCGGACTGGGTGCTGGAACGTCTGGTCTGTAATGTCCCGGTGAGCGGCACAGACATCGCGCGCATGGGGGTGGGCGGACTGCTCAAGGAAATCCCCCAACGCGGACGTCTGCGCGAAAGCTAAAGGCCTGACCAAGCATTAAGCATCTTTGTGAAACTCGGTCAGCTCGGGCCGCGTGCCAATGGTGATGTGGTCGATATCCTCCATCGACAACCCGCGAATTAACGACGGGATCATCATTGTAACCAATACAAAGATTGGCAGCCCAACGACAGTGATCACCTGCTGTAGTGCGGACAGGCCGGCTTCGCCAGCCAAGATGATTAACATGGCTGCGACAAGACCTTCTGCGGCGCCCCAAAACACACGCTGATGAACGGGGCCGGGCGTAGGTTTGCCGGTGCACAACATGTCAACGACCAAAGAGGCGGAGTCCGAAGAAGTCGCAAAGAAAATCGCAACGATGATGACTGCGAAACCCTGAACCAGATCCGCGAGCGGGAAGTGTTCGAGAAATGCAAACATGGCAAGCGGAACGCTCTCAGACACGGAGGCGCTGATCTGACCAGCCTCCGAGCCTATCATATTGCGGGCGGCTTGGCCGATGCCATCGAACTGCATTGCCTGCCAGCCAAAGATCGCAAACCAGATCAGGGTAAACAGCGACGGCGCCGCAAGGACGCCGAACACGAACTCACGGATCGTGCGGCCGCGCGAAATCCGCGCCACAAACAGCCCGATGAAGGGCGACCAAGTCACGGTCCACGCCCAGTAAAACACGGTCCATGACCCTTGCCAGCCCCAGGCGTCAGTGTCGGGATTGTTGTTCGCAAGCATGTCATTCCAGAATGCCAGATGCGGTAGATTTTCGAAATACAGACCAAATGTTTCGACGATCCCGCGCAACAGGAACAGGGTGGAGCCGAAAACAAGAACAAAGATCATCAGGGCGACAGCCATGGCAATGTTCAGGTTTGACAGGAATTTTACACCCTTATCCAGCCCCACGACGATCGAAGAGACAGCGACCGCGGTGAGGACAGCAAGGATGATCACCTGAACGGTGGGGCCGTCGCCGGTGCCGAATAATGCATCCAACCCCGCCGCGATCTGGCTGGAGCCGAGACCCAGCGACACCGCGACGCCGAAGAGGGTGCCGAGGATCGACGCGATGTCGATGGCCTTGCCGATGGGCCCGTGAATGCCCTCACGCAGAAGGGGGTAGAAGACCGAACTTACACGGACGGGTAATTCATATCGATTAATGAAGTATGCAAATGCCAGTCCGGGAAGGGTGAAGATGGTCCAAGTGTGAAGGCCAAGATGGTAAATTGCGATAGAGATCGCGTCACGGGCAGCCTCGTGGGAGTAGGGCGTGACGCCGGGGAGCGGAGGATTGCTAAAATGTGAAATGGGTTCTGCCACGCCCCAGAACATCAGAACGGTTCCGATGCCGCCGGCGAACAACATGGTGAACCAGCTTAGGTTGCTATATTCGGGCCGCGATCCTTTGCGTCCCAGTCGGATGTGGCCATGACGCGACGCGGCGACCCAGATCAAAAAGCCGAGCCAGATGTTCACGCCGAGGATAAAGAACCAGCCAAGATTGGTTACGATCCAAGACCGACCTGCCGCAAACGCTGTTCCGATCGGTTCAGGAAATAAAATTAGCGCCAGAACAAATAGCAGGGTGAAGCCGGCAGAGGTGAAAAATATGACTGGGTCGGTTTTCAACCCCAGCCGATCGGCAAGCTGTTGCACGTAAAGTCCCCCGAATTCGGTATGTTTCAAATACAACGCAGGGGTGCACTGGGGTGTTCCTTGCCGAGCCGAAGTTTCCTGAAAATTTATTAGGTTGGCGTGGACTTTCGTTCAGACCCGCCAACGGGGACGTCGCGTGATACTAAATTGCTAGATGCGCAGCACATTCAAGGCAAAAGAAAAGGCCCGCCAAAGTGGCGGGCCGTTCAATTCGTTAATGCGAAGCGGCGATTATTTCACCGGGGCCGGACCGATCATCATAACCATCTGACGGCCTTCCATCTTCGGCATGTTTTCCACTTTGCCGATGTCTTTCACGTCCTCTGCAACGCGTTCAAGCAGCTCACGACCAAGGTTCTGGTGCGCCATTTCGCGTCCACGGAAGCGCAATGTCACTTTGACCTTGTCCCCTTTTTCAAGGAACTTAACCACGTTGCGCATCTTTACATCGTAGTCGTGGTTGTCCGTGCCGGGACGGAACTTGACCTCTTTGACTTCGATGACTTTTTGCTTTTTACGGGCTTCGGATTCACGCTTCTGCTGTTCATACTTGAACTTGCCGAAGTCCATGATCTTGCACACGGGTGGGGTCGCGTTCGGCGAAATCTCGACAAGGTCGAGGCCGGCGCTTTCGGCCAATTCCATGCCACGCTGGGGTGTTACAACGCCCACATTTTCGCCCTCAGCGCCGATCAGGCGGATTTCGGGGGCGCGAATGCGTTCGTTTACACGGGGTCCAGTGTCGCGGGTGGGCGGCGCGTTGTGCGGTCTGCGGGCTATTGGAATGCTCCATCTTGCAGTGAATGTCAGGGCGACAACCTAGACTTGGCCGCGCCTTCTTTCAAGCGGCAATCGCCGTGATACGCAACGAAATAGGCGGTTTTTGCTTGCGCATGCTGCGTCGCGGCGGCACTTGTGTTGCGGGTGCGTGTGTGCCCATCACAATAACGTGTATGTGTTCAACAAAAGATAAACCAAGAGGGGGTATCGCCATGGGTAAGCAAATCGGGGCGGTCATTGCCGCAGCCATTGCCATCGGTGCATATTTTTTTGCCACCAGCGATAAAGGGGAAGAGGCCCGCGAGGCTGTGGCCTCGTCCGTAGACGCTGTGTCCGACAGTGTAAGCGAGGGCACAGCCGCCGTGAAGGAAACCGTCGAAGGCGCGGCTGACGCGGCCGCTGATGCAGCCGAAGCGGTCGGTGAGGCCGCTGCCGAGGCTGTGGAAGCTGCCGAAACCGCAGCAGAAGAAGCTGTGGCTGCTGCCGAGGATGCGGTTGCTGATGCGGTCGAAGCTGCAGAAGGTGTGGCCGGTGTCGCAGCCGAGGCTGCGGGCGCTGCCGCCGAGGAAGCCGCCGCCGCCGCAACACAGGCCGCCGACGCGGCTAAGGATGTCGCAGCAGAAGCCGTCGAAGCCGCGCAATTCGCAGCAGATTCGGCCGTAGAGGCCGGGACAGACACCGCTGCTGCCGCCGCCGAAGCTGCCGCTGATGCCGCAGAAACCGCGACGGATGCTGCGCAAACCGCTGCTGCAGCCGCGTCGGAGGCCGGCTCCGCCGCCGCTGAGGCCGTTGAAAGCGCAACAGAGATGGCCACCGATCTGGCATCTGATGGTGTCGAGGCCGCCGCCGAGGCTGCAGAAGCCGCCGCCGACACGGCGCAGTCTGCCGCAGATACCGCTGCAGAGGCGGCAAGCACTGTAACGGGTGAGGCTGTCGAAGCTGCGGATGCCGCGGCCACCTCGGCCCAGGTTGCCGCTGACACGGCTGCGGATGCCGCTGCCGATGCAACCGCTTCTGCCGCCGAGGCTGCAGAAATGACTGCAACCGAGACAGCTGAGGCTGCAGCCGACACCGCATCGGCCACGGCAGGTGAGGCTGTCGAAGCCGCATCAGAGCTGGCACAGGATGCCGCCGAAACGGCCGAAGTCGCCGCCGACACGGCGCTTGAAACTGCTGACGAAGCTGTCGCCGCAGCAGACGCCGCGAGTGAAGGTGTCGAAGATGCCGCCGTTGATACGGTCTCTGCCGCAGCCGATAGCACCGCTCGGGCTGTCGATGCCGCAGCGGACGCAACAGCCGAAGCAGGCGAAGCCGCAGCCGAGGCCGCAGAAGCCGCGGCCGAAGCGCAAGCCGCTGCAGCCGATGCCGCAGGCACCGTGGCAGGCGAGGTCGCGACCGAAACCGCCGCCGAAGTCAGCCTGACCGATCTTCTGACCGTGGACGGCTTCGACTATGACAAGGCCGTGGAATATGTTGACGGTGCGGATCTGGACCTGAAAACCAAGATCGCGGGCAAGGCGGCTTTGGAAGCGGTCAAGAACAACCCCGACATCAGCCAAGAGGCTTTGGACAAGGTGAAGGACATCCTTGGCCTGAACGCCGAAGCTGCGACGGAATAAAGCATCAAAGGGGCGGCCCGTGGGGTCGCCCTTCGCTAAAGCCTCAGGCCGCAGGGGCAACCTTGCGGCCTTTTCTTTGCCCCGCCGACCAAAAACGCCGCCCCGAAAGGAGCGGCGTTTGACTATTTCGAGATCGAAGAGCCCCTCAGTCGAGGAACGCTTTCTCAACCACGTAATGCTTGGGGTCCGAATTCGCCCCTTCTTCCAGCCCGTACTCCTCGAACATGTCTTTGAGTTCGAGGTTGAATGCCAGATTGCCGCAAATCATCGCGCGGTCTGTTTCGGCGTTCATTCCGTCAACGCCCAGATCGCGGAATGCCTCACCCGAGCGCATCAGGTCCGTGATACGGCCCATTTTGGCGGACTCTTCACGGGTTGTGGTCGGGTAGTATTTGATCTTCTTCCAGAAGCCTTCGCCGATGACCTCGTTCAGCAGCTCATCATCCTTGAGGCCTTCGATCAGCTCACGACCATAGGTGAGCTCGCCTGCTTCGCGGCAGGTGTGCGTGATGATGATCTCGTCGTAATCCTCATAGGTCTGCGGCTCACGCAGCAGCGATGCAAAGGGCGCAAAGCCGGTGCCGGTGGCAAAGAACCAGATGCGTTTGCCGGGCAGCAGCGCGTCATGCACCAACGTGCCCACAGGCTTGGGGCGCATGACGATCTCGTCGCCGACCTTGATGTGCTGAAGCCGCGACGTCAGCGGGCCGTCCTCGACCTTGATCGAGTAGAATTCCATCTCTTCATCCCACGACGGGGAGGCGATGGAATAGGCACGCAGCAACGGCTTTTCGCGACCCGTCTTTTCGTCGGTGGTCATCAGACCGATCATGACGAATTCGCCCGACCGAAAGCGCAGCGACGCGGGGCGGGTGCACCGGAAGGAAAACAGCCGGTCGGTCCAGTGTTTCACCGCGGTTACGGTTTGTGCGTCGGGCACGGCTTTCTTGGCGGGGGCGGGTTTGGTTTCGGTCACGGTTGTCTCGGTCATGTCTCACTCTCGCCGGTGGAGGGTACCGGCACCTCGTCTCTAGCTGGTGTTTGCGGCATAGAAAAGCGCAGCGGTCGGTCGGGCGGATCCGGCGTAGGGCGGTGCTCTGCGCCGCCTTTGGCCGGGCCGGGTGTTAGCCGCGGATGCGCGATTGATAGTCGTGGGCCTGCCAATCGGCCCGAAAGATCCATTGCGCCTCGGGCTGACGGTCGGCCAAGGCCTGATCAATCTCGACCTCGTCAAAGCCGCAGCGGCGCGCCATGGCGTATTGATCCGCCAGCACGTGGCCTTGCGCGCGCAGCCGTCCGGTGAAGCCTTGCAGACGCAGGATTTTCGCCAGACTGAACCCGCGCCCGTCTGCGGATGACGGGAACGCGATGCGGATGTTGGCCGCCATATCAGGGGTCAGGGTCGCGGGATCGGTGTCAGAGGCAAGATCCAGAAATTCGGTGTCGTCTGCGGCGTGAAAGCCGTCGTCTCGGACGATAATGCTCATGTGTCGGTCCTTATTCAGGGCGGGCAGGGTTCAGGGCAGGCGGGTTGAAAACCCGCCCTACGTTGTGTTGCGCACGGGCTTTCCGTCGGGGCCAAAGTGGATGCCGCATTCGACCTTGTCCTGACCGCGCCAGCGGCCGGCCCGAGGGTCTTCGCCGGGGGCGACTTTGGACGTGCAGGGGGCGCAGCCGATCGACGGGTAGCCTTGCGCGACCAGCGGGTGTTTGGGCAGGCGGTTTTCTTCCATATAGGCGCGGACATCGTCCGGTCCCCAATGGGCCAGCGGATTTACCTTGATCCGGCCTGTGGACTCTTCGAGTTCGAAGAAATCCATATTGGCGCGGGTCGCAGACTGATAGCGTTTGCGCCCCGTAATCCACCCGTCAAAGCCGCGCAGCGCATTTTCCAACGGCTGGGTTTTGCGCAGATCGCAGCAGCGGTCCTGATCGGACAGTTTCAGCGCGCCGTAGGGGTCGTGTTTGTCCAAAACGGCCTGATCAGCGCGGATGATGCGTAGATCCTCAAGATGCAGACGCTCTGCAATCTCTTGCTGGTATGTCAGCGTCTCTGCGAACAGCAAACGGGTGTCGATGAACAACACCGGCGTTTTGCGGTCGACCATCGCCACGAGGTGCAGCAGCGCCACGGATTCCGCCCCGAAGGACGAGACCATGGCGATCTTGCCCGCCTCGGGGTCATTGAGCGCCCCCGTCAGCACCGCTGTCGCCGAATGATGGCGATAGCGGGCGTTCAGGGTTGCCACGTGGTCGCGTTTTGCCGCCAAATCAGGGGGCTTGTGCGCGTGTTCAGCAAGGGCTGCCATGGCTCATGCGGCCTTTGTCCGTTTGGAGGATTCGCCGTAAAGCGCGGTTTTGAACGGCTCCATCCCGACGCGGCGGAAGGTTTCGAGGAACGTCTCCTCGGCACCGCTGCGCTGGCCCATGTAGGTTTCCACGATCTTTTCGATGGCGGGAACGATGTCCTCGGCCGAAAAGCCCGGACCGGTGCGTTCGCCCAGCGCAAGCGTTTCGGTGTGATCGCCGCCCAGTGTGATCTGGTAGTTTTCGACGCCAGCGCGGTCCAGCCCGAGGATGCCGATATGGCCCACGTGATGGTGGCCGCAGGCGTTGATGCAGCCAGAGATCTTGATCTTCAGATCGCCGATCTCGTGCTCGAGCTTCAGCTCGTCAAAGCGGGTGGCGATTTCCTGCGCGATCGGGATCGAACGCGCGGTCGCCAAGGCGCAATAGTCCATGCCGGGGCAGGCGATGATGTCCGAGATCAGACCGATGTTCGCCGTGGCCAGACCATGCGCCTGCAGGATTTTGTGCACGGCGGGGAGGTCGGATTTATGCACATGCGGCAGCACGACGTTTTGTTCATGCGAGATGCGCAGCTCGCCGTGGCCGTAGTCACGGGCCAACTGTGCCATGACGCGCATCTGCTCGGCTGTGGCATCGCCGGGGGTTGCGCCATGCGCCTTCAGGCTGATCTGTGCGATGGCGTAGCCCGGGGCCTTGTGCTCGGTCAGGTTGGTATCCACCCAGGCGCGGAACACCGGATCTGCGTCATAAGCCGCATCATATTCGTCGGTCGGCGCATTGCGGAACGCGGGATTGCCGAACTGCGCCGCGATATCGCGGAACAGGTCCATATGCGCGCCGGTAAAGGTCGGGCGGACCAGTTTGTAGCGTTCCTCGACGCGGGCGCGGATGTCATCAATACCGTGTTCGTGCACCGTGATCTTGATGCGCGACTTGTATTTGTTGTCGCGACGCCCGAGCAGGTTCCAGACAGAGACCACGGATTCCAGATAGGCCGGCAGATCTTCGAGCGAGACCCAATCGGCAATCGTTTTGCCGATCATCGGGGTGCGGCCCAGACCGCCCCCTACGACGACCTCGGCGCCAAGAACGCCGTCTTGTTCGTGCAGACGCAAGCCGATGTCATGCGCCTTGATCACGGCGCGGTCGTTTTGCGAGCCTGTCACTGCGATCTTGAACTTGCGCGGCAGGGCTTGGAATTCCGGGTGGTCGGTGGACCACTGGCGGATCATCTCGGCCACGGGACGGGGATCGGCGACCTCGTCCGCGGCGGCACCGGCGAAGTGGTCGGCGGTCACGTTGCGGATGGTGTTGCCCGAGGTCTGGATGGCGTGCATCTCGACCTTGGCCAGATCGTCCAGCATATCGGGAATGTCCGACAGCGTGGGCCAGTTGTACTGGATGTTCTGACGGGTGGTGAAATGGCCATAGCCCTTGTCATAGGTCTCGGCCAGATGGGCAAGCATGTCCATCTGATCGGCCTTCAGCGTGCCGTAAGGAATGGCCACACGCAGCATATAGGCGTGCAGTTGCAGGTAGACGCCGTTCATCAGGCGGAACGGTTTGAACTCGTCCTCGGTGAGCGATCCGTCCACGCGGCGCGCCACCTGCGCGCGGAACTGGCGGTTGCGCTCTGCGACAAAGGCTGCGTCGAAGTCGTTATATGTATACATCTGGCTGGTCTTTCTCTCAGAGGTCGACTTGCTTGCCGTGGGCATAGTTGGACGGGCCGGTGCGACGGAATTCCTCGCGGAAGTGGGTCGGCTGCGGGCCATCGTCCGACGGCGCCATATCGGCGAGATAGGCGCCCACGATTTCGGACTGGCGGGCGGCGGCCTCGACCAGACGGACCTGCGCATGGGCCTCGTCGGTCAGAAGCTCTGCCTTGGACAGGTAGGGGCTCCATTCGTCCTGCGCCGTCAGATAGACGACGTCGCCGGACATCAGGGCATTGGCGGTGATCACTTTGGGCGTGAACTGGCGGGGCATCAGGAGACCTCCTGCTGGCGTTGCGAGAGCGTGGCCTGCGCCACGGGAAGGGCCGCGCGCGGGGCGAGACCGTAAAGGATCAGGGCGGGGCCATCCGGACAACGGTCCAGATCGGCAGATAGCGTGGCAAGCGTGGTTTCAAGGATGTTCTGTTCGGGGCGCGACGCGTTGGAGACGACGCTGACCGCTGTATCGGGTGCTGCCCCGTGCATCAAGAGCCGACCCTGCACAAAGCGCGCGGCCCGTTTGCCCATGTAGATGGCGGCGACCTGACCGGGGGCGGCCAGCGTTTTCCAATCGTGATCGGCGAAGCCTTCGGTGTCATGAGCGGTCAGCAAGCTCACCTGCTGGTTGCGGCCACGTTTGGTCAGGCTTTGACCGATGGCGGCCACGGCGGCAGAGGCTGCGGTGATGCCGGGCACGATCTCGTAAGGGATGTCATGGGCGGCGAGCGTGTCGATTTCCTCGTCAAGGCGGGCAAACAGGGTCGGATCACCGCCCTTGAGCCGCACGATCTGCGCGCCGGTGGCGGCGTGTTCGACCAACAGCGCGTTGATTGTCTCTTGGGGCGTGTGCTTGCCAAAGCCGGTTTTGCCCACGTCGATCATCAGCGCCTCGCGGCGGGCGAGCTCCAGAATGGCGGCAGGGGCCAGACGGTCATACAGGACCACATCCGCCTCGTCCAAGGCGCGACGGGCCTTCAGCGTCAGCAGATCGGGATCACCGGGGCCGGAGCCGACAAAGGAGACAAAGCCGGGTCGCCCCTTGCGCGCCAGATGGTCCTTAAGCAGATCATCCAACGTGTCGCGGACCGCGCCCTCTCCCTGCGGCAGAGCACGGGGCCCCGCGTTGAAATAGTAGTCGCGCCAGAAGTCGCGGCGCGCACGGCCAAAGGGCAGCGCCTCTGCCATCTTGCGGAACCCCTGACCGATGCGGGCAAGGGTGCCGGTGGCCATCGGCAGACGTTCTTCCAGATCGGCCTTGATCGCGCGGGCCAGAACCGGGGCCGCGCCTTCGGTGCCGATGGCGACGGTCACGGGATCGCGGTCAACGATGGCGGGGGTGATGAATTCACTGTCCTCGAGATTGTCCACCACATTCAGCAAAACACCCGCGCCATGGGCCAGCCTGCCGGTGCGCGCATCCATGTGATCGTCCTCATCAGCGGCATAGACCAGTGAGGCGCCGATCAGGTCGCAGGCCTCCAGCGGGCGACGGTGCAGGGAAATGCGTCCCTCATCAGCCCATTGCACCAGCTCGGGCGCGGCCTCGGGGGCAAAGACATGCAGGTTGGCCTCGGTCTTCATCAGCAGGCGCAGTTTTGCCAGCGCCGCGTCGCCGCCGCCGGACAAAACAACCACACGGTCGCTCAGCGCAAGAAAGATCGGAAAGTGGCGCATGTGAAACCCTCTGCTTGTTGCCACTGGATATAGGATATTCTTCCCCTCTCGGGCTATAGGCTGCGCGGAATAAGGAAATTCATTCTTGCTGATCCGTTAATTTGGAGGAATATTCCCCGTTGCGCCTCATAAAGGAACAGTGATGAAAATCGACGCCACGGATCGGAAAATTCTTATGGAATTGCAGCGGGACGCCAGCCAGTCGCTGGATGAGATCGCCAAGGCGGTGGGCTCCTCCAAGACGCCGGTGTGGAACCGGATCCGTAAACTGCGCGAGGCGGGCATCATCGGCCAGCAAACGGTGCTGCTGGATGCCGAGGCGCTGGGGTTCGAGGCCTGTTTCTTTGTGCTGATCCGCACCAGCGAACACGAGGCGGATTGGCAGGCCAAGTTCCTCAAGGCGCTGCGCGACCGCCCCGAGGTGCAAGAGGCGCACAGGCTTGCGGGCGATATCGACTACATCCTGAAGGTGCGTGTCAAAAACGCCCGTGCCTATGACGAATTCTATCAGGCGCTGATTTCAGAGGTGAAGGTGCACAATGTCACCGCGCTGTTGTCGATGGAGGAAATCAAGACCACCGTGGCGCTGCCGCTTTGATCAATATGTGACGGGCAGGGCCTCCAGCCCGTGAAAGTGGTAGAGGTTGGCGTATTGCGGAACACCCCGCAGGGCGAGATCCGGTAGCCGGTCAAACAGGATCGGCAGGGCGATCTGCAATTCCAGCCGCGCCAAGGGGGCACCGACGCAGAAGTGCAGCCCGGCACCAAAGCTGGTGTTCTGCTTGATCGTGCGTGTGCCGTCGAATTGGTTGGGCGCGTGCCAGACATCGGGGTCGCGGTTCGCAGCCCCCAACAGCAAGGCCACCTGATCCCCGCGCTTGAAGCTGTGATTGTATAACGTGACATCTTCGTAGGCGTAGCGCGTGAACATGTGCAAAGGCGGATCGTAGCGCAGGATTTCCTCGACCACCTGCGGGGCGGTGTCATCGGTGATGCGCTGTCCGGTCTCCAGCAGGGTCTTGATCCCGTTGCCCATGGTGTGGACCGTAGCCTCGTGCCCCGCATTCAGCAGCAAGACCACCGTGGCGATAAGCTCTTGGGTCGACAGGCGGTCGCCGGCTTCTTCGGCGGCGATAAGATGCGACAACAGATCATCCGCAGGGGCGCGGCGGCGGTGGTCGATCAGATCGGTGAGAAACGCCGCAAACTCAGCGGCGGCACGGTTGGCGCGGTCCTCGATCTCGCGGTTGCGGCGGGCCTGATACATGGCGACCATGTCGTTCGACCACGCCAGAAGTTGGTCGGCATGGCTGTCAGGCACGCCCAGCAGACGGCAGATCACGATCACCGGCAGCGGCTGACACAGCTGCGGGATCAGATCAGAGCGCCCGTTCGGGAGGGCGTCGATCAGGGCGTGGGTCTGGGCTGTGATCTCCGGCCCCAGTTCCGCCACGCGGCGCGAGGTGAACGCCCGCGTGACCAAGCCGCGCAATCGCGTGTGGCGCGGCGGTTCCAGCTCCAGCATGGAGTGGCCGTCGATGGCGTAGAAGCCCGCCAGATGCGCCGGGGTCGGCTGCGCCAGCTCCGGCGGCACCTCACGACCAAACCGCCGATCCC
Source organism: Sagittula sp. SSi028 (assembly GCF_048553715.1). NCBI lineage: Bacteria > Pseudomonadati > Pseudomonadota > Alphaproteobacteria > Rhodobacterales > Roseobacteraceae > Sagittula > Sagittula sp. SSi028. The sequence continues at coordinate 638,812 of NZ_JBLZNC010000001.1, read as the reverse complement.
TGAGCAGGGCGGACACCGCCCGATGCGACACGGCACAAACCCGATCGTAGTCGGACCAATAGGCCAGATCGCCGCCTGCGCGCATGCGGTCATAAAACGGATAGGGGTTCTGGACAAAGACCGGGTCGGTGGGGGATTGGGTGTACGTGATCATCGCGATAGCTGACATGGCCGTGGCGGTGCTGGCAAGAGGCCGATAGGATGCGCGCCATGAAAACGGGTTTGCAAAAACGCTGGGCGGTGCCTGCGTATCTTCTGGCGGTCTTGGCGCTGGCTTGGAGCGTGTGGTCCTATGGCTACGGGCAGGCGGTGGGCCAGTTGGCGGCGCGCGGGCAGGCGGATCTGGCCTTGGCAGCGGACCGTCTGGTCACCGGCTTGCTGAAATACCGCACCGCTGCGGTTTTGCTGGCCGACCATCCCGTGTTGCAGCAACTCCACGAGGCACGCACACGCACATGGCTGCCCGAGGACGGACCGCGCGCCCGTGCCGAAAGCTACCTGCGCACCAGCGCGGACCGCACCGGCGCGGCGCTGGCGCTGTATACCGACCGCGAGGGCCAAACGCTTGCGGTGTCGGGCGAGGGCGCGGTGCCTGCCAATCTGGCAGACCAGCCGTGGTTTCAACGCGCCGCCCGCGGGGCGCTGGGGGCCGATGTGGGCTATGACCCTGACACCGGGGCGCGGCGGTTCTTTTTCGCAACGCCCAGCCTTGGCCCGGACAGTCAGGTTCTTGGCGTGCTGGTCATGGTGGTCGATCTGGAAGACCTCGAAGGCACATGGCGGGGCGCGCGGCCTTCGGTGTTCTTTACCCGCGATGACGGGTCGGTCATTGTCACCAACCGGTCCGAGATGCTGTTGTGGACCTTGGGCGGCGATACTGTGCTGCGGGCGGACGGCTCTGTCGCGCCGCTTCGGATCGGACAGGCGGGCGGCGTCGAGGTCTGGCAACAGGATTGGTCCGATTACGTGCCCGCGCGGGCGGTGCATCTGGTCCAGCCCTTGCCGGTGGTGCGCCTGCAGGCCGAGGCCTTGGTCGACGTGGCCCCCGCGCGCCGGATTGCGGCGTTGCAGGCGGGGTTGGTGGCAGTGCTGTGTCTGGGCTTTGGCGCTGTGATGTGGCTGGCGGGGGCGCGGCGGCGGACCTTGGCGCGGGCCAATGCCTCGCTCGAGGCGCGGGTCCACGCCCGCACAAAGGCGCTGCAAAACGCCAACACGGCCCTGCTGCGCGAGGTGGGGGAACGCCAAGAGGCAGAGGCCGCCTTGCGCCGTGCGCAGGCCGATCTGGTGCAGGCGGGCAAGCTGTCGGCGCTTGGCCAGATGTCCGCAGGCATCAGCCATGAACTCAACCAACCGCTGATGGCCATCCGTCAGTTTGCCGAAAACGGAGAGGCGTTTCTGGACCGCGACCGCCCCGACCGCGCGCGCGAAAACCTGTCCCGCATCACCGCACTGTCGACCCGTGCCGCGCGTATCATCAAGAACCTGCGCGCCTTTGCCCAAGGCGAAAGCGAACCCATGACGCGGGTCGATCTGGCGGCGGTGCTGGATCAGGCCTGCGAGCTGACAGAGGCGCGCTTGGCCGCCGATGGTGTGGTGCTGCGCCGCGACCATCCCACAGGCGTCTATGTCAAAGGGGGCGAGGTCCGGCTGGGGCAGGTGTTCGTGAACCTGATCAACAACGCAGCCGACGCCATGGCGGGACAGCCCGACAAGGTGATCACCCTGCGCGTCACTGAAAGTACGCGGGTCGAGGTGTCGGTGCAGGACACCGGACCGGGCATCGCCGATCCCGAAAAACTGTTCGAGCCGTTCTATTCCACCAAACAGGTGGGCGAGGGGATGGGGCTGGGCCTGTCGATCTCCTACGGGCTGGTGCAAAGCTTTGGCGGCAACATCCGTGGCCGCAACACCGACGGCGGTGCGATTTTCACCGTGGATCTGGACCGCTGGGATACCGCCGCCCCCGATTGATCGCGTGCAAATTGCTGCTCGCGTCGGAAAGCCCTGCGCAGGCGTCGTTTTGTGCCGCACCGTGGTCACGGGTTTCCGATGTGATGCAGTTTGACCGCCAGCGCCGCCTGCGGGCTGTGGAAAACGCGGATGCCTGCAGGATCGGCACATTCCACGGACCTCTCACCGGTGCTAGCGAGACTTTGACGTACAACACAACGCGCAACAGGCGCGGACCACAGCGGAGAACTTGAACTATGTCCCGATATGCCCTGACCGTGGCCTGTCCCAGCACCCGTGGCATCGTCGCCGCCGTTTCGGCCTTTCTGGCAGAGCACGGCTGCAATATCACCGACAGCGCCCAGTATGACGATCAGGGCACGGGCCAGTTTTTCATGCGCGTCAGCTTTGTCGCCGAAACCGGTGCCGCGCTCGCGACGCTGGAGGCGGACATGGCCGAGGTGGGCGCACGGTTCGACATGGATTATGCCTTTCACGACGAAGCGTCTAAGATGAAAGTCGTGATCATGGTGTCGCGCTTTGGGCACTGCCTGAACGATCTGCTCTATCGCGTGCGTATCGGCGCGCTGCCGATCGAGGTGGTGGCCGTGATCTCCAACCACATGGACTATCAAAAGGTGGTGGTGAACGCGGATATTCCCTTTCACTGCATCAAGGTGACCCCTGAAAACAAGCCCGAGGCCGAGGCCGCGATCATGCGGGTGGTCGAAGACGCAGGCGCGGATCTGATTGTGCTGGCGCGCTACATGCAGATCCTGTCCGACGAGATGTGCCAGAAGATGTCGGGGCGCATCATCAACATCCACCACTCGTTCCTGCCGTCTTTCAAGGGGGCGAACCCGTACAAGCAGGCGTTTGAGCGTGGGGTAAAGTTGATCGGGGCGACGTCCCATTACGTGACGGCCGATCTCGACGAGGGGCCGATCATCGAACAGGACATCGTACGCGTGTCCCATGCGCAAAGTGCTGCGGATTACGTGTCCTTGGGCCGTGATGTCGAGGCACAGGTTCTGGCGCGCGCGGTTCACGCCCACGCCCACCGGCGCGTGTTCCTCAACGGGGACAAAACGGTGGTGTTCCCGGCCTCTCCGGGGTCGTACAGCTCTGAACGCATGGGCTGATCGGCCCCGCGCGGTTGAAACCGCCGCCAAACCACGTCACATCTGCCCCTGACACCTGCCGGTGTCAGGGGTTTTCGTCCAAGGGGTGTGACAATGGCCAAACGGGTTTTGTTGGTGGATGATGACGCGGCGGTGCGCGAGGCTTTGTCCCAGACACTGGAATTGCACGATTACACCCCCGAGGCCGTCGGCTCCTTTGTGCAGGCGAAGGATCTGATCTCCTCTGCCTTTGACGGGGTGATCGTGTCCGATATCCGTATGCCCGGGCGCGACGGGTTTCACCTGTTGGACTATACACGGGGCATCGATCCCGACCTGCCGGTGATCTTGCTGACGGGCGAAGGCGATGTGCCCATGGCGGTGCGCGCCATGTCGGACGGCGCTTTCGGATTTCTTGAAAAGCCCTGTTCTCCCCGTGACCTGACGGCGGTTGTCGACCGCGCTCTGTCGATGCGGGCGATGGTTCTGGAAAACCGCCGCATGAAAGAGCAGGCAGAGGCCAGCGACCCCGCCGCGCGGCTGATCTTTGGCCGCTCAGCGCTGGTGGACGCGCTGCGCGCACAGGTCCGCGTCGCGGGACGGGCGGGGACCGAAGCCTTGGTCACAGGCGCGCCGGGCAGCGGCGTGTCCAAGGTGGCCGAAGTGATCCACCTGTCCTCGGTCCAATCGAAAGGGCCGTTTGTGAAACGCGCAGGCGCAGGTCTGGACCGCGCGGGGCTGGATCAGGCGTGGGAGGCCGCACAGGGCGGGGCGCTGTTTCTGGATGAGGTCGGGCAGTTGCCAAATGACACGCAGCTTGCGCTGGCCGATGCCTTGGAGCGTGGCGGCGCGCGTTTGATTGCGGGCAGCACGATGGATTTGACGCAGGCTGTGGCCTCTGGCCGGTTGTCGGCGGATCTGTTCTATCGCCTGCAGGTCTGTCAGGTGCGTATCCCGTCCTTGGCGGAACGGCCCGAGGATATTCCGGTGCTGTTTCGCCATTACGTCGCACAGGCGGCGGAACAGGCGGGGATCACCGCGCCGGACGTCACGCCCGAACATGCGGCGGGGCTGATGGCGCAGAATTGGCCAGGCAACGCGCGGTCGCTGATGTCGGCGGCGATGCGCTTTGTGCTGGGCATGCCCGAAGAGCTGTCGCAGTCCAAGGATCTGGGGCTGGCGGAGCAAATGGCGCAGGTGGAACGGGCGCTGCTGGCGGCGGCGTTGGGACGGCACAACGGGCGCGCCTCCGAGGCGGCCAAGGCGCTAAAGCTGCCGCGCAAGACCATGTATGACAAGCTGGCGAAATACGGGCTGAAGCCGGAAAGTTTCAAACGCGACTGAGCGGGCGATTGTTTAGTCGTGCTCGAAGTGATGCAGCCAACAGGTCTGGATAAACTGCGCCATCCCGTCGGGAATATGTGGCCGTGCCCAGTCGGTGCCGTTGAACGCCTCTAACGCGGCCTGATCCTGCCAAACGGAGATCATGGCATATTCATTTGGTGTGACTGTCGACGGATAGCCAATTGTGACAGAGAGACATCCCGCAGCACGGGCTACGGCGGCGCGGGCTTTGGTGGCAAACAGCGGCTCAAAGGTGCTGCGCAGTTCCGGCGGGATCTGAACTCTGTAAATGCGTGTGATCATCCGCAGGAATGTGCCGTATTTGGCACCCCGACGCCAGAGCGCTGCGCAATTTCCGCAAAGGAAAGCGCGGGCTGTGATTTGAAAATTGCCGTCACGCGCGATTCGGGATGTGATTCTGTGGAAAACGGGTCGAGTTGTGCGAAATATCGCACAACCGACGGGGCGGTCTGTGCGGCTTATCGCACAATGCGGTATAGGGGTTTGTCAGGTTTGCGCGTTTGATCGGGTTAACATTCTGTAAGTATTTGGAAATTTGCAGGCGGGGGATTTTTCTTGCGTGAACCTTGCGCGGCTTCCCGCCTGTGCGTCTTTTACGTCCAGCCGGTGCCTTTGGAGGGGTGCCGGATATGAAACAGACGTATTCCGGGGAGGATACCCATGAAAAAGTTTCTTATGACCGCAGCCGCGGCCGCGATCACCGTGTCTGGCGCAACCGGCGCAATGGCGGCCTGTGACGATGGCGAAATGGTCATCAAGTTCAGCCACGTGACCAATACCGACCGTCACCCTAAAGGCATCGCCGCCACACTGCTGGCAGAGCGCGTGAACGAAGAGATGAACGGCACCGCCTGCATGGAGGTCTTCCCGAACTCCACGCTGTACAACGATGATCAGGTTCTCGAAGCGATGCTGCAGGGCGACGTGCAGATGGCCGCGCCGTCGCTGTCGAAGTTCGAGCAGTTCACCAAAGTGTTCCGCATCTTTGACCTGCCGTTCATGTTCAAGAACATCGATGCAGTGAACGCGTTCCAAGCCTCCGAGACCGGTCAGGCGATGAAGGAATCCATGACCCGTCGCGGTCTGCTGGGCCTGCAGTTCTGGCACAACGGTATGACGCAGATTTCCGCCAACAAGCCGCTGGTGTCGCCCGAGGATGCCGCCGGTCTGAAGTTCCGTGTTCAGCCCTCTGAAGTGCTGAAAGCCAACATCTCGACACTGGGTGCAAGCCCGCAGCCGATGGCGTTCTCGGAAGTGTATGGCGCGCTGCAGACCGGCGTTGTAGACGGGCAGGAAAACACCTGGTCGAACATCTACGGCCAGAAGTTCTTTGAGGTGCAGGACGGCACCACCGAGACCAACCACGGTGTTCTGGACTACCTCGTTGTGACCAACATCGACTGGTGGGAAGGTCTGGACGACGGCGTGCGCGAGCAGCTGGCCACCATCCTGCAGGAAGTCACCGAAGAGCGTAACGCCGCCGTGGGCGAAGTCGACAAGGAAGCGCGTCAGGCGGTTCTGGATGCAGGCGGCGAGATCCGCGAATTGGACGCGGCTCAGCGTCAGGCCTGGGTCGACGCCATGAAGCCGGTCTGGGAACAGTTTGTCGGTGACGTCGGTCAGGAAAACATCGACGCCGCACAGGAAATCAACGCCCAGTTCTGATCTGGACGTAAGATATTGACCGGCGGCGGCAGTTCCGGCTGCCGCCGGTTTTCAATGGGGGCTTTGCCCCCGCCGCGCCCCGGAGGCGCGCCTCCCCCAAGGTATTTGGAGCAAGAAAAAGCAAGGGCGTTCCTATGCGGGGTCCCGGGCTTTTGCGGGGAAGGCGTGATGGCCCGGGGTGCTTTATGCAGGAGGGGGACATGGCGTCTCATACCCAACCCGACTCGATGCTCGGGAAATTGGTGAACGAGCTCGAAGAGACGTTCATCGCAGTCATCCTTGGGGCGATGACCATCATCACCTTTATCAATGTGGTCTTGCGCTACGTGTTCAACACCGGTTTGAGCTGGGGTCTGGAAGCGACATCGTTTCTGTTTGCCTGGCTGGTGCTGTTCGGCGTGAGTTATGCGGTCAAGACCACGGCCAATCTGGGTGTGGATGCGGTGACCAACCTGCTGCAGCCCTCTGTGCGCCGTGTGCTGGCGCTGGTGGCGGGGGCGGTCTGCATTGCCTATGCGGTGCTGCTGATGAAGGGAGCCTGGGATTACTGGGCGAATTTCGCGAACCTGCCGCAGACCACGGGGCGCTGGTTCCCGACCGGTTTCGAGGAGATGTCGCGCACATCCTATCGCAGCTGGTATGAGGTGCTGGACATTCCGATGCCGGAGGTTTTGCGCTTCCTTGAGCCGTTGATGAACGAGGGCGGGACCTACGAGAAAATTCCGCGGTTCATCCCCTATTTCATCTTGCCGTTTGGTGTCGCACTTTTGCTGTTCCGCTTTGTTCAGGCGACGATGCGGGTCTGGCGCGGGTCGGCCAACAGCCTGATCGTTTCCCATGAAGCCGAAGACGCGATCGAAGACGTCGCGCATCTGAACAAGGACTGATCCCATGGACGTGGTACTTCTTTTTGTCATGGTGATCGGCCTGATGCTGGTGGGCGTGCCGATTGCCGTCAGCCTTGGCTTTTCGTCGATCATCTTTCTGCTGGTGTTGTCGGACACGTCGCTGAGCTCTGTTGCGCAGACGTTCTTTCAGGCGATGGCGGGGCATTATACGCTCTTGGCGATCCCGTTCTTTATTCTGGCGTCGTCCTTCATGTCGACGGGGGGCGTGGCGCAGCGGATCATCCGGTTCTCGATCGCTTGCGTCGGACATCTGCCCGGTGGTCTGGCGATTGCGGGTGTCTTTGCCTGCATGTTGTTTGCCGCGCTGTCGGGGTCGTCTCCGGCGACGGTTGTGGCCATCGGGTCCATCGTGATCGCGGGCATGCGTCAGGTTGGCTATTCCAAGGACTTCGCCGCCGGTGTGATCGCCAACGCGGGCACCTTGGGCATCCTGATCCCGCCCTCCATCGTGATGGTGGTCTACGCGTCGGCGACCGATACCTCTGTGGGGCGGATGTTTCTGGCCGGGGTCATTCCCGGGCTGATGGCGGGCACCATGCTGATGACGACGATCTATGTCATTGCGCGCGTGCGCAATCTGCCCAAAGGCGATTGGAAAGGCTGGGGCGAGGTCTGGTCCGCTGGGCGCGAGGCAAGCTGGGGTCTGGGTCTGATCGTGATCATTCTGGGCGGCATTTACGGCGGCATCTTTACACCGACCGAAGCTGCGGCGGTGGCGGCGATTTATGCCTTTGTCATCGCGAACTTCATCTATCGCGACATGGGGCCACTGCGCACCGAAGACGGCCACAACAAGGCGCTGTGGGAAAAGCCCATTGCCTTGGTCACGGCGTTCTTCCACCGCGACACCAAGAACACGCTCTTGGATGCGGGTAAGCTGACCGTCACGCTGATGTTCATCATCGCCAATGCGCTGATCCTGAAGCATGTTTTGACCGACGAGCAGATCCCGCAGCAGATCGCGGGGGCCATGCTGGATGCGGGCTTTGGTCCGGTGATGTTCCTTGTGATCGTCAACGTGATCCTGCTGATCGGTGGCCAGTTCATGGAGCCCTCGGGCCTGCTGGTGATTGTCGCGCCGCTGGTGTTCCCGATTGCCCTGCAGCTTGGGATTGATCCGATCCATCTGGGGATCATCATGGTGGTCAACATGGAAATCGGCATGATCACACCGCCGGTCGGTCTGAACCTGTTCGTCACCTCGGGCGTGGCGGGCATGCCGATGATGCGGGTGGTGAAAGCCGCGCTGCCGTTCCTTGGCGTGCTGTTCATCTTCCTGATCATGGTGACCTATATCCCGCCGATTTCCACTTGGCTGCCTAATGAGGTCATGGGCCCGCAGGTGCGCTGCACTGGCGAGATGCTGCCGTCAGAGCCGCTGGAACGCGCCTTCTGCGAGGCACGCGGGTTTGGCGCCAGCCAGTAACCGCGCCACCAGATCGAGACGCCCCCGAAGAGCTTTCTTCGGGGGCTTTTTTATGGGCGAGGGATCAGCGGCAGACAGAAACCAGATGACCGTTGCGGTAGGTCCGATAGGTGTCGCGGCAGCCATGGCCGTGGTGACGGGCCGGGCGCGCATGACGACGCTGTGGCGCGGGGCGGGCCTGATAGTGGCGCGGGCCAGGCTGGACATAGCGCGGCTGCGCGACTGGCGCGCGGCCCTGTGCCGAATTCTGCAGCGCCAGCGTGCCCAATACACCGAGAACCACACCGCCGACCACATTGCGGTCATCTTGGTTCAGTGCCGCGGCGGGCGTGGCGATGGTGAGGCTTGCGACCGTGGCAGCGGCGACGAGTGCGGTGGTGAGACGTTTGAAAAACATGGGAATACCTTTCCTGAAATGGGCCGGAACGGCCTGCGGGAAAGGTCTGCCAAGGCGCGCTTGGCGTGCAATATCAGGGGCGTGTTATCGGATAACCTGCCGACTTAGGGGTTGCGGCGGACGTGAGTTGCCCGCCGCATGCCATATCAGGATGAGGCGTTCAGCGCATCGATGATTGGAACGAAGTCCGCCGCTTTCAAAGAGGCCCCGCCGACCAGCGCGCCATCGACGTTCGAGGTGGCAAAGATCTCGGCTGCATTGCTGCCTTTGACCGAACCGCCATAGAGCAGCCGGACCGAGCGCCCCACGCCCGCGCCAAAGCGGCGTTCCAGACGGGCGCGGATGAAATCATGGACGTTGCCGATTTCATCCGTGGTGGGCACCTTGCCGGTGCCGATGGCCCAGACGGGTTCATAGGCGACCACAAGGTTGTGTCCCGTGGCGGCGTCGGGGATCGATCCGGCAAGCTGTCCGCCAATGATGTCCAATGTGTTCGACGATTCGTATTGCGCAAGCGTTTCACCCACGCAGACGATGGCCGTGAGCCCGGCCTCCCACGCGCTTTTGCATTTATCGCGCACGGCGGCATCGGTTTCGCCATGATCGGTGCGCCGTTCCGAATGGCCCAGAATCACAAAGCGCGCGCCCGCATCGGCCAGCATCGGAGCAGATACATCGCCGGTGTGTGCGCCGCTTTGCGCGCTGTGGCAATCCTGTCCACCGATCGCAACCTGTCCGTGTCCTGTTGCAGCGGCCAGCAGCGGTGCGGGGGGGCAGATCAGCACCTCTGCCGTGCCTTTGGCAGCAGCGTCGGCCATGGCGTCCAGTTCGGACAGCATGGCGCGTGTGCCATTCATTTTCCAGTTGCCTGCAGCCAGTTTGGTTCGCATCGTTTTGCCCTCATAAGAATTTTGACGCAGTGTCTCTGTCACCGGCCAAAGGTCAACCCCGCTTGCACGCGGGCGGTCGGGCATGGCACATCCCTGATGCCGGACCCCAAAAGAAAGACCGACCCATGATCCCCGACCTTGACGCCGAATTGATCGCGGGCCGTGACCCGCAGACGCTGGCCACTTTGCGCGAAGCGGCCTTTGAGACGGGGTTTTTGCGGGTGACGAACACGGCCATCACACCAGCGCGGATGCGGCTGGTTCTTGCGGCCTACGCTGCGTTTTTCGATTTGCCGGAGGTGGAAAAGCGCGCGGTCGATATGGCCGTGACCGGGGCGAACCGTGGTTGGGGGGCGCCGCATTCGGAACAGGTCGATCCAGAGGCGAACCCCGATTACAAACAGGTCTTTGACAGCGGGTTCGAGGCGCCGCAGACCGGCCTTGCGGTCTATGCGGCCAACCTGTGGCCTGACCGGCCGGAAGGGTTTCGCCAGATTGTCGAGGCCTACTACCGCGATGCCAGCGCCGTTGCCATGTCGCTGCTGAGGGGCATTGCCGAGGGGATCGGGGCCGACAGGTCTTTCTTTGACGATAAATTCGACCGCCCCATGGCCTTGTTGCGTGGCAATGCCTATCCGCCGCGCCCGGATTGGGCGGGGGAAAAGGACTTTGGCATCGCCGCGCACACCGATTACGGCTGTTTGACCCTGCTGGGCACGGACGGTGTGCCGGGGCTGGAGGTGCAGACCCGTGACGGGGCGTGGGTGGCGGTCAACGCACAGCCAGGCACGTTCATTATCAATTTTGGCGAAATGCTGGAGATGTGGACCGAGGGGCAGGTCCGCGCCACGCCGCATCGCGTGCGCGGGACCTCAGAGGCGCGGATTTCCGTGCCGCTGTTCTTTAATCCCAACTATGATGCGAATGTCGCACCCGCCGGATCAGGGCAGGTGATCCGTGCAGGGGACCACCTGCAAAAGCGGTTCAACGAGACCTACAAACATCTGGGTGCGGGCAAGGGCTGACACGCGAAAGGCAAGCCGTCATGGCCTGCCGATGGATCACTTTGCCAGATCGCGTTCGGCGGCCAGCTCGTCGATGTCCTTGAACTTGATCGATTCCCCGCAACCGCAGGAATCGGTCACATTGGGATTGCGGAACTTGAAACCCGATTCCAGCAGCGAGGTCTCGTAGTCGATTTCTGTGCCGAACAGGAACATCTGCGCCATGGGCGCGATCAGCACCCGCGCGCCGTCGCGTTCGACGACCTCGTCATTGCTTTCGGGCGCGTCGACGTAATCCATTGTGTATTCCATGCCCGCACAGCCGCCCTTTTTCAGCCCGATCTTCAGGCCAAAGCGCTGGTCGCGGTCCATCAGCTTGCGGATCTGTTTCACCGCATTGTCGGTGATCGTCACGGGGGATTGGCCGGGAATGGCAAACATGAGGAGCCTCTTATCGCTTCGCCCCTAACCTAAGGGCTGTTGGTCACGATCTCAAGGAGGGGGAGGGTCGCATAGGCGCACAGCAACGCCCATAAAAATGAGGCAAGCGTGCCGACGATGACGTATTCGGCGGTTTTCTGGTCCTCGGAGGCGTCGTTGAAGCGCAGGATCGACTTGGCGGCGATCAGAAAACCGATGGCTGCGGGTTCGCCCACTAGGATCAGAAGAAAGATGAGCGCGCGTTCAAGCTGGCCGATCAGGCGCCCCGCTTCGGGCAGGCCGGTTTGCGGGAAATGCGCTGCAAACCGATTTGTCAGCGCGCCGACCGCATGGCCGCCTGCAAGAACCGCTGCGATGGCGCTTGCTGCCAGCAGATAGATCGCGGGCAGGGGCGCTATTGACGGGAAGAGGGGCTGTGGCAGCTGCGTCTGGGCTGTGGCGGCAATTGCAATCAGCGCGGCAATATGGGCCATCTGGTCGCCAAGGAATGCCGTGAAACCGGCGCTGACATGACGGGGCAGGGCGTATGTCTTGACCGCGTCGATGACGAGATGGGACAAAGCCACAGCCACAGCGATTTGCCAGCCGCCGCCCAGCAGCGCCAAGGTCAGCACGGCGTGAACCAGCACATGCGCCAACAGCACCGCCGGCTTGCGTTTGTGGGTCACCATCGCCTTGGTCTGCAACACAAAATCGCCGATCATATGCGCGGCCAGAAGCGCCGAGAACAGCGCTACCGCATCCGGTGTGATCAAGGGCATGTCGCGGCCTCCCATGCTGTCAGTGCCGCTGTCAGCGCGGGCCAGCGGGCCGCGTTTAATGCTTGATCCACCGCCTGTCGTGACACGCCCAGCGCGTCGGCAATGGCGCTGCGCGGACCTGCATCCGGGTGCAGTGCCTCGGCCACTGTGCGGGCCTGCGCCGGGGTCCAGCCGTCGGCAATGTCAGCGGCGAGGGCAGTCGTGGCATGGGTCGTGCCACCCTCTGCATGGGCCATCAGCGGACCGCGTTCCAGACGGTCCAGAAGGCGGCCAGAGGCGGTGAAACCCGCGCCATGGGCCGCGTTCAGATCCGGCGTGTCGGGCATCGGCTGGTCGTCACGGGCGAGGGCGATCCGTGTCGCGAGATCCCGTCCCGCGCGACGTGTCACGGCGGCAACCATCAAAGCGCAGCGCAGATCCATGACGGGGTCGGGCAGGGCGATTTGCCAGCCATCCCCGCCGCGACGCGCAAACCGGCCGCCAAACAGCTTGGCGACCGATGTGATCTGCGTCATCGTTTCGTCGATCTTGTCCGGAGCCATGGCGGTCGAATCCACGATATCCCCGGTTAAAACGGCATAGGGCATATGCAAGTAATAGTGCTTGCTTTTTTGTGATGCAAGTTATTTTGCTTGCGTCTTTGCGCGGCCACCTTCGGCCACGGTCACAAGCCCTTGCAGTTGGCGTAATATGTGACCGTCGCGGGCCAGTCGGAAAAGATCCCGGTGACGCCGACTTGCTGGGCCAGCACATCGACCACGGTGAAGTAATCCCCGTCGGTGGTGATCGCCTCGTTCACGCTGGAGAAATACCAGCCGCCGCCTTCTGCCAAGGGACCGGAGCGTTCCAAAGACCATGCGATCATGCCCAACCCGGCTTCTTTGGCGTGGCGCGCCAAGGTCGAGGGCACGATCTTCTCATCTTCTACTGTCAGCAACATCCAGATTGGTGGCGCGATGTAGTTCAGCCCCATCTCCTTGAGCTCTGCCATGCTGTGGGGCCAGGTTTCCGGGTCCATAGGGGAATAGCCGTCGATGCGGTATTCATCCATGAGATAGACCGCCTGCGCGCCGTAATCGCCAGCGGTGGAAATCCAGTGTTTCACGATCTCCAGATCAAAGGACTGTGGCCAGACCCGGTTCGGGGCGATGCCTGCTTCGCGATATTCTGCAATAAGCTTATCTGCGTAATCGGTATAGCTGAAGCCTTCGAACGCCATCTCGACAACGGGGGCCTTAAGCTCGGGGGTGAAATCCGCACCGAGGCTGTCGAACAGGGCAATCGATTCAGCATGGGTCAACAGCGTGGCATCCTGCGCAAAGGCTGTGGTGCGCCACGGGGCCACGCCGCCTTGGTAGGCCTCTGCAGTGGTGGCGCTGCGGTCGGCGCTGTCCATCTTGGGCGTCAGTTGGCGGAACTGTTCCAGCGTCAGGTCCGAGGCGCGGCATTCGGCCTGTGCTGGGGTGTCACCGGTCGCAGGCGTAAAAGGCGACACGCAGGTCGACGCCAGATCAGTGGTCAGAATGTTGGTCGTGGTGTGCAGGTCGTCTTGGGCGTGGCGACAGACCAGCTGTTTGTCTTTGGTAAAGGTGACGTCGCATTCCAGAATACCGGCACCCATGGCGGCAGCGGCGCGATTGGCCTCGACCGTGTGTTCGGGGAACATCATCGACGCCCCACGGTGACCGATGGAAAAGGCCGTGCGCTGCGGTGTTTGGTCAAGACATGCCTGCAAGTCTTCCTTCAGCGGGCCGTCCGTCATCTTCGACACCAGATAGGCGGGGCGCACGCCGTAGGTCAGCCCGCCTGTGTCTGCCTGTACCTGCGCCGCACCCAGCAGCAAAGCCGCGCCAGTCATGATCCGTTTCATATCTTATACCTCTGCGGTGATCGGTTAACCGAGAGCTTCACCGCAAAGACGTAACATGGGTAAGACGGACCGGGACACATTCACGCGAGACATAAAAAAACGCGCCCGAAACAGGGCGCGTCGTGATCGCTAAACCGGCGATGTCGTCACATAAAGCCCAGTTCCAGACGGGCCTCGTCCGACATCATGTCCATGCCCCAGGGCGGCTCCCATGTGATGTCCACGTTAACCTGTTTGACACCGGGGATCGGTTCGATCGCTTCCTGCAGCCAGCCGGGCATCTCGCCTGCGACGGGGCAGCCGGGCGCAGTCAGGGTCATGATCAGGCTGACCTCGTTCTGCTCCGTGATGTCGATGGTGTAGACCAGACCCAGATCGTAGATATTCACCGGAATTTCGGGGTCATAAACCGTGCGACAGCCTTCGACCACCGCATCATAAAGCGGGTGATCGGTGCTGGAGGGGGCGATCAGAGGGGCACCTTCGCCATGGGCGGCTGCGTCGGTCATTCAGGTCCTCATCATCTGGTAAGCGCAAATCTGACTGTTGATATAGGGAATGCGCCTGTCGGGGTAAAGGGTGGGTCAGTCGTCAGAGCTTATGCGTTTGCGCACAGGGGCTGGGCGAACCTTGGCCTCGATATGTTCGAACACCTTCTCGGCCACGTTCTTTTTGGTGGCGGTCTCGATTCCCTCGAGCCCGGGAGAAGAGTTGACCTCCAGAACCTTTGGCCCCTGTTCAGAGCGCAGCAGATCCACGCCCGCAATATTGAGGCGAAACGCCTTTGCCGCGCGCAGGGCTGTATCGCGTTCCTCCTTGGAGATACGCACAACAGAAGCATGCCCGCCGCGATGCAGGTTAGAGCGGAAATCGCCCTCGGCGCCGGTGCGCTTCATGGTTGCCACGACTTTGCCGCCGACCACGAGACAGCGAATGTCCTCGCCTGCGGCTTCTTTGACAAAATCCTGCACCAGGAAATTGGCTTTCAGGCCGCGAAAGGCATCAATCACCGACTCGGCGGCCTTCTTTGTCTCCGCCAGTACGACGCCTTTGCCTTGGGTCGATTCGAGCAGTTTGACGATCAGCGGGGCCGTGCCCACCAACCGCATCAGGCTTTGCGTGTCTTTGGGCGAGGCGGCGAAGGCCGTGTTCGGCATGCCGATCTTGTGCCGCGCCATCAACTGATGGGCATAGAGCTTGTCCCGTGATGCGGTGATCCCCTCGGACCCGTTGAGACAGAAGGTGCCGATGGTTTCGAACTGCCGAATGACAGCCGTGCCATAAGAGGTGATCGAGGCCCCGATGCGCGGAATCACCGCGTCGTAGCGGGGCAGGCGTTTGCCATCGTAATGGACCTCGGGGGTCAGCGCGTTGATCTGCATATAGCAGCGTGTGGTATCAATCACCTCGACCGTATGGCCGCGCTGTTCGCCTTCTTCCACCAGACGGCGGGTGGAGTAATTGTCCTCCCGCGACAGAACCGCGATACGCAGCGACCGGTTCGGGGCGGCCTGACGCACCCGCTGGTCTGTATAAACGTCATAGGACAGGCGGGGTTGCTGGAACCGGTCGGTGGCAACGATGGTGATATGATCCTTCAGCGCCTCACGCCCCAGCAACATGCGCGATGCCATGTTCGACCGGTCCGTCAATGTGACCTCGATCCGCCAGCTTTCGTCACCCACACGCAAGGTGGGGGCGATGACATAGCGCATCTCGGATTCGCCGTTCGAGGAGGTCACCTGCCGGCGATCCACGATTCGGGCGGAGCAGGGAATCACAAGATCCTCGCGCCCGGGAACCGGATGCACAGTAAAGCGGACCTTGGGGGCAGAGGCGGGGCCAAAGGTTTCGATATCAAAGGCATGCAGCGCCGATGTCCGCGCGCCGGTGTCCACCTTGGCGCGCAGCGCGGGCAGACCCAGATCGGGCAGGGAGACCCATTCTTCCCAACCGAAACGGATGGTGTCAGTGTTGTCTTCGGGCATATCGGTCATGGGATAACTCGCCTCGGGCGTCGGGCGCGCATCATGGCGCGGCGTAAGTGGTTACGTCCTCCCTATCCGTGATGGCGCGCTTTGTCATTCCCTTCCAGCGAAAGGGAGTGCTCTTCGAGCCATGACTGTACTTCTGCCACGCGCGAGCGGGCGACCGGCACCTGTGTTCCGTCATTTAGCACCAACACATGTTTGCCGCCGGTGCGCTGTAGATCACGCGCCGCGTGGGCCGCGACCCACCACGATCTGTGCGGCTGTATCCCGTCTTTGTTCTCTGTTTGGGCGATGATGTCTGACAGCCGGGCGCGATGTGTCATGGTTTCATCCGATAGCACCACATGTACGTGGTGTTCCTGGGCCTGCATGTGATGCAGTTTTTTTAGCGCGACCGGATTGGCACCGATGAGGATCTGACGTTCGGGAACGACGGCAATCTCTTTGATGTCTTCGGGCTCCGGCGAGTCGTCGGGCTCATCCTCAATGCAATTTGGCATGATGTAGCGCACGTAGATCAGCAGGAATATCTCGCAAACGATGTAGTAAAAGAAATACTGCGGCAGACTGCCAAAGCCGATGGCGCCATCGGTCATGTACCGTACAGCCACCTCGCCCAGCAGGATCGACGGCACCATGCTCAGCAACGTTTTACCGGCATCGGGAAATGCAAAGCGTCCGGTCCGGAGCTGGATAGCGGCCAAGCCTGCCATGACAAAGCCTTGACCAAAGAGAAAAGTCGCCATCGCTAGCGCCCAGATGAAAACCAGCTCTCCGAATGAGATGTTGCCCTGCAGGCCCGGGGCGTCGGTCGCAACCAGCACGAAAAAGATCATCGCGACGTAGATCTGCGTATCGCGATGACACAGCAGGCGCACATACTCATTCAGGCTGACCGAGGACCGCCCGCCGAAACTGTCTACAAAACTGAGCGGGAATGCGAAAATCCGTTGCATTCAAAGCTCCCTGATATTCGTTAACTATTTGTTAACCTTTTAATGTCGCAAAATGTTGCAGTCTGCAAGAAATGCCAGCCGATGTCGTGGTCTCGTCAACTAAAGTATCCAGATTTGGGGGGCGAGGTTAAAAAAATGGGGCGAGGCGAAAAACTGTCCGAAAAGTGCTTGACGGTCTTTGCGGTAATCCATACAAGCCCCCTCACGCCACGACGCAGACGCAACGGTGACACACCAGCGCAAACGCCAAGCGGCGATGGAAACGGCAGAGCGGTTGTAGCTCAGTTGGTTAGAGTACCGGCCTGTCACGCCGGGGGTCGCGGGTTCGAGCCCCGTCAACCGCGCCACTTCCGTTTCTTCGAAAGGCCCCCGCTTCGGCGGGGGCTTTTTCGTCTCTCTCCCTCATGGATGTTGCTTTATGTGCGCCGAGTAGGTGCTTTAACTTTGCCCCGCAGGCATTTGTAATCGCGCAGCAAAATGACTTTACGAAAACTTCAATTTTGGGCTTGCGCCCGTCTGAGCCTATGGGTATTACGCCCCCATAGCGCGGTTGTAGCTCAGTTGGTTAGAGTACCGGCCTGTCACGCCGGGGGTCGCGGGTTCGAGCCCCGTCAACCGCGCCACTTTCACCTCTTCAAGAGAGTGACGATTTGAAATCGGACGCCTGTGGCGGTCCGGTTTTTTCGTTTTGGCGTGGTGGTTTTGAATTCACTTCGACGTCCGCTGGATCTGCAAACGAAAAGGGCGCCCGATGCGGACGCCCTGTTTCACGATCATATCGGTTTGGCGCTCATGCGCCCCAAGTGCGGACGGGGCCGCAATCCATATGAACGAAATTCGAAGAGGAGTAGCGACCCACGCCACCCGCTCGGCAGGCGGAGGCGGCTTTGGCCATTTGGCCCACGGATCGGCTGGACAGGCGCAGGTCCGCAGCTTGGCCACGCAGGTGGCGGGAATTCTTGGCCACACCGGAGGAGCGCGCCCGCAGCATAGCGTTGGTTTTCGGCGAGCGATAACCGGAGATCAACATGTACGGCTCGGAGCAATCCATCAGATTGTGCGCAGCGCACATAAGATCGATGGTGCGCAGATCCATGCTTTTGACGTCATTGGTCCGCCAGTCGCGCATGAAGTAGTTCACTTCCTTCACTGCGTCGGCGAGGTATTCACCCTCGATCCAGTAGATCATGTCGATGCGTTCGCCGGTCCGGCCGGACTGCATCTGAATGCGACGAATGTCGCCCGCGCCGCGCAAAAAGCCGGCTGCGTTGGAGTATGTGGGGGCTGCGACCAGTGCTGTCGCTGCAAATGCTCCGAGTAAACCCCGGCGCGTGATGCCCGTTTTCAGTTCTGCCATAATAAGCGCCTGTCCCGTGGTCGCTGCTACCTGTATGCGCGGATCGTTGCCGCGCTCTGCCATCTATCCCCAGATGTCGGGAACTTTATGGCACGAATCGCGTTATCCTCAAAGGGCGATTTGTCACAAAATTTAGCAATCAAGGGGAACTTGGCGAATTCTCGCGCAAGGTGCTTCAACTGTGACCAGTTTGCGCAGCTGGTGGTTCACTTCATGAACAATCACGCCGAAGTGAACGGAATAGGTGCCTTACGCATCAAATTGAACTATCCCTAGTTTACATGGTTAGGCCATTGTAAGACAACTGAATTTAAGGGTGACGTTAGGATCAGGGGGTGAACCATGGGCCATTACAAGGCTGTGGATTTTATTAAAGTATCGAAGACACGCACAGGTTTGCTGGGCGGCGCATTGATCGGGGCGTTTCTGACGCTTCAGGCAGGTCCGGTCACCGCTGCACCGCTCGATTTCAAAGTGACCGCTTATAAACAAGCCGTGGCCGAGGGGCTCGGTGGCGTCGAAGGTATTGCCAGCTTTTACCGCGCGCGGGATTTCGCCCCCATCTGGACCGGCGATGATGCGGACAGCCAAGCGCGCAGGCTTGCCCTGATCGAAGCTTTCGGGATGGCCGATGTGCATGGCTTGCCCACGCAGCGCTACAACGCGCAGAACCTGATGAACAAGATGGCGGCGGCCCGAACGGATCGGGATCGCGGGCTGCTTGAGGTTGAGCTGAGCGAGACATTTATCAGTTTTGCCAATGATCTGCAGTCGGGCATCATCGACGACCCTGAGCGCGTCGATAACCAGATCAAACGCGAATTGCCGCGCCGCGCGGCCGAGGATCTGCTAACCCGACTGACAAGCGAAGCGCCTGAAACGGTGCTGCGCGGTCTGGTCCCGCAAACGGCGGAGTATTCGCGGCTGATGCGCGCCAAGCTGATGTTGGAGCGTAAGATTCGCCAAGGTGGTTGGGGCCCGCGGGTCAGCGCGTCCAAGCTGGAACCGGGGCAGAGCGGCAATGCTGTGGTGGCTCTGCGCGATCGTCTGGTGTCCATGGGCTATCTGACGCAATCGCTGTCTGGCTCATACGATTCCGCGATGACTGCGGCCGTGCGCCAGTTCCAGGAGGACCACGGGCTGGAGGCGGACGGCGTCGCCGGAAGCTCGACCCTGACAGCGATCAACGTCGCGCCAGAGGAACGTCTGAAATCGATCATCGTCGCTATGGAGCGCGAGCGCTGGATGAACATCGAGGGTGGGCGCGGCAAGCGGCATGTCCTTGTGAACCTGACAGATTTCCACGCCCAGGTTATCGATGATGATAAGGTGACGTTCGAGACGCGCTCGGTCATCGGCCATCAGGATGCGGACCGGCGCACGCCGGAATTCTCCGACAGCATGAGCCATATCGTCATCAACCCGTATTGGTATGTGCCGCGCTCGATCATCGTTGGAGAGTATCTGCCGCTGCTGCGGTCGAACCCCGGCGCTGTGGGCCATATGGACATTATCGATTCCCGTGGCCGCGTGGTCAGCCGAGGCCAGAGCTTTGCCCGCTATTCTGCGCGCAGCTTCCCGTATTCCATGCGTCAACGTCCCGGTCCGCGCAACGCCTTGGGGTCGGTGAAGTTCATGTTCCCCAACAAATACAACATCTACCTGCATGACACCCCCTCGCAGCATTTGTTCGCCCGCGAGGTCCGCGCGTTCAGCCACGGCTGTATCCGTCTCGACGATCCGCATGAGTTCGCCTATGCGCTGCTCGCCTTGCAGGAAAGCGACCCGGAAACCTATTTCCAGAACATTCTGCGGTCGGGTCAAAACACGCGCGTGAACCTTGATGAGGCGGTGCCGGTGCATCTGATCTACCGCACGGCGTTCACTCCGGCCAAAGGCCACGTGAATTACCGCCCCGACATCTACAACCGCGATGCCAAGATCTGGGAGGCGTTGCAGGTCGAAGGTGTCAGCCTGATGACCCAGTGGGATAGCTGAACTTAACAGCACATCTTATATGAAACGCGCGTCCCGATCGGGGCGCGCGTTTTTGAATGCGCGGGCGGGGGCCATGGACATTCTATCCGTTCGCGTCCTAGACCGTCACCCAAGAGCAAGCAGAGGGAACGCATGTCCTATACCGTCGCACAGATTGCCGAAGCCCTTGGTTTGACCGCCGAGGGGGACATATCCCTGACCGTTTCGGGCGTGGCCGAACCGCAATCGGCGGGACCAGATCAGATTGCGCTGGCGATGAAGCCGGAGTTTGCCGCACGGATCGGCGAAGGCCGCGCTCAGGTGGGCATGTTATGGCAGGGTGCTGACTGGCAAGCGATGGGACTACGGGCCGCGCTCAGTGCCGCGCGCCCGCGCTTTGCTCTGGCAGGGGTGGCCGCGATGATGGACGCAGGTCAGGGCTATGGGGCAGGGGTGCACCCCTCGGCGGTCATCGAAGACGGCGCGCAGATCGGCGAGAACGTCAGCATCGGTCCGATGACCGTTGTCATGGCGGGCGCCCGCATTGGCGACGGCAGTGTCATCGGCCCGCAGTGTTTCATCGGATCTGACGTGACATTGGGCGAAGGCGCTTTGTTGCACAGCGGTGTCCGGCTGATGGCGCGGGTCAGGATCGGCGCGCGTTTCATCGCCCATGCGGGCGCTGTGGTGGGGGGCGACGGGTTCTCCTTTGTCACGCCAGAGCCGTCGGGCGTGGAAAAGGCCCGCGCCAGCCTTGGCGAAGAGGGCACCGATGCCGCGCAAAGCTGGAGCCGGATCGCCTCTCTTGGCGCGGTGAACGTCGGGGATGACGTCGAAATCGGCTGCAACACCTGTATCGATCGCGGATCGGTGCGCGACACCCGCGTGGGCAGCGGCGTCAAGATGGATAACCTTGTTCAGATCGGCCACAACGTGATCATCGGGGATGACACGATGGTTTGCGCCGGTGCGGCGATTGCGGGGTCGTCTGTGCTGGGCCGCAATGTCGTGGTCGGGGGCTGTGCGGGCATATCCGACAACCTCAAGATCGGGGACCGTGTGATCCTTGGCGGCGGGACAATGGTTCTGTCCAACGTGCCCGAGGGCCGCGTCATGCTGGGCTATCCCGCGATGAAAATGGACAGCCACGTCGAAAGCTACAAAGGTCTGCGCCGCTTGCCGCGTCTGTTCAGCGACGTGGCGGAGTTGAAAAAGACGGTTTCCAAGCTGGTTGGGAATGACTAAATCTGCGCCAACTGAGGGAGAGTGAGGTCGCAGCCATGAACGTCAAGGACAAGGTGATCGAGATCGTCGCCGAGCAAGCCATGCTTGAGCCATCGGACATCACAATGGACAGCACCCCTGAAAGCGTCGGAATCGACAGTCTGGGCTTGGTCGAGGCGATCTTTGCCATCGAAGAGACCTTTGATATCTCTGTGCCTTTCAACGCGAATGAGCCGGAAGCCTCGGATTTCGACATATCTTCTGTTGCGACCATCGTGGCGGGCATCGAGCAGCTGATTGCCGAGAAAGCCTCGTGAAACGGGTTGTGATCACCGGCGCGGGAACGATCAACGCGCTGGGAATGGACGTGGCCAGCACGCAAGAGGCCATGCGCGAAGGCCGCTGTGGCATCGGCCCGCTGGAATTTCGGGACGTTGACCGGCTGGCGGTCAAAATCGGCGCGCAGGTCAAAGGGTTCGACCCGGAGTCTGTGTTCAATCGCCAGCAACTGTCGCTTTATGACCGCTTTACGCAATTTACCCTGATCGCTGTGCGACAGGCCGTGGCGCAGTCCGGTCTGGAATTTCATGGCGAGATGGCAGATCGCTCCGGTGTGGTTCTGGGCACATCGGGTGGCGGTCTGACGACGCAGGATGAAAATTACCGCGCCGTCTACGAAGAGGGCAAGAACCGCGTGCACCCGTTTGTGGTGCCAAAGCTGATGAACAACGCCGCGACCAGCCATGTGTCGATGGAATTCAACCTGCGCGGCCCTTCCTTTACGGTGGCGACGGCGTGTTCTTCGTCGAACCACGCGATGGGACAGGCCTTTTCGATGATCCGGTCGGGCATGTGTACGGCGATGATCACCGGCGGTTCCGAATCTATGCTGTGCTTTGGCGGGGTAAAGGCCTGGGAAGGTTTGCGGGTGATGTCCAAGGATGCCTGCCGCCCGTTCTCGGCCACCCGCAACGGCATGGTGCAGGGCGAGGGCGCGGGCGCCTTTGTCTTTGAGGAATACGAGCATGCCAAGGCGCGCGGGGCTGAGATCCTCGGCGAGGTCTTGGGGTTTGCGATGACATCGGATGCGGCGGACATTGTGATGCCGTCAAAACAGGGCGCGGCGCGGGCGATTTCCGGTGCGCTGCGCGATGGCGGTATCGACAAGACCCGTGTCGGCTACATCAACGCCCACGGCACCGGCACTGCCGCCAATGACAAAACAGAAAGCGCCGCCGTGGCGGATGTGTTCGGACAGCACGCCAATGATCTGATGATATCCTCGACCAAATCGATGCACGGGCATCTGATCGGGGGCACAGGCGCGGTTGAACTGCTGGCCTGCTTGATGGCGCTCAACGAGGGCGTGATCGCCCCGACCATCGGCTACGAGGAGCCCGATCCGGAATGTGCTCTGGACGTTGTGCCCAACGAGGCGCGCGAGGCAGAGGTTGATGTGGTGCTTTCCAACGCTTTTGCCTTTGGCGGTCTGAACGCGGTTCTGGCGTTGGGGCGGATTTAAATTGATCATTCGGGTCGGCGCTTAGTCCGGCCCGGTCCAGATGTTGCCGTCTGCGCCGTCTCGTCAGAAAGATATCTCTAGGGAACTCCCAGCCAAAGGTTGCGTTGGACAGACAAGGCTAACGCACAGGAGGAAGCCATGGCTTTGAATACCCTAAAAGACGTCTACATCGACCAGCTGCAAGATCTCTACAGCGCGTGTTTGCAGGCAGAGGGCGTGATGGATGCGCTGACAGCTGCCGCAACCGACGCCGAGCTGAAAGATGCGCTGAAATCCGGTAAATCCGGCATCGCAGACGGCAAGGCGCATCTGGAAAAGATTATCCGCGCCCATGACGCCGATCCCGAAGGCGAGCATTGCAAAGGCATGGAAGGTCTGGTTGCCGAAGCACGCGCTCACGGTCTGGAAGAAGAGTTCGGCGACTACGATGCGCGTGATGCCATGATCATCACCCAGTATCAGCGCATGACGCACTACGCGATCGCGGGCTACGGCTGCTGCGCGGCTTTTGCGAATCGTCTGGACCTGACGGAAGAGGCCGCCACTCTGGGCGAAATGCTGGACGCATCCTGGTCCGGCGACCGCCGTTTCTCGGGAATCGCGCAGGGGTCTGTGAACCGCGCTGCCGCTGAATGATCTGCATTTGAATTAAATGCATAGTAAAAGGCCCCCAATCGGGGGCCTTTTTGCGATCAATAACCGCGCCAGATCCAGCCGCCGCCAAAGATACGGCTGGCGCCATCCGAATGGTCGGGATCGTAGAAAACGCAGGCCTGTCCGGGGCTCACACCCTCTTCCGGCGTCAGCAGCTCGACCTCGGCCGTGGTTTCGGACAGCGGGCGCAGAATCGCCTCGCGCGGAGGGCGGGTGGACCGCACCTTGACGGCCAGCGTCCATTCTTTGCGCGACATCAGCGGCTCATCTCCGAGCCAGTTGATCTCACGCACCGGGATGGTCCGTGTGGCCAGCATTTCCTTAGGCCCGACAACCACTTGTTTCTTTTCGACATCCAGTTTGACGACATAAAGCGGCGTGTCCAAACCGCCGATGCCCAAGCCGCGCCGCTGGCCGATCGTGTAGTGGATCACGCCCTTGTGCTCGCCCAGTACACGGCCATCTGCGTGTACGATCTCGCCCGGCTCTGCCGATCCGGGGCGCAGCTTTTCGATCACGGCGGCGTAGTTGCCATCGGGGACAAAGCAGATGTCCTGCGAGTCGGGCTTGTTCGCGACAACCAGACCATATTTGGATGCAAGCTCGCGCGTGGCATCCTTGCTGGGCAAGTGACCAAGGGGAAATCTAAGGAAATCAAGCTGTTCGGGCGTGGTCGAGAACAGGAAATAGCTTTGGTCGCGGTTGGCGTCCGTGGCGCAATGCAACTCGGGGCCGGTGGGCCCATCCTTGCGCTGGATGTAGTGCCCCGTCGCCATGACATCGGCATCCAGATCTTTGGCCGTCTCCAGAAGATCCTTGAATTTCACCCGTTCGTTGCAGCGGATACAGGGCACAGGCGTCGCCCCGCCAAGGTAGCTGTCGGCAAACTCGTCGATCACCGCGTCCTGAAAAATGTTCTCATAATCAAGAACATAATGGGGGAAGCCCATTTCTTCGGCGACCCTGCGGGCGTCGTGAATGTCGATGCCTGCACAGCATGCACCCTTTTTCGCCAATGCGGCACCGTGGTCATAAAGCTGCAGCGTCACACCGATGACATCATAGCCTTCGTCTTTCAGCATCGCCGCCACGACAGAGCTGTCGACGCCGCCGGACATGGCAACGACGACGCGGGTGTCAGATGGCGCTTTGCGCAGGCCCAAGCTGTTGAGGGGCATGTCTTCGGGCATTGATCGATCTCCGTGGAATGCGCGGAATATAGGAAAAATCGAAATACTCTCAAGGGGTGGTTTCAGGCGTCGTTAAGGGCTGGCTGTCTTTATCGTCACGCAGACGATGCCCGGAGATGTGACCGATGTACCTCAAAAAGATTGATGGCCCGCGCGCGGTGAAGCTTCCTGACGGCTCTACGATGACACGCGCGGACTTGCCCCCGCCGGCGACCAGACGATGGGTCGCCTCGCGAAAGGCTGCCGTGGTGAAGGCTGTGCAATATGGGCTAATCAGTCAGGAACAGGCGCGGGAACGCTACGCGTTGAGCGAGGAGGAACTGTTGGAATGGGTCAAGGCGGCGACGGAACACGGCGAAGATGCATTGAAAGTGACCCGTGTTCAGCGGTATCGTCAACCTTAAGTAGCATAGTTGCCTTTGCTCAACTGCGGTAATAGGACGTTAACCTTTTTCAATCACGGTATTGTCAGCTCTTAGACCACCCCCGGAGACCGCAAATGCGTATTTTGCTAGTTGAAGATGACCCTACCACATCCAAAAGCATCGAGCTGATGCTGAGTCATGCGAACCTGAACGTCTATTCGACGGATATGGGGGAGGAAGGTATCGATCTGGCAAAGCTTTACGATTACGATCTGATCCTGCTGGATTTGAACCTGCCCGATATGAACGGGCACGAGGTTCTCCGCCAATTGCGGGTCGCACGGATCGATACGCCGATCCTCATCCTCACCGGCGAGGATGACACCCAGTCGAAAATCAAAGGGTTCGGTTTCGGCGCAGACGATTATATGACCAAGCCCTTCCATCGTGACGAACTGGTGGCCCGCATCCATGCGATCATCCGCCGATCCAAGGGGCATTCCCAATCGGTTATCCGCACGGGCAAGGTCTCCGTTAATCTGGACGCCAAGACCGTTGATGTGGGCGGCAAGTCCGTTCATCTGACGGGCAAGGAATACCAGATGCTCGAGCTGCTCTCTTTGCGGAAGGGAACCACCCTGACCAAAGAGATGTTTCTCAACCACCTCTATGGCGGCATGGATGAACCCGAGCTGAAGATTATCGATGTCTTCATCTGTAAACTTCGCAAAAAGCTGTCCGAAGCCACCGGTGACGATAATTACATCGAAACGGTCTGGGGGCGCGGCTACGTGCTGCGCGACCCTGAACCCACGGAAGATGACAACAAAAAAATGGCTGCGAACGCCTGATCTAATACGGGTCATCCGCTGGACCTTGGCCGTGTGCCGCCCTATCACATCCAAGACGACGGAGCGTCCGAGGGATTGGCATGGAAGACATTGCGGTCGAAGCGTTGACCGAGGATCAAGCGCGCGAGGAGCTTCGCGCGCTGGCCGAAATTTTGGGTCAAGCAAATCAAGCTTACCACCAAGCCGATGCACCTGAACTAAGCGATGCCGACTATGATCGTCTGAAGCAGCGCAATGCCCAGATCGAGGCCCGCTTTCCTGACTTAAAGCGGCAGGACAGCCCAAGCGAGCTTGTCGGCGCGGCCCCGGCCGAAGGTTTTTCAAAAGTGCGCCACGATGTGCGCATGTTGTCGCTGGCAAATGCGTTTGACGACAGTGATATCGCCGATTTCGACGATTCAATCCGCCGCTATCTTGGATTGTCGAGCGAAGATGCCCTGAAGTTCACAGCCGAACCAAAGATTGACGGGCTGTCTCTGAGCATTCGCTATGAAGACGGCATACTTGTTCGGGCAGCAACACGCGGCGACGGGCAGGAGGGAGAGAACGTCACTGCGAATGCGCGCACGATCGGTGATATTCCGCAGAAACTTGAAGGCGCACCTGAGATCCTCGAGGTACGCGGCGAAGTGTACATGGCGCATGCGGACTTCGAAGCCTTGAATGAGCGCCAAGCATCGCGCGGGGGGAAGACCTTCGCAAACCCGCGCAACGCGGCTGCTGGGTCGTTACGGCAGTTGGACAGTCGGATAACGGCTGAACGCCCGCTGCGTTTTTTCGCCTACGCTTGGGGCGCCTTGTCGGAGCCACTGTCCGATACGCAGTCAGGGGCGATCCAGCGGCTGGCGGCTCTTGGGTTTCAAACGAACCCTTTGACGAGGCTGTGCAGCGGTCCCGAAGAGATGCTGTCCCATTACCGGGATATCGAAGCGCAGCGCGCGACTTTGGGCTATGATATCGACGGCGTGGTGTACAAAGTCGATGAGCTTGCTCTGCAAGAACGCCTCGGTTTCCGGTCAACCACGCCGAGATGGGCGATTGCCCATAAATTCCCGGCGGAACTGGCTTGGACCCGTCTTGAAGCCATTGATATTCAAGTCGGCCGTACAGGGGCATTGTCTCCGGTCGCTCGATTGACGCCTGTCACGGTGGGCGGTGTTGTGGTGTCGAACGCGACTTTGCACAACGAAGATTACATCGCGGGCAAAGACAGCGGCGGCGGGATCATTCGCGATGGAAAGGATATTCGCGTTGGCGACTGGGTCCAAGTCTATCGCGCTGGGGACGTTATTCCGAAAATAGCGGATGTGGATCTCGCTAAACGGCCCGAAGATGCGGAAACTTACGTGTTTCCGACCAAATGTCCCGAGTGTGGATCCGACGCGATCCGCGAAGCCGGTGATGCAGTACGCCGTTGCTCCGGCGGATTGATTTGCCCGGCGCAGGCTGTCGAAAAATTGAAGCACTTCGTGGGCCGCTCTGCATTTGATATCGACGGATTGGGGGCAAAGCAGGTTGAACAGTTCTACACCGATGGCTGGATCGCGGAGCCTGCCGATATCTTTTTGCTCAAAGAACGGTACGGGTCCGGCATTCAGCAGTTGAAAAACCGCGAAGGTTGGGGGGAAAAGTCGGCACAGAAGCTCTTTGATGCAATTGACGATCGCCGAACGATCCCCTTGGCGCGTTTGATTTTCGGCCTTGGCATTCGACACGTGGGCGAAAGCGCCTCGGCGCTGTTGGCCCGTCATTATGGGACGTGGGACGCGTTTGACGCGGCGATCAGTGCGGCGCAGCCGTTGACTGGCGATGCTTGGGAGGATCTGCTGTCGGTCGATGGGATCGGCGCGGTCATGGCGGAGTCCCTGGTCTCGGCAATGAACCAGCCGGCAGAGAAAGCCTCGATTGAGCGGTTGGTGTCGCAACTGACCGTTCAGGCGGCTGAGCGTCCGGACACCTCCGGCTCACCTGTGGCTGGTAAAACAGTGGTCTTTACTGGAACTTTGGAACGCATGAGCCGCGCAGAGGCAAAGGCGCGGGCAGAAGCGCTCGGCGCAAAAGTGTCGGGCTCTGTTTCGAAAAAGACCGACATTGTCGTGGCTGGACCGGGCGCGGGGTCCAAGGAGAAGAAGGCGTTAGAGCTTGGCCTAACGGTCCTTAACGAAGATGACTGGCTTGAGTTGATCAACGGATGAGCGGACGTCCAGAGAGTCTTTGGCCGCTGTTTGCGGACGTCAAAGTCCTGGACGGCATAGGGCCCAAAACGGCGCGATCCCTGTCACACGCGGGGATCGAAAGCCCGCGTGATTTACTATACACTCTACCATATAGTGTGACGGATCGGCGTCTTCGAGACACGGTCGCTGGCGCGGATTTTCCCACGATATTAACGGTTTCGGTTGAAATCGGGCGACATATGCCCCCGCGCAGCCGTGGGGGCGCATATCGTATCGAGGTCGACGATAGCGCCATCCGGTTTCAGTTGGTGTTTTTCCGCGGCAATGCCGAGTATCTCAAACGCCTTTTGCCGGTGGGTGAACAACGGATTGTGTCCGGTCGGGTCGAGCTGTTCGACGGCATGCCGCAGATGGTTCACCCCGACCATGTCATCGACAGTGGGGCCGCAAATTCACTGCCTCGATTCGAGCCGATCTATCCGTTGACGGGCGGCGTGACACAGAAGGTGATGACCAAAGCCATTGCCGATGCGCAATCGCGCGTTCCCGAGTTGCCAGAGTGGATTGATCGCGGGCAGAAAGAGGCCGAAAACTGGCCCAATTGGCATGATGCGTTGGTGTCCGTTCACAGCCCCGACAGCTTTGATGCGATAAGTCCCGTCGCACCAGATCGCGCGCGGCTGGCTTATGATGAGCTGATGGCGCATCAGCTCACACTCGGGTTGGCGCGGGCGGCTCGACGCAAACGGGCCGGGATTGTAACCCAAGGGGATGGGCGCCTGCGAAACCGCGTTCTGGCGTCCCTGCCGTACCGCCCGACCAATGCACAAACCCGTGCCATCGAAGAGATCTCCGGCGACCTCGCTTTGCCGGAGAAGATGAACCGTCTGTTGCAGGGGGATGTGGGCGCTGGCAAGACTTTGGTCGCTTTTATGGCACTGCTCACAGCGGTGGAGGCGGGCGGGCAGGGCGTCATGATGGCGCCGACAGAAATTCTGGCTCGTCAGCATTTGGAAGGTCTTCAGTCCCTCGCCGCCAGCGCGGGCGTGGTGCTGGAGCTTTTGACCGGGCGCGACAAAGGGGCGGAACGCCGCGCCAAGCTTGAGGCTCTGGCGCGCGGGGATATTCACATTCTGGTCGGGACGCATGCCGTGTTTCAGGCGGATGTGGTCTTTGACGATTTGCGGTTGGCGATTGTGGATGAGCAGCACCGCTTTGGGGTGCGCCAGCGATTGGAGTTGGGCAAGAAAGGCGCGGGCGCCGATGTTCTGGTCATGACCGCGACACCGATCCCACGCTCTTTGGCATTGGCGCAATACGGCGATATGGACGTGTCGGTGCTGGATGAGAAGCCGCCGGGCCGCAAACCGATCAAAACTGCCCTTTTATCGACCGAAAAGACCCAAGACGTGGTCGATCACCTGAAAAAGGCTGTGGCCGAAGGGCGTCAGGCCTATTGGGTGTGCCCCTTGGTCGAGGAAAGCGAAACCTCTGATCTGATTGCGGCCGAAGCACGGTTTGAGAAGCTGCGCGCAGCGCTTGGCGATCAGGTGGTAGGGCTTGTTCACGGGCAAATGCCCCCATCGGAAAAAGACGCGGCGATGGCCGATTTCGTCGCGGGGAAAACCAGCGTCTTGGTCGCAACCACGGTGATCGAGGTCGGAGTGAACGTGCCCAATGCCACGATCATGGTCATTGAGCGGGCAGAAACCTTTGGTCTGGCCCAGCTCCATCAGTTGCGGGGGCGCGTTGGGCGGGGGGATGCAGCCTCGACCTGTTTGTTGATGTATCAGCCGCCGTTGTCCGAAAACGGCCTGAAACGGTTAACCACGCTGCGAGAGACCGAAGACGGCTTTCGCATTGCAGAGGTCGACCTGGAGATGCGGGGCGCCGGGGATCTGATCGGTGTGGCGCAATCGGGATTACCAAAATTCAGGGTCGCCGATCTGGAACGGCAGGCCGGTCTCATGGCGATTGCTCAGTCGGACGCGCGCCGTCTTCTGGCGGAGGATCCGAAGCTGGAAAGCCCACGCGGGCAGGCGGCGCGCGTGTTGCTGTGGCTTATGCGTCAGGATGAGGCGATCCGATTGATCGGCGTGGGGTAGCGCACTGTTCTTGTTTGTTCTCTTTTTGATCGATGTTCTCATTTAGTTCTTTACAGAGTGGGGTTAATGTGAGAACAAAGAGTTAACAAACGGAACGGAGTGACCCATGCTCGATACTGTCAAAGCAACCTTGAACCGCCAACAAGGCCAATTGTGGCAGGACGCGCTTGGGGCATTGAGCCTCGCAGTTATCCTGTTGGGCGCGCTGCATATTCCCTCTGTTCTGTGAGTTTCGACTTTCTGCCTGCGTGTCAGTAATCCCGCCAGACCGCCTTGTCCCGGCGACTGGTTTGTATCCCCCTCGGTTTCCTGCCTGTGACCGATTGGTTTCTGAACAGCACGCAATTTCCCGCCGCCTCCTGTCCCGGAGTGCGGCGGTTTTTTTTATCGTTTAGGGAGTTTTCAGACGGATTGCGCCGTTTGGGTCTGGTTTATGGCTTCGACAGACGCGTCCAAAGCCAGCATGATAGACGCATGACGGTTTTTATAGGCGCTGGCGGGGCGGAGCACCTCCAGCCCGTCAAACGGTGCAGAGGGGGTGGGACCGTCGTGTTTCAACATCTCATGCAGGGCGTCTCGCGCGGCGAGAATCTGTTCGGGTGTTTGGCCGACGATTGCGCCACCGACGACGGACGCCGCAGCCTGACCTAACGCACAGGCTTTGACGTCCTGTCCGAAGTCCGTGACCACGCCGTCGCGCATGTTCAGATCAACCGTCACAGTAGATCCACACAGCGGCGAACGTTTCTTAACGGTTGCATCCGGCGCGTCGAGCCGGCCTGTGTTGGGAATGTTGGATGCCAACTCCAGTATCCGGCCGGAATATAATTTGATCAGATCGGTTTCTGCCGTCATGCCGTGGGCTTTCGCTTCGGGAAGGTTCCTCTTACATAGGCTTGCAACACTGCCAAGCAAAAGGTTTTTCACCTCATGTCCTTCGATCCCGAAAGTTTGGTCTACGACGACCGCGGCCTGATCCCCTGCATCGCCCAACAGGAAGGCACCGGAGAGGTCCTGATGATGGCGTGGATGAACGCGGAAAGCGTTGCCAAAACGCTTGAGACTCGACGCGTAACCTATTGGTCTCGATCACGGAAGTCGTTCTGGATCAAGGGCGAAACCTCCGGTCACACGCAAGAGCTGGTGGATCTCAGGTTGGACTGCGACCGGGATTGCCTGTTGGCTGTGGTGCGTCAGACGGGCGCAGCCTGCCACACGAACCGCCGGTCGTGCTTTTACACCTCGGTCAGCAGCGGTAACGAAATCGAACTGATGAAGCCAATGGCCGATTAAGCCACGGGAAGCCCGACCATTCGACGAATGTCCGCGGGCGTATGTCCATCGTCACGGTAGGTGGCGATGGCGCGGGCATCGTCGCGTTTCGCCAGTCGTTTACCCATATCATCGCGGATCAGCATATGATGATGATAGCGCGGCGTAGGAAGCCCCAAAAGCTGCTGAAGCAGAACGTGGATGCGTGTGGCCTCGAACAGATCTTGGCCGCGCACGACGTCTGTAACCAGCTGCGCCGCGTCATCCACAACCACCGCAAGGTGGTAAGCCGCGCCCATGTCGCGGCGGGCCAAAACAACGTCTCCGACGTTTTGGATAAGGTGAGATTTCGTGTTGGCAATGATTTGCGGACGAGGGTCCGCATGTATCGCTTCATGAAAGCCCCGTAAATCACTGCTGTTATTTAGAAAAGCGCAGGCTTTTGTCATGTCGAGGCGCAAGGTGACGTCACGCGGTCTAGGCCTGTCGGGCCCCATGAACGCGGGCTTGCAGGTGCCGGGATAGACCAGCCCATCCGGCCCGACAGCCGCCTCTTGCGGTGCGTTTAACGCATCGCGAATGTCCCGTCGGCTGCAGTGACAAGGGTACAGCAAACCCATCTGCCACAGCCGATCCAAAGCGACGTCATAGTCTGCCAGATGCTCGGATTCGCGACGACAGGGCGTTGGCCAGCTCAGCCCAAGCCAGTGGAGATCATCGTAGATCTGGGCCTCCCACGCGGCGCGGCTTCTTGATTGATCAAGATCATCTATCCGCACATGAAAAACGCCCCCGGCTGCCTGCGCCATGTCGAATGCCAACATGGCGGAATAGGCATGGCCCAAGTGGAGAGGGCCGGTTGGGCTGGGGGCAAAACGCGTTATCATACAGGTGGTTGCGTAGTCTTGTTAATCTCGACCATACCGCTGGGCACGCCGATCTGCGTTCGCCTGATAGATCAGGATCCAAGCCAACAAGATAAACATCGGATGGGTCAGCCCGCCGGAAAACAAAATCGCCGGGACCCAGATGATAAACACGGCGATGGAGACAAACACCCGTCCGGTCAGCAAAATGGACAGGGGTGGCAGAAAGAGAGCGAGGACATAGTTCATGCCGGTTCCTTTTGCGCGGCAAGCCAGTCCGTCCAGCATGCCTTTGCCCGATCAGTATAGGCCTTGTAGCGGTCTTTGCGACCCCGACGGCCACCGCGGAGTCCTTCAAGAGGGCGGAACAGGCCGAAATTAACGTTCATGGGCTGGAATGTCTTAGCCTCGGCGCCGCCGGTGATGTGATGGATCAGGGCGCCATGCGCGGTATCCTGGGGCACATCCGCGAGCGGGGCCCGGAGCATTTCATGGGCGGCCATTCGTCCGGCCAGCAGGCCCATGGCCGAGCTTTCCACATACCCTTCGACGCCGGTGACCTGTCCGGCAAACCGAATATGGGGTTTCGATCGCAGACGCATCTGGCTGTCCAACAGCGTCGGGCTGTTGAGGAATGTGTTGCGGTGAATGCCACCCAAACGCGCAAATGAAGCGTCCTCCAGTCCGGGAATCATTTTGAAAACA
Organism: Sagittula sp. SSi028; assembly: GCF_048553715.1. NCBI lineage: Bacteria > Pseudomonadati > Pseudomonadota > Alphaproteobacteria > Rhodobacterales > Roseobacteraceae > Sagittula > Sagittula sp. SSi028. The sequence goes on along the minus strand of NZ_JBLZNC010000001.1, from coordinate 605,802 downwards.
GATGTTTGTGCGCCGTACTTCATCTTTGTCTGGAAGCCTACGATATTGTACAGCGTGCCAAGCGCGTTGTCGCGGCGCAACTGTACCACGGCGTAGGCCTTTGTTTCGGGGTCGTGCGGATTTGTCAGGCCGACTGGCTTCATCGGCCCGTGCCGCAAAGTTTCACGGCCGCGCTCTGCCATCACTTCGATGGGAAGGCAGCCGTCGAAATATTTCGCCGTCTCACCCTCGTGGAATTCGGTTTTGTCGGCAGCCAGAAGCGCGTCGATGAAGGCCTCGTATTGCGGCTTGGTCATCGGGCAGTTGATATAGGCCTTTTGTTCTTCCTCGGTCTCGCCCTTGTCATATCGCGACTGCTTCCAGGCGACCGACATATCGATGCTGTCCGCGTAAACGATGGGGGCGATAGCATCGAAAAACGCGAGACGGTCCGCGCCGGTTTCGGCTTGGATGGCGCCGCCAAGGCTCTCGGATGTCAGGGGACCTGTGGCGAAGATCCAATGCCCGTCGTCAGGCAGGTCGGTAATCTCTTCGTAAGATACTTTAATGTTCGGGTGGTTAATCAGTTTTGCGGTCACCGCGGCCGAAAACGCATCGCGATCCACGGCCAGCGCCCCTCCGGCGGGAAGGCGGTTGGCGTAAGCCGTGTCCATGATGAGCCCGCCGGCCTGACGCATCTCCCAATGAAGAAGCCCGACGGCGTTCTGTTCGTGATCGTCAGAACGGAAGGAATTGGAGCACACCATCTCGCCCAGATCGCCGGTGCGGTGCGCAAAGGTTTCCACCTTGGGCCGCATTTCGTGCAGAACAACCTGAATGCCAAGGTTTGCGGCCTGCCATGCGGCCTCGGATCCGGCCATTCCGCCGCCAACGATATGAAGTGTCTGTGTCATAGCGCGGATTTAGGCGAAGCGTTGCTGTCTTCCAAGAGGCATTTGTTGATCAGTCTGTGTCCGACCAGTCGGGAGGGCGCTTTTCGAGGAAGGCAGAGACCCCTTCATCTGTGTCCCGCCACAGCATGTTCTCCACCATGACTTTGCCGGTAAAGGCATATGCGTCCTCGGCCGACATGGGCAGTTGTTCATAAAACGCCGATTTTCCGATCTTAACTGCCGCGGACAGCTTTGCGGCGACGGTTTCTGCGAGAGACTGCGTTGCGTTTGCAAGTTCGCTGGCCGGAACGGCGCGGTTGATCAGCCCAAGATCCGCAGCTTCTGCAGCAGTCAGAAAATGCCCTGTGGTCAGCATTTCAAACGCTTTCTTGCACGGAATATTCCGGGTTAACGCCACCATCGGGGTAGAACAGAAAAGTCCAATATTGACGCCGTTTACACCAAAGCGCGTGTTGTCGGCGGCAACGGCCATGTCACAGCTTGCGACCAATTGGCATCCCGCAGCGGTGGCGATTCCGTGGACTTCCGCGATGACAGGTTGTGGAAGCTTTTGCAGGCCGAGCATAACTCGGGAACATCGTGCAAAGAGATCGGCGTAATATGCACGACCTTTGTCCGTTTGGCCTCTGGCGGCCTGCATTTGCTTAAGATCATGCCCTGCACAAAATGCCTTTCCCGCGCCAGATAGGACCACCACCCGAATGGCAGGATCAGCGGCCAATGCGTCAATCTCTGATTGCAGCGCGTCCAGCATCTCATCGGATAGGGCGTTAAGGTTCGCGGGGCTGTTGAGCGTCAGTCGCGCGATGCCTTTTGCATCCTGTCTGATCAAAAGTGCCATCTTGTCCTCACGGTTTGGGCGGGTTTAGCTGTCGTGACAGGAGGAGGAGACCATGCAAATTGTTGTTGGCCAACAGGAAATGGAAAGCTTTTTAGAAGAAGTTTTCCCGCAGGTCAGGGGGATGTTCGCAATTGAACGTATGGCGCCGGGGGAAATCGTGATGCGGTTGCTCAACGATGAGCGTCACTTACGCCCCGGCGGGACGGTCTCCGGGCCCGCGATGTTCAGCCTTGCAGATGTGACCGCCTATGTCGGGGTCATGATGCACATTGGCAAACAGGCCCTGGCCGTCACCTTGCATTGTTCGATCGACTTCATGCGCAAACCTGCCTCAGGCGTGGATATTCTGGCGGAGGGGCGTGTTCTCAAGCTGGGCAAGTCGCTGGCCGTGATCGATGTCATGCTCACCAGTGAAGGCTGCGACGATCCAGTGGCCCATGCGACGTTAACCTATTCCATACCACCTGTCCGGTAATGGGATCAGGTAAAACGCGGGGGGCGTTTTTGCATGTTCGCAAAGACGGCCTCCATCTGGTTCGGCTGCCCGATCACTTCAGCCTGTAAGACGGCCTCCAAACGAAGTGCCTCTGCGCGTTGCGCGGTCCACGCTTCATTCATCAACCGTTTATCACGGCGGATCGCGTCGGGATTTTTCTGCGCGATTTGCAGAGCCAGGGCATGGGCAGCCTCATCAGGCTCTTGCGTGATGCGCGTGACCAATCCCAAGGTCAGTGCCTCGTCGGCCTCGACGATACGACCGGTGAAGATCAACTCTTTGGCCAGATCGGCCCGCATCAATCGGGGCAGGGTGGTCGAAATGCCCATATCCGGGATCAGCCCCCATTTGATTTCCATGACCGACATACGGGTGCAGGCGGAGGCGATGCGAATATCAGCACCCAAAGCGATCTGGAAACCAGCGCCATAGGTCACACCATGCAGGGCCGCGATAACGGGGACATCTATCTCTTGCCAGATCGTGCATGGTTTTTGGAAGAAATTGGACGTTTCGCCCTCAGGCAGGGTCAGAATGCGATCGATCAACGACTTTGGGTCGGGATTGCTTGTGAATAGGGCGGTGTCGATGCCGGAGCAGAAATGATCGCCATTCCCGCGCAAAACCACGGCCCGTACATCCCGATTTTCGGATATCTGCTGGCCTGCTTCTGCGAGCCCTTCGAATACAGATATGTCGACGGCGTTGTTTCGGTGGGGGCGGTTCAGAACAACTTCGGCAATGTGGTCACTGATGGTCAGTTGGACGGTTTGTGTGTCGGTCATGGCGGTCTCCTCTCCCTGATAAGCAAACCACAACAAATCCGGGCAGGCATAGTATGACGTCACGCTATGCGGGAAAATTCAATGACCTGTCCTCGCACCGGTGAAAGAGAGTGCGAAACTGGCTGCTTAAGTGGGGTATTTAAATACCTTAATTGTAAGCAATTGATATTGTTTAATACTTTGCGATATTGGCCTGTTGACTGGGGCGCGATGATGTATATAACCCGCCCATCGAATTTCGAGCCGGGGGAAACCTCGGCTCTTCTCTATCGGACCGGTCGGATTTTTCGGCCACAGATACTGGACTGTAACATGAAAACCTTCTCTGCAACTCCGGCAGACATCGAGAAGAAGTGGATCGTGGTCGACGCCGAGGGCGTCGTGCTGGGTCGTCTCGCCTCGATCATTGCCATGCGTCTGCGCGGCAAGCACAAGCCGTCCTTCACCCCCCACATGGACATGGGCGACAACGTTATCGTTGTTAACGCCGACAAGGTCCAGCTGACGGGCAAGAAGCGCGAAGAAAACTTCTACTGGCACACCGGCCACCCGGGTGGGATCAAATCCCGCACCAAGCAGCAGATCCTTGATGGCGCGCACCCCGAACGGGTCGTGTTCCAAGCGGTCAAGCGTATGCTGCCGGGCAACCGCCTGTCGCGCAAGCAACTGACAAACCTGCGTATTTATGCTTCGGCGGATCACCCGCATGAAGCCCAGAACCCCGAAGTTCTGGACGTGAAATCCAAGAACTCCAAGAACACCCGGGTGTAATCATGGCTGATCAAATCAACTCCCTTGATGACCTCGCAAAGGCCGTGACCGACGATATCGGCGGTGTGCAAGGTGCAGAAGAACTGGCCCCCCGTGAGCCCGTTCGTGACGAGCTGGGCCGCTCCTATGCGACCGGCAAGCGTAAAGACGCTGTCGCACGCGTCTGGATCAAGCCGGGTTCCGGCAAGGTCGTGGTGAACGGCAAGGATCAGGACAAGTATTTCGCGCGTCCCGTTCTGCAGCTCATCCTGCGTCAGCCCTTCCAGGTTGCTGGTGTCGAAGGTGAATTCGACGTTTACGCAACCGTAAAGGGCGGTGGCCTCACCGGTCAGGCCGGCGCGGTCAAGCACGGCATCTCCAAAGCGCTGCAGCTGTACAACCCCGAGCTGCGCGGTGCACTGAAAGCCGCTGGCTTCCTGACGCGCGACTCGCGTGTTGTTGAACGTAAGAAGTTCGGTAAGCGTAAAGCGCGTCGTTCCTTCCAGTTCTCGAAGCGCTAATTCTTGCGAAATCGTTTTATGCGCGCCAACCTTGTTGGCGCGCATTTTCTATAGAAAACGGTGTTCCATTGGCGCCTCGCATTCCCAAAGTCGTGTTTGTTTATGCAAGCGGTAAACTGAATCTCGGAAGCTCCGCGATGCGGACACTTCAAATGAAGCAGATTGGAGATCGCTTTGTGTCGGATCGTATCTCGGCCGACCTATCCGAACTCCCATCACGCAAAGGCGGCATGGCAGCTCAGGAACGATGGGCATTTAACGCGGATTCGGATGCCGTCTACATCCTTTCGAAAAAGGCAGTCCAATCCATTTCGTCACCGGCGCTCGGTATTTTACGATGGAAGTGTCGTGGGGTCTGTTTCGACCATGTGGATGAACCGATCACTACACGTCGTACAAGCGGTGCGGATTTGCATCTGGCGTGTTCATACGGGCAACTCGACGAATTTTCGTCAAACCCGACGATGGCGGATAATAGCCGGTTATTGTTGCATGCTGCCGACGTGCGGATATTCCAAAACACCAGTGCGCAACACGAAGTATTCCGTCCCGTTTACGTCGGCGACGTTCGCAATACTGTTTTGCCGGATCAAAGCATATTCCCGATGGACGTTTTCGAAGCACGGACGACTGAACAGTTTTCTGACGTGCTTGCAGCCCTGCCGACGTATAATTTTCACTACGCGATACGAAAAGATCGTGACTTCGAAGCTGCCTCCAGCAAACCGTTTGTGAAGGGTTTCACCGCTGCAGCGTTGGGGGCAGTTATTCTTACCCAAAAGTCCACCAATGACGCGGCACATTTCCTTGGGGAAGATTACCCCTATTTTTGTTTGGATGATGGAAATCCGACCGAAGTTTGCTTGCGGGCGCGGGACGAATTCATGGGGCCTGTCTGGTCTTTTGCAAAAGACCGTATGAGATCCATGGCAGCTAAAAGCCACCCCGAGGTCATCGCACTTCAGCTCGTAGATATTGTTGCTGAATTACAAGATCGGAGAGTTTGATATGCGTGCCTGTATCATCGTAGAAAACTACCCCTCTCCCGGACAGACATTTGTAAATCGCCATATCGAGCATTTGTTCGGTGGACACACCTCTGTCGTTGCCACCCACAAATGTGAGAACACTACCGGCGAACGCCCTATACTGGGGTTGCAGCAGTTCAGGCAACGGCGATCGGTGGCGAGTAAACTCTATGACCTCAAGCATTATGCACAATACGGGTCGAAAACCATTCCCTACGGTGCTGAAAAGGCAGCGTTGCTGAAATTCTGGAAGGACCACGGCACAGAATTTGTTCTTGCGGAGTTTGGCCCTCAAGGCGTGTCGATTGCGCCTATCGCGGCAGAGGCCGGATTGCCGATGTTCTGTTACTTCCGTGGCTCTGATGCTTCCTCGCGTATTAGGCATGCTCATGTTCAACGCGCGTATCGCAAAATGACACCCCAATTGGATGGCGTTTTTGCAGTTTCTCAATTTCTTTTGGACAACTTAGCCTCTGTTGGCGTTCGACATGAAAACAGTCACGTCATTCCGTCGGGCGTAGATGTCCGTAGGTTTTATCCTGCTGAGAAGACAAGAGGATCGGTTGTATTCATCGGTCGGTTCGTCGAGAAAAAGCACCCACTTCTGACAATAAGAGCTTTCGCAAAAGCTACCCAAAATATTCCCCACGCACATCTTACTATGATTGGGGATGGAGCATTGCTGCCTGCTGCTCAGGACTTTGTTTCGCAGCTTGGAATTCCTAAGAAAGTCCAATTTCTAGGCGCGTTGCCACACGCTCAAGTGCGCTCATATTTGCAAAAGTCAGAAATCTATCTTCAACATTCCGTTACAGCTGCAAACGGAAATACCGAAGGTTTACCTACGGCAATCCAAGAGGCCATGGCATCGGGATGTGTAACGGTATCTACGCGACATGCGGGAATTCCGGAGGCAATCGAAGAGGGTGCGACTGGGTATCTTGTAGACGAGTATGATGAAATGGAGTTTGCTGCGGCTTTGCGTAAAGCTTTGACTTTGCCGCAGGGCGAGATCACTGAAATGGCAAAGCGGGCCCGTTCTGTGGCGGAGGAAAAGTTCGACAATGGGCTTCTTCTAGAGCAGCTGGAAAAAGTAATCACTTCTGCAATCGCAAAGCACTAACACGTTAATCGATCTCTATCAGGCCTAGCCCTCTTAGATATATACCAATTCCGGTCTCTAAAAGGTCTTCGGGCGCGTAGGGGGATTGAGTGCCGGGTGAATTTCGCGCAAACAATTCCACCACACCGTGAGAAAGAGCCCAGATGTGTGCCGAAAACATCGATGCAGGTGGACGCTTTTCCATAGGAATGTGACGCGATAGCCGTTCCGCTGCATTCTCGAGGATGGCGTTGGCGTTTGAAGATGCAAGAGCGAGCTCTGGCGAATAATTGACGGAAATTCCGGACTCAAACATCGCAATGTAGTGGCCCGGAAACTTCTGGGCAAAGTCAAGATATGCACGCCCGCACGCCTCAAAGGCAGCCAAATCAGAAAGGTGGCCATCTTGGGATGCATGTTGCATGACATCAAAGAATATGCCGTATCCTTGCAAGGCAGTCGCAGCGATTAAGTCTTCGCGCCCTGCGAAATGTCGATACACGGCAGCGGGTGTTACACCGGCGTGTTTTGCTGCTTCAGATAAAGAGAAACCAGTCGGTCCCTTAGCTTCAATCAAAACCAATGCAGCCTCGATTAAGGCTTGCCTCAGGTTTCCGTGGTGATAGCCGCGTTTTACCATTTCATCCCGTCTGGCTGAGTACATTTAAGGAGGGCAATGATAGGAGCAGAAATCAAGATATCCAAATATCCGGTCCGCCGGCAATTTTACCATCCGGTTTACTGATAGAGGCGGACTTCTTATCGTCGTAGTCCAGCCGGTTAAGGACATGACGGATCGCTGCCAATCGCGCCCTTTTCTTATCATCTGACCTGACAATGGTCCATGGAGCGGTGGAGGTATGCGTGCGTTTCAAAGTTTCCGCGATCGCTTCAGAGTATTGATCCCACCGCGATAGGCCCTCAACATCAATCTGGCTGAGCTTCCATTGCTTCAGCGGATCCTTTTCCCGTTTTAGAAAACGTTGTAGTTGCTCAGCCCGTCCGACATTAAGCCAAAACTTGAAAAGGTGGATTCCATCTTGGACTAACAAGCTTTCAAAACTTGGAACTTGCGCAAAAAAGTGTTCCCGCTGATCGCCGGTACAGAACCCAAACACGTGTTCTACAACCGCCCGATTATACCAAGAGCGGTCGAAAAAAACGATTTCACCTGCGGCTGGAAGGTGCTCGACGTATCTTTGGAAATACCACTGTGTTGCTTCTCGATCGTTGGGTTTGGGCAAGGCGACGACGCGGGCGCCGCGTGGGTTCAGGTTCATTCTAAAGCGCTTGATCGTACCGCCCTTGCCAGCAGCGTCGCGCCCTTCGAACACTATTGCGATCCGCTGCCCGGTTCGTTTGGCCCAAGCTTGCATTTTTACCAGTTCGACCTGTAGATCTTCTAATTCGTCCTCATAGATTTTGCGAGAAAGCTCGGTTTTGTAAGGATAGCTTTCGTCTAGGATCTCAGACTTTTTTGCCTTATTTAAGGCATTCCTGACGTCTTTCGGCGCATCATTTTCGGCATATTTTGAAATAGCACCATCGAATGGGAGAGCTTCGGGCATGATTTCCGTTCCTTGTTTGCGGTTACTATGACCGCGGCACCAAGGCTTGGCAAACTGGTCATTTACGTTGGTGAACTCGGTCCACCGCTTTAAGAACGGCATCTTCTGAACAATGATGCGGCATATGACCAATACCGTCCAGAAGAGTCACATGCGCATTAGGAAGACGCGCAGCCAATGGGGTCGTGTGTATTTCGGCAGGCACTGTCTGGTCTGCTGTTCCGTGTATGATTTCGATGGGCATGGTGAGCTGGTCGTACAAAGGAACCAAGTGTTGAATTTGGGCGAGCAAACCCGCTCGGTGCATCGCGTTTGCGCGCAGCGCACTGCGACGAATGGTAAGGGCTGCACCGAGGTGGGCGTTGTAGCCCTTGGGCATTGGTTGGGGGGCGAAAACACCGGCAATCGCTTTGTCGATGTATCTGTGAGAGACCCAAGCGCTTTCGAAGGGGATGGCAATATGCGCGAGCAGTGGGTGTGAATTTATTCGGTAAAGCAATGACATCCCACCGTCCCACGGATGTGATGGGCTGGCGGTGAGTACCAGGCCGCCTATGTGATCTGGGTTATGGACGCCCCATGCCAGCGCAACGCTGCCGCCGTAGCTTTGTCCCATCAGGATTGGTTCCACCAAGCCAAGCTTTGCCGAAGCCTTGGCCAGCAGGTGAGCCTGTTCCGTCAGGGTTTCGCCCGCTTTTGAGGTACGCGCGGTGTAACCCATACCCGGGCGGTCAAAAGCGGTCACCCTGTAACGCTCGGCCAACCGATCCATCAGAGAGAATGTCATGTCACGAAGGTTACCAGACATGCCGTGGATTAGGACAACATCCGGACCAGTGCCACGTGTCACATAATGGACGCGGGTTCCATCGACTTCTACGAAGTCACCTTCAGGCGGAAATGCGGCCTTTGCTGCACGTTCGCGGTACGCGGCTTTCAGATGGCTCAAGCCCCAAGCGCCGATGGCGACTATGCCGATAGTGCCCCACATGATGCGCTATAGGACCTCAGGAGCCGATTGCATCGAGATCAAAATGTGTCGTCTGATAGATTTCATTGATCCAATTGCCATACAGCAGATGTGCATGGCTGCGCCAACGGTTCATCGGCGCACGGGTCGGGTCGTCAGAGGGATAATAGTTGGCGGGCACGTTGATCGGCTTGCCCGCTTCCACGTCGCGATCGTATTCCTCTTTCAATGTGCCGCTGTCATATTCGAGATGATTAAAGATATATAGCGCACGATGGGCCGGATCCTCGACCAAAGCAGGCCCGGTTTCATCGCTGTCGATCAAAATCGGCAGGCCTGCCTCGCGGACCTCTTCGCTACGGATCTCGGTCCAGCGCGAAACAGGCATCACCATATCGTCAGAGAACCCGCGCAAATAGGGCGAGCCATTGCTGTGCACCACATGACGCACAGCACCAAAGGCTTTATGATCCAATAGGTGTTTTTTGACGCCGTGGAAGTAATTGATCATCGCCATTCCTCCCCAACATACGCCGAACGTGGAATGCACATGGGTTTGCGTCCACTCAAAGACCCGCGTGAGCTCGTCCCAATAGGTGACCTCGTCAAACGGCAGATGTTCAATAGGGGCGCCGGTAATCACCAGTCCGTCGAACTTTTCGCCGCTCGCCTCGACATCGCTGAACGAGCGATAAAACGCCTCCATATGCTCGGCCGAGGTGTTGCGTGTTTGATGTTCCGACATCCGGATGAGGTGCAAATCGATTTGCAGGGGAGTCGCCCCGATCAAACGCGCAAATTGGTTTTCCGTCTGGATCTTTTTCGGCATCAGGTTCAGCAAGCCGATCCGCAAGGGGCGGATATCCTGCCGGGCGGCTTGCTCTTCGGACATGACCATCACGCCCTCGCGCGTGAGCACGTCAAAGGCGGGGAGATCCGAGGGCAAGCGAATGGGCATATGTCTGTTCCTGTACTACCAACCCGGCGACAAATAAGGCACCGCAGGTCGGGTCACAAGTGTGGTGACCGTCACGTTTCAGGGAACAGGGGCGCGCGGCATCACAGAGACGCCGCAGCGGCTTTATTTCGTCAGGATCAACTTGCCCGCACGTGTGATGCGCAGCGTGTAGATCTGTCCGTTCAGGTCAATTTCGGCCTTCACGCCGTCCGCAATCAGGCTTTTGGCATCGTAGCGCGGAATAGCGTCGGCGCCGATCATTTGGGGGGCGTTGTCGGTCGGGGCGGTCATTGGCATCACTCTACACTCGCGGCAGGAAATACGTGCGTCATGCACGGGTTTTTCCGCGTTTTATATTTGCAGAGTATTTTTGTCAAGTTTACCTGGCCTTAAAATTCAAAGGCCTAGCAGTATCACGCGGGCAACGCCTCGGCGATCACAGCATCAAAGTCATCGGCATCTCCAACCTTGGCCAGATCTTCCGCTTCTATCGTGATTCCCCAATTGTGAGCCATCGCCTCATACAGGGGCTGTCGATGCGCCAGCGCCTGCGCGTAGGTCCAACGGATAAAGGCATCTGGATCCACCTCGGCCTCGGGGCTACCTGTTTGGTCGAGATAGTCTCGCCAAGCACGTGCCAAAAAGTCGGAACGGTAGGCCATAGGTTTCGGGGCGCGGTCGAACCGGCGCACGAGCTCTTCTGTATGGGCGTCAGAGCCGCGAATCCAGACCAGCAGGGAATCCTTTGCCAGCGTGGTCATAATGGGATCATTGCGGTCTTCGGGATCGACCCATTCGCAAATGGACCCACCGGTGTCGCAGACAAAATGCGGATATTGGTAAAGATCCTGTGCGCGGGCGATAAAGTAAGGGGTATCCAACAAGGCTTGCCGTTCGGCGCGTTCGAATTGTGCCTGTCGCCGCTTATATTCCGCCATATCCAATCCGCCCGCGTCAATATTTCCGGGTTTGCCCAGATAGGTCGAGACGGGGCTGAGATTGTCGAAGGTGATATTGGATCCGATATAGATCGAATCCGACATCAACAGCTCACGCAGAAACGGGTTCTTCATTGCCTCGCGCTTAGCATTGTCGGCGATAAACTCGCCCATATAGCGCGTGCCGATCCGGTAATCGATCGAGTAGTGGAACCATTCGCCAGAAGCCCGCAGCGTATTCGACACATGGGTTTTGCCAAGCCCGGACATGGCAAATAGAACAACGCGTTTTGATGGGGCATTGAGCCAATCTTTGGCGGTGGAATAGCGCATGTCCGGTCTCTTTTAAGTCTTGTTGCGCACAGGGTTACGCGGGCGGGCAGGGGGCGTCAAACGGCTTTCACACAGGCATGAAAAAGGGCCGCGCGGTTCAACCGGCGGCCCTGAAACTGCACGTTTGCGCGATATCAGAACTTCATATCGATCTTGAAGCCGACGCCAACCGCGTGGTTGTCGGTGAATTCGGCCACAGCCATATCACCCACCGCAGGCTTTGCATCGCCAAGGATCGAGTAGTTGATCCCACCGGAGATGTTCAGCGGCCCATCTGTCCAGCGACCACCGACCGAGATTCCCTTCAGACCGTTGGTCGGGCCAAGCGGCGACACAAGGTCATCGCCCTCAGGCTCGTAGCTCAGTGTCACGGAGCCTGCCAACTTGTCAGAGAACTGACGCGCCACGCCGAGGGTGTAACGGTTGCTATCATCAATGTTCACCAGATCGCGGCCAAGCCCGGTGGGGACGATGTCCACTGCCGAGAATTCGGTCCAACGCCAAGATGCCGTCAGCAATGTGCCCGGAGCAATGCCCGTTTGCGCTTCGAGGTTGAAGCTCTGGGGTGTCACAAACTCAACAGTCGAGTTCTGCGATCTGCTGAGGGGGGTTCCGGTCAGCAAGCTCTCCGTTGTATCGGCTTTATGCTCAGTCTCGAAATGGTAGGTCCCGGCAATCCGAAGAGCGATGTCAGGGATCTCGTAAGCAGCACCGATCAGATAGTGGGCTTCGGTGCTTTCATCCATGTCAAAGTTGTAGCCACCGGTTGCGGCGAATGCACCCGCGACGCTGGCGACCTGCGCGCCCAAAGCGCCTACGGTCGCTGGGCCGCCGAGTGCAACCACGGAGGCCGAATCCCCCTGAAGTGCGGCTCCAAGCACGCCGGAGTCTACGCCCGCGGCTTCTGCAACACCAGATACGGCCACTGCATCACGGTACGCGGTACCGTTAAGTGCGACCGAAGCGGTGATACGCTGGGCCGACACGCCACCGAACACACTGAAACGATCAGAAACCTTATAACGGGCCACTGCGGTCAGGGCCAAGGAGTCGAGGTCGGCGGAAGTGCCGCCCAGATTAGACGTCAACGGGCTGGTGCCATATTCGACATCCGCGCCATAGGGCTGGTCAATAATTAGCGCGAAGCTCGATTTTTCGTTGATATTGTGCGTGTAGCTAATGCCGACCTGACCGTATGTCTGGCCTACGCTATCGTCATAGGAGCCACCAGAGCCGCCGATGTCCTTACCCGTCACCTGTGGTACGACCACACCGAAGCTCAGCGATGTAGTGCCGCCCGGCGCAAAGACTGCTGCGACGCTTTGACCCGAACGGTCAAGGCCGGCTGCAAATGCAGTGGTGGTGCTCAGAGCCAGCAGAGCTGCCCCGCTTGTCAATGTTTTCATGTGCTTGTCCCTCAACCCCGCCATTGGGGTGTCTCCGCCGTCAGCCTATGCAGTTGCCGGGTTAACGTTCAATTTTGACGGTGCGTCAATTGGTCTTGAATAGGGGCTGCGTTACGTTTTTGTAACAGTTTTAACAGTATCCGAGCGCAAATTCGGGCTGGTCGCGGTCTCTAACCGGATGTTTACGTAATTTGCAGCGAAAATTACGACCGCGCCGATCAGAACGTATGGGTCTAGTGGCTCTTGATACAAGGTGATTCCCACAAGTGCGATAACTGGCAGCCGCGTAAAATCGATGGGCATTACTACGGTCGCAGGCGCCAGACGTAGGGCGCTCGTCAGGCAGAAATGCGCGATAAGGCCAGCGCAGGCGATCACTGTGACCCAAGGCCAGCTTGCCGCCGCCGGCACAGCGATGTTTCCATCAAATCCCGCGCAGACAAGGCCGAATCCGGCCTGCATCACAGTTAACCAGAACAAGATGCAGGTGATGGTCGTGCTGCGTGTCAAAAGGCGGGTGAACACGGCTGACCCTGCAAAGCCGATGGCTGCAATGGCGGCTGCGACCTGCCCAATTTGAAACGTCTCGGGCAAGGGGCGCGTCACGATGAGGATGCCCAAGAACCCGACCACGGCGGCCAGAACGCGATTCTTCGTCAACCGCTCTCCCAGAATGACAAAACCCAGCAGCATCACCCAAAAAGGAGAGGTAAACTCTAGCGCAAACACCTGCGCCAGCGGCAGCACGGTGATTGCGTAGAACCAGAGATTCTGGCCGGTGAAATGGCATAGGTTGCGCACAAGATGCAGCGGCATGTTCTGCGTCGTGATCTGTCCATGGGTGCCTGCCAAGCGCGAGACCATGACAACCAATGCCACCCCGATCAAAGAGCGATAGAGCATGATCTCGAAAGTATCGAGCTCCAGACTGACCTCTCTGCCCGCCACCGCCATCAAAGTGAATGACGCAATAGCCCCGATCATCCAAAGGCAGCCGCGCAGTGTATCGCTCATGTGGTCGTCCTCCCTGCTGCAATATCTGCACAGAGCATCTATCGGATGTCCACAATGGTTCGACGGTGGTCAGATCGCTTTGCGCTGTCGTGCGGTTGGGGGCGCAACCGTTGCGTGACGTGGCGCGGACACCATGGCATCGAGGTCCCACAGATCTTGCACGCTTCGGCGAAGCGGTGGGGGCCGAACAATGGTCTGACGCAGATCTGCCGCGCAGAGGGTCATGGCCAGAGCATTAGGAGCCGCAAAATAAAGCGGTCTCCACGTAGGTGCAAAGCTGCTTTTGAAACGGCTCAGGCCTGCGCTGTTTTCGATCCAGTGCGGCGTATTGGGGTGCGGAACGGCGGCCAAACTGATGTCGCTTATGTCATGGGCCGCGGCGGTTGCGATGACGTGGTGAATCAAGGCATGCATCGTGCCGTGAGGGGCGTCAGGCATGTGGCGGGTGACATCCAGCGACATACTGCCGTCAGACCGCAACCAGCTGGTAAAGGCGATCAACCGGTCACCCTGCCATGCGCCGTAAAGCGGTTTATCACTCAGATATATCGGGCAAAACCGCCCCATGGTCAGCCCACGTTCCGCGCCATGGGCATCCTCCCACCGGCTGTGAATTTCGGTCAGGCGTTCCCAGTCGGGGTCGGTCAACCGTGCGACACGCACGCCGTTTTGTTCGGCCTTGCGAACTTGGCGGCGCAGTTGACGGAATTGCGGCCCGTCCAGGCGATGGGTTGCGGGGTTAATATGCGCCTCCATCGCAAAGGGCAGGACCGTCCAGCCTGCGTCGCGCATGTCCCGCGCATCGCGGGCCTCAATCTTATACAAGCAAGGGATGCGGTTTTCCTCACGGGCGGCACGGCGCAATTCGGGGATCAGTTGCGACAGGCTTCCCTCAAGAGGGCCGAGAAACAATGCAAGACTATGAGGTGTGCGCAGGGCGACTCCCTCCGCCGCGAACCCGCTCAAGGCACTATGGTCGTTCTGGGCAGCAATCCCGAACTCGGGCCGTGGTCCGGTAAGCGTAGCCTCCAATTCGGGCGCAGAGAACGCCGTATGCCTAGGGGCCAGCAGCGCCCACAGAGCGCCAAAAACGCAAGGGACCGCATAGTAGACAAGGCGAAAGGCGATCAAGGCAGCGGCGAGGTCTTCAATAGGCGTTTGCGGCAGCAGCCAGATCAGCGTCATCTCGAACGGTCCGACGCCACCGGGGGTGCCGCCGATCATGCCTGCGCCAAGGGCAAGGGTGAATGCCGCAACCAAAGTCACAAGATCAGGCCCAAAATCGGGCGGCAACAAAAGCTTCAACGCGGTGCCAGCGCAGATGACATCAATGGCCGCAAAAGCCACCAGCGATAGAAATGCGCGTACCGTGGGCAGGCGAACATAGCGTTTGCCCACCCGCACTCGGTGAAACCGGATCAGGGTTAAACAGCCGAGCACCAGCAGACATGGGATGATCAGAAGCGACAGTGCCGGGCGCTCCAGCAGGATCGGGGCGACCGCGCCGACGGCCAAAATGGCCCAAGCGGCGCAGAAAGTGGCCGTAACAAAGGCCGTGACTTGGATAATTTTCGCAGACCCCAAGCCGCCGATCATGCGCCACCGCAGCGCCGCGCCCACGGCCGGACCAAAGCCCGTGGTCTGTGCCACTGTGATGGCCGCCGCGCCTGTGCCGCGTGCAACCGGGGCGGGGACGTTTGTACCGAAATGGCGGTGAGCGATCACGTCGTACTGCGCCACGGCCCAGAAACTGATGCCCACCGCAGCCAATGCCGCCAGCCATGAGGTGACCGGAATGCCAACAAAGGCAGTGGCCGCCGCCGTCCAGTCAATGACCTGTGCCTCGCGCCAGAGCAGCGCCACCAGAAACGTGCCTATCAGCAGTGGCACTACGGGCTTAAGCAGGCGGATCCCGCGTTCTAGAGTGGTTTCACCGGACTGCTCTGCCTTCAGGAGGGTTTTTTGAACCCTACGCGGGCAGTGTTAATGCAATCTTTGACGGTTTTGAAAACTGCGCAGAATTAAAAGCAAAAGCGCGCCGGGTCAGGCGCGCTTTGCAGGATGTCACAGAAAACAGAAGGGGTTAGCTGACTTCCTTCATGATCTGATCCTTCGCCACCGGCACAAGCGAGGCGCGTTTGGCGCGGATCTCGTCCGCCGTTGCCTTGTCGCCCAGATCGCCTGCGACCTTGCGGATCACATCTTCGATGCCGGCTTCTTCGAAATCGGATTTCACAACTTCGATGGCATAGGCATTGGCATCATCGCCGGTCTTGCCCAGCAGCTCTGCCGCCCAAAGGCCCAGCAGCTTGTTGGTGCGCGCTTCGGCTTTGAACTGCATTTCCTGATCATGCGCGTATTTGTTTTCGAACGCATTCTCGCGGTCATCAAAGGTCGTCATCGGTTTGGCTCCCGGATCGAGGTCTTGGTATCGTTGTCAACGGTATGCCGCTCCGCGCGGTCGTGTGCAAGGGTGCGATGGCCCATTCCGGCTGCGCTGATACGATTGCGAAAACCGCGTCGGATTCGCGCGTCGCCCTTAGGCACAGGCTTGCACAGTGCTGTCTTTGGACGTAGAAGGCCAGTAACACCGCGCGTATTTCGCGCGGTTTTTCCCGTTTTTGAAAGGGGCCCCATGGCACGGCGTAAGAAGATTTACGAAGGTAAAGCAAAAATCCTGTATGAAGGCCCGGAACCGGGCACGATTGTCCAGTATTTCAAAGACGATGCCACCGCTTTCAACGCCGAAAAGAAAGACGTGATCGAAGGGAAGGGCGTGCTCAACAATCGCCTGTCCGAATTCTTCATGACCGGTTTGAACGGGGTCGGGGTGCCAACGCACTTCCTTAAGCGGCTGAACATGCGCGAACAACTGGTCCGTGCCTGCGAAATTATCCCGCTCGAGATTATCGTGCGCAACTATGCCGCCGGATCGCTGACCAAACGGTTGGGGATTGAAGAGGGCACAGCCATGCCGCGCCCTATCGTCGAATACTGCTTCAAGGACGACAAACTCGGCGATCCGCTTGTGACCGAGGAGCATATCGCAGCTTTCGGTTGGGCATCGCAGCAGGACATGGACGATATCGTGGCACTGGCCTTGCGGGTAAACGATTACCTGTCTGGCCTGATGTACGGTGTCGGCATCAAGCTGGTCGATTTCAAGATCGAGGTCGGTCGCGTCTACGACGGTGACTTCCAACGCTTGGTTGTGGCCGACGAGATCTCGCCCGACAGCTGCCGCCTGTGGGATCTCGAAACCGGCCAAAAGCTGGACAAAGACGTGTTCCGTCAGGACCTTGGCAACCTTGCCGACGCCTATACCGAGGTTGCGCGCCGCCTTGGCGTCATGCCCAAGAACGCAACGCACAACAGCAAACCCACGCTGATCAACTGATCGTTTCGGACTTTTGAGACTGGGGCCGGGCAGCAATGCGCGGCCCCTTTCACGTGGTACGCCCGGCTTTTCTCTTGCATTCCGTGGCGCAATGCGTTTCCTGCGCGGCAATAACTGATCCCGGAGGTGAACCGATGAAAGTCCGTGTGCATGTAATGCTGAAGAACGGTGTTCTGGACCCGCAAGGCGAGGCCGTGCGGCATGCGCTTGGGGCTTTGGGCTTCGACGGCGTCGGTTCGGTGCGTCAGGGCAAGGTGATCGAACTCGACGTGGCCGAGGGCACGACCGAGGAGACGATTGCGGACATGTGTGAAAAGCTGCTCGCCAACACGGTCATCGAAAGCTACCAGATCGAAATTCTGTGATCTGTTGAGCTACGGCTTGGACGGATTTTTCGTCTAATTCGCCGTATGGCGCCCTACAGAATGCGCCTTCAAAAACGTTCCCTTAATGGTCCGCGTGGCATCAGCCTTCTCAAACTAGGTAGAGAGGGTCGCCATGCGCCGCTTCGGGAACAATTTGAAGTTCACTCTTTCGGCGGGATTCGCCGTCGTTCTGATACTGGTATGCGCGGGCCTGTTTTGGGTGTTCGATACGCAAAGCCGCAAGGCGGCGATCGACAGCGCGCAGGACCGTCAAAGCGCGTCTTTGCGCATTCTGATCGACAAATTCTCGCAGCAATTCCCTGACATTACCTATGAATTGACCGATGATGGCGCGGTGAGCGAGGTGCGCTGGGACGGAATGTCATTGCCTGAGGGACATGAGCTGATCGATGCGGTTGGCCGCATTTCCGGTGAAACGGCGACGTTGTTCCAGTGGGTGCCGGAAGAAGGCGACTTTATCCGGCGGACCACCAATATAATCAAGCCTGATGGTGAGCGTGCGGTGGGCACATGGCTTGGAAAGGCAAACCCCGTTCACGCGATCATGCTGGACCAGCAGACTTTTCGTGGCGAAGCCGTGATCCTGGGCAATCCTTACTACACGATCTACCAGCCTATTCTGGACGCCCAGAACAATGTACTCGGGATCTTCTACGTTGGCGTTGACAAGGGCAGCGTAGAAAGCCAGATCAGCCAACGGGTCCAACTGGCACTCATTGCCTCGACACTTGCTGTCATTGGCGGATTGATTGCGGTCTGGGTCTTGTTGCAGACCTCGCTTCGTCCGATGGCGGCAATCTCGAACCGTCTTCAGAAAATCGCAGAGGGCGCGCTGGACGCGCCGGTACCGCATACCCATCGCAGCGACGCGTTGGGTGTCACTGCCCGGGTTGTAGATGGTTTCAGGCAGACGCTGGCGGAGGCAAAGAGCTCCGAAGAGCAGGCCAAAGCGCAGCGGGCTGTTCAGGATAAGGTGGTAACTGCACTGCGCAAAGGTTTGTCCGCATTGGCTGACCGCGATCTAAGCGCGCGCATGGATGGTACGGATTTCCCGGAGGAATACGAGGTGCTACGTCGCGACTTCGACGCCGGAGTTCAAAGCCTCGCGGATGCACTTCATCAGGCCGGTAATGTGGCGTCTAATGTCCGTATGGCAGCATCCGAAATCGGGTCTACATCGGACGAACTTGCCCGCCGGGTGGAGATGCAGGCCGCAACACTGATGCAATCGGCTGAGGCATTAAATGGGCTGACCAGCACTAGCCGCGATATTAAATCGAACGTCGATCAGGCGGATGCGCTGGCCCGCAAGTCGCGAGAGCTTTCGGACGAAAGCGAGCAGGTGGTGCGCGACGCAATCGGCGCGATCAATCGCATCGAAGAGACGTCGGACAAAATCAATCAGATCATCACGGCAATTGATGATATCGCCTTCCAGACCAACCTTCTTGCGCTGAACGCGGGTGTCGAAGCCGCCCGTGCGGGATCCGCCGGCAAAGGTTTCGCCGTAGTGGCGTCGGAAGTGCGTTCGCTGGCGCAAACGGCGGCCAACTCCGCTCAGGAAATCAAGACGTTGATCACTGCCAGCGGGGAAGAGGTGAGCGAAGGCAGCCGCTTGGTTCAAAAGACCGGCAGTTCCCTGTCCCAAGTGCAAGAGCAGGTCGAAAGCCTTGGCCAATTGATCTCCAACATTGCAGAATCCGTCCGCGTTCAAACCGAAGGCTTGGCCGATATCAACGAAGGCGTCCAGCGGCTTGAGGGCGCGACCCAAGAAAACGCGGCTATTGTCGAAGAGCTGAATGCATCCGGTCAAAGCCTGAATATGGAAGCAGAACGCTTGTCAGACACCATGCGGGTTTTCGAACAAGACAGCGCCGAACCTGTGAAAGGGGGAGCCGTCACCAACTTGACAGACGCCGCCACCACGTGGACAGACGCAGAGCAAAAATCGGCACCGACCGCTGGGGCGAAAAAACCAGAGGCGGAGGTCAAAAAAGCCGTAAACGCGCCAACCCCGATGCCAGAGCCTGCAGCACATGGAGAGCAAACATTGCCTGAAACACAGGCGTCGGACACCGACTGGGGGGAGGAGTTCTGACGGGGACAAGGCGCTTAAGGTAAAAGCGCCCCTGTCTTTTTTAGAAGCCTGTGCTAAAGCAACCTCGCGCGGCGACTCGTCGTGTGATCTGCGAGCGGATGCTTGCTTCAATCAGTGAGGACAGTCGAAATGAAAGCCGCCGTCATTGTATTTCCGGGTTCCAATTGCGACCGTGACATGGCTGTCGCCTTTGAACAAGCGGGCCTGCAGGTCGAGATGGTTTGGCACAAAGATGCTGACCTGCCGGCGGATACCGACATTGTTGGCGTTCCGGGGGGCTTCTCCTTCGGGGATTATTTGCGCTGCGGTGCCATTGCAGCAAATGCCCCGATCGTGAACGCGGTAAAGGCGCATGCGGATCGCGGCGGATACGTTTTGGGCGTCTGCAACGGCTTTCAGGTTCTGACGGAGACAGGCTTGCTTCCCGGGGCATTGCTGCGCAATGCAGGGCTGAAGTACATTTGCCGGACAGTCGGTCTGCGCGTCGAGGGAAGTTCCATCTTTACGGATCCCTATGGCGCGGGCTCCGAGATCAACCTTCCCATCGCCCATCACGACGGGAACTATTTCGCGGATGCTGATACGCTGGACCTGCTTGAAAACGACGGCCGCGTGGCTTTCCGGTATACGGGCAACCCGAACGGATCCGCGCGCGACATCGCGGGTATCCTGTCCGCCAACAAGCGGGTTCTGGGCATGATGCCGCATCCGGAACGGGCGGCAGATCCTGCGCAAGGAAACACCGACGGTGCGCGCCTTTTCGCGCATTTGACGGAGGCCTTGACCACAGCCTGACTTGAGCAGCTGAGCCGCGCGCTTTATCCTGTGCGTTATGGCAATGGCCCAAAACACCTCTGGCTCTCGACGGGCGACACCGATCAGCGGGCGGGCACGCATCGCTTTGATCCTGCTTTTGCTCGGGGCCGTGGGGACGGTTTGGGTCACAAACTGGCTGCTGACGGATCGCTTTACCGAAACCACGCGCAACCGGGCCGAACTGCGCTTGGCGCTATATTCGGGGAACCTGATCTCTGAGCTGCGACGCAATGCAATCGTGCCTGAACTTCTGGCGCGCGACAAAGCCCTGCTAGATGCGCTGAACGCCCAAGACTATGCGCAAAGCTCCCAGCGCCTGATCTCCTTCGTGGATGAGATCGGTGCGGCCAGTTTGATGCTGCTGGATCGCGATGGCCGCTCTGTCGCCGCGACCGACCGCAATCGTCTGGGCGAAAGCCATCGGGCGATGCCGTATTTTGTTGACGCTGTGCGCGCAAACACAACGGTTTTCACGGAAATCGCGCGCGAGGCGGGCGGGTATCGGTTCACCTATTCGCGGCGCATGGAAAGCAACGGCGACACGGTCGGCGTTATCATGGTCGAGGTCGATCTGGCCAAATTCGAGCGCGCCTGGGCCGGGATTTCCGATGCCGTCATGGTGACAAATTCGGACGGGGTCATTGTGCTTGCGACGGAACCGCGTTGGCGCGGCTTGACCCCGGCAGAGGCGCTTGGCCCGCCGGAGGACGGTGCAATCGAACGTCTGATTGCGTCTGCCGCGGATTGGACAGCAACCACCGCAGACGCCTATCTGCGCGGCGAGGCGGTGATGCGCATCGATGGCCGCATTCCGTTTCGCGGCTGGACCCTGTCGACCTTCACGACCTATTCCAGCGTGCGCGAACGGGTGAACGCGGTATTGGCGTTGGAGATCATGGGATTCGCGATTCTGGCGGCGATGGTGTTCTACACACTTTCACGCAAAACGGCGGTGCGGATGGCGCTGTTCCAGCGGGACGCGACAGAGCTTCGGGCGCTCAATGCACGGCTTCAGCGGGAAATCGCCGAGCGCGAGAAGGTGCAAAAGAACCTCGCCGTGGCAGAGCAATCGCTGGCGCAGTCGTCGAAGCTGGCCGCCTTGGGGGAGATGTCCGCCGCCGTGGCCCATGAATTGAACCAGCCCTTGGCGGCGATGAAGACCTATCTGGCGGGGGCGCGTCTGTTATTGAACCGCAATCGCCCCGACGAGGCGCTCAGCGCCTTTCACCGGATCGACGATCTGATTGAGCGTATGGGCGCAATCACGCGGCAGCTTAAAGGCTTTGCCCGCAAGGGGCAGGAAGCCTTTACGCCCTTTGATATGAACGATGCGCTCGCATCGTCGTTGTCCATGATGGAGCCGCAGTTGAAATCGCGTCGGGTGAAGATCACCAAGATCCTGCCGGATGCGCCGGTCCGCGTTATGGGGGACCGGATGCGGATCGAACAGGTGCTGGTGAACCTCTTGCGCAATGCGCTGGACGCCACCAAATCCGTAGATGACCCGCAGGTGGAGATCATCCTTGCGGCTGGCGAAACCGCGACGCTGAGCGTGCGCGACAATGGAGACGGGATCGAAGATCTGGATGCGCTCTTTGAACCCTTTTACACCACCAAGG
Source organism: Sagittula sp. SSi028 (assembly GCF_048553715.1). Classification (NCBI taxonomy): domain Bacteria; kingdom Pseudomonadati; phylum Pseudomonadota; class Alphaproteobacteria; order Rhodobacterales; family Roseobacteraceae; genus Sagittula; species Sagittula sp. SSi028. Next base: position 583,883 of record NZ_JBLZNC010000001.1, on the reverse strand, counting down.
CTCCGGGCGACGGGGTCGGCCTTGGGTTGGCGATTTCTTCGGGAATCGTCACAGAGCTGGGCGGCCGCCTGACGGCACGCAACGGCGAACGGGGCGGGGCGGTGTTTGAAATGCAATTGCCTGTGTTGAGCACGGCAACGGAAGCAGCGGAGTAAGCACGTTTATGGCGAATGCGATGAAAATTGCCATTGTTGATGATGAACAGGATATGCGGCAGTCGATCAGCCAGTGGCTGGCGCTGTCGGGCTATGACACCGAGACCTTTGCCAGCGCGGAAGAGGCGCTTGGCGCGGTTGGACCGGACTATCCGGGGATTGTGATTTCGGACATCAAGATGCCGGGGATGGATGGGATCCAGCTGTTGAAAAAGCTGATGGGCTCCGATTCCTCACTGCCGGTAATTATGATCACCGGTCATGGTGATGTGCCTATCGCGGTCGAGGCCATGCGCATCGGCGCGTTTGATTTCCTTGAAAAACCGTTCAACCCGGATCGCATGTCGGATCTGGCGAAGAAGGCCACGAACGCACGTCGCCTGACCTTGGACACGCGCCAGTTGCGGCGTGAATTGGCCGAAGGTGGCCAGATCATGAAAAAGCTGATCGGGGCCAGCCCGGCGATGGAGCGTCTTCGAGAGGATATTCTTGATCTCGGCCAAGCGGATGGCCACGTCCTGATCGAAGGGGAAACCGGCACGGGCAAGACGCTGGTGGCGCATGCGTTGCATGCGGTGGGTTCGCGCGCGGGCAAGAAATTCACCCTGATCTCCTGTGGTGCCCATGACGAGGACGCGCTGATGAAGCGCTTGTTCGGGCCGATGCAGCCTGACGACACCCGTCTGCCCGCCTTGGAAGAGGCGCGCGGCGGCACGCTGGTTCTGGAAGATATCGAAGTGCTGTCCGACGCAGCGCAGGCGCGGCTGTTGTCGGTGATCAATGATCAGGGCAATCCCCCCGAGACGCGGATTGTGGCCATTTCCAACCTGCAGGAAGAGGGGCGCACCTGTGAGCAAGCGCTGCGCGCCGATCTGTATTACAGGCTGGCGGCACTGAAGATCACGGTTCCGCCGTTGCGGGCGCGCGGGGAAGACATCCTGACGCTGTTCACGCGGTTGTCGGAAAGCTACGCCGATGAATATGGCTGTGACGCGCCGAAAGTGTCGGCCCAGGAAGCGGCGCAGTTGCTGCAGGCCCCGTGGCCGGGCAACGTGCGTCAGCTGATCAATCTGGCAGAGCGTGCGGTGCTGCAGTCGCGCCGCGGGCAGGGGACCATTGCGTCACTGCTGATGTCGGACCACGATCAGATGCAGCCGGTGATGACCACCGAAGGCAAGCCGCTGAAAGAATACGTCGAAGCCTTTGAGCGCATGCTGATTGATAACACCATGCGGCGTCACAAAGGGTCCATTGCGTCGGTCATGGAAGAGCTGTGCCTGCCGCGCCGGACGCTGAACGAAAAGATGGCGAAATACGGTCTGCAGCGGGCGGACTACTTGTAAGCGGATGGGGGCTTTGCCCCCAAACCCCCAAGGTATTTGAACCAAGAAAAAGCATAGCTGCGGCCCCGCGATATGGGGGCCGTTTTTGTTTACGCTCTGCGGCGGCGGCCCCCGCGGCGGCCGCCGGACGCACCGTCACCGCCTGCGGGTTTGTTGAAGCCGATCCAGGCGGCGCCGCCGTCATCCTGGTTCATCAGGAGGTTCGCGGCGCGGATGGCTTCCATTTCTTTGCCCGGGCGGGATTTGGTGGAGCCCATGCCGAAGAGGCTGACAAAGGTTTCGTCATCCATGCCTTCGGGGAGGATGATGCCTGCGGCCAGAACCTCGGCCTTTTTTTCGGCAATTTTCTTGGCGTTAACCGGAAGGGCAACGGGGTTCATGATGGCGGAGGTCATGCCGGCCCCCATGGCCATGGGCAGGAAGGCGTTGTTGACCCCGTGCCGGTTGGGCAGGCCGAAGGAGATGTTGGACGCGCCGCAGGTGGTGTTGACGCCCAGTTCATCCCGCAGACGGCGGACCAATGTGAACACCTGATGCCCGGCCGTGGCCATGGCACCGATGGGCATGACCAGCGGGTCAACGACGATATCATGGGCGGGAATTCCGAAATCGGCGGCGCGTTCGACGATCTTTTTGGCCACGGCAAAGCGGACATCGGGGTCCTCCGAGATGCCGGTGTCATCGTTGGAGATGGCCACCACGGGCACGTTGTATTTTTTGACCAGCGGCAAAACCAGCTCGAGGCGCTCTTCCTCTCCGGTCACGGAGTTCAGCAGCGGGCGACCTTCGGCGGCGGCCAGACCGTTTTCCAGCGCGCCGGGCACAGAGCTGTCGATGCACAAAGGAATGTCGATGGCATTTTGCACACATTCGACCAGTTGGCGCATGAGTTCCGGTTCGACGAAGTTGTTGTCCGCGTAGCGGGGATCTTCGGCCATTTTGTTGGAAAACACGGCGCCTGAATTGATGTCCAGAACCGTGGCGCCTGCGGCGGCCTGTGCGATGGCGTCGACCTCGACCCGGCTGAAATCACCGCGTTCGAGTTCTTCGTTCAGGATTTTGCGGCCCGTCGGATTGATCCGTTCGCCGATGACGCAGAACGGTTGGTCAAAGCCGATGATGGCGGTTTTTGTTTTGCTTTCGATGACGGTGCGCGTCATGCGTTTGTCTCCCTGAGGTGCGCGCGCACGGACGCGAGCGTTATGTCATTGAAATCGGCGTAGGTGGCTTGGGCGCCGGCAGTGCGCAGGTCTGCATCAGACAGGCTGGACCGGATCCCCACCGTAAATGCGCCAGAGGCCGCCGCCGCGCGCATGCCAGACGGGCTGTCCTCGAATGCGGCGCACATGGCGGGTTTCACGCCGAGTTCTCGCATCGCTTCGAGATAGGGGTCCGGGTGGGGTTTGCCGCGCAGGCACTCCTCGCCCACGATGATCAGGTCGAAGGCATCGCGCAGACCAATGGCGTCGAGCATGGCTTCGGCGTTCAGGCGCGGGGCGTTTGTCACAACCGCCATGTACCAGCCCGCCACCTGCGCCTCGCGGACCAGACGTTCTGCGCCCTGCATAGCCGGATAGGGTCGGGGCAGCCGTTTGCGGAACTCGGCCTCTTTGTCCTCGGAGAGGCGTTGCGGATCACCGGCGTCCGGCATCAGATCGGCAAAGATCTCGGCATTCAGGCGGCCGTGGATCTTTGACAGGTAGACCTCTTCGGTGACCTCGAGGCCCGTGGGGCGCAACATGTCGGCAAACACGTCACGGTGGATGCTGTCGGTGTCCAGCAGCGTGCCGTCGAGATCGAATAGAAGGGCCGGGTGGGTCATCAGGTCTCCGATGCGGGTCTGGCGGCGCTGCCACCATGATCCGAGGCCCACGCCGCATTGGTTTTGATGCCGCCCAGCGGGAAGAAATGCACCTGTTCGATGCCGAAACCGGGATTGGCGGCTTTATGCGCGGCCAGTTCGGTCAGCACCTCGGTGGGTTCATAGGGCAGCAGCAGTTTCGACACATCCATGGCGCGTTTCTGCAGCACCTTCAAGGAGGGACCCACGCCACAGGCGATAGCAAACTTGATCAACGTCTGCAGTTTGGCGGGACCGGCGATGCCGATATGGACGGGCAGGTGGATGCCCTCGGCCTGCAGGCGGTCGACCCAGTCGATGATCGGGCGGGCCTCAAATGCGAATTGGGTGGCCATGGCCATCTTGGCGTCGGTGCGTTCCGAGAAGGATTGCTTCCAGCGAGCGGCCTCCATCACGGCGGTGTCGCTGCCATCAGCATCAATGTCGCGGTTGCCTTCGGGGTGGCCGGCCACATGCAGCCGTGTAAAGCCGGCCTTATCGAAAAGACCGGTTTCCAGAAGCTGCATGGAGCAATGAAAATCGCCCTGAGGCTCTGCCACGCCGCCGGCCAGCAACAGCCCTTGGGTCACGTCGGCTTCGCCTTGGTACATAGCGATCCAGTTTTCCAGTGTCGCCGCATCGCGGATGATCCGCGCGGGGAAATGCGGCATCACATCAAAGCCTTCGCGGTTCAGACGCGCTGCGGTGGTGACCATGTCCTCGATCTGGGTGCCGTCGATATGGGCAATGTAGACGCGGGTGCCTTTGGGCAGATGGTCGCGGAAATCGTCGATCTTGGACGCGGTGCGGGGCATGACCTCGATGGAATAGCCCTGAAGAAAGGCTTCGAGCGCTGCATTGGACGGTTGGGCATCCTCGCGTTTGCGGAAATTGAGCAGTGCCATCAAAGCCTCCCTTAAGGTCATCGTTCGTGTCTAGTCCGCAGTCGCGGCGGACCAGCCGTCGTTGTCGATCAGCTCCTTGATGCGGGCTTGGGTGTATTCCGCATCAAGCTTTGCCGCCGCTTCTTGGGCCGCTTGCATCGGATCGCCGTCCACCGCGCCCGCAGCCACCTTGCGCCATTCGGCGAGATAGTCATCGGTTCCCGCAGCACCGGTTTTCATGGCCGCGCGGTCGATGGCCTGTTCAAACCGTTCCGGCAGTTGAACCTTGGCGCCGCGACGGCCACGGCCCACGATCACCTGAGCGGGAATATCGCGCCAGTAAACGATGGTGAGATCGGTGCTCATGGGTGATTCCTTTGTCCTTGGATAAATTGGTAGCGGGGCACATCGCGCATTCGGGGTCGTTTTTCGACCCCCTTGGCGTCAACTGCGACCTCCACCCCATCCTAAAGGACAGGTCAGTGTGACGCATCTGACAAAATCACGTGGAAAAAGCCCGGATGCTGCCCCGAAACGCGGCCCAATGGGGTCACATTGCGAAGCGACATATTGGTTAACGAAACAGAACAATCCCACCGAGGCCCCTATGACCGTCACCGTACCCCAGCATAAAATCGCCTTTAAGACGTTGCCGGACGCCACGAATGACGCGGTTGCACAGGCGCTGGTTGCACTGGACGAGCCGGTGGTGCACACGGCCCAGCCGCGCCGTTTTCAGCCGGTGTCCTGGGCGCTTCTTGGCGATCACACACGGTTTTGCGTGCTGCGCGATCCGGCCCAGCGGCTGATGGATCTGTATGCGCTGGTGGTGGAGCGGCGCGCAGAGCTGGCGGCCAACTGCAACCTGCCTGACGATGGGCGGTTTCCGGCGAATCCCGATCCCGACTATTTCTTTACCTATCTCGATGCCTATCGCAGCCGCTCGGCTATGGTGAAGCGGGGCGCGATGAGCGCGGCCTTCTTCCTTGGGGAGGATCTGGCGGCGAATTATGACCGCGTGTTCCGTTGCCATGAGTTGCGCCGGATCTCGCGGTTCTTGTCCACGCAGACCGGGCAGGTGGTGCGGCTGAAAGCGCCCAAAGCGCCCGCCTATCGCTTGCAACTGGACGATCTTCTGGACGAGACCATCGATCTGCTGCGTCCCTGGCTGGATCAGGAATATGCATTGGTCGAGGGGTATTTCCGCAATCCGCTGGGCACCAAGGTCTATGCCGTCGGCCAGTGAGCCCCTGCGCGGCGGATAGAATCTAATTGCTCTCGTCATGTGTCTTGCACGCGACGGACGCGAGGCGTATCGTTGGGGGTAAGTTGAAATCGGAAGAGGCGCATCGTCATGGCGCCCAAGCGTCCCAAGGCTGCGGGCGCTTTCCCGAGACCGGTCGAGAGCCCCGCGCCTGTAGACCCTGATCCCAATGCGCTTTACGCCGCGTTGGATCTGGGAACAAACAGTTGCCGCATGTTGATTGCCCAGCCAAAGGGCAGCCAGTTTCATGTGGTCGACAGCTTTTCAAAGTCCGTCCAGTTGGGGCAGGGCCTTGAAATGTCTGGCAGATTAAGCCGTGCCTCGATGGGGCGCACGGTATCGGCCTTGCGCGTCTGCCGCCAAAAGATCGAACGTCATAATGTGCAGCGCATGCGACTGGTCGCGACAGAGGCCTGTCGTCGTGCCAAGAACGCCCGCGACTTTATCCGGCAAGTGCGGCGCGAAACCGGTCTGATGCTGGAGATCATCCAGCCCGAGGAAGAGGCCCGCTTGGCGGTGATTTCCTGCGCGCCGCTTGTGTCGACAAAAACCGAACAATTGCTGGTGGTCGACATCGGCGGCGGGTCGACCGAGCTGGTCTGGATCGACCTGTCCGCGGTCGAGCCGCGCGAACGCCCACGCGCGATCATGCGGCTGCATGCGGGATTTCACCCGCCCGACAGCCCGTTTCCCTCGGCCAAGGTGGTGGACTGGATCTCGGTCCCGCTTGGGGTGGCCACGCTGCGCGACCAGTTTGCCGATGTGCAAGACGATGCGGCGCGCTATGCCTTGATGAGCTGGTTCTTCGAAGAAAACCTCGCCGAATTTGCGCCCTATCAGGATGAACAGGCCCGCGAGGGCTTTCAGATTGTCGGCACGTCGGGAACGGTGACGACGGTGGCGGCATCACATCTGGGGCTGCGCCGCTATGACCGCACCAAGGTGGACGGGCTGCGGATGTCCTCGGATCAGATCGAGGCGGTGATCGCGCGCTATCTGGAGATGGGCCCGGCCGGCCGCAGGCGCGACCCGCGCATAGGGCCTGACCGTCATGCGCTGATTATGAGCGGGTCGGCCATTCTGCAGGCTTTGTTACGCCTGTGGCCGACGGACCGTTTGTCTGTGGCGGATCGGGGGCTGCGCGAGGGCTTGCTTTATGCGCAGATGTCTGCGGATGGTGTTCTGGAAGATGGTCCGCTATAGGACGATGCCGGACGCTTGGGGCGCAGGCTGTGGAATGGGGGCGCTGCCCCCGTCCTGACGGACTCCCCCGAGGTATTTTGAACCAAGGAAAAGAAGGGCGCGGTGCCATGGCAAAGGGGCCTACGAAAAACAGTTCCGGGCGCGGGCAGCGCGATCTGAAGGTTAAGGTGAAGACGGCGCGCGGGCGCAAGCTGTCCTCGACATTGTGGCTGCAGCGGCAGTTGAACGACCCTTATGTGAAGCGCGCACAGGCGGATGGCTATCGCGGTCGGGCGGCGTATAAGATCCTTGAGATTGATGACAAGTACCGGTTTCTGGTGCCCGGCGCGCGGGTTGTCGATCTGGGTTGTGCGCCCGGCGGGTGGTGTCAGGTGGCCAGCAAGCGGATCAACTCATTGGGTGAACGCGCTGGCAAGAAGCAGGGGTATATCCTTGGGGTCGATCTGCAGGAGGTGGAGCCGCTGGCGGGCGTTGAACTGCACCAGCTAGACTTTATGGAAGACGGTGCCAACGACAAGGTGAAGGGCTGGCTCGGCGGGAAGGCCGATGTGGTCATGTCGGACATGGCGGCGGCGTCGTCGGGTCATAAGAAGACCGACCACCTGCGGATTATCGCGCTGTGCGAGGCGGCTGCGGAATTGGCGTTTGATGTGCTTGAAGAGGGCGGCACCTTTGTTGCCAAGGTTCTGGCTGGCGGGGCCGAGGGGACGTTGCAGCAGACGTTGAAGCAGCGTTTCGACAAGGTTGCGAATTTCAAACCGCCCGCGAGCCGTCAGGATTCGTCGGAGAAGTTTGTCGTGGCCACCGGGTTTCGCGGCTAACCCGCGAGGCGGGACCAGAGGCTGCGCCGGGGGCGCGGTACAAATAAAGTGCTCGCCGCGGTCCTTTGCATTTCGCGGATGTCGTCGAGGGAGAGGGCGGAGGGCAGCTCGCTCAGCCGGGTCTGGGCGCTGTCTTCTGTCCGGTCCGGTTCTTGCCGATACAGGGAGAACAGCAGGCTGTGGCTGTTTTGGCGTGAGGACAGGGTGGACACGGGATGCCGCCTTTGTTGTGACTTGGTGTTCGGGTCAGCATCAGAATAGGTGTTTGGCGGCGGGAGTTAATGGTTTGTTAACGCGGATCATGGTTGACCCGCTGTCGTTCATGGTTTGTGTTGCCGGGCGGTGACAGATGAGGCACGGGCATGTGGATAACCTCGGGGATAAGCCTGTGGGCTGCAAAAAGCGCCAAAATCCGGCGCGAATCGGCGGGTGTTTTGGTCTTTGCTTTGGCCGTGTTGAGTGCCTGCACGCCTGAGCCTGTGGCGGTTGTCGACGTCGTGCCTGTGCGAAATCCGACCGCTTTGGTGGCCAGTCAGGCGGACGCGTCGCTTGGGCGGATATCGGGGCGGTGGATTGTGGTCGAAAGCTCGCGCTTTGTCGCTGGTGCGCCTATCGTAATTGGGCAAGGGGCGGTCCAGTTTCCCAAGGGCGCAGCGGTTTCGTTGACCGATATGGGGCGTGGACGGTTCGTGGCAGGGCCTGACGAGGTTTGGGTTCACTGGCTGGACGCCGACGCGCGCACGGCGGCCATTGGGGATCCGCATGGGGGGTGGTTCGCGGTCATCGACCGGACCGGTGCGCCACGCGAAAGGTTGCATGCGGCGCGCGACATTCTGGAATGGTACGGCTATGATTTAGCGCGGCGTCTGTGACGGCGCAGGCCGCGCGTTCGAGAGAGGGGCAAGATGGATAAACGGGCATTTCTGACCGAGCTGTTTGAAACAGCCGTTGCCGCAGCTGATCCCAGAGGCGCGCTGGCGGATGTTTTGCCCGCCCGCCCGACGGGCCGCACGGTTGTGGTTGCTTTGGGTAAGGGGGCCGCGCAATTGGCGGCGGCCTTCGAGGATCTTTGGCAGGCGCCGGTCGAGGGGGTTGTGGTGACCCGTTACGGCTATGCCGCGCCCTGCCGTTATCTGCGCGTTCTGGAGGCGGCGCATCCGGTGCCGGATGCAGCGGGCTTGGCCGCGACCGAGGCCGTGTTCGAGGCGGTGCAGGGGCTAACGGCCGATGATCTGGTTGTGGCTTTGGTCTGTGGCGGCGGGTCGGCTTTGTTGCCCGCGCCGCCCGAAGGGCTCACGCTGGAGGATGAGCAGGCACTGAACCGGGCTTTGCTGGCCTCCGGTGCGCCCATCGGCGTGATGAACGCGATCCGAAAGCACGTGAGCCGGATCAAAGGCGGGCGTCTGGCCGAAGCCTGCGGTCCCGCCAAAGTGGTGACCCTGGTCGTGTCCGATGTGCCGGGGGATGATCCTGCGCAGGTGGCGTCAGGTCCAACCGTGCCGGATGCTGTGCGGCGCGAGGATGCGCTGGCGATGATCCGGGCGCGAGGGATCAGTTTGCCCGACGCGGTGATGGCACATTTGGAACGTGACGCGGCGGCCGCGCCTGATCCGTCCGCCGGGTGCTTTACGGGCAATGAGGTGCGCGTGGTCGCCTCTGCCAGATTGTCGCTGGAAGCCGCGGCGGCACGCAGCGAAGCGCTGGGGGTGCCGGCGGTCATTCTGTCCGATGCGATCGAGGGCGAGGCCACCGTTGTGGGTGGCGTTCATGCGGCCATTGCCCGAGAGGTGGCCCGCCATAATCGGCCGTTCACCGCGCCGGTCGTGATCTTGTCTGGGGGGGAAACCACAGTCACCTTGGGCGACACGCCGGGGCGTGGAGGGCGGAATACTGCATTCCTGTTGGGGCTCGCCCATGAGATCGAAGGCTGCCCGATCACCGTTTTGGCCGCAGATACGGACGGGATCGACGGGACCGAAGACAATGCCGGTGCCTTTGCAGATGGGGACAGTATAGCCAGACTGCGCGCGGAGGGTCATGACCCTGCAGATTTCCTACGCGCGCAAGATCCCTACAGTGCTTTTGACGCAATCGGGGATATCTACACCCCAGGCCCGACCGGAACAAACGTTAATGATTTCCGCGCGATACTGGTCATGCCTTAACCTTTGGCTGAGGTCAGGGCGCTAGTCGTAGTGGTAGCCGAGCTTGGCCTCTAGATCCAAATCGATGTTTTGGCGGAGGAAATCAAGGTCTTCGGCAGGAATGTCGCGCGGTGTGTCTGGCCGTGTCTCGACACTGGCGCGGAATTTGGATCCTAAACGCTTGACCACGGGGCGGTAGTTTTCCTGCGCAGACGGGAGCCCGTATGTATCGTGTAGGCTGCGCAGAAAATCTTGCGGCGCTGCGGTCACAGCCTCCATCCGGCACAGGATCACGGTGCATTTTCGGTTAAGAAACGACAGATGCGCCTGCAGTTTGACTGTGCGCAGCTCAAACAGGTTCTGAAAGACAGCCCCGGTCAGCGGATGACGGTCATGCTGCAGCGGCTGTCCGGTGCCGCCGTGTTCTGCCACCTGCGGGAAGTAGCGTTTGTGATCTGCCACAGTGTCCCACGGGTGGCGAATGAAGGCGCTGTAGTCGAGCGCCTGCATCACAGGGGGCGTATGCCATGGCTTGGCATGCATGGAGCGGGACCAGCTACGGGCATCGCGGACACAGACCACGACCGCCACATCTGCGGGAATCGCCGTCATATGCGGCACCGCATGTTTCCAGCCAAGCGCCTCGATCGGGGTGAGGGCGCTGTTGCGTCCGATCAGCCGTTTGACGAAATTTGTGCCGCTGGAGCGTTCGCCAAACACCTGATAGCGGCGCGGGGGCACCGCAGCCGGTCCGAAATGCCAGCCTGTGTCAACGAAACCGTCGGGGATCATCTGCGCGCCTCATGTCTTTTGGGTCACCATAGGCGGGGCAGTGTCAGAATGCGATTCTCTTTGCACATCGCTTGCGCTAATCTGCGGCGCAAAGGCCACGCCAGTTGGCATGTCGAGGGGACGAGCACCATGCAAACCATTGCCGCCGCACTGACCATGGTGCGCGATGACGCGTTTTTCCTGAAAGCCTGGCTGCGCCATTACGGCGAGATGTTCGGTCGGGAGAACTGCTACATCGTCAATCACGGGCGCGGCGAAGAGGTGGCCCGACTGGCAGAGGGCTGCAATATCATCGGCATCCCCGGCGATCCGCACCCGAATTTCGATATGAAGCGCTGGCGTATGCTGAACAATTTTGTTCAGGGGCTGCGCTGCTATTACAATCATATCGTGGTGGGGGATGTGGATGAACTGGTGGTGGTTGATCCCAGCGACGGCCGCACCCTGTTGGACTATCTGGCCCAGACAAAACCCCGCCGCATCCTGACACCTTTGGGATTGGAGGTGGTGCACCGCATTGATGTGGAACACGACGTGATCACCGATCACATCATCGGGCCGCGCCGTCATGTGCGTCTGGCGCCGCATTACTCCAAGCCCTGCATCGTCAGCCACGGGGCGAAAATCGCGCGTGGGGGGCATTTTACGCAGTACGACCAGCTGCATTCCCCGGACGAGCTGTTTCTGTTTCACCTGAAGTTTTGCGATTTCCGCAACTACTCCGAGGTGATGAATGCCCGCAATGCGGTGACCGACAGCGTCGGCGCAGGCGTGCAGGAGGCCTCTATCGGGCGGCACTGGTTTGCCGAGGCCCGTGGCGAGGATCGCGCCGTCTTTGAGGCGTTTGCCGAGATGGACATGCAGGACGGGTTCGATCTGGGGTGGGTGCGCAAGCGGATGCATCGCAGTTGGGGGCCGCGCGGGGATACGGGGTTCTGGAATTTCAACCGGCCCGAATACAACCAGCAATATGTGCTGCCCGATCGGTTCAACGGTGTGATCTGAAGCGGGTCAGGGTTGCGGCAGATCCAGCGCGCCAAAGGCCTGTGCCGGAATGTCCGTGACCGTGCTATAGGCCTGTTCCAGCGTGGCGCGGCTTTGCGCGTCGAGCTGATCCCATGTTGTCTGCCACAGCTCGGGCGGCAGGTGCCACAGGCCCATTGCCACAGCGACACCCAGAACCACCGCGAGCGATTGCTGGCTGCGGCTGCCGGTCTTTGTCAGGGTGCGCAGGCCGTGGCCAACCACCAGCCCAAGACAGACCCCCGCGCCAACGGCAATCACCAGATCGGTTTGGGTAACAGGCAGCCAATGACCCAAGATGACCCGCAAGCGATCCGGCGCGGCCGCCCAATAAGCCACCAACAGCGTCACGCAGCCCGCAATCATGCCCCAGCGCAGCGGATGTGCAGGGCTGCTGCGATCTGATGACAGACGGCGCATATGCTGCCACTCCAGACGCGCGGCGCGTTTGGCGAAATCTTTTTGGGTGATGTTGCGGACGGGGCGTCTCATGGCTTGCTGGCTAAAGCGAAACTTGGATCATCCCGTGAACAAATGCGGCCAAAGCGCCGCATTCATTGGTTTTATCAGATGTTTCAGGCGAGATGGTTAACCACCCCGCCGGGAAATCTTAACGGATCGCGTCCAGAATGCGTGCCCAGCTGCGGATGCCCTTGTGAAACGATTCGACGTCGTATTTTTCATTCGGGGAATGGATCTGGTCGTCGTCCTTGGCCCAGCCGACCAGCATGGTGTCCATTCCCAGCATGGATTTGAAATAGCCCGCCACGGGGATCGACCCGCCGCAGCCGGTAAAGGCCGCCTCGTGCCCCCATTCCGCGCCCAGCACGCTGCGGGCCTGTTCAAATGCGGGGTGATCCGTGGACATCTGGCTGGCCGGTGAGGCGCCATGGGCGTGGAATTCGGCGCTGACGTCGGCGGGCAATTGCGCCTCGACCCAAGCGCGGAAATTCTCGCGGATCTTGTGGGGGTCTTGCTGGCCCACCAGACGGAAGGACACCTTGGCGCGGGCCTGAGCGGGCAGAACCGTCTTGAACCCGTCACCGGTATAGCCGCCGATCATGCCGTTGATCTCTGCTGTTGGGCGCGACCAGAGCATTTCCAGCGCGGTTCTGTCCTGTTCGCCTGCGGGATGGCACAGCCCGACCTCGCCCAGAAAGGCTTCGTGGTCGAAATTCAGGCCCTCCCACTGTGACTTCATCTCGCGCGACAGTTCGGGGACGCCGTCATAGAAGTCCGGCACCTGAATGTGGCCCTGATCGTCGTGCAGATTGCCCAGAATGCGCGAGAGCACACGGATCGGGTTCTGGCCCGCGCCGCCGAACATGCCGGAATGCAGGTCCTTGTTCGCGCCGGTCAGGACGATCTCCTCGCCGCACAGGCCGCGCAACTGGGTCATGATCGACGGGGTGCGGGATTCGAACAGGCCGGTGTCGCAGATCAGCGCGATATCGGCTTTCAGCTCTTCGGCGTTCTCTTGCAGGAAGGGGATCAGCGAGGGCGATCCGCTTTCTTCCTCGCCCTCGAAGAAGAAGGTGATCTTGCACGGAAAGCTGCCATGTACGTCTTTCCACGCGCGGCAGGCCTCGACAAAGGTCATCAACTGCCCCTTGTCGTCAGAGGCCCCGCGCGCCCGGATCACACGGCCCTTGGCGGTGTCCTCGATGGCGGGGTCAAAGGGATCACGGTCCCACAGCTCCAGCGGATCGACCGGCTGCACATCGTAATGGCCGTAGAACAGAACATGCGGGCCGTCGCCCTCCACATGGCCCACGACCATCGGATGACCGGGGGTGGGGCGCTTTTCGGCCTGAATGCCAAAGGACGCCAGATCGGCCACCAGCCAATCGGCGGCGCGGTCGCAGTCGGCCTTATACGCGGGATCGGTCGAGATCGAGGGAATGCGCAGCAGTTCCATCAGCCGGTCCATGGCCTGCGGCAGATCGGCGTCGATGCGGGAAAGGGTGGCGTCGAGAGACATGTATGCTCCTGTCATGCGTTCGACAGCGAAGCTATCACCTGCGCCCGACGTGTCCAGACCCGTGATGCTTGCACAGGGCGCATGGCGGAATAGCAAAACTCTATGGCTTTGATAGGAATTCCAGTCTGGAATTATTCTAACCGTCTGCTAAATGGATCGCTGAACACAGCAATTCTGCCCCATGGCGCGCATGTCGCCGCAGGGCGGGACCGCAGACCACCCGCACCGTTTCCGATCCGCGACCACGGTGCCCCATAGGAAAAGATGAGTATCGCGCATTTCTTCTAAGCCTTTGATCTAGGTCAAGGCTGCGACGGAACGTCCAAGGCTAGACGGTGGACAGACACTGTGACGGCCATTAGGTATTCACGAACTTAAGTGCGGCACTGGCCGCGTAGGGTGCCGATCCAACGGCGTCCGGGAATTTGTAAGGAGGCGCCGGTGGACTACACCGCGAAACTCGACACCGCCTTGAACCGCCTGCACGAAGAAGGCCGCTATCGCACCTTCATCGACATCGAGCGGAAGAATGGTCAGTTTCCGCACGCGATGTGGAAAAAGGCGGACGGGTCCGAGACGCCGATCACCGTATGGTGTGGGAACGACTACCTTGGCATGGGGCAAAACCCCGTTGTTCTGGACGCGATGCACGAGGCGATTGACGCCACTGGCGCAGGCTCGGGCGGCACGCGTAACATTTCCGGCACCACGGTCTACCACAAGATGCTGGAGGCAGAGCTTGCCGATCTGCACGGCAAAGAGGCGGCGCTGCTGTTCACCTCTGCCTATATCGCCAACGACGCGACGCTCAGCACGCTGCCCAAGCTGTTCCCCGGTCTCATCATCTATTCCGACGAGCTGAACCATGCCTCGATGATCGAAGGCGTGCGGCGCAATGGCGGTGCGAAACGTATCTTCAAGCACAACGATCTGGCCGATCTGCGCGCCAAGCTGGAGGCTGACGATCCCGCCGCGCCCAAGCTGATCGCCTTCGAATCGATTTACTCGATGGACGGCGATTTCGGCCCGATCGAGGCGATCTGCGACCTCGCGGATGAATTTAATGCGCTGACCTACATCGACGAGGTGCACGCGGTCGGCATGTACGGGCCGCGCGGGGCAGGGGTGGCGGAACGCGACCGCCTGATGCACCGGATCGATATCATCAACGGCACGCTGGCCAAGGCCTATGGCGTGATGGGCGGCTATATCGCGGCCTCGGAAAAGATGTGTGATGCGGTGCGCTCTTACGCGCCGGGCTTTATCTTTACCACGTCCCTGCCGCCGGCTGTGGCGGCGGGTGCTGCGGCCTCTGTCGCGCATCTCAAGCGCAACCAGACCCTGCGCGATCAGCATCAGACTCAGGCCAAGATCCTGAAAACACGTCTGAAAGCGATGGGCATGCCGCTGATCGATCATGGCAGCCATATCGTGCCCGTGATCGTTGGCAACCCTGTCCACACCAAGACCCTGTCGGACATGCTGCTCGAAGGCTACGGCATCTATGTCCAGCCCATCAACTTCCCCACAGTGCCCCGTGGCACCGAACGTCTGCGGTTCACACCGTCGCCGGTCCATGGCCCTAAAGAGATGGAGCATCTCATCCGCGCCATGGATGAACTTTGGAGCCATTGCGCGCTGAATCGTGCCGAAATGGCGGGGTAACCTGCGGTACCTCTGTCAAAGCCATTGCTTTGTGGTAACGTTATCCTAATAACCGGGCTGCACGAATCGTGTGGGCCCGGAGGGCAGGCACGTTAAGTTAAGTAAGTCGGGGCAGTCGCGCATGATCGGGCGTAAAACCCAGAACCGGATCGTTGAAGATATTGCTGATCAGCAGGGCTTTGACGGGTTCGATCTGAAGTTGGGAGACGTCATGCGTGGCGAACGGGCCACCTTGGGGAAATCCCTGCTCGACGTCCAACGTGAACTCCGCATCAAGGCGAGCTATATCGCCGCCATCGAAAACTGCGACCCCAATGCCTTTGACACGCCCGGCTTTATCGCGGGGTATGTGCGCTCTTATGCCCGCTATCTTGGCATGGACCCGGACGAGGCCTTTGCCGGCTTCTGTCAGGAAAGCGGCTTTTCCGTCGCGCATGGCATGTCCTCGCAGGCCTCTGTGGTGCGCAAGCCGACCGCCGACGATGTTCTCAAACCCCGTCCGCGTGACACGCTTGCCAATCCGACCTTGCCCTTTGCGCCGGCCTCGGACAGCTTTCTGTCGCAGATCGAACCCCGCGCGGTGGCATCGTCCATGGTGTTGTTGGCGCTGATCGGTGGCATCGGTTACGGCGGCTGGGCTGTCCTGCAAGAGGTGCAGCGCGTTCAGGTCACGCCGGTGGACCAGACGCCCGTGGTGTTGAGCGAGCTTGATCCCCTCGATGCCGCACGTGCGCCCGCGCAACCCGATACCGAGGTGGCGGGCGTCTTTACCCCGCCCACGACGGAGGCCTTTGACCGGCTCTACCGGCCTCAGGCGCTGGACGTGCCTGTGCTGATCGCACGGGACGAACCGATTTCCACGCTCGATCCCGACAGGGGCGGCTTGTATTCCGGTCGCGGCGCGTCGCTTCCGTCGGTGCAGGACAGCGCATTGGCGGCAGCTGCCTTGGCCGATGGTTTGATCAACCGCGCGCAAGGGGCGGATGCCCCTGTCGATGCAATGCCGAAACTGGCGCAATCGGGTGTTTCGGTTCTGGCCGTGCGGCCCGCTTGGGTGCAGGTCAGCGATGCCTCGGGCAAGATCCTGATGTCGCGGGTGATGAACGCGGGCGAGCGTTTTGCCGTTCCCGGCGATGCGCAAGAGCCGCGCATTCAGGTGGGCGAATCCGGTGCGGTGTATTTCAGCGTACAGGGCGAGGTCTACGGCCCCGCCGGTCAACGCGGCGCTGTGACGTCGAACCTGTCCTTGGCGGCCGCGGATCTGACAGACCGCTACGATGTGGCGCAGGTCGCCTCGGATGAGGATCTGGCGACCACATTGGCCGCTTTGACAGGCACCTCTGCCACGCAACTGGCCAGCGTCGCCCCGCAATCCACAGACCCCGCGCCGACAGTCAACGCGCCGCCGCGCGTCACAGCCGATCTGCCGCCGGGGATCACGGTGGTTGCTACGCAGGAAACCTGGGTCGAGGTGACGGCTCCCTCGGGGAAGAAGATCTTTGCCCAGACCCTTCAGCCGGGGCAAAGCTATCAGGTGCCGCAAACCGATCAGCCCGCAACGATCTTTTCCGGCAACGCCGGTGGTGTCTATTTTGCGGTGAACGGCCAGACCTTCGGCCCTTATGGTCAAACCGGCCAGTTCGGGCGCAATCTGGCTCTGTCGGCTGACGCCATCGCGGGGCAGATGCAGGTCGCGGATCTGTCGCAAAACCAGACGCTCGCCCGTGCTGTGGCAGAGCTGTCCATCGCGACGGACACGCCGGAATAACTTCCCGCGACGTCCCTTTCGTCCCGCCAGCCAAAGCCCTATATACGGCGCAGACACTGTTAACAGGAGCGCCCGCATGAGCCTGAACCATGTTCGCCCGTGGCGGAACATCTATCGCCGCAGCTCGCGCAAAATCATGGTGGGATCGGTGCCTGTGGGGGGAGATGCCCCCATTTCGGTCCAGACGATGACCAACACGATCACCACCGATGTGGCCGCCACAATCGCGCAGGTGCAGGCCGCCGCCGAGGCAGGGGCTGACATTGTGCGTGTCTCGGTCCCCGATGAGGATTCGGCCCGCGCGCTCAAGGAAATTGTGCGCGAAAGCCCGGTGCCCATCGTGGCCGACATCCATTTCCACTACAAACGCGGGATCGAAGCGGCGGAGGCCGGTGCGGCCTGTCTGCGCATCAACCCCGGCAACATCGGCAGCCCGGAACGTGTCCGCGAGGTCATCAAGGCCGCCCGCGACCACAATTGTTCGATTCGCATCGGTGTGAACGCGGGTTCGCTGGAAAAGCACCTGCTTGAGAAATACGGCGAACCCTGTCCCGACGCCATGGTCGAAAGCGGCATGGATCATATCAAGATCCTGCAGGACAACGATTTCCACGAATTCAAAATCTCGGTCAAAGCGTCTGACGTGTTCATGGCCGCAGCCGCCTATCAACAACTGGCAGAAGCCACGGATGCGCCGATCCACCTTGGCATCACCGAGGCGGGCGGGCTGGTGTCCGGCACGGTCAAAAGCGCCATCGGTCTGGGCAATCTGTTGTGGATGGGGATTGGTGACACGATCCGCGTCAGCCTGTCTGCCGATCCGGTCGAAGAGGTAAAAATCGGCTACGAGATCCTGAAATCGCTGGGTCTGCGCCATCGCGGGGTGAACATCATTTCGTGCCCTTCCTGCGCGCGGCAGGGCTTTGACGTGATCAAAACGGTCGAGACGTTGGAAAAGCGGCTGGAGCACATCAAGACGCCGATGTCCCTGTCGATCATCGGCTGTGTGGTCAACGGCCCGGGCGAGGCGCTGATGACCGACGTGGGCTTTACCGGCGGTGGCAATGGCGCGGGGATGGTCTATCTGGCGGGCAAGGCCAGCCACAAAATGACCAACGACCAGATGGTCGATCACATCGTCGAAGAGGTGGAAAAACGCGCCTCGCTGATCGACAGTGGCGAGGCGGTGGCCAAGGCCGACGCATAAACCTGTCTGTCTGACGCGCGGGGGGGAAGCCCCTAGCGCGTCAGATACCTGCGCAAAACGATGTCCGGCATATGCCCACGGATCAGCCGGTCGGGCATCACGTATGCGGGCAAGACATCAAATTCCAGCCGGTCAAACACCGCGCGATGCGCCGGGTCATCCATGGGCAGCACGCGCATCTCCACGCCCAACTCCTGACTGAGCGCACGTAGCTCGGACAGCGCCTTGTCGCAGTCGGTACAGTTGTCAGTCACAAAAACCGCGACGGCCGCGTGTTCCGGCCCGAACAAAATCTCGGCCTCGGCCGCAATGCGCGCGCGGTCGTCGAGCTTTTCCGACGCATACAGATCGACCGCAGGCGGCGCGGTCAGGGCGCGCAAGCGTTCCTCGGCAGTGGGGGCGAACTGGGCCAAGGCCGGCGCCGCAGTCAGCAGCGCCGGTAGGATCACGCGGATCACTGTGTGGCACGTCCCTGTGCCACGATCTGCTGCATCGCGGCCAGCGGCGCGTACCCACGCACCATTTCATCGCCAAAGACGAAGGACGGCGTGCCGCTGATCTGCATGGCCTGTGCCAAGGCACGGGTTTCCGCAATCCGGCCAGAGATCTCGTCGCTGTCCATCTCCGCCAGAATGGCGTCACCGTCCAGACCAAGGGTGCCTGCCAGACGTTTCAAAACCGGCTCGCTCGGGGCGCCCTCCAGCGCGATCAGCGCATCATGCACCTGACCATAAGCCTCGTCTCCGGCGACGATCTTGGTGGCGATGGCAAAGCGCGAGGACACCATGGAGGCATCGCCGAGAATCGGGAATTCCTTGACGATCAGGCGGATATTGCCGTCCTGTTCCACCAGCTCCGCCACTTCGGGCGATGCCTTGCGGCAGTAGCCGCAGCGGTAGTCCATGAATTCGACGATCGTAAAGTCGCCGTCAGGATTGCCGCCGACCCATGAATAGCCATCGTCAAGCAATGCCTCGCGGTGGGTGTCCACCAGAGACTGGTCCACGGCCACTTGCTGCTGCGCTTCCATCTCTTCAAGACGGGCGACCGCCTCCATGATGGTCTGGGGGTTTTCCAGAAGATAGCTGCGCACCGCGTCGCCAAAGGCTGCCTGCTGGTCGGGCGTCATCTGGTCAAAGTCAAAGGTATCCTGCGCCGATGCAGAAGACGCGGCCATCAGCGCGGTGGCGGCAACAGCGGCTTTGAGTGTCAGTTTGGGCATGGGGGCTCCGTTCTGGGATAGGTTTCTAATCGTTAACGACGTTTTGCCTGTTTGGCTGCTGATAGCACATCCTGCGCGCGCTGCCACGGGGCGGAGCCGCGCGGCAATTGGCCGACCGCACGGGTGGCGTGGAGTTCCGCATCGCTCATCCGTCCGTTCAAGGCATACCGTTCGGCGGTGGCCAGCGAGGCCATGGCATTGTTGCCCAGCCGCGCATAGGCCACGCCAAGATCGCGCAGCAGGCGGGGGTCGGAAAAATCACGGCCGCGCGCGGCCTCCAGCGCCTGAAGCGCGCCTTTGAAATCGCCCTGCGCCAGACGCGCCCGGCCTAGGCCGCCATGGATCAGTGGCTCGCGCGGGGCCATGTTGGCGGCGGCCTGATAGACCTGCCCGGCGGCGGCGAACTGGCGCGATTCCAGCAGGATCTGGCCTTTGAGCTCGCGCAGGTAGGGGTCTTTGGGACGGGCAGCGATGGCCTGATCGATGGCCTTTAGCGCCTTGGGCAGGTTCGACTGGCGGTGATAGGCCACAGCCTGCCGCATCAGGGCCACGTCCTTGTAAGGCTCTGATCCGATACGGCGCAGGGTCCAAGCGGGCGCGCGTTTAAAGGCGGACAGCTTCCCTTGGGCACGGGCGAACCAGTAATCATGCGTCGGGTTGCGCGGATGGGCGGGCGCACCTGCGACCTGCGCTTGCAACGCCCGCAGACGGTCGCGCGACAGCGGGTGGGTCACCGCGTAGGGGTCCAGCCGGCTTTCGTTGAGGTTCAACTGGCCGGTGAATAGGCTGATGGCGTCCACCGCGCCCTGCGGATCAATCCCTGCGCGGGCCATGTAGCGGACGCCGGAGATGTCGGCGGCGCTTTCCTCGGCGCGGGTGTGGGCGAACAGGCGGCGCTGTGCAGAGGACTGCGAGCCGATGGCAAGCCCGGTGGCAAGGCTCGGGTCCGCACCGGAGGCCCCGGCCGCGGCGGCCAGCAACAGCCCCAACCCGGCCGCAGTGCGGGCCGCGCGGATATTGCCCAGCCGTCGTGTGATATGGCCGTTGGCGATATGCGCCGCCTCATGGGCGATCACCGATTGCAGCGCAGGGGCGTTTTCCAGCTTCAGGATCAATCCCGAATGCAGAAAGATATGCCGCCCGTCCACGACAAAGGCATTGAGCGACGGGTCATCCAGCACCACGATCTTGATCTGCGAGGGGCTCAGCCCTGCGGCGGTCAGGATCGGCGCGGCAAGCTGTCCCAGCGCATATTCCATATCCGCATCGCGCAGAAATGTCGTGGCACGGGCAGGGGCCGCCAGCACGCACAGCGCCATCACAACCGCAAGAAGTCGGGAGAGGATCATTGACGTCACAGGTGTCTCGCTTCTAAGCGTCGGGGATACGACGCGGACAGAGTAGAGAGACAGGCATGAAAAGTTCAAGACGCGGGAACGTCGATCCCTTTATCGTGATGGATGTGATGGAGACCGCCCGCGCCCGCGAAGCCGCCGGTCACCGTGTCGTGCATATGGAAGTGGGCCAGCCGGGCACCGCCGCGCCAGAGGCCGCGCGCCGCGCCGTGCGCGACGCGCTGCAAGGCGATCCGATGGGCTATACCGTGGCCCTTGGCCTGCCCGAGCTGCGGGCGCGGATCGCGCAGCTGTATGGTGAATGGTATAACGTAGACCTTGATCCCGCGCGGGTGGTGGTGACCAACGGATCGTCCGGCGGCTTCGTTCTGGCGTTTTCGGCCTTTTTCGATGCCGGGGACCGTGTGGCGCTTGGGGCGCCCGGCTATCCGTCTTATCGCCAGATCCTGCGGGCGCAGGATTTGCACGCGGTCGAGGTGCAGACCAGCGCGGAAAACCGGTATCAGCCGGTGCCTGCGGATCTGGATGGTGTGGCGTATGACGGCTTGCTTGTGGCCTCTCCGGGCAATCCCACAGGCACCATGCTGGATCGCGGCGCGCTGGGGGCTCTGTATGACGCCGCCGCCGCCAAAGGCGCGAGCTTTCTGTCGGACGAGATCTACCACGGCATCGAATACGATAAAAAGGCGGTCACCGCGCTGGAGATCAGCGATGATGTGGTCGTGATCAATTCCTTCTCCAAGTATTTCTCCATGACCGGCTGGCGCGTGGGTTGGCTGGTCGTGCCGGAGGATCACGTCCGTCAGGTGGAGCGTCTGGCCCAGAATATGTTCATCTGCGCCCCCCATGTCAGCCAGTTGGCGGCATTGGCGGCAATGGACGCGCGCGATGAATGCGAGGCCAATCTGGCCGTCTACCGCCGCAACCGTGATCTGATGATGGCGGGGTTGCCGCTGGCGGGCTTTGACCGCATCGCGCCACCGGACGGGGCGTTCTACGTCTATGCCGATGTCAGCCATCTGACCGACGACAGCGTCGGCTTCGCGCGCGAGATTTTGGAAGAGGCGGGTGTCGCCGTCACACCCGGGCTGGACTTTGATCCGGTGCGGGGGGGCGGGACCTTGCGGTTCTCCTATGCGCGCAGCACCGCCGATATCACCGAGGGGCTTGAACGGCTGGCGCAATTCATGCAGCGGCGGGGACTGGCCAAGGCCTGAATTCACGACTGTCTATCGGCGGGCGGGCTGGTAGACTGGCGAAAACGGTTCGGAATGGTGGGCGATGAGCAGGGTATTTGCATCCTTTTTGATGATCTTTCTGGCGTTGCCGGTGCTGGCACAGCAGTCCTCGGGGCTTGCGCGCTACGAGGGCGGCGGCTTTGTCGATCGCAGGTTTGGCGGCACCGAGCTGCGGCTGGATCTGTCGCAGGGCGTGCCGTGGCGAGTCTTCACCGTGGCAGATCCCTGGCGGGTGGTGGTCGATTTTCGCGAAGTGGACTGGACCGGCGCGGATGCAAGGGCCATGGCCGACAGCGACATGGTCAAGACCGTGCGCATGGGCAGTTTCCGCCCCGGCTGGTCGCGTCTGGTGGCGGAACTCTCGCAGCCGTTGAAGGTGGCCGAGGCCAGTCTTGCCACAGGCTCCGACGGGGCAGGCGCGCAGCTTGTCCTGCGGTTTGCGCAGACCGATGGCGACAGTTTCCGCGCCAGCGCCGGTGTGCCCACCGACCCCGACTGGAAGCGCCCCGAGCCCAAAGCACGCGCCACCGCCCGCAAGCCTGCAGGGGCACCCATGGTCATCGTGCTGGACCCCGGCCATGGCGGTATTGACCCGGGCGCGCAGCGCGGCGGCATCAAGGAAGCCGACTTGATGCTGCAATTCGCCCGCGAGCTGCGCGATATCCTGCTGCGCTCCGGTAATTACGAGGTCGTGCTGACCCGCAATTCCGATAGCTTTATCTCGCTCGAAGGACGGGTGGCCTTGGCACATGAGGTCGGGGCCGATCTGTTCATCTCGCTGCATGCGGACGCGCTGGACGAAGGCGTGGCCCATGGCGCGTCTGTTTACACTCTGGCCGAGGACGCATCAGACGCGGCCTCTGCCGCTTTGGCGGAGCGTCATGACCGTGACGATCTGTTGTCCGGTGTCGATCTCAGCGGCGCGGATGATCGCGTGGCGCAGATCCTTCTGGATATGGCGCGGCTCGACAACACGCCGCGCAGCCAGTCGCTGGCGGGCTATATGGTCGATGGGATTCGCGACAACGTGGGCCATGTCCACAAGGACCCGCAGCGCGAGGCGGCCTTTTCCGTGCTGAAATCGGCAGACATCCCCTCCGTCCTGATCGAGCTGGGGTTCCTGTCGTCGCAGGCGGATTTGCAGAACCTGCGCGATCCTGCGTGGCGCGAGAAAATGGCCGAAGGGATTCGGGACGGGCTGGCGCAATGGCTGGTCGAGGACAAAGCCCTGTCGGGTCTGCGCCGCCAGTAGGATTTTTCCCCGTCAGGGACGTTGCGGAAACCGGCGCTGATCGGCGGGGCTGCGCGCATTGATCCTAAGGATGTGTTTTGACCCAAGGCGATAAAACCGCTAAGCGGACGGGGCAGGCTGTTCCTTCCCCAACACATGAGGGCTGTGCGTGACGCGGTTCATTCTTTCGATATTCGGTGGCATCTTTGCCGTGGCAACGATGGGCACGATGATGATCGCCCTGACCATCGGCGCGGTGTTCTGGATGTATGGCCGCGATTTGCCCAGCCACGAACATCTGGCGCAATACACACCGCCCACAATCAGCCGGATCTATTCGTCCGAGGGGCGCGTGATTGATGAATTCGCGCAGGAACGCCGCCTGTTTACCCCCGCCAACGAGATCCCTGAGCTGGTGAAGAACGCCTTTATCTCGGCGGAGGACAAGAATTTCTACACCCACCAGGGCTATGACCTGCGTGGGATCATGGCGGCGGCGGTGCAGGCCGTGCAGTCGGGCGGGCGCGATGTGCGCGGTGCCTCGACCATCACACAGCAGGTGATGAAGAACTTCTTGCTCTCCGGTGACCGTCGTGCGGAGCGCAAGATCAAGGAAATCATCCTTGCCGCACGGGTGGAGGAAGCGCTGTCCAAGGACAAGATCCTTGAGCTGTACCTCAACGAGATTTTCCTTGGACAGAACAGCTTTGGTGTGACCGCAGCGGCGCAGACCTATTTCAACAAATCCCTGTCAGAGCTTGCCCCGCACGAGGCGGCAATGCTCGCCTCGATGCCCAAGGCGCCGTCGGATTACCATCCGGTCCGCCGCAAGGAGCGCGTGACCGCCCGCCGGAACTTTGTGCTCAAAGAGATGTTCGAGAACGGCTACATCGACCGCGACACCTACGAATCCGAGGTCGCCCTGCCGCTGCGCTCTGTGCAGAACGGCGATTTCGAACCCTACTCGGGCTCGCTGCCGCCGCGTGATTATTTCACCGACGAAATCCGCCGCCAGTTGAGCCGCGATGTGGGGGAGGAACAGTTCTTCTCTGGCGGCTATTCCGTGCGCGCCACGCTGGACCCGGAAATGCAGAACGAAGCCGCCCATGCGCTGCAACGTGCGCTGGAACAATACGACCGTGGCTTGGGCCGCTGGCGTGGCACGGGCAAGACCATCGACACGGCGACCTTGGGCGACGAGACCGCGTGGCGCGACGCGCTGTCAAAGGTCCGCGTGGCCCGCGACGTCGATCTGGTCGCGCCGTGGCACGTGGCCGTGGTGCGCGAAGTGCGCGAGAACTCCCTGCTGATCGGGATCGAGGATATCGCGCTGGACGATCCGCGCGGGATGGAGCTGCCGCGCTCTGACACCAACTGGTTTACCGGCAACCTGTTCGACAATTTCGAGGCAGGTGACGTGATCCACGTGCGCGAAATGGTCGAGGACGGCTCCGGCAACTTCATCCGCTGGTCGCTGCGGCAGGTGCCGCAGGTGCAGGGCGGGTTCATGGCGATGGACGTGAACACGGGCCGCGTGATTGCCATGCAGGGGGGCTTTAGCTACCAGAACTCGGTGTTCAACCGTGCCACGCAGGCGAAACGCCAGCCGGGCTCGTCGTTCAAACCCTTTGTCTACGCGGCGGCGTTGGACAGTGGCTATACCCCCGCCACAATCGTCGTCGACGCCCCGATCGAGATCAACACCCCCCAAGGGGTCTGGCGTCCGAAAAACGCCTCTAACCAGTTTTACGGGCCGACGCCGCTGCGCACGGGTATCGAAAACTCGCGTAACCTGATGACGATCCGATTGGCGCAAGAGGTGGGTATGAACACCGTGGCCGATTATGCGGAACGCTTTGGCGTCTATGACAATATGGGTCGTGTTCTGGCGAACGCGCTTGGCGCGGACGAGACGACCTTGTTCAATATTGTCGCGGCCTACGCGATGTTCGCCAATGGCGGCGAGCGCGTGCAGCCCACGCTGGTTGACCGGGTGCAGGACCGCTACGGCAACACGGTCTACAGCCACGACACGGCGCAGGGCAATGCGCGGGTCTGCGTGGATTGCGCCGATCCCAACCTCCCGCAGGGCCGCAGCCCGCGCATTGTCAACGACCGCGAGCGGGTCATGGACCCTGTCACGGCCTATCAGCTGACGTCGATGATGCGCGGTGTTGTGGAACGCGGCACGGCCTCCAAGACGGTGAAGCTGAACGTGCCCACCGCAGGCAAGACCGGCACCACCAACGATGCAAAGGACGTCTGGTTCGTGGGCTTCACCTCGAACATCGTGGCAGGCTGCTACATCGGCTATGACACGCCGCGCAGCCTTGGGCGCGGGGCGTCGGGCGGTGGTTTCTGCGGCCCCGTCTTCACCCAGTTCATGCGTGAAGCGGTCAAGAAATACGGCGGCGGCGAATTCAAAGTGCCCGAAAGCTGTAATTTCGTGAACATCGACCGGTTCAGCGGTGCGCGTCTGGGAGATGGGGCCTCCGGCCCGAATGTGGTGTCGGAATGTTTCCGCGAGGACGACCTGCTGAACGGGATCTGGGGCATCCAGCTGGACGGTGGCTTTGCGATCTCGGGCAGTTTTGACCTGATCCGGCCCGATGGTGGCGCGGTGGCGAAAGAAGTGACCACCTCCACCGGCAAAAAAGCGGTTGTCGGGCCCAAGGCGGGCTTTGGCACGCTGTCCTCGGGCGGTCTGTACTGAGGCGGGTCCCGGCGCTAAACGGCGTCGGGGGCCTGCGCCAGCAAAAGCTGTAACAGATCCGCCTCTGTATCAAAGGCGAGCGGTCCCTTGCTGCGCAGCGCAATGGAATGGGCGCATTTGACCGCAGCCCAGGCCGCAAGCCGTGGCGCTGGCACCTTGAGCGCTTTGGCATATAGGGTCAGATCATGGCGGATGCGGTCGGGATCGCGCAGCCGGTCCGGGATGCCTTTGGGATTGCGCAGGGCATTTGCCAGCTCGAACGCCGGATCGCCCACCAGCCCCTTGGCGTCAAAGGCGCGCGGCCCGTCTGCGGTGAGGATCACGTTGTCATGGTGCAGATCGCCGTGCAGCGGATGGTGCAGCACCGTGGTGGCCAACAGACGCCGCGCCAGCCCTATGCTGCGCTGCATGTCCTGCGCCAGATCAGCGGGGCAGCTTGGCCCCGTCGTCAGATCCCAAAGTGGCGTCAGCCATTGGTCCAAAGGCGCGAAGGGCGCAACAGGCAGCTTCTGCAGTGTCAGATGCAGCACGCGGGCGGTGCGCGCCAGATGCTCTGCCGCCTCGTCATCGCGGCCCTCGCGCGACATCTGGCCCAAGGTCGGGCCGTCAAGATACTCTATCAACACGGCAGCGTCTGTTCGTGACAGAATACGGGGCAGGGCGGGGCTGGCGGCCGTCTGCATCAGGGTCAGGCCGGTTGCTTCGTTGCCTGCATCGCCACGGCGGTAGATCTTGACCACCGCTCGGCCGCGTCCCCGCCGCACGCGGTAGATATCCGCCACCCCCGTACGGGCCAGCCGCTGCGGGGACATGACGCCAAAGACCGCCAACGCATGTTGCAACCCGTCGCTCACCTGCAATCCCCACCTTGCCCGTGTGTCATACCGCTGGTATCAGGCATGGCCTGAGAACGTAAGGAGTTGGTCATGCGCGCCGAAGCCCAGAACAATGTTGAGAAGATCCAGAAGTCGCTGGAGCTGCTCAAGCAGCGGCTGGGATGGGAGACGGCGCAGCACCGGTTGGAGGAATTCGACGCCCGCATGGAAGACCCCAATCTGTGGGACGATCCGGCGAACGCGCAGAAGCTGACGAAGGATCGTCAGGCCCTGGTGACGGCGATGGACACCTACAGCGCGCTCAAGCAGGAGATGGAAGACAGTGTCGAGCTCATCGAACTAGGCGAGATGGAAGAGGACGAGGAAGTCGTCTCTGACGCCGAAGCGACGCTGAAATCACTGGTCGAGAAAGCCGCCAAGAAAGAGCTGGAGGCCTTGCTGGACGGCGAGACCGACGGCAATGATGCCTTCCTCGAGATCAAATCCGGCGCAGGCGGCACTGAGGCCTGCGATTGGGCCAACATGCTGGCACGGATGTATGTCCGCTGGGCGGAGAAGCGCGGTTTCGAGGTCGAGCTGCAGGAAGAGACCCCCGGCACCGAGGCAGGCATCAAATCCGCCACCTACCAGATCAAGGGCCAGAACGCCTATGGTTGGCTGAAGTCCGAAAGCGGCACGCATCGCCTTGTGCGGATCTCGCCCTTCGGCAAGGGCACGCGCGAGACCTCTTTTGCCGCTGTTGGGGCCTATCCGGTGATCGATGACAATATCGAGATCGAGGTCAACCCGGCGGACATTCGCATCGACACCTACCGGTCGTCAGGTGCGGGTGGTCAGCACGTCAACACCACCGACTCGGCGGTTCGGATCACGCACCATCCCACGGGGATTGTGGTCACCTCCTCCGAGAAGTCCCAGCACCAGAACCGCGATATCGCGATGAAAGCGCTGAAGTCCCGTCTGTATCAGCTGGAGCTGGACCGCCGGAATGCGGAGGTCAACGCACTGCACGAGGCCAAGGGCGACGCAGGCTGGGGCAACCAGATCCGGTCCTACGTTCTGCAGCCCTATCAAATGGTCAAGGATCTGCGCACCAACCATGAAACCGCCGACACATCGGGCGTTCTGGATGGGGATCTTGATCCGTTCATGGAGGCGACGCTGGCCATGCAGGTGTCCGGCAAAAGCCGCGCCGACGCCCGCGCCGAGGATTGATTACGCGCTTGCCTGTGGGCTGACCCCTAGGTGCGCTGTAGTTAAGGGTCGTCCGCAAAGGGCGGCCCTTTTGTCATTCTGGATGGTTCAGGCGAGCGAGGCGTAGAACCCTTGCCAACCGCGTGGTTCGGGATAACGGGCCTGAATGCGGCGACGCAGTTCCGGCGCCTGCGTGCGATACCACTGCGCGAATGTTTCAACCACACGGGCGCCGCGACGAACCTTCCACGTCACGCTGTCGCGTTGGGTCGCGGGGCAGATCAACCACGGCGGCTGCTCTATATCATAGTCCTCTGGGAGGGTCTCGTCGATTTCATCCAATGCGGCGCGAAGACGAGCGAACCCGTCCGGCGTACGCATCAGAGCGGAGACATCTATATGTCGGATATGTCCATCCTCATCCCGGCGGATCGGGGCAGTTTCCATATTCATTACTAGGCTCCTGTACGCATACGTCTATTCAGCAGCATAGGCCGTGAACAATATGTAAACAGATGGAGCTGCGGTTTGGTTCCCTGCTCCTAATTTATTGTAAATGATCACTTTTCGGGCAGTTTGACGCGCCCTGCCTATGACACACGCATTGCGCGAACAGCCGCCTTCTAACCTGTCTTTCAGATGTCCATTTTGTATGCGTTGACGCAACGCTATCCCTTGGGGATAACATTCTTCGATGGATGATCGGACAAGCATAACCGCAGAGACAGCCTTTGGCCCTGCGTCTTTGAGACCCGTTACAATGGCGGATTTCAAATCCGCCCTACGATCCGGTCTGCGTGACATATCGCGCGCGCCCGCTATGGCGCTGCTGCTGGCGTTGCCTTGGGTTCTGGGCGGCTGGTTCATGGCGTGGCTGACCACTGCCACCGGGCAAAGCTACTGGCTGGTGTTTGCCGCGATCGGTTTTCCTTTGCTCGGGCCCTTTGCCGCTGTCGGTTACTACGATATCAGCCGTAGGTTGCAATCGGAATATGCGTTGGACCGGAAAGCCGTGTTTGCGGTGATCCTGCGCCAATCGCGTCGGCAGTTGCCCTCGCTGTGCGCGGTGATCCTTGTCATGTTTTTGTTCTGGTTCTTTCTGTCGCACATGATCTTTGCCCTGTTCATGGGCCTATCGACCATGACCAATGTCAGCAGCAGCTTGCAGGTGTATCTGACCATGAACGGGCTTGCTATGCTGGCGGTGGGCAGCCTGATTGGTGCGGGCTTTGCCTGCGTGCTTTATATGATCTCGGTTCTGGCGCTGCCGATGCTGCTGGACCGTGAGGTGGATTTTGTCACCGCGATGATCGCGTCATTTGGCTTTGTCCAGCGTCAGCCCGTGTTGATGTTGGGCTGGGGGGTCTGTTTGGGAACGGCGACACTGATAGCGCTGCTGCCCATGTTTCTGGGACTGTTGTTTGTGCTGCCCCTGTTCGGCCATGCGTCCTGGCATCTGTATGATCTGCTGGCCCATGACACATCACAGGCCAGCACGGCGGAGGCCGGTGATCAGACGATATCTTCGCCGACCTTCAGCAAGGTGCGGTGATAGGGCATGAGGTCTGATGCCGTGCAGAACCCGGCCGAGCGCGCTGCAGGCAGCACATCCGCCAAGCCCGTGCCGAGGAATTCGTAGATCTGCCGTTCAAACCGCCGGCCTGCCACGTTTTCACGCACCGGGCGCGCCACATACCCGACCCAGTAGTTGTTCTGGAACGTCGGCACGCGGGCGAGATAGTTGAACGTCGTGCTGGCCGCGCCCTTGCGGCTGACCATGACCGCTATGCCGTCTTCCTGTGGGATGGCAGTGCCGCGAAATTCCCGCGTTGCGGGGTCTGTTGGCAGTCCTTGGGCGGCAAGCGCCTCTTTGGCCTCGAAGCCTTTGACAAAGGTGCCGCCGTCGGCGCGGAAGACATAGATGATCCCCTGAACATAAGCGGCATCATCAACAAAGGAGCGGCGGGTGAAGCGGAAGAATCCCGAAGGGAAATCCTCTTCGGCGACGGGCCGCGCGCTGCCTCCAAGGTAATCGGCCACGGCGGCGTTCATCTGCGTCGTGGCGTCGGCATTGATCACCTTGTCCACGGGCTCCAGCAGGATCCGCGCGTCGACGTCGAAATAGGTGCAAATGCGGTGCAGCACATCAGGGCGCGGGAAGCTCTCTCCGGCGAGGTAGCGGTTGTATTGGGTCCGGTTGATGCCCAGCTCGCGGCAGAGCGCCGAAATGGACACGGCCCGTTGCGACAACTGACGCAGGTTGGCCCCAAGCATGCTTCGAAGCTCCGAGGGACTCGGGCGGCGTGGGCGTGTCTGGGGCGGTTCGGCGGTCATAGGCGTTTCCCGTTTTGATGGAAGTTTACCACTGGTCAACGACCTAAGGGAAGATGTGCTGTCCAACTGTGTCACGACCTGTCTCCCTTTCGCGTCAGTACTGATGCTTAACAGGGTCAAACGTTGCAAGTTGCGATACAAAAATCAACCAGCCGACGCCGGAAAAGATATGTTTCGAAGATGTCCTTTGCGTCACTGTTGAATTGAAGCGACGTGAGGTGGACGCAATGCAGCGCGAACAGATGACGGGTGTCGTACTTTGGGCCAACGAGGGACATTCCTCGGCGGTGGTGTGGTGTGACGACCACGGCGACCTTGCCTATTTTTCGAGCGGTGACAGCCTGCACGAGGGCGTCACGCTGGATGCGGGCGATTTGATTGCCTTTGAAGTGGCGCAGGATCGCGACGTGCGCAGGGTGAACAATCCGCGCACCCTGGATCGGGGGCATGCGCCGCAGCTGGCGGCGGATCTCGGACGCAGCCCGGCGCAACGCCGGCGGCCCGGCCCACCGGCAGCACTGGCGGAGGTCATTCCGTTCAGGCAACGCGCTTACGGTTGACGCCGCGACCCGGGCAAGACGAAAGCCTGCCACAGAATGCGGCAGGCTTTTTGGTTTTCGGACGAAACACGACCGGCGTTGATTACCGAACGATGTAGACGATGCGGCGATCCTCGGGGTTCACCACCACCGGAGCATCGTTGACGTAGGCGTAGGAGTAATCGGTGTCAGGCACGGTGTAGATTTCGACGTTCTCCGGAATACCGGCACCCACGACAACTTCACCGTTCAGATACACCGGCTCGACCGGATTCTGCGTGACATAGGTCACGGTCTCGTCCGCGGGGGCAGAGGCACCACCGGCAGCACCAAGGATCGCGCCAGCAGCCACGGCCGCCGGACCGCCGATCAGCAGCGAGGCGGCACCGGCCCCGAGCGCTGCACCTGCGGTGGCGTCGGCTGCGTTGTTATCGACCTCGATGGTTTCGATTTCCATGGTGGAGCGGTTTTCGTAGATCACCGTGGGTTCCGGCATGGAAGTGTTCAGCAAATAGGGGCTGTAGGCCCAGCCCTCGGTGCCGTCAAAGGACACTTTGCACCAGTCAGATGCGGTGCAGCCCTCGACATCGACAACGGCGTCCTGCGGCATGACGGCCACCACGGCAGAGGTGGGGTTGGGGTCCGTGCGCAAGTTCAGCTCGGTTGTGGTCGACGCGGTCACAGCGGCCATCAGCGGTGTGGCAGCAACAGCAGTAAGCGCGGTGGCGAGGGTCAGGTTCTTCAACATCGTCTGTCCTTTCGAGACTGTGAGTGGCGGTCGACACATCGGTCGCCGCTCGTGGCAGTCCAACAAGAACGGATGATAAGTTGTTCCCGAAGCTAGATAAAACCGTCTTTTGGGTTGGCAGATATCTGCCTCTTGCCCTTACGGTATGGGCGGGAATATGCAGGTTCCGCGCCCGAGCCGTCAACTGCGGAAATGTTTCGACAGCTTCAGGCCCTGACCTTGGTAGTTGGATGCGATGTCCTGCCCATAAAGCTGCGCGGGCACCTCGGACATGCGCTCGTAGACCAGTCGCCCGACGGTTTGGCCGTGTTCCAGCACAAAAGGCGCCTCATGACAGCGCACCTCCAACACGCCGCGCGCACCAGAACCACCCGCCGCCGCATGGCCAAACCCGGGATCAAAGAAACCGGCGTAATGCACGCGGAATTCGCCCACCATCGCCAGATAGGGCGCCATCTCGGCCGCATAGCCGGGCGGTATGTGGACCGCCTCTTGGCTCACAAGGATGTAAAACGCGCCGGGGTCAAGGATCAGCCGGCGCTTGTCGCTGCGCAGCTCTTCCCAGAACTCTTGTGGGTCGTATTCGCCGATCCGGTCCAGATCGATCACGCCGGTATGCGGTTTCGCGCGGTAGCCCACCACGCCATCCTGCGTCGGTTGCAGATCGACCGAAAACCCAAGCCCCGCGTCAATGACGGCATCACCGCCGTTAACCAGTTGCACCTCCGCATGCAGCGCGCGCAGGTCCGCGTCGCTCAGCACGGACTGGCCGCGTCGAAAGCGGATCTGGTTCAGGCGCATTCCCGGACGCACCAGAACGGAAAAGCTGCGCGGGCAGATTTCAGCGTAAAGCGGCCCTTTGTACCCTTGGGGAATGCGGTCAAATTCAACGCCACCGTCAGTGATGACCCGCGTCAGCAGATCCAGCCGCCCGGTGGAGCTTTTGGCATTTGCGATGGCGGTGATGTCATCGGGCAGGGCCAGCTCTTCCATCAGCGGGACAAGGTAGACACAGCCCTTTTCCAGAACCGCCCCATGGGACAGATCCACCCGGTGCATTTCAAATTCATCGATACGCGATTGCACACTCCGCGACTGACCCGCCAAAAAGGATGCCCGCACGCGATAGGCCGTGTGCCCCAACCGCAAATCCAGACTGGCCGGTTGCATCTGACCTTCGGCAAAGGCCGTGTCGCTGCGCAATGCACCTTGGGCGATCAAAGTCTCGATTTGCTGGCTGGCCAATACGCCTGTCATGGATGTCCCTCCGTTTGGAAAATCCATAGCAATGACCGCAGGGAAAGGCGAGACACCAGACACACGAAACCCCGGCACAAGGGCCGGGGTTTCGGGGTTGGGATGTGATCCCATGGGGTGTTTTGGTCGGGCTAGCAGGACTCGAACCTGCGACCTTCCGTCCCCCAGACGGACGCGCTACCAGGCTGCGCCATAGCCCGACTTGTCCGGCGCTTTTATCGTATTGGACGGCGCGTGCAACCCCTTTGATGGTGAAAAAATCACCAAGGGCGCAAGTTTTTCCGCCGTCTTTAGGATTGCGGTGGCTGTGCCTGTGCCAATTGCCGCAGCGCGGGCATTTGTGCTTTGATCGCAGAGGCTTGGTCGGCGTTCAGACGGCTGACACGCGCCGCGAGTCCCAATAGACCGGGGGAGACAACGGCAGGGCCTGCGTCCTCTGGCTGGGCGAAATCGGGCAGGCTCAGACCGCTGGCCGCGGCCGCAGGTCCAGCAACGTCGGCTGTTGCTGTCTCTGGCTCCTCTTGCGTCTCTTCAAGCTCTGCCATGTCCTCGGGGGCGTCGGTGTCCTCGGCGGCTGGATCTTCGGCAAATGCCGTATCATCCGCCGGAACCGGTTCTTCGATGGCGTCCGGAATCACTGTCTCTGTCGCCATGTCCGGCACTTCCACCTCTGCCAGATCGTCATCGGCAAAGATATTCTCGCCCGGCTCATCCCCGTCGGGGGTGTCGGACAGATCAAAGGTCAGGGCGTCTGTGTCCGGCGTGTCCGCTGCAGCCGCCGGAGCACCGGTTTCTGGCGCGATTTCGCTGGGGGCTTCCGGTTCCGGAAGGCCATCGTCCGTGGGCAGCGTGGCAATGTCGGGCAGGGGCGCGATCAGCGGTTCTTCGTTTTCCAGAGTGGCGGGTTCGGCAGCGGTGTCAAAGACCGGTGTATCCTCGGCCAATGTGTCCGGCGCATCATCAATCACCGAATCATCTTCGCCCGACAACTCCGTGTCATCAAAGGCGAAAACCGTCTGATCCTCGTCTGCCATTGTCTCGGGGTCCTCGTCGGAT
This sequence comes from Sagittula sp. SSi028, assembly GCF_048553715.1. Classification (NCBI taxonomy): domain Bacteria; kingdom Pseudomonadati; phylum Pseudomonadota; class Alphaproteobacteria; order Rhodobacterales; family Roseobacteraceae; genus Sagittula; species Sagittula sp. SSi028. The sequence goes on along the minus strand of NZ_JBLZNC010000001.1, from coordinate 550,070 downwards.
GGCGCGTCAGGCGCGGCGCGTTTTTCGGCGTCATCAGGGGCTGTTGCGGGCGCGGACATCTGCGGATCTGACGCGACCGGCGTTGCAGGCTCCCCCATCTCTGTCGCCTCAGGCGTCATTTCCGTGGCGTCCGGTACTGTCGGGGGCACGGGATCTTCGACCGGTGCGTCGGGCGTGACGTCCTGAGGCTCGGGGTCGCGGCGGAAGGCCACGACAGAGCTCTCGGTGCTTTCCTCGGCCTCGATAAAAGGCGCGTCCTCGATCTGATCTTCTGGATCGACAGGCATGGACATGGCACAGACATGGCGCACGCCCTGTTCGCGCAGGATTTTCTGCACGCCTTTGATGGTCATGCCATCATCGTGCAGCAACTTCTTGATTCCGCCCAGCAATTCCATATCGGCAGGTCTATAGTACCGGCGACCGCCGGCCCGTTTCACGGGTTTGACCTGCGTGAATTTGCTTTCCCAGAAACGCAGAACGTGCGCCGGGGTTTCAAGCCATTCCGAGACTTCGGAAATGGTGCGAAACGCGTCGCGCGATTTTGACATACGTCAGGTGCCTCAGGATTTGTTGCCCGCCGCCACACGGTCTTTCATCAGATGAGAGGGGCGAAAGGTCAGCACGCGGCGCGGCTGGATCGGAACCTCTTCGCCGGTTTTCGGATTGCGGCCCACGCGGGCCGCCTTGTCGCGCACCGAGAACGTCCCGAAAGACGAAATCTTGACCTGCTCGCCCTCGACCAGAGCGTCGGACATATGGCCAAGCACCGCCTCTACCAGATCGGCGCTTTCGTTGCGTGACAGACCCACTTCGCGAAAAACAGATTCGCTCAGGTCCATTCGTGTCAGGGTCTTTTCGCCCATAATCAGTCCCTCCCAGCAAGGTTTTTGAAGACTATGCGCGGGGCAAAAGCCAAGTCAATATCAATGGCTTGGCTTTTAAGTGTTTCCTAGCGCTGAATGCCGCAAAGGCGCGCGATTTACCAGCGCAGCAGCACCGACCCCCAGGCCAGACCGCCACCGATCGCCTCTGTGACCACAACATCGCCGGGTTTGATCTGCCCGCGTGCCTTGCCCACCGACAGCGCCAGCGGGATCGAGGCCGCCGATGTGTTGCCGTGATCCTGAACCGTGGTGACCACCCGATCCATCGGCAGGCCCAGCTTCTTGGCGGTGCCGGCGATAATGCGGATATTGGCCTGATGCGGCACGACCCAGTCGATCTGTTCGGCGGTCATCTCTGCCTTGGCAAGCGAGGTATTCGCGGTCGAGGCAAGCTTTTCCACCGCATGGCGAAAGACCTCGCGGCCCTCCATGCGCAAAAAGCCGGTTTGCCCGGTGGAGGTCCCGCCATCCACATACAAGATGTCACGATAGCGCCCGTCGGAATTCAGGTCAGAGGCCAGAATGCCCCGATCTGCATTGGTGCCCGATCCCTCCTGCGCCTCCAGCACAAGCGCACCGGCCCCGTCGCCGAACAGCACGCAGGTGCCCCGGTCGGTCCAGTCCATGATGCGGCTGAAGGTTTCGGCCCCGATGACCAGAACACGCTTTGCCTGACCGGAGACGATCAGCGCATTGGCGTTGGTCAACGCATAGACAAAGCCCGCGCAAACCGCCTGCACGTCAAAGGCAAAGCCTTGCGTCATACCCAGTTTGTCCTGCACCATCGTGGCGGCAGAGGGGAATGTCAGATCCGCGGTTGAGGTCGCCAGAACGATGGCGTCAATGTCATCTGCGACCAGACCCGCATCCGCCAGCGCGGCCTCACAGGCTTTGACGGCCAAGTCTGAGGTCGTCTGCCCAGCGGCGGCGAAATGGCGGCGTTCGATGCCCGACCGGCTGCGAATCCAGTCGTCGGATGTGTCCAGCTTGATGGTCCCGTCGATCACCCCATCAAGGCCATCGGCGAATTCGTGATTCTCCACAATACGGTCGGGGAGATAATGGCCAACTCCGATTACGGTGGCGCGTGTCGTCATGTGTTTAAGTGTCCTTCTGCCCGGCCGCATCCTGCTGTGCCGTAGCGTCAGTTTCAACACCTCAGGTGTCAGTTTTTTCCAAACTTTGTGCCACGCGGGCGGCAAGCCGCTCACCAAAGCCGGACTGCGCCAGCTGGAACGCCAGTTTGACGGCGGCCGAGACGCCGGTGGCATCGGCAGAGCCATGGGATTTAACGACAGTGCCGTTCAACCCGAGGAAAACCCCGCCGTTCACGCGGCGCGGATCGATCCGTTTCTTTAAGCGTGTCAAAGACGTCAGCGCCAAAAGCGAGGCGATCCGTGACAGCGGAGAATAGGCAAAGGCCTCTTTCAGCAGATCGCCGATCAAAGAGGCAGTGCCTTCGCCGGTTTTCAGCGCGACGTTGCCGGTAAAGCCGTCGGTGACGATCACGTCACAGCGGTCGCCCGGAATATCGCCGCCCTCGACGAATCCGACAAAATCGAAATTCGACTGCTCCGCATGGGCTGCGATCAGGTCGTGGGCTTCTTTCAGCTCGGCGCGGCCTTTGTGTTCTTCGGTGCCGACGTTCAGCAGACCGATGCGGGGCCGGTCCAGATCCAGACCGTTGCGCGCGTAGGAGGTGCCCATCAGCGCATATTGCAGCAGATCCTGCGCATCGGCGCGGATGTCTGCGCCCACGTCCAGCATCACGTTGAACCCCTGCGGGTTGCGTGAGGGCCAGAGAATCGCAATGGCGGGGCGGTTCACGCCCGGCAGCTTGCGCAGCCGGATCATCGACAGCGCCATCAGCGCGCCGGTGTTGCCGCAGGAGACGGCCACGGTCGCCTCTTTGTCGCGCACCGAATCCACCGCCGACCACATGGAGGTGTCCTTGCCCGTGCGCAACACCTGCGAGGGCTTGTCCTCCATCGACACGACACCGGTGGCATCGCGCAGGGTGACACGGCCATCCAGCTCGCGGCGTTTTTCCACCAGCGGGCGCAGCTCGGCCTCGGGGCCGTGCAGAATAAAGGCGATGTCGGGATTTTTTTTCGCAGAATCAGCAATGCCGGCAACAACAGTCGCCGGCCCGCGGTCGCCGCCCATGGCGTCGACAGAGATCACGATACGGGAAGCGCCCCCGGCGGTCAGATCCTTCGAAGAGGTCATGCCAAGGGCCCCGCAATCGCGATTATGCTGCGTCGTCTTCCAGATCGATGTCGTCGGCCTGAGCGATAACTTCGCGCTCTGCGTAGTGGCCGCAGGACGGGCAGACGTGGTGCGGGCGCTTCAGCTCGCCGCAGTTGTCGCACTCGTTCGGGTTTGCCGCTGTGAGGGCGTCATGTGCGCGACGGTTGTTGCGGCGCGACTTCGAAACTTTGTTCTGTTGGACAGCCATGTCTCAACCTTTCTCGAATTGCAGGGTCGAAGCCTGCCTGTGTCTCTTTTGGCGTGGCGCGGCGGCGTGGGAAACGTTCCTCTGACCTGTCCGTGCTGCCATGTTCATGAGCGCGCGAAAATACGCATACCGTTGCGAATAGCAAGCGGATTCTCAGCTCGCGTCGCCGCCCTTGTCCATTTTTTCTTTAAGCGCTGCAAGCCCTGCAAACGGCTTTACATCTTCATCGGTCATGGGCGTGACGCCATCGGCTGCAAATTGCGCATCCTCCAGAGCGACGCCGTCCTTGCGCGGGTAGGGCGGCAGGGCCAGCGACAGCTCTTCGATCATCACCGCTTCAAGGTCGATCGTCTCGCCCAGCGGCTCAAGGCTTTCATCCTCGGGCATCTCTGTCTCCGATCCCGCTTCGGGGTCTTCCAGAAAATGCGCAGGCACGAAACGGCGCAAGACATCTGTATCAATGCGCGTGGTCACAGGCTCCAGCGTGACAATACAGGACTGCACCACAGTGGCCCCGAGCTGACCATCCAGCTGCCAACCTTCGCGACCGCGCGGCGTGATCTTGCCGGTGAAGCGCAGCTTGCGGACGCCGGGGATGTCCAGAACCTGCGCAACGGCATCACGCGCGGCGGCGTCGGGCTCGATGGCAAAGGGCGTCTCGCCGCTTTGACGCAGCCCTGCGACACGCAGGCGGTTGGCATTCGGGGCAGGGGTCTGATCGGCAGATGTCATAAGAGGTGAGGTTTCCTGATCTTGCTTGCGTGGATAAACTTCATTAAGCGAAATATGAGCCTGAGCACGCCAAGACAAGAGGGGCCGGAATATGCACGGCAACGCTACACCATTGAAACTATCGCTTGTCGTTGTGGCAATGCTGGGACTGTCCGCCTGCGAGACCCGTTACCGGTCGCACGGATATGTGCCGTCAGATGCGGATTTGCAGCAGATCGTGCCGGGGGTGGACACGCGCGCCACCGTCGAGGACGTGATCGGCGTGCCCAATGCGTCCGGCGTCCTGAATGAGTCCGGCTTTTATTACATCGAATCCGAGGTAAAGCATTTCGCGTGGCAGCGCCCCACGGTTGTGGACCGCGAAATCGTGGCTGTGACCTTTGATCAGGCCGGTGTGGTCGACAATATTGTGACCTACGGTCTGGAGGACGGGCAGGTGGTTCCGCTGACACGGCGGGTGACGCGCACCTCTGACGGCGACATCTCCTTTATTCGCAAACTGTTCGGCAATATCGGCGGCCTGAACGTCGGCCAGCTGTTGGGCGAATGATCCATGGGCGGTGTGGGGTCCAAGCCCCCGACCGCCGACGCAGGCCCGATCCTGCTGAGCCGCGGCGGCTATCGCGCGCGGCTTGCACAGACCGACGATGATATCGCACGGGCTCAAGCGCTGCGGGGGCTGGCATTCGGCAGGCCCGGAGGCGTGGACCGTGACACCCATGACCGCGACTGCCAGCATGTGCTGATCGAACACCGTGATCTTGATGCGCTGCTGTGTTGTTATCGCGCGCGGCTGTCGCGACACGGGGCGGATGTGGGTGCATCTTATGCCGCACAGTTCTATGATCTGGCGCCGCTGGCACAGTTTTCCGCCCCGATGCTGGAGCTTGGCCGATTCTGCCTGCACCCCGACCACCACGCGCCCGACATCCTGCGCATGGCTTGGGGGGCGATGACCCGTCAGGTGGATGCGGCGCAGGTTGGTCTGCTGTTTGGCTGCGCGTCCTTTGCAGGGGCCGATCCCGACCGGCATCGCGGCGCGCTTGGCTATCTCGGCGCGCGGCACATCGGCCCCGACGAGATGCGACCAGCGCAAAAGGCCCCGCATATCTGTGATCTGGGCGCGCTTGCAGGGGGGCGGGACACGCCGCAGGGGCTGCCGCCGCTGTTGCGCACCTATTTGGGCATGGGCGGTTGGGTCAGCGATCACGCGGTCATCGATCACCACATGGACACGCTGCATGTCTTCTGCGCCGTGCCCATTGCGACCATTCCGGCCGCACGCCAGCGGCTGTTACGGGCGCTGGCCGCTGACGATCCTGAGGGCGGACAGCGCAAGGGCGCTTGACTAGTTCCGCGCGGCCACATAGCTCGGCGGCATGGCTGCACCTTTATTACAACTCTCCGATATCTCGCTCACCTTCGGGGGCGATCCTGTGTTTGACGGTCTGTCGATGAACGTCCACCAAGGCGACCGGGTCGCGCTTGTGGGGCGCAACGGATCGGGCAAATCCACCTTGATGAAAGTCATGGCCGGCCTGATCGAGGCCGATCAGGGCGATCGTGTTGTGCCCACTGGCGTCTCTGTGGGCTACATGGAACAGGACCCCGATCTGTCGGGCTTCGAGACACTGGGGGAGTTTGCCTCCAGCGGGCTGGACGCCTCGGAAATGTACCGGGTGGAACGCGCCTCTGAGGGGTTGAAGTTCGACCCCAATCGGCCTGTGTCCACCGCATCGGGCGGCGAGCGCAGGCGTGCGGCACTGGCCAAACTGATGGCCGAAGCGCCCGAGCTGATGCTGCTGGACGAGCCGACCAACCATCTCGACATCGAGGCGATCCAGTGGCTGGAGGACGAGCTGAAATCCACGCGCACCGCCTTTGTGCTGATTTCGCACGACCGCCGTTTCCTTGAGGAGCTGACCCGCGCAACTCTTTGGGTGGATCGTGGACAGGTGCGCAGGCAGGAGCAGGGGTTCAAAGGGTTCGAGGCCTGGCGCGACAAGATCTGGGAAGAAGAGGACACCGCCCGCCACAAGCTTGACCGCAAGATCAAGGCCGAAGCCCGCTGGGCGGTCGAAGGCATCAGCGCGCGGCGCAAGCGCAATCAGGGCCGTGTGCGCCGCCTGCAGGATATGAAAGCCGACCGCGCCGGACAGATCCGCCGTCAGGGAACGGCTGCGATGGATCTGGCCTCGGGGCCGAAGTCAGGCCGCAAGGTGGTCGAGGTCGAAGGCCTGCAGCATGCCTTTGGCGACAAACCCATTGTGCGCAATCTGGACCTCAAGGTGCAGCGCGGCGACCGTGTGGCTTTTGTGGGGCCCAACGGCGTGGGCAAAACCACCCTGATCCGCATTTTGATGGGGGAAATCACGCCCGACGCGGGCACGGTTAAACTGGGCACGAATCTGGTGCCTGCCATCTTTGACCAGACGCGCGCGCAGCTTGATCCGGAAATGACGCTGTGGGACGCGCTGACCACGGACAAGGACATGCGCGTGTCCGGCCAATCCGATCAGGTCATGGTGCGGGGCGAGCCCAAGCACGTGGTGGGCTATCTCAAGGATTTCCTGTTCGACGAACGTCAGGCCCGTGCGCCGGTGCGCGCGCTGTCAGGCGGGGAAAAGGCGCGTCTGCTGCTGGCCCGCATCATGGCCCGCGAATCCAATCTGTTGGTGCTCGACGAACCGACCAACGATCTGGATGTGGAAACTCTGGACCTGTTGCAGGAACTGCTGGACGATTACGACGGCACGGTGCTGCTGATCTCGCACGACCGTGATTTCTTGGACCGTGTGGCCACGACCACCGTCGCCATGGAAGGGCACGGCCAGACGACTGTGTATGCCGGTGGCTGGACCGACTACCAATCGCAAAAGCGCGAAAACAGCGGCGATGCGCAGCCCGCGCAGACGTCGAAGGGCGGGTCCAAGAAAAGCGCCGACAAAGGCGACAAACCCGCCGCCAAGGCCACCGAGACCGGCCTGTCCTTCACCGAAAAGCACCGGCTGGAGGTGCTGCCCGCAGAGATCGACCGCCTGAACGCGGAAATCGCCAAGCTCGAAGAGTTCCTCGCCGCGCCGGATCTGTTCACCAATGAGCCGCTGAAGTTCCAAAAGGCCACCGATGCCTTGGTCGAACGGCACACGGCTTTGTCGGATGCGGAAGAGGAATGGCTGATGCTTCTGGAGAAGGAAGAGGGCTAGCCGCGTTTTGCGGGCGCGCGGTCTTGCGCCCGCAGACCCAACCGGCGCGCGGTGAGCGGCATCTCGACTACGGTGATCAGGATGCGCACCACATGGTGTAGGCTGACCAGCGCGGGGCTGGCGGCCAGCGACAGCGCGACCAGCGACATCTCTGCCACGCCGCCGGGGGCGAAGGCGATAAACAGATGCAGCCAAGCGATGCCGGTCACATGGCTCAGAGCCGCGGCAAACCCCGCCCCGATCAGCAACATGCCCGACACCGACAGCGCGGACAGCCCAACGGAGCGGCGCAGCAGGGCACCCTCCACCCCCTGAAACCGCAGGCCAAGCGAGGTGCCGATAACCACCTGCGCCACGGCGATCAGCCAGACCGGCAAATGCAGGTCCAGAACGCCGGTCACTGTGGCAAAGGCTGCAATCAGCAAAGGGCCGGTTAATTGCGCGGCGGGCAAGCCGATGCGCGTGCCCGCTGACAGGCCCAAGACAGCTGCCGCGGCGATCAACACCAGCGACAATGGCGGAACGGGCGTGTCCTGACCGGGCAGGGCCATGCCCGCCGCGCTGCCCACCGCCTGACCGGTCCAAAGCGACAGCCCAAGCGGCAGCAGGGTGATCACCACCACAATGCGCAAGAATTGCTGTACGGTCAGCCGCTGGATGTCCGCGCCAGCCGCATCCCCCATGGTGATCGATTCCATCAATCCGCCCGGTGTCGCGGCATAAAAGGCCGTCACGCGATCATAGCCCCCGATGCGGCGGAACACGGCCATGTTGAACAAATGCGCCATTGGCACGAAAACGACCAAGGCCCCAAGCGTCAGCGCAAGATCCGGGGCCATGGCCAGCAGATCCGGCGTGACCTGCGTGCCGATCATCACGCCGATCAGAGCCACGAAAAAGATGCGAAAGCGCGTGGGAAATCCGTAGCTTTCGAAATAGCTTGCAGGGGCGAAGCGGGCAAACAGTCCCGTGGCCATCAGCGCGCCCAGCATCCATGGCATGGGCAATCCCGCACGCTGGGCCAACGCGCCGCCTGCGCCCCCAAGGGCCAGCATCAGCGCAGTAAACGAGTGGGACCGGAGGGATGTTGCGTTGACCATAGCTTTGCATACTGCTGCATACGAAAGGCTTCAACAAAAGCTGGCCGCGATCCGTGTGCCGCCCGCGCAACCCCGTTTTTGCGCGGCTTCGGGGGATGCTAATGCGGGCTAAGCCGGTCTTTATCGGGTCGCCGATCTATCGCGGGTCGATCTACGGGCCGACCCATCCGCTGTCGATCCAGCGGGTGCCAGCGGTGATCGACCTCTGTCGAGCCTTGGGTTGGCTGCCGCCAGAGCTGTACCGCACCTCACCGAGGGCGAAACCTACGGCGCTGACCCGTTATCACACACAGGACTATATCGCGGCCTTGCAGCAGGCCGAGGCCACACAAGCCGTCCCGGATCCCACGCGCGCGCGCCACAACCTTGGGACGGCCTCCAACCCTGTATTCCCCGAAGTGTTCCGCCGTCCCGCGACAGCGGCGGGTGGCGGGCTTTTGGCGGCAGAGCTGCTGCGCAATGGCGGCATCGTCTACAACCCCGGTGGGGGCCAGCATCATGCCATGGCCGACCGCGCCGAGGGGTTCTGTTTCATAAATGAACCGGTCCTGACCATCAAACGCCTGTTGGAGACGGGGCTACAGCGGGTGGCCTATGTGGACATAGACGCCCATCACGGCGACGGGGTCGAGGCCGCGTTTGAAGGCAGCGATCAGGTGCGCCTGATCTCGATCCACGAGGCGCGGCGCTGGCCTTTTACCGGATTGCTTGGCGATGACGCAGGCGGGGCCGCGTGGAACCTGCCGGTGGAACGCGGGCTGAACGACACGGAATTTGCCGTGATTCTCGACCGGTTGATCCTGCCCGTGGTCGAGGATTTCCGCCCTGACGCGATCTATCTGCAATGCGGCGCGGATATGCTGGCCGAGGACCCGCTGGCGCGGCTTGCGCTGTCCAACAACAGCCACCGGCGTGCGGTGCGCGCCTTGCGCCAGATGGCCCCGCGTTTGATCGTGTCAGGCGGCGGCGGCTATAACCCGTGGAGCACGGCGCGCTGCTGGTCCGCTGTCTGGGCGGAGATCGCGGGGTTTGACGCGCCCGACCATCTGCCCGCCGGAGCGCGCGAGGTGTTGGCTGGCTTGTCATGGCACCGTAAGGCGCAACCGGCACCGGAGATGTTAACCACGCTTCTGGATGCCCCGCGCGAGGGAGCGATCAGCCCACAGCTGCACGAGGACATCAACCGTCTGCTGGCGCGTATCTGACAGATGTAAGGAAAGGCAGTCTGGAGCGGGTGAAGGGAATCGAACCCTCGTCGTCAGCTTGGGAAGCTGCTGCTCTACCATTGAGCTACACCCGCCGCCTGTTTCCGTCACTTAGGCCAAACGGAAAACGCGGTCAATCGGGGAAATGGACGTGGCCGCCCCCGATTGCGATCACTGGTTGCCGTGACCGGTAAAGCGCGCGGCATCCGCCGCCGCCCGCCGGATCGCGTTCGATTTATGCACGGTTTCCATATATTCCGCCTGCGGGTCGCTGTCATAGACCACACCGCCGCCCGCCTGAATATACAGCTTCTCGTCCTTGACGATGGCCGTGCGCAGGGCGATGCACATGTCCATATCACCGCCCGCGCTGAAATAGCCGACGCCGCCGCCATAGACGCCGCGCTTTTCCGGCTCCAGCTCGTCGATGATTTCCATCGCACGGACTTTGGGCGCACCGGACACTGTGCCTGCGGGCATCCCCGCAAAGAAGGCGGACAGGGCGTCGTGATCATCCGACAGCTCGCCCACCACGTTGGACACGATGTGCATCACGTGGCTGTAGCGTTCGATGATGAATTTCTCGGTCGGGCGCACGGTGCCGATCTTGGACACGCGTCCGGTGTCATTGCGGCCCAGATCCAGCAGCATCAGATGCTCGGCCAGCTCTTTCTCGTCGGCCAGCAGATCGGCCTCCAGCGCCTTGTCCTCTTCGGGGGTGGCGCCGCGTGGACGGGTGCCCGCGATGGGACGGATCGTGACCTCGTTGCCGAAGACCCGCACAAGGATTTCGGGCGAGGCGCCGATCACCTGAAAGCCGCCGAAGTTGAAATAGAACATGAAGGGCGACGGGTTGGTCCGACGCAACGACCGGTACAGCGCAAAGGGCGGCAGCGGGAAATCCTGCGTCCAGCGCTGCGACGGCACCACCTGAAAGATGTCACCCGCCTTGATGTATTCCTTGGCCTTGTTGACCGCGTCTTTGTAGCCGTCGTGGGTGAAGTTGGACACAGGCTCGCCCAGCTCGGCGGCATCGCCGAGATCGCGGCTGGCCTGCGGCATGGTGCGTTCGAGATCACGCACCGCATCCATGACGCGTTCTGCTGCCTGCGCATAGGCCGCCTTGGCCGATTGCCCCTCGCGGACCCAAGCGGGCGACACCACGGTCACCTCTCCCTTGACCCCGTCCAGCACGGCCACCACGGACGGGCGCATCATCACCGCATCGGGCAGACCCAGCGGATCGGGGTTCACGTCCGGCAGGCGTTCCACCAGCCGGATCATGTCATAGCCGAGGTATCCGAACAAACCCGCCGCCGCCTGTGGCAGATCCTGCGGCAGGTCGATTTTCGATTCCGCCAAAAGCCCGCGCAGCGCGGTCAGCGGATCGTCCTGACACGGCTGAAAGGCATCCGGATCAAACCGTGCCTGACGGTTGATCGACGCGCTGTCCCCGTGGCACTTCCAGATCAGGTCGGGCTTCATCCCGATGATGGAAAACCGCCCGCGCACTTCGCCGCCGGTGACCGATTCCAACACAAAGGCATCCTTGGCAGCGCCCGTCAGCTTCAGCATCAGCGACACCGGCGTGTCGAGATCGGCAGCCAAGCGGGTGTAGACAACCTGATTTTCGCCAGCCTCGTAACGGGTGGCAAAGTCATCAAAGGCAGGGGTCAGGGCGGACATTGCGTGATCCGTTCTTATTGGAAGTTGGCGTGGACCGCGTTGATGGCGGTCTGGTCGACGTTGACACCGGCGCGGGACTGGATGTCTTGCGCCAAGGCACGGAACAGATCCTGTGCCACGTCCTGATCGGCCTGCTGGGCGAAAAGCCCGCGCATCTGTTCGGCGGCATCGCCGTCGGTTTCAGCGGGCAGGATGGTGTCGAGCCGCAAAAGGAAGGCCGTGCCATTGCCGCGCAGGACGGTGACCTCGTCGGCCTCCATCTCGAACACGCGCTGCAGCGCACCGGCAGGCACCTGCGCGCCAAAGGCCGTGCGGGTCAGACCCGCCTCGTTGCGCGGCTGCAGGTTCAGCGTCTCGAAGGTCTCGCCATTCTCGAGCTGGGTTTTCAGCGCCTCCGCCTCGGCTGCAAGCGCTTCGGCGCGGGCGTTGGCCTCGAAATCGGTGGCGACACGGTCGCGGACTTCATCAAAGCCATACGGGGCGGCGGGCTGCACCTCGTCGAGGCGCAGGGCAAAGACACCGCCGTCGCCCAGTTCGGTGATCGCGGGGTAATCTTCCTCGGTCACGGTGTCCGCAGCCTCGGCGAAGGCTTCGTAGCCTGCGATGTCCTCGGAGTTGCCGCCGGTCCAGCCGATCTGGCCCAGCTCCATCTCTGTGGTCTCGGCCAGCTCTTCGAGCGTGACACCTGCGGCCAGTTCGCCGTCGTAGTCGTTGGACTGCGTGTCGATCACGCGGCGGGCGCGGTCCAGCGCAAGCGTGTCGCGCAGATCGGGGATCGCGTCCTCAAAGCTGGTTTCCTGCGCCTGCAACACCGCGTTCACACGGTAAAGCGCGGGGCCAAGATCGGACGGGCCGGTGACGGTTTCGCCGGTCTGCGCGGCAAAGACGGTCTCTGCCGCGTCGCCCAGATCGCCACGGGCGACGTCACCCATGTCGGTGTCCGCCAGCTCCAGCCCACGCGAGGTCACGATGTCCTCGAAGCTGGCCTCGCCCGAAGCGATCCGGTCGATGGCATCCTGCGCCGCCTCGGCACTGGGCATCACAAGTCGTTCGACCAGACGGCGCTCGGGCATGTTGAATTCCGCCTCGCGTTCCTCGTAAGCGGCGCGCAATGCGGCCTCGTCCACCTCGACGCTGTCCACGATCATCGCCGGGGTGATCCAAGCGAAAGTGATCTGCTTTGTCTCGGGGCGGGTGTAGCGGTCCAGATTGTCGTCATAGAAGGCGCGCAGATCGTCCTCGGACGGGACGGGCAGGCCGGTGGTCAGACGGTCGGGGGACAGCTCGGCCCAAGTAAAGGCACGGCGCTCTGCGGCATAGGCGATCAGCGTTTCCACATAGGTGTCGGGCAGGCTGACCCCGCCCTGGACGGCGGATTGCAGCAAGGTGGCCGCGCTTTCAGACCGCAGGTCTTCCTCAAACTGCTGCTCTGAAAGCCCTGCGCTGTCCAGCGCCAGACGGTAGGAGTCGCGGCTGAACTGACCGTCGACCCCCTGAAAGCCGGGCACATTGCGCAGCTCTTCGGCAAGGCGTTCGTCGCCCACGGACAGGCCGATGCGGGCGGCCTCATCCTTGAGCGCGGTGGCCAGAACGACCCGCGACAGCACTGCCTCGGGCAGGCCCGCAGCGGAGGCTTGTTGAAAGCTGACCGCTTGGCCGGTCTGCGCCTGCAACGCGTTGATTTCGGTGTTCAGCGTGCGGAAATAATCCTGAACAGGGATATCCGTGTCCCCGACAGAGCCGATGCTGCGCACATGGCCGCCAAAATTGGTCGCGCCAAATCCGCCAAGGCCCAACAGCAACAACCCCAGTAGGATGTAGCCGCCTGTCTTGCCGACACCGCCTGTTTTCTTGCTCATCTTTGCCTCCCGACGCTGGTCCGGCCTTGTCTAGGCTGTGGTCGCGGGGGGTGCAAGTGCTGGCAGGTCCAGCTGTGCAAGACGTGAGACGAAGCTGCGCAGTTGTTCCTCGTTTGCATTGGCAAAGGCCACGCGCAAGCAGCGTTCCCCGCTGGCGTCGCCCGTGGGTGTGAACATGGTCGCGGGCAAGACCAGCACCTGCGCCTGATCCACCAAGAGCGGCGCAAGTTCAGATGCGCCCATGGCAAAGGGATGTTCCACATAGGCGAAATAGGCGCCGCAGCCGCGCAGTCGCCACCCTTCGGCCGCCAAGAGAGCAAAGCCATCCACCAAGGCCGCACGGCGCGACAAGATTTCAGCGCGTTGCCCACGGGTCCAGTCGCGCAGGTTTTCCAGCCCCCAGCAGGCCGCCATCTGCCCGAAGGACGGCGCGCATATCGCCACGGTGTCTTGGAATTTCTCGATATTGTGCAACAGCTTGGGCGCGGTGAAGATGGCGCCCACGCGGTGTCCGGTCAGCCGGTAGGCCTTCGAAAAGGAATAAAGCTGCACCAAAGTGTTCTGCCAGCCGTCACGCTGCAGCAGATCATGCGGCGCGCCCTCGCGGGAATCGAAATCGCGATAGGTTTCATCCACGATCAGCCGCAGGCCGGTCTCTTGGCACAGATCGAACAGAGAGCGCAGCGTCTCCGCCGGGTATTCCACGCCGGTGGGATTGTTGGGTGTTACGATGGCGATGGCCTTGGTGCGGGGCGTGATCAGTTTTCGCGCCTCTTCGGGATCAGGGATCAGATCGTCGCCGCAGGGCAGGGGCACGGCACGCACGCCGGTCATATCCATCCACATCTTGTGGTTGAAGTACCACGGCACCGGCACGATGACCTCATCGCCCTCATGGGTGAGCGCGGCCAGCGTGGCGGCGAAGGCCTGATTGCAGCCTGCGGTGATTCCCACATTCTCCGCGCGGACCGTGGCGCCGTAATGCGCCGACCAATCCTGTGCCAAGGCGTCCCGAAGCTCCGGCAGGCCCAGAACGGGACCGTACAAATGGCTGGCCGGATCGGACAGCATTTCCGCCATGGCGTCGCGCATCTGGGGCGGCGGCGGGTCGGCAGGGGCGGCTTGGGCCAGATTGATCAGCGGACGCTCGGCCGAGAAGGTCTTTCCCTTCAGCCAGCGTTGCGCCTCGGGGATGGGTGGGAAAAAGGTGGCGTCGGTGCGCGTGGTCATATCAGGCCCTCGTCTGTCGGGCGTTCAGGCTATCAGTCGCCCCCGCAGGTGCAAGCGGTGCCGCGCGCAAACACCCACGCGCCCAAGAAAAAACGCGACTCCCGACCGGGAATCGCGCGTTTGAAACCGCAAAGGCGGGCGGTGTCAGTCGTCGGCCCCGTGGTAGGGTTTCACATATTGCAGCGCCATGTCCCACGGAAAGAAAATCCACGTGTCCTGGCTGACCTCGGTGATGTAGCTTTCCACCTGCGGCTTGCCCATTGGTTTGGCGTATACAGTGGCCACATGCGCCTTGGGCATGTGCTTGCGCACCACTTCAAGCGTGCGGCCCGTGTCCACCAGATCATCCACCACAAGCACGCCGGTGCCATCCCCGATCACATCCATGTCGGGGGATTTGATCACCTTGGGTTCGCTTTGCGTCTGGTGGTTGTAGGATTTGACCGAGATCGTATCGACCATGCGGATGTCCAGCTCGCGCGCGACGATCATCGCAGGGGCCATGCCGCCACGGGTGATGGCCACGACCGCGCGCCATTTGCCATCGTCGGGTCCGTGTCCCTGCAAACGCCACGCCAGCGCGCGCGCATCGCGGTGCAGCTGGTCCCAGCTCACATGAAATCCTTTTTCGTGCGGCAGAAGATTATCGGTCATGGGGTCTGGGCCTCTTTGGCAAATAAGCGGATTGCAGCGGGCTATAGCAAACCCGGCCTCAGGGGGGAAGCACCGGCAGGGCAGGGCGTTGGGATAGGTATGAAAAAAGGGACGCAATCGCTTGCGCCCCTCATGTCTCGAACGGTCTGTGTTCAGCCCTTCTGGATGTCGGGGGCGTCCACCGCTTTCATGCCGACCACATGGTAGCCGCTGTCGACGTGGTGGGTCTCGCCCGTCACACCGTTGGACAGATCCGACAGAAGATACAGCGCGGAGCCGCCCACATCGTCGATCGACACGTTGCGGCGCAGCGGCGAGTTGTATTCGTTCCACTTCATGATGTAGCGGAAGTCGCCGATGCCGCTGGCGGCCAGCGTCTTGATCGGACCGGCAGAGATCGCATTGACGCGGATGCCGTCCTTGCCCAGATCCTCGGCCATGTAGCGCACCGATGCCTCCAGCGCAGCCTTGGCCACGCCCATGACGTTGTAATGCGGCATGATGCGTTCGGCCCCGTAGTAAGTCAGCGTCAGGGCGCTGCCGCCGTTCTTCATCATCTTTTCCGCGCGCTGCATCACAGCCGTGAAGGAATAGACAGAGATGTCCATGGTCAGCTGGAAGTTGCCACGGGTGGTGTCCACGTAGCGGCCGCGCAGCTCGTTCTTGTCCGAGAAGCCGATGGCGTGAACCACGAAATCAAGGTTGTCCCAATCCTGCGCGAGGCTGTCGAATAACATATCGATGGAGCCCTCGTCACCCACATCACAGGGCAGAACCAAGCTGGAGCCAAGCTGCTCGGCCAGCGGTACAACGCGTTTTTTCAGCGCCTCGCCCTGATAGGAGAATGCAAGCTCCGCGCCCGCATCGCTCAGCGCCTTTGCGATGCCCCAAGCGATCGACTTGTCGTTGGCCAGTCCCATGATGAGACCACGCTTTCCCGCCATCAACCCGTTTGACATGTCCGACCTTTCCACCAAATCCTTTGTAATCTGTCGTCTAAGGGATCGCTTTGTGGCGAACAAGGGCGCAAACATCGAAACCCTGACTTTGCGTCAGGCGAAAGGCCCGCAGGGGCAAGGACAAAAGGCACAAGACATGAGCGAAAGAGACGGCATCTTTGCAGGCGACGACCCATTCGAGATCGCGCGCCGCTGGCTGGCAGAGGCCGAAAAGACCGAGCCCAACGACCCGAACGCCATCGCCTTGTCCACAGTGGATGCGGAGGGCATGCCCAACGCGCGGATGGTGCTGCTGAAGGGTATCGAAGCGGACGCTTTTGTCTTCTACACCAACTACGGCAGTGTGAAGGCCGCCGAGATCGAACAGTCCGGCAAGGCCGCCTTTGTGATGCATTGGAAATCGCTGCGCCGTCAGATCCGCGTACGTGGGACGGTGACGCGCGAGGAGGGGCCGCAGGCCGATGCCTACTATAAATCGCGCTCGCTCAAAAGCCGTCTGGGGGCCTGGGCCTCGCGTCAAAGCGCGCCTTTGGCGAGTCGTGCAGACTTGATGGCCGAGGTGGCAAAAGTGACAGCTCGACAGGGTCCGAACCCGGATCGCCCACCCTTTTGGGGAGGGTTCCGTATACGTCCGTATGAGATTGAATTCTGGGCTGACGGGCAATTCAGGCTACATGACCGTTTTCGTTGGATAAAAATTGAACCAACTGGAAACTGGGATATAACACGGCTGAACCCCTGATAAGTCACTGTTAACCATAAACCATTTCGCGTTACGTGAAATGTAGCGTTTTGGTTGATTGCGCAAATATTTGCTCACCTGACACAAATTCGGTCAGGTGATTGCTTGCGTCTGCTCCAAAGATTGTTTCAGAACGGTCACGGGGATATGTGAATTTGCGTTGGGATTAGCGTGGAAGAAGAAACGACAGAGGTACGGGTAATCGCCGGTAAGGTGAAATGGTTTGACCCGGTCAAAGGCTTCGGATTTGTCCTCGCTGACGAGGGCGGTCCCGATATTTTGTTGCATGCCAATGTGCTGCGCAACTTTGGTCAAAGCTCCGTGGCAGATGGCTCACGCGTGGAAATCGGTGTGCAACGCACCGATCGCGGCGTGCAAGCCACCGAAGTCATCAAGATTGAGCCACCAGAGAGCAGCGAGGGCGCGCCGCTTGCCGATTTCGAGGATCTTGATCCCGAGGTGATGGCACAGGCGGTTCTGGAACCCGCACGGGTGAAATGGTTCGACAAGGCCAAAGGCTTTGGCTTTGCAAATGTGTTCGGAAAGTCCGATGATGTGTTCATTCATATAGAAGTCCTGCGGCGCTCGGGGCTGGCGGATCTGCAACCGGGCGAGGCGCTCGCGGTGCGGGTTGTCGACGGACGCCGGGGCCGGATGGCAATGGAAGTGAACGCATGGGAAGCTGGTTTGAACCGCTGAACCGATTGAAAGCCAGAATGTGGGGCGCGGCCGGGGCACTGGCCGCGTTTTCTGTGTGTGCCACGCCGGTCTGGGCCGATTGCCGCGAGGATACGGTGTTTCTGCGCGGCGACTTCGGGCAGGCGCGGTTTTCGGTCGATGTGGTGGACACGCCGGATGCGCGCAGCCAGGGGCTGATGTTTGTGGAACAGATGCCCGCCAGCAAAGGCATGCTCTTTGTTTATGAAACAGCGCGGCCCGTGGCCTTCTGGATGAAGAACACATTGATTCCGCTCGATATGATTTTCGCCGATGCGCAGGGCGTGGTGCAGAACGTCCACGCCAATGCGATCCCCGGTGACCTGACCCCGATTCCCGGCGAGGGGGACATCCAGTACGTTCTGGAGATCAACGGCGGCCTTGCCGCGCAGCTTGGGATTGATGCCGGCAGTGAAATGCAGCACCCCGCAATCAAGGACGCGGCCTGGGCCTGCGATTGATCGCAACTTCGGGTGTTTTTTCGCTTTTCATCGCCGGAATAGGTCGGTAAACGACAGCCCAGTCGGGGCGTGGCGCAGCCTGGTAGCGCGTCTGTTTTGGGTACAGAAGGTCGTGAGTTCGAATCTCGCCGCCCCGACCACTTTCTTCCTACAAGTGACGATACGAACCTGATGGCCACTAAATGTAGTGGCTGCCTGTTATAGCAGTCCGCCTATCCATGCAGCCTGTGGACGGTTTCCACCTCCGCCGAGGTGCATTTCCCTTGTCCGTCGCGCGCGGGCCACAGTTTTCGTGTTAATCCCAGTTAACGCAAGGTAAATCCGGCAGCGATTGAATTTCGGGCACGGCAGGTCTCGTCTGTGGATAACTCTGTGCAAAGCCCTGCAAAATCGTGACAAATTTTGACGATGCAGGATTAACAGACTGTGAATGAATCGGGGGCAGACACATCGCGTTGTGGTCCAGCCTCCGGTCAACACAAAATATATGTGCATAAGGTAAAAAATAGGTTTGACCTGAAGCCGGTCTCTTGGCCATTTTGTGCGGGCCGATCAAAGCAACACCACATGTAGTGGGGTCAGGCTAGGAGCAGCAAAACGCAACAATTCGGGCGGAGAGGGACACTCCGGCGAACGCGCCTGTTCGGGCGTGGGTGATGTTTTGCACCCTGATGCAGGGTCGGCATTGGTAAAATTTACTTTGCGATGGGGCAGTCATGAAGATCGAGAGAAAATACACCAAAGCCGGACAGGACGCTTATGCCGGGGTCGAATTTATCACCACGTCATCGGAAATCCGAAACCCTGACGGCACCACGGTCTTCTCTCTCGACAATGTCGAAATCCCCGCAAAATGGAGCCAGGTCGCAAGCGATGTGATCGCGCAGAAATACTTTCGCAAAGCCGGTGTTCCGGTCGAGCTGAAGCGCGTCGCCGAAGACAATGTGCCCGAATTCCTGTGGCGGTCGGTCCCCAAGACCAAAACCACCAAAAAGGTGGGCGAGACCTCGGCGCGTCAGGTGTTCGACCGACTGGCCGGTGCCTGGGCCTATTGGGGCTGGAAGGGCGGCTATTTCTCGACCGAGGAAGACGCGCAGGCCTATTATGATGAGATGCGCTATATGCTGGCGACCCAAGTGGCCGCGCCCAACAGCCCGCAATGGTTCAACACTGGCCTGCATTGGGCCTACGGCATCGATGGTCCCGGTCAGGGGCACCACTATGTCGACCACCAGACCGGCAAGCTGGTGAAATCCACCTCTGCCTATGAACATCCGCAGCCGCATGCCTGCTTTATCCAGTCGGTCAGCGACGATCTGGTCAATGAAGGCGGGATTATGGATCTTTGGGTCCGGGAGGCGCGCCTGTTCAAATACGGCTCCGGCACCGGCACGAACTTTTCCTCGCTGCGCGCCGAGGGGGAATCGCTGTCGGGCGGCGGCAAATCCTCTGGCCTGATGGGTTTTCTCAAGATCGGTGACCGCGCGGCGGGCGCGATCAAATCCGGCGGCACCACGCGCCGTGCGGCCAAGATGGTGATCTGTGATGCGGACCACCCCGACATCGAGGAATTCATCAACTGGAAAGTCAAAGAAGAACAAAAGGTTGCCAGCATCGTTGCGGGCTCCAAGATGCACGAGAAGATGCTGAACGGCATTTTCGATGCGATCCGCAGCTATACCGGTTCGGGCGATGCTTATTCTGCGGCAGACAACAAAACGCTTAAAAAGGCGCTGCGCACAGCCAAGCAGGTGATGATCCCTGAAACCTACATCAAGCGTGTGCTGGATTACGCGCGTCAGGGCTATGCCTCGATCGAATTCCCGACCTACGACACCGACTGGGATTCCGAGGCCTACGCCAGCGTGTCTGGCCAGAACTCCAACAACTCGATCCGCGTGACCGATGCCTTCCTTGAGGCGGTGCGCGAAAACAAACCGTGGGAGCTGATCCGTCGCACCGATGGCAAGGTCGCCAAAACGGTGCAGGCGCGCGAGCTGTGGGAGCAGATCGGTCACGCCGCTTGGGCCTGCGCCGATCCGGGCATCCAGTTCCACGACACAGTGAACGCATGGCACACATGCCCCGAGGACGGTGCCATTCGCGGCTCCAACCCTTGTTCGGAATATATGTTCCTTGACGACACGGCCTGCAACCTTGCGTCGATGAACCTGCTGACCTTCTTGCAGGACGGCAGTTTTGACGCCGAAACCTATATGCATGCGACGCGCCTGTGGACCTTGACCTTGGAAATTGCGGTCCTGATGGCACAGTTCCCGTCCAAGGAAATCGCGCGGCGGTCCTATGACTTCCGCACGCTGGGTCTGGGCTATGCCAACATCGGCGGGCTGCTTATGAACATGGGTCTGGGCTATGACAGCCGCGAGGGGCGCGCCTTGTGTGGTGCGCTGACCGCGATCATGTCCGGTGTGGCCTATGCGACCTCTGCCGAGATCGCAGGCGAGGTGGGGGCCTTTGCCCGCTTTGAGGCGAACCGCTCCCACATGTTGCGCGTCATCCGCAATCACCGCAACGCCGCCCACGGCAAGACCGACGGCTATGAAGAGCTGGCGGTGAAACCTGTGGCGCTCGATCACGCGGGCTGCCCCGATCAGAAGCTGGTCGCGCTGGCACAGGGGGCCTGGGACGAGGCGCTGAAACTCGGCGAACGTCACGGGTATCGCAACGCGCAGGTGTCGGTCATCGCGCCCACAGGCACCATCGGTCTGGTGATGGATTGCGACACGACGGGCATCGAGCCGGACTTTGCGCTGGTGAAGTTCAAAAAGCTCGCCGGTGGCGGTTACTTCAAGATCATCAACCGGTCTGTGCCCGCTGCGCTGGTCAAGCTGGGCTACAGCTCCAGCCAGATCGAGGAGATCATTTCCTACGCGGTCGGCCATCAGACGCTGGGCAATGCGCCGGGGGTCAACCATACCTCTTTGATCGGTCACGGCTTTGGCCCTGCGCAGATCGAAAAGATCGAAGCGGCGCTCGCCACCGCCTTTGACATCCGGTTCGTGTTCAACCAGTGGACGCTGGGCGAGACCTTCTGCACCGAGGTGCTGGGCATCCCGCAGGCCAAGCTGAACGATCCGACCTTCGATCTGCTGCGCCATCTGGGCTACAGCAAAACCGACATCGACGCGGCCAACGACCACGTTTGCGGCACCATGACGCTGGAGGGCGCGCCCTTCCTGAAGGATGAACACCTGTCGGTCTTTGATTGCGCCAACCCCTGCGGCAAGAAGGGCAAGCGCTACCTGTCGGTCGAGGCACACATTCACATGATGGCGGCGGCGCAGTCCTTTATCTCGGGCGCGATTTCCAAGACCATCAACATGGCAAACTCCGCCACCATCGAAGACTGCCAGAACGCCTACGAGCTGTCGTGGTCGCTGGGGATCAAGGCGAACGCGCTGTATCGTGACGGGTCAAAACTGTCGCAGCCGCTGGCCGCGGCACTGGTCGAAGACGACGACGAAGCCGCCGAGATCATGGAATCCGGCGCGCCGCAGGAAAAGGCGCAGGTTCTTGCCGAAAAGATCGTCGAGAAGATCGTGGTCAAGGAGATCGTCAAATCCGAGCGCACCAAGATGCCGGAGCGCCGCAAGGGTTACACCCAAAAGGCCGTGGTCGGCGGGCATAAGGTCTATCTGCGTACGGGTGAATATTCGGACGGCTCTTTGGGCGAGATCTTCATCGATATGCACAAGGAAGGCGCAGGCTTCCGCGCGATGATGAACAACTTTGCCATCGCGGTCTCCGTGGGTCTGCAATACGGTGTGCCGCTCGAAGAGTTCGTCGACGCCTTCACGTTTACCAAGTTTGAACCGGCGGGCATGGTGCAGGGCAACGACAGCATCAAAAACGCGACCTCGATCCTTGACTATATCTTCCGCGAACTGGCGGTCAGCTACCTCGACCGCACCGATCTGGCGCATGTCAAACCGCAAGGGGCGGCCTTCGACGATCTGGGGCGCGGGGCCGAGGAAGGCGTGGCCAACGTACAGGAGTTGTCCGAGACAGCCGCCAACCGGTCCTTGGAAGTGCTCAAGCAGATCTCGTCGACCGGATATCTGCGCAAACGTCTGCCGCAGGAGCTGGTGGTGCTGCAGGGCGGTCACAGCGATCCGGTCTCTGCGCTCAACACGCTGGTGCCGGAAACGGCGGGCACGGGCACAGTGACTGCGGCGACCTCGACCGTGGCGGTGGCGCAGGCGACCCTGTCGATGGACGAACGCACCAAAGCCAAGATGCAAGGCTACGAAGGCGAGGCCTGCGGCGACTGCGGCAACTACACCTTGGTCCGCAATGGCACCTGCATGAAATGCAACACCTGCGGCGGCACCAGCGGCTGTAGCTGATCGGATCGGGGCGGTGTGTTCCGCCGCCCCGCATACGACCCACTGGGGGAGTGTCCCTTGCCCGCGTCCCCGGGCATCGGCGCTTTGGGGTCGGGATGGGACGTCTTTCCATCCGAACACGGGGTCGGTGCGCTGACCCTGAGCGCGGGCAGGGCCGCAGGCAATAAACAAAACGAGCGGTGATATATCAGAGCCCTGTCAGCGAACCTCAGGGGTCCCCATTGCGGGGCCCCTTTTTCATGCGCGTGGGCGCAGCCCTGCCCAAAGCGGGCTTTGACGATGGCGGATCTGCGCGGTGTGTAGCGGTGCGGCCTTGAACCGCCGATCGCATCATCATGAAAAGGCGGGGTTTTGCGCGGATCAGGGCCGGGGGCGGATGGCGCTGGCGCAACGGGATCGGGGGCCCCATGTCTGGTGCACGTCAACAGCACCACTCACGGAGGAAATGACGATGAAGACCATGATCCTGACATCCGCAGCCCTGCTGGGCCTTGGCACCGCAGCTTTTGCCGCAGACGAGTTGCGCTCGGTCTATGATACGGACGAGGACGGCTATGTCACCTTTGCCGAGCTGCAAAACGCCCATCCCGACGTCAGCATGGAGTCCTTCTACGAGGCGGACACAGACGCCGATGGTCTGCTCAACGCCCGCGAGATCGCCGAAGGCAAGACCGAAGGGCTACTGCCGAAAGGCGACGAGAAAGGGTAATGCACCTCGGCATCGGGCGTGGTTTGCGCGCCCGGTGCCGTCTTTAGGATGACCGTCCGATATAGCGGTCCCCGCGGTGGTTCACGGTGATCATCAGATTAAGGATAACCGCGCCCAACAGCGACAGCGCCGCCACATCCCAAGGAAACATCACGAAGGCCAGCACAAAGACAAAGGCGTCAAAAGACAGCTGCGTGTTGCCTGCCGGGATCTTGCGCGTCTCTTGCAGCCACAACGCCACAATGCCGACACCGCCCAATGTCGCGCCGTGCCGGAACAGAACGATCAGCGCGATGCCCGCCAGAACCCCAAACACGATCGCGGCCATCAGCGGGTGCAGCACCGTAATCGTTAGCCCCAATGGCAGGATTTCGGTAAACAGCGACAACAAAGCCACGGCAGCAAAGGTCTTGAGCGTGAATCGCCAGCCCATCTGTCGCCACGCGATAATGTAGAACGGCAGGTTCAGCACAAAAAACACCGCGCCAAAGGACCAGCCGCCCGCGTAGCTTAGCAGCAGTGACAGACCGGCGATCTGTCCGGTGATCAGCCCACCCGCCTTCAGCACCATCACCGCCAAGGCCATGCTCAACGTGCCTACGATCAGACCGACCACATCCTCCCAAAAGGTGTGACGGTCAGGTGGCGGAAGGTGCAAAAGTGTCGGCATGGGCTTTCGATGCCGCATTCCGACATAAAGCGCAAGCATGCAGCGGCCTTTGCTAGCGTGAGTTGCGCGATCTGCGCTAGCGTTGCGCAGCTTGTTGGGGAAGGGACGTGTTCATGGCCGTGGCGGCGTTGACGATGGTGTACCGTGACACTTGGGCCTTGTCGCGGTGGTATGCCCATCACGCGCGCCAGTTCGGAGCGCGCAATCTGTTTGTCGTGGCCCATGGCGAAGACCCCGAGATCGCGCGGATCTGCCCGGAGGCGTCTATCATCACCATTCCGCGTGATGATCTGGCCCATTTCGACCGTCGGCGCGCGCAGATGCTCGACGGGTTTCACGCCGGCTTGTCAAAGGCTTATGATTGGGTCGTGCGCACTGATGCGGATGAATTGATCTGTGTCGACCCCGCGCTGTGGCGCGACGTGCCACAGGCCTTGGCCGCACAAGACGGCCCTGTGGTGACCGCGCTTGGGTTTGATGTGGTGGAACTGCCGGGCGACGCGCCGATGCACGATGCGCCGGTGTTGTCGCAGCGTCGCAATATCGCCTTTTCGGGGCATTACTCCAAGGCGGTCGCGGCAAATCGGGCGGTGGCATTCCATCTGCATGGGGTGCGGGTCGCCCCGCGAAAGCTGGAAAATTACCCCTTTAACATGCCACGCGGACTGTTTCTGGCGCATCTGAAATACGCCAATCGCGCGGTGTTGCAGGCCGGTTCAGCACAGCGCGAGGCCATAGCAAATGGCAGCGCGCCCGGCCTTCCGGGTTCCGGTTGGGCGGATGCCACAGGCGATGCCGCGCGATTCCTCACCGATTTCGAAGCCAAGCCAGAGGTGACTTGGCAAAAGGCAGAGCGCCGCGCCTATGAGGCGCTGTCCCAAAACCCGAGCCGAAATGCCAAGGCATCTGTGGTCAAAACCCACGCGCTTAAAATGAAAATGCGCTGCCTTTTACCGGATCGCTTTGCCGAACAGGGCTAGGCGCGACGGAGTCCGCCGCGCCGCGCCGCAAGACCTTAACCGACCAGCGCCTTGTTCAGGTTTTCGTCAATCTTCTCAAGGAAACCCATGGTCGTCAGCCAACCCTGATCCGGCCCCACCAACAGGGCAAGGTCCTTGGTCATGTAACCGGCTTCGACGGTTTCGATAATCACCCGCTCCAGCGTTTCGGCAAAGGCGCGCAGGGCCACGTTCTCGTCAAGTTTTGCGCGGTGCTTCAACGCGCCGGTCCAAGCGTAGATCGATGCGATCGAGTTGGTCGAGGTCGCTTCGCCCGCCTGATGCTGGCGATAGTGGCGGGTGACGGTGCCATGGGCCGCCTCGGATTCCACAATGCGGCCGTCCGGCGTCATCAGCTGAGAGGCCATCATGCCCAGCGAACCGAACCCTTGCGCCACGGTGTCGGACTGCACGTCGCCATCGTAGTTCTTGCACGCCCAGACGAATTTACCGTTCCACTTCAGGGCACACGCCACCATGTCATCAATCAGCCGGTGTTCGTACCAGATACCTGCGTCTTTAAACCGGTCTGCGAACTCCTCCTCGTAAATCTCTGCAAACAAATCCTTAAATCTGCCGTCGTAGGCTTTAAGAATTGTGTTTTTTGTCGACAGATACACCGGCCAACCCAGGTTCAACCCGTAATTGAACGAGGCGCGGGCAAAGTCGCGGATCGATTCATCTTGGTTGTACATGCCCATGTAAACACCCGCGTCGGGGGCATCATAGACTTCGCGCTCGATCACCTCGCCATTAGCGCCTTCCCATTTCATCGTCAGCTTACCGCCAGAGGGGAAATGGAAATCGGTCGCCTTGTACTGATCGCCAAAGGCATGGCGGCCCACCACGATGGGCGATGTCCAGCCGGGCACCAAACGCGGGACGTTGCGGCAGATGATAGGCTGGCGGAACACCACGCCGCCAAGGATATTGCGGATGGTGCCATTGGGGCTGCGCCACATCTTTTTCAGGCCGAATTCCTCAACGCGTGCCTCATCCGGCGTGATCGTCGCGCATTTGACCGCGACGCCGATTTCCTTTGTCTTTTCAGCGGCATCAATGGTGATCTGGTCGTCGGTGCGATCGCGTTCCTCGATGCCGAGATCATAGTAAAGCAATTCGAGATCCAAGTACGGAAGGATCAGCTTTTCCTTGATAAAGGCCCAAATGATGCGGGTCATTTCGTCGCCGTCCATTTCGACGATGGGATTGTCGACCTTGATCCGGGTCATTGTGCTTTCCTTCCGGTGGGTGAATCACTTGATACGCTTCTATCCCAAGATCCGTTAAACAGAAATGTTGCGGCTATATCTGTATAGGATTTCCTAATGCGGGCCGAAAAACTGCGCGCATTTGTTCGCGCTTTGGTCCTGCGGAATAAAGAATCGGGTAAGGGTTTGGGCGTAATGATCCCGCCCATGAAGATGTTGACCGTTCCCTTTCGTTGTCCGGCTCAAGGTCGGGATGTGGCTTTGCTTATTGTCACGGTAATTCTGACCTTTGGGTTTTCCGTCGCGGTTATGGTCAGCGCCATGCCTGCGCGTGATGAATCACCGGTGCTGCTGTTGGCGAGCCCTTGGGGCACGCCCGCGCTTCAGATCGCTGTGGCGCATGGGGGGCAGTCGCTCGCGCCTTGGGCGTTGCGGGACATGGTTGCACTGGTCCGGTTCGACGGTGCGACACCGGTGGACGCCCTGCGGGACGCTGGGGTCTGGGCGGTTCTGGATGGGCAGGCCGTGGCTGCCTTGTGCGGGGTCGATTAGCATGTACTTCCTTGCCGAACCCGATCATGATCAACGCATTCGCGCCCTGATCCATGGTGTCTCGCTGCTGTTACTGCCCACGGCCCCCTTGGCCAGCCTGATCACCACAGCAGATCCGCGATTGGCTCTGATCGGGGCCGTGGCTTTGGGGCTGCTGACAATTTATTGTCTGCGCAGCCGTCACAGCTTTCTGTCCGAATACATTCTTGCCACAGCGCTGGTTGGGCAGGCGATCTTGCTGGTCGCGGTCTTTGCCGGTCATCCGTGGCAATTGGACATGCATATGGTGTTTTTTGTTCTATTGGCGATAGTGGCACTTTTGGGGCGGACCGGGCCGCTTATTTGGGCCGGAAGCATGATGGTGCTGCACCATGTCGGCCTGACGTTGATGTTTCCGGCGGTGGTTTTTGGTGGTGAGGATCTAGCGATCAACCTGCTGCGCAGTGGTCTACACGCTGGCGTTATTTTGCTGGAAACCACGGTCTTGGTGTGTGCTCTACAAACCCATTCCCAAACGCTGGAGCAAGTCGATCTGGAGGCCCGCCGCGCCGATGACCGTGCCAAACGCGCGGCAGAGGCAGAGGCGGATGCCACAGCTACGCGCGGTCGCACAGCCCTGATCCTGCAAGGTTTCCAAAGAACCTTTGATCAAGTGTCGCGACGGCGTCGGGGTTCTAGACAGGATACAGCGGCGCCCTCCGCACGGGATGACGCCCTTTCCCGTGAATTTGACGAGATGATCGCCAGCCTGCGTGACACGCTTGAGGATACGCGCGGTGTTATCGGCAGTTTTTCGGCCGAGGGGCTCGGATTGCCACAGGCGTTGTCAGAATTGGCACGTCTGACAGACCTGCAGGATAACGTCGTGTCGGAAATGACCGTGGCTGCGCGGGAGATTGCACAGGATTTGGCCATCTGCATGGCCGAGGCTGAGAAATACGCGCCCAGGGAGCGCCGCAAGGTGCCAAGGTGCAACATGCAGGAAAATGCCCGGCAGATTCGCGACATCGCTGAGGTCATTCAGGATATCGCCCTGCTGGCGGATCTTCTGGCGCTGATCACCGAAGCGGAGGCTACGGAAGCACAGAATGCCACGGTGACAGAGGCGGCTGCCGCGGCGCGCACCTTGAGCCGACAAACAGCGGATAGCGCGCTCGATATTCAACATGTGATCGAAGCCGCCAGCCGGTTTGCCATTTCCGCGCCAGAGATGAAGGACAAACTGGATCGGGCGCTGGATGCGATCGGCCAGCAAACCCGCGACGTGCGCAGTTTGACTGTGCCTCTGCGGGACGCATTGGAACAGCGCATGATGCGGGAACAGCAACGCGCGGCCCAAATGCCTGATGTGTTTCTAGAGGGCGAGGCCTTGGACGATTGGTTGCGCAGCGCGTGATCAAACCGATATCGCGCGTTCGCAACCCAGCCGAAGCATGAGCAGCAGCCCGAGGCTCGCGAACACAACGCCACCGATGAGCAGGGGAAACGGCGTGCCATTGAATGCCAGCCCCAGTGGCACTGCCAAAACGACGGCCAGAACAGTGGACACGGCGCTCACCATCGATGCAGCGGTGCCGGCGATATGGCCCATCGGCTCTAGCGCAATGGCATTCAGATTGCCGATTCCCAGACCGGCCTGAAAAAACTGTGCCTGCTGCCACAGCAGCAGCCAAAGCAGCTTGGCCGTGGGCGACTCCACTTGAGCCAGCGCAACGATCACGACCACCGTCGTCGAAATATAGCCGATAAACATGGCCTTCACCAAACGGCGCATCCCCAGTCGCACCACCAGACGAGCATTGAGGTAACTGGACGACGCGGTGATGATAGCCGTCAGTCCGAACCACAAGGGAAAACTCTCACCCCGTCCGAGCCACTGTTCGTAAATGGGCTGGATCGAGGAGATCGTGGCAAACAACCCGCCAAAGCACAGCGATAAAACCGCGATGGACAAGCGGACCTCTCGATGCGCGGCGAGCTCTGCCACCGCATGTTCCAGCGTCGCAAATTGCAGCGGACGGCGCCGCTCGGCGGGCAGCGTTTCCGGCATGCGCAGAATAAACCACCCGCTCGACACCACGCCGAAGACGGTGAAGGCAAGAAAAATCGCATGCCAATCCGCCACGCGCAGGATCTGCGCGCCCATCAGGGGAGCCAAGGCAGGAATTAACGCAAAAACGATCATGATAAACGACATGATCTGCGCCATCGCACGTCCGGCATACAGATCGCGGATCACGGCCATCACCACGACCCTCGGCCCCGACGCGCCCAGACCTTGCACCAGTCTTGTCAGCAGCAGCCACAGCATGCTTTCACTGAAGACCGCCGCCAGCGAGGCCGCGATATACAGCGCGACGCCACCCACAATGACCGGCTTGCGCCCGAATTGATCCGACAGCGGTCCGCTGACAAAGGTGCCAAGCCCCATGCCCAGCACGAAACTGGTGACCACAAGCTGCGCGGCATTGGGGGAGGCTGAGGCCAGATCCTCGGCGATGCGGGGCAGGGCCGGCATCATCGCATCAATGGAAAAGGCCACCAAAGCGGTCAAAATGCCCATCAGCGCGATAAACTCGCGGCGGGGTGGCAAACGGTCAGCGGCGTCAGTCATGGTATCGCTTTCGGATAGTCTGCCACGGACCGGACGGGCGGGCATGTCGCGCGCTTTTTGCGCCGCATGAGCCAGAGGTGCAAGGCGCGCCACCGCACACGCCACGGGTGACTTTGTGCGGCAGCGTCCATCGGGCCAGACGCCAAGCGGCCCGAAGACGGGACTTTGCAACGATCGTCAGGCAGCGGGGTCCGCGCCGGTCCGCAATTCTTGGATCACGCGGGACCACAATTCCGGCGGCTGCGCACCGGGCACCGCATGTTGGCCCGCCACAATGAATGTCGGCACCGACGAAATTCCCATTCCACGGGCCGATGCATCGCGTTCGACAATCTCGCGCCGATCCGCATCGGATTCCATCAGGCGCAGCACCATGCTGGCATCCATGCCCGCGCCGTCGGCGATATCCGCGAGCACCTCGGTATTGCCAATGTCGCGCCCGTCGACAAAATAGGCGCGGAACAGCGCCGAAACCACCGGGGTCTGGCGGCCTTCGACTTCGGCCCAATGGATCAAGCGGTGGGCGTTGACCGTGTTCGGCGTGGTCTTGATCCGGTCAAGGTTCATGGGCAGGCCGGCCTTGTCCGCGTGTTCCTGCACGGGCGCATAGGCCCGAACGGCCCCGGCCTTACCGCCGAATTTGCCTTCAAGGTAGGCGCGGCGGTCCATCCCTTCGGCGGGCATGGCGGGGTTCAGCATGAAGGGCAGCCACCGGATGCGGAAGGGGTGTCCGGGGTTCTGTTCCATCGCGCGGTCAAGATAGGATTTGCCGATATAGCACCACGGGCAGATGGGATCGGAGAAAATGTCAAGTTGGGTCATATCGGTGGTCCTTGGCACAGGTTTGCGCGGCTCTTAGCACTGCTATCGGAAAAACGCGACCTAAAGGATGTGATCACGCAAAGCGGCACGGATCAACTTCCCGTTGGCATTGCGCGGCAGGCTGTCCAGTCGCACCCAGACACGCGGACATTTATAGGCAGCCAGACGGGATCTCGCATGGGTGTCCAGCCTGTCGGTGTCCAGCTCGGCTTCGGCAAGGTAGAAGGCGGCGATCACGCGCACGCCGTCCTTGATCGCGATGTCTGTGACGGCAAGGTCATGGATGCCGGGCGCGTCAGACAGGGCGGCTTCCACCTCCAACGGGGAGACGCGGTAGCCACCAGCGTTCATCATGTCGTCGCTGCGGCCCAGATATCGGATATTGCCCGCCTGATCCATCTCTCCAAGATCGCCGGTCATGTACCGGTTATGGCGGAACTTTTCAGCGGTGGCATCAGGGGCGTTCAGGTATCCCAGCATCAGACCGGGATCGTCGCGATGCACGGCGATCTGGCCGCTTTCGCCAAGCGGGACCGCCATGCCCGCGTCATCGACAATCGCCACCCGTCTTCCCGTCTGCGGACGCCCCAAAGCGCCGGGAGCCGTGGGGCGGTCGGGTGCGCTGGAAATAAAGGTGGAACATTCCGACATGCCATAGGCCTCGAACACCGGGGTGCTTGTGGCCGCCGTCCATTGCCCCCGGATCGCGTCAGAGAGCTTTTCACCTGCTGCCAAGCCGTGCCGCAGTTTGGGCATGGGGGGCAAAGGAAACTTTAACAGTTTTCGGTAAACGCCCGGCGCGGCTGCAAAAAGCGTGACATCGTTGCGCTTCATCAACAGTGGAAGCTGCGCCGGATCGGTGCCATCGGCGGGGATCATCGCCGTGGCTCCGGCGGTCCAGGGATCCATCAATCCGGTCCCGAGGGTGAAGGTCCAGTTAAACGCCCCCGCATGCAGCATGCGGTCGCTGGCGCGCAAATCATACCAATCGCGCATCATCATCTGCCGCGCCCAGATCGCACGATGGGCATGGGCCACGGCGCGCGGATGGCCCGAGGTCCCCGAGGTATAGACCACATAGGCCAGCCGCTCCGGATCGCCCATGTGGTAGTCCACAGGTGGCAGGTCGCGCCAGCCTTGCAGGGTGTCCAGCCCGATGACCGGCACTTCCGTATCCGGACAGGCCACCGCAGGATCATGCAACACGGCAGCGGGGGCCAGATCGTCGAAAATACGCGCCACCTCGGGCACGGTCAGTTGCGCGGAGGTGGGCACCGGCACCACTCCGGCGGCAATCGCCCCCAGATAGGCCACGGGGAAATCCACCGTATTGCCCAGCCGCATCACCACCAGATCACCGGGCACCAGCCCGTGCTGCAGCAGACCCGTCGCCGTGCCGCGCACAGCAGCAATCAGCCGGTCATAGGACCAGCGTTGCGCGCCGGTGGGTTTGACCACCGACAGGGCGATCTTGTCCGGCGTTGCGGCTCCCGCCGCCAACACATGGGCTGCCAGATTGAACGGGGTCGGGCAGGGCGCAAAGCCCCCCTCATCAAAGATCGAGACTGTCATAATGGATGGAGTAAGCCGCAGCCCTGCGGCTTGCAAGCGGCGAGGGCGCGGCCTATAGCACCCTCCATGTCGATCGATCCCAAAGACAACGCCTCTCTCATCCGTATCGCCCGCGAAAGCGGCGAGGACGCGCATGTGGAACCTCTGGATCTGGGGGCGCGTGTGCGCGAGCTGCGCAAGGATCGCGACTGGACGCTTGAACAGGCCGCCAAGAAAGCCGGTCTGGCGCGCTCGACCCTGTCCAAGATCGAAAACGGCCAGATGTCGCCGACCTATGACGCGCTGAAAAAGCTCGCCATCGGGTTGGAGATATCGGTGCCGCAGCTGTTCACCCAGCCGCAGCAGGCGCAGGTTAACGGGCGCATGGCCGTGACCCGCATGGGCGAGGGCAAGCAACAGGCCACCGTGACCTATGAACACGATCTGCTGGCCGAGACGCTGACCCGCAAAAAGATGCTGCCTTATCGGGCCCGCGTGCGCGCCCGCACGATGGAGGAATTCGACGGCTGGGTCCGCCATGATGGCGAGGAATTCCTGTATGTGCTGACCGGCGTGGTGCGGCTGTACACCGAGTTCTACGAACCCATCGAGATGAAGCGTGGCGACAGCGCTTATTACGATGCCACGATGGGCCATAACGTGGTCTCGGTCTCACCCGAGGATGCCAGCATTCTGTGGGTGACCTCACTGGTGTGATCCACGCCCGCTTGACCTTGGCCCGCTTCGGCCAAGGTTGTGTCAGGTTCTGACTGACACGATTGGAAATCCCATGTCCCCCATCCTGACCGCGCTGATTGGCGGCTCTGTCGCCGCACTGGCAACCACCTCCGGTGCGCTGCCCGCCATCATCGGTCGCAGGATGAGCCAAAGCACCTCTGATATGATGTTGGGCTTTGCGGCGGGTGTGATGCTGTCTGCGGCCTATTTCAGCCTGATTCTGCCGGGGATCGACCGGGCCGAAGCGCAGACCGGATCGGTCTGGTGGGCCGCAGCCATTGCGGCGGCGGGGATATCGCTTGGCGCGGGCTTTGTCTGGCTGCTGAATGCGAAAATCCCGCATGAGCATTTCAAATCCGGCCCCGAAGGCGGCGCGGATCAGGCGACTGTGGCGCGGATCTGGCTGTTTGTCATTGCCATCTCGATCCACAACCTGCCCGAAGGGCTGTCCATCGGTGTGGCCTTCGGGGTGGATCGCGCCAATGGCCTGTCTGTTATGACCGGTATCTCCCTGCAGGACATCCCCGAGGGGTTGGCCGTTGCCGTGGCCTTGATGGGTTTGGGCTACTCACGCTGGACGGCCCTAGGGGTGACGGCGCTGACCGGTGCGTTGGAGATCGTGGGTGCGGTATTAGGCGCGGCGGCGGTGTCCGTCTCGGCTACGCTGCTGCCTTGGGGGCTGACATTCGCTGCGGGTGCCATGTTGTTCATCATCAGCCACGAGATCGTTCCCGAAACCCACCGCCACGGTCATCAGGACAAGGCGACGTTTGGCTTTATCCTCGGGCTGGTCGTCATGATGTTTCTCGATGTGACACTGGGCTAGGCCGCAACGTAAAACCCCCGCCGGTTGGGGCGGAGGTTTTATCCATCAACGCAAGGGCCGGTCAGCGCTCCGGCAGCAGACCGCGTGGCGAGAACCGCAAGACCAGCAACAAGATCACCCCCATGGTCAGCAGCCGCATATGCTGCACCGAACCAAGCAAGTGTGCCTTCAGTGCAGAGCCTTCGGGCAGCGCGGCCGTGGCCCAGACCATCAGCACCGGCCCCAGCGTTTCCACCTGAATCCACAAAAACCAGATCAGGATCCCGCCCAGCACCGCACCAAGGTTATTGCCAGAGCCGCCAACAATCACCATCACCCAGATCAGGAAGGTGTAGCGCAGAGGCTGATAGGCCGTCGGCTGCAAAAGCCCGTCCAGCGTGGTCATCATCGCACCCGCAATCCCGCAGATGGCAGACCCCAGAACAAAGACCTGCAAGTGGCGGAAAGTGACATCCTTGCCCATGGCGCGAGCAGACACTTCGTTGTCGCGGATCGCGCGCATCATCCGGCCCCAAGGGCTGTTGAGCGCCATTTGTGCCAGCACCAGCAGGATGATCAGCACGGCTGCAAACAGCCCGACATAGCCGAGCTTCACATAAAGGGTCGAGGCGCTGACCGCATCCAGCCCCCAGTCCGCCGCCTTGGCGACAAAGGCGGGATCATTCTGTAGGTCGATCTCGTAGGGCATTGGGCGGGGCAGGCCATTGACGTTCTTGACGCCACGGGTCAGCCATTCCTCGTTTTTCATCACGGCGATGATGATCTCCGAGATGCCCAGCGTGGCGATGGCCAGATAGTCCGACCGCAGGCCCAGCGCGGTCTTGCCGATCACCCATGCGGCACCGGCGGCCAGCAAGCCACCCACGGGCCAGGCCAGAACCACCGGCAGACCAAGACCGCCAAGGAATCCTGTCGCAGCAGGGTTCACTGCCTCGATGGCGGCCACCGCGTCATCGCGCATCCAGCGATAGATCACGAACCCCACCACCAGAACCGCCAACAGCGCCCAGGCGCGGCGGGTGCGTTGGTAGACTACAACGGCACAGGCCATGACCACCGCGCCAAGGATCAGGGCAAACAGGGCGCGCGGGCCGCCCGCGCTCCATGCTTCGGGAACCGGCGCCACAGAGGTCAGCACAACCGCCACGCCACCCAGTGCGACAAAGCCCATGACGCCCACGTTAAACAGACCGGCGATGCCCCATTGCAGGTTCACCCCCAGCGCCATGATCGCACTGACCAGCCCCATGGCCACCAGTTTGAGCGCGTAATCCCAGCTTTGAAAGACGCCGGTCAGCACAATCAGCACCGCAACCATTCCGAACAGCGCGTAGGTCTTGAATGTCTGGCTCATACGGATTTCCCCTTGAACAGGCCGGTCGGGCGGAACAACAAAACCACCACAAGGATCATGAAGCTGACCGCAAACTTGTATTCCGTGGCCATCAACTGCACGAGGCCTGACGGCGCCAGCGCCTCTGGCAACACATAGCCCAGAACCTTTTTCCACGCGTAGGTGATGCCCACCTCGGAGAACGCGATAACAAAGCCACCGGCAATCGCGCCCAACGGATTGCCCAAGCCCCCCACAATGGCGGCGGCAAAGATCGGCAACAGAAGCTGGAAATAGGTGAACGGCTTGTAGCTTTTGTCGAGGCCATACAGCACACCGGCAATGGTGATCAGACCGGCGACGATGAGCCATGTGACCACCACGACCCGTTCGGGATTGATGCCTGACAGCAGCGCGAGATCCTCGTTGTCGGAATAGGCGCGCATGGATTTGCCGGTGCGCGTCTTGTTGAGAAACCAGAACAAGGCGGCCACCACGATAATGGCGGTGATCACGGTGATCGCCTGTGTGGTCTTGATGCCCAGCCCCTCGGCGAGCCCGGTCGCCCGTTTGAAATCGCCCGCCGAGATGATGAATCGTTGCCCATCGGCAAAGCGGATATCATCGGTGCCAAGGATCAGACGTGTCAGCCCGTTGTAGACAAACATGACCCCGATAGACACCATCACAAAGATGATCGGCTTGGCCTTTTGTCCGCGGTAAAAGCGGTAGACGGCGCGATCGGTGCCCAGAACCAACAGCGCCGTGCCGGCGATCCCGAAGGGAATGGCCAACAAGGCAGTGGGCAACGGCCCCAGACTGATCCCCCAGGACTGGAACAGCCATGTGAACAGGATGGTAAACATGGTGCCAAAGGCCATGGTATCGCCATGGGCAAAATTGGAAAACCGCAGGATGCCATAGATCATGGTCACCCCAAGCGCGCCCAGCGCCAACTGGCTGCCATAGGTCAGCGCCGGCACCAGCACGAAATTCGTCAGCGCGACCAGCGCGTTCACAAAGTCCATTTACGTCTCCTCGCTGCGCGCGGCAGTCTTGTTCCGGATTTTGAGTGTCATGGCAACGGCTCACAAATGCCGGTGTAGGACACCATCGTCGGCCCATCGGCATAATGCACGGTGTAGCGCACAGCCCCCTCGGCGCTCAGCGTCAGCAAATGCATGCCCAGACCCGCGCCGCCAGTCAGCGACAGCCGCCCGTTGGACAAGGTGCCCAGCATGGTCACATCGCCAGCGTCGCCACGCAGCTCAACCAAAGCGGTAAGGTCCACCTCGCTTTCGCCTGTCGCATCCCCCACCAGTATCGCGTGAAACGCTGTCTCCTGACAGCCCTCTGTCTCGTAGCATTCCGCGCCAAAGGCACAGTCCATCAAAATGGGGGCCGCCACCGGCTCCAGTGCAAGGGCCGGAGCCGCCGCAACCACAGCCAGAACCGCCATTGTTTTGACCATCAAACCCATATCAGCCCCCCAGAAAGCTCTTGCGCACTTCGGGGTCCGCCAAAAGCTCGCGCCCCGATCCGGTGTGCGCATTGGCGCCCTGGACCAGAACATACCCTTTGTCAGCGATCTCCAGCGCCTGCCGCGCATTCTGCTCCACCATCAGGATCGAAATCCCTGTGCGGGCCACCTCGATAATCCGGTCAAACAGCTCGTCCATAACGATGGGCGACACGCCTGCAGTGGGCTCATCAAGCATCAGTACACTGGGTTGCGTCATCAGCGCACGGCCCACCGCCACCTGCTGACGTTGCCCACCTGACAATTCGCCCGCAGGCTGGTGGCGCTTCTCCGCCAAAATCGGGAACAGCTCATAGACCTGCGCCATAGTGGCCGCGATGTCATCCTCGCGAATAAAAGCCCCCATCTCGAGGTTCTCTTCCACCGTCATGGAGGTGAAAATATTATTGGTCTGGGGCACAAAGCCCATCCCCGCCTTGACCCGATCCTGCGGCGACAGACCGGTGATATCACGCCCGTCCAGACGGACCGCCCCGGAGCGCACATCCAGCATCCCGAACACGGCCTTCATCGCTGTGGATTTGCCCGCGCCGTTGGGTCCGACGATCACCGCGATCTCGCCGCGATCCACCGCGATGGTGCACCCATGCAGGATATCGGGCCCCTTGCCATAGCCGCCCGTCATCGTATCGCCAATCAGATAGGGCTGCGCGCCCGCGGCCGGTTGTTCTGCAGTGGTGGTCATGCGCAGCCCCCCTGTTTTTTCTTGGTCGAAATACCTCGGGTGAGCCCCGCAGGGGCGAGGGCAGAGCCCTTGGTCCATTCGCCGCTCATCCGACCTGATCCTTGTTTTTCAGACCCGTGCCCAGATAGGCCTCGATGACCTGCTCATTGGCCTTGATCTCGTCGAGCGACCCTTCGGCAAGCTTTTTGCCTTCGGCCATGACAATCACCGGATCACAGATCTTGCCGATGAAATCCATGTCATGCTCGATCACGCAAAAGGTGTAGCCGCGCTCGCGGTTCAGCGCGACGATGGTGTCGGCAATGGTCATCAGCAAGGTTCGGTTCACCCCGGCACCCACCTCGTCGAGAAACACGATCTTGGCGTCGACCATCATGGTGCGGCCAAGCTCCAGCAGCTTCTTCTGGCCGCCGGAAATCGCGCCCGCAGGGTGGTCGGCCAGATGCGAGATCGTCAGGAACTCCAGCACCTCATCGGCCTTGGCGCGCAGGGCGCGTTCCTCGTCGGCGATACGTTTGCGCCCGAACCATGTGTTCCACAGCGTCTCACCAGATTGCGCACCGGGCACCATCATCAGGTTTTCGCGGCAGCTCATGGAGCTGAACTCATGGGCGATCTGGAAGGTCCGCAGCAGCCCCTTGTGGAACAGCTCATGCGGGGGCAGGCCGGTGATGTCCTCGCCATCCATCAACACGCGCCCCGATGTGGGCGGCAGCGCGCCCGCGATCACGTTAAACAGCGTGGTTTTGCCCGCGCCGTTGGGGCCGACAAGGCCGGTGATCGACCCCTTGGCAATCTCCAGCGAGGCACCATCCACCGCCCGAAAGGCGCCGAAATGACGGTGCAGGTTCTCTACCTTGATCAAGGAGCCTCTCCTTTGCGGTCTGCCAATCTATTGGATTAGGGCAGCGCCTTATAGAAAAGCAGCCCGGGGGATCAAGCCCCGGGCTGCGTGATGTCGTCTCTTTCAAGCTTTACTTGAATTCAACGGTTTCTGCTGCACCACCGGTGATGGTGTAGTGACGGTAGGAGCCCGCCGCTTCGCCTTCGCCGATCAGCTCGACACCGGAGGCACCGACGTAGTCGATCTCGCCACCTTCTGCGAGGATTTCCAAGGCTTTGCCAAGCTCGCCGGGCAGGATCGGCTCACCGGGAGCGTTGGCGACGGCCATCAGGTTGGCGGCAACCGCCTCGGACGTTGCTTCACCGCCTGCGGCCATAGCCAGCGCGATCAGCGCCGCCGCGTCATAGGATTCGCGGGTGTAGGAGGACGACGCATCAAAGCCTGCGCCTTCGGTGATCGATGCAAAGGCATCGGCACCTTCGCCTTCAGCCCAGGGAATCGTGCCGTAAGAGCCTTCGAGCGCGTCGGCCAGTTCGGTGAACAGCGTATCGCCGAACATGCCGTCGCCCATGACGTAGGTGTCAAAGGCACCGGTGTCGTAGGACGCCTGGATCATGCCTTTGCCGCCTTGGTCGGTGTAACCCAGAACCACCAGCGCCTCGCCACCGGCCGAGGCCAGCGCGCCGATTTCGGCAGAGTAGTCCGCCTTGCCGTCGTCATGCGGCGAGGACAGGGTTACAGTGCCTTCGAACGCGCTTTCAAACGCATCGGCAAAGCCCTTGCCATAATCGTTGTTGGTGTAGGTTACGGCAACTTCGGTGATGCCTTTTTCGGCCAGGATCTCTGCCAGAACGGCCCCCTGACGGGCGTCAGACGGTGCGGTGCGGAAGAACAGGCCGTTGTCCTCGGCCGTGGACAGCGCGGGCGAGGTGGCGGAGGGCGAGACCATCGGAATGCCGTTGGGCACGGCCACGTTAGACAAAACCGCGCCGGTCACGCCGGAACAGTCTGCGCCCATGATGGCAATCACGCCTTCGGAGGTGATCATGCGTTCTGCCGCAGCCGAGGCCGCCGCCGGATCGACGCAGGTGGAATCCGCGCGCACAGGTGCCAGCGTCACGCCATCAAGGAACGCGCCGGAGTCGTTGATTTCGCTCAGCGCCAGTTCCGCGCTGTCGGCCATCATCGGGGTGATGGATTCGATCGGACCGGTAAAGCCGAGCATCACACCGATTTTTGCCTCGGAGGCGTGGCTTTCGGCGTGGGCTGCGCCCGCAGCCAGAGCTGCCGCAGAGGCCGCGAGAAGAAGGTTTTTCATCTGGTATCTCCCTAGTCGGAACTTTTGTCCTGCGCGGAAGGCTAGTTTCGCTTTTTCCAAAAGGGAAGCCCTGCCGAACGTTCACCGCCCTGTGAAAGCGATGTTATTGGCTTGCTTTGCGGATCGGGCGCTACAGCTTGACCGACAGGAGGTGTGATATGACCCGTTTTCCCTTTGCCGCAGCGCTGGCCTTGATGGCGCAAACCGTGTCGTTGGGCGCGCAGACCGTCCAGACAGAGGCCGGCACCATGCAGATCACTGCCATGGTCGAGGGGTTGGACACCCCGTGGGCCTTTGCGCATCTGCCGGATGGCGGGCTGTTGATCACCGAACGCGAAGGCGGGCTTTTGTCCGTGCGCGATGGGGCGGTGACGCGGGTGGCAGGGCTGCCCGATGATATCGTGGCCGAAGGGCAGGGTGGCCTGCTGGATATCCTGATCCCCGAGGATTTTGCCCGCACGCGCAAGGTCTATCTGACCTATGCCAAACGTCAGGGGCGCGGGGCGGGAACGGCGGTCTTTCGCGCCACGCTGTCACAGGACGGCACAGGCCTGACCAATGGCCAGACGATTTTCAAGATGGCTCCCGGTGATCGCTCCGCGCGCCACTTCGGCTCGCGCATTGTCGAGGGGGCTGACGGTTACCTTTATATCACCATAGGCGAGCGCGGAGACCGCCCCGCGGCGCAGGATCTGGCGCGGCACAACGGGTCCATCATTCGCATTGCCCGTGACGGATCGGTCCCGCCGGACAATCCCTTTGTCGGGCAAAGCGGCGCACAGCCGGAAATCTGGTCTTACGGACACCGCAACCCGCAAGGGGCGGCGGTCGATGCGGATGGCCAGCTCTGGATCAATGAACATGGCGCGCAAGGCGGGGATGAGGTCAACCGGATCGTCAAAGGCGCCAACTACGGCTGGCCGGTGATCTCTTACGGGCGGCATTATTCAGGGGCCAAGATCGGCGAGGGCACAGCCAAGGACGGGATGCAGCAGCCGGAATTCTACTGGGACCCGTCGATCGCGCCGTCGGGCATGGTGTTCTATGACGGGCCAGTGTCGCAATGGCGCGGCGACGCTTTTGTGGGGTCGTTGAAATTCGACTATATCGCGCGGCTGTCCGGCGATCCGCTGCGCGAGGTCGAACAGATCCGCGCCGACCAGACGGGCCGTGTCCGCGATCTGGCCGTGGGGCCAGACGGCGGTTTGTGGTTTTTGTCGATCACGAACGGCACGCTGTACCGGATGTCACCTGCGGACTAGGTCTCGCGCCCCGACGACTGCGCCCCCCGTTCGCGGTAGGGCGTGGTCTCGTAATGCGAGCGGTAGCACTTGGAAAAATGCGACGGCGAGGCAAAGCCGCAGGCCAGCGCCACGTTGATCACGCTCATATCCGTCTGCATCAGCAGGTTGCGCGCCTTTTGCAACCGCAGCTCCATGTAATAACGCTTGGGCGAGCGGTTGAGATAACGCCGGAACAGACGTTCGAGCTGCCTTGTGGACATGCCGACCTCTTGAGCGAGCAGTGCGGGGCTGATCGGCTCTTCGATGTTGGCCTCCATCATCTGGATGACCTGGCTCAGCTTGGGATGGCGCACACCGATGCGGGTGGGCACCGACAGCCGCTGTGTGTCCTGGTCGGTGCGGATCGCGGAATAGATCTGCTGATCAGCCACAGAGGTCGCAAGCTCGTCCCCGTGATCGCGGGCAATCAGTCGTAAAAACAAATCGATAGAGGCCGTTCCTCCGGCAGTGGTCATGCGGTTGCCATCCAGCGTAAACACCGATTTCGTCAACGAAACATCGTCGAAATCCTCGATGAAGCTGTCTTGGTTTTCCCAGTGGATCGTGGCCCGCTTGCCGTCCAGCAGACCGGCGCGCGCCAGAACATAGGCGGCGGTACACAGACCGCCTACAGGAATTCCGCGACGGGCCTCGCGGCGCAGCCAGTTCAGCAGCGGCTTTGTTGTGGCCACTTGAACATTCGCACCGCCGCAGACCACCAGCACGTCGTCGCGGTGCAGCTCAACCAGATCATCATCCAGCTGGAATGCCAGCCCCGACGAACAGCTGACTGTCTCGCCGCCCTCGCCAATGACCTTCCATTCATACAATGTCTTGTTCGACATTCGGTTTGCCAGCCGCAGACAATCCAGCGCGGCGGAAAAGGAAAGCAGCGTAAAGTCTTGCAACAGGACAAAAACAAAGCGCTTGGGTTTGTCGGGGACGGTGTCGATCTCGACAATCTGTCGCTGGTTTGGGGGCAACATGCGGGCCTCACTCATGTCGTCTTTCAGTTCGGTCTTTTCACCGTGGTCGAATAGCTAGGCCGGTCGTGGGTCAAAAGATTTCGACACATGGGCAGACGACATTTGTCACGTCAAGTCATCTTGGACAAAACACGGGTTTTCAGGCTGAGGTGCCTCGCGTATAAGCACTGGGCTGTTAATGATAACGCTAAACCGGAGAAAACAGATGACCGAGTGGCAGAAATCGAACTGGCGCGACCTTCCGCGGGTTCAAATGCCCGAGTATACGGACGAGACCGCACTGCATGCCGTCGAGGCGCAGCTGTCGAAGTATCCGCCGTTGGTCTTTGCCGGTGAAGCACGCAAACTCAAGGAGCAGCTGGCTGCCGCAGGCCGTGGCGAGGCGTTCTTGCTGCAAGGCGGCGACTGCGCCGAAAGCTTTGACCAGTTCAGCGCCGATGCGATCCGCGACACCTTTAAGGTGATGCTGCAGATGGCGATGGTGCTGACCTACGGCGCCAAGGTGCCCGTGGTCAAAGTGGGCCGTATGGCAGGCCAGTTCGCCAAGCCGCGTTCCGCGCCCACCGAAACCGTGAACGGTGTGGAGCTGCCCAGCTACCGTGGTGACATCATCAACGAGCTGGATTTCACCCCCGAGGCCCGCATCCCCGATCCCAAGAAAATGCTGCAGGCTTACACGCAGGCGGCGGCCACGCTGAACCTGCTGCGCGCCTTCTCGACCGGCGGCTACGCAGACGTGCATCAGGTGCACCAGTGGACGCTGGGCTTTACCGAAGGGGAGAAGGCCGCGAAATACCGCGATATGGCGCAGCGCATCACCGATACGCTCGACTTCATCAAGGCGGCAGGCGTGTCCGGCGATCAGGCGCATTCGCTGCAGACGGTGGATTTCTTCACCTCGCATGAATCGCTGCTTCTGGAATACGAAGAGGCGCTGACCCGCATGGATTCGACCTCCGGCAAATGGCTGGCAGGCTCCGGTCATATGGTCTGGATCGGCGACCGCACCCGTCAGCCCGACGGCGCACATGTGGAATTCGCCCGTGGCATCCTGAACCCCGTCGGTTTGAAATGTGGCCCGACCACAACCGCAGAGGACCTCAAGGTGTTGATGTCCAAGCTGAACCCGACCAACGAGGCGGGCAAGCTGACGCTGATCGCGCGGTTCGGTGCCGGCAAGGTGTCCGAACATCTGCCGCGCCTGATCAAGGCGGTTCAGGAAGAGGGTGCGAATGTGACTTGGGTCTGTGACCCGATGCACGGCAACACCATCAAGTCGCCCACCGGCTACAAGACGCGGCCTTTCGACAATGTTCTGCGCGAAGTGCGTGAATTCTTTGGCGTCCACGATGCCGAAGGGTCGATCCCAGGTGGTGTGCATTTCGAGATGACCGGTTTGGACGTGACCGAATGCACCGGCGGCGTGCGCGAAGTCACCGACGAGGATTTGTCGGACCGCTACCACACTGCCTGCGACCCGCGCCTGAACGCGTCGCAGTCGCTGGAACTGGCCTTCCTTGTGGCCGAAGAGCTGTCGACCCGCCGCGAGGCGGCCGCCGCAGTCGCCAACGGCTAAGATCCGGGTCCAGACCTGCGAGACACAGAAAACCGGCCCCTTGAGGGGGCCGGTTTTTTCGTTAACGGTGCAAGATCTGCGTTAAGACTTACGAATAAGCCCCTGCAGAATAAGTCAATTCATAGCTGTGGGAGTACAGTTCGAACACATTGCCAAAGGGATCCTCGACGTAGACCATGCGGTAGGGTTTTTCGCCGGGGAAGTATTCGCGCACGGGCATCCGTTGCTTGCCACCGGCGGCCACGATTTTGGCCAGCAGCCCTTCGAGATCGGGGTCCTGAATGGCAAAGTGGAACGTGCCGTGGCGGCGGTAGTCCAGATTGTCCTCGGGGGCATAGTTACCGGCAAATTCGAACAGCTCGATCCCTGTGCCGTCACCGGTGGACAGGTGCGCGATGCGCAGGCTTTGCCAGCCGGGGCCGAAAACATCCGTACACATCAAGCCGATCGCGCTGTCGTCCTCGACAACTTCGCTTGGC
This sequence comes from Sagittula sp. SSi028, assembly GCF_048553715.1. Classification (NCBI taxonomy): domain Bacteria; kingdom Pseudomonadati; phylum Pseudomonadota; class Alphaproteobacteria; order Rhodobacterales; family Roseobacteraceae; genus Sagittula; species Sagittula sp. SSi028. Next base: position 507,072 of record NZ_JBLZNC010000001.1, on the reverse strand, counting down.
GGCATAAGTGTGTAGAAACCCAACACGTCAGAGTAGAATTTGACGGCGGCTTCGAGATCCGGAACGGACAGGCCGATATGAGAAAAAGTGCGGGGAGTTGTCATGTCTAACCTCATTGCTTGTGGCTTTGAGATAGGCGGAAAACTTGTGAACTATAAATTATCATTTAAGATAATTTTGATAACGTTTGGTATGAATATGCTGCACGCCACTTGGCTAGAGACTTTTACGACCCTCGCAGAGGAGGGGCATTTCACCCGCGCCGCCGCAAAGCTGAACATGACACAGCCCGGCGTGTCGCAACACCTGCGCAAGTTGGAAAATCAGGTCGGACGGCCGTTGATCGCACAGGACGGCAAGCGCTTTGCCCTGACAGAGGCGGGCGAAGCCGTCCGTGATCTGGGCCTGCGCCGCCGCCGCGAAGAATACAATCTGCTCGACCAGCTGTCCGAGGATCGCCCCGACAAGGGCTGTGTGCGCATCGCCTGTTCGGGCAGTTTCGCCACACTGATCCTGCCGCGTTTGATAGAGGTCATGAAAGACGCGCCGCAACTGGTCATCCATGTAGAGGCCGCCCCGCGTGGCTCGGTGCAACAAGGTGTGCTGGATGGCTCATACGACATCGGGATTTTGCAAGACGACCCCGGGCATCCGCGACTGGTGGCCCAGCATATCGCGAGAGAGGAGCTGTGCCTGATCCTGCCCACCGGTTTGCGCAACCAATCGGTCGATTTCGCCATGTTGCAGGAGCTCGGGCAAGTCGCGCATCCCGATGGTGCGGCCTATGCCGATGATCTGATGGGGGCTAATTTCCCCGAGGAATACACCGGCGCAGATCGTCTAAGACAGCGCTTTTTCGTCAACCAGATCAACCAGATACCGGCGCCGGTTGCTGCGGGTGCGGGATACGCCATTCTGCCGCGTAGTGGCATTGCCGCCTTTGTCGACCGCGATAAGCTCTGGAGCCCGCAACTGCCGCAACGCAGGTTCCATGACCTGTGGTGCATCGCGCGCAAAACGCGGCCACAGACGGCACGTTTTGCGCGGGTCGAGGCGATCTTGATGCAGGCCGCCAGCGAGCTGGAGCAGATGGCCTGCTAAGACGCGCGTTCAACCGTTGTCGACGACCAGTTTCAGATGGCCCCGTTCCGGCGCGCTGAGCGTGGGCGTGCTTGCGTCCCCTTCGACGGTTTTCGGGGTGAAGGCGGCAGGGCGTTCGCCAAAGCTGCGCACCGGCGCGTCATCGGTCAGCTTAATCGGGGTGCGGGCCGTGATGCCTGCATCGCCGCTCAGCGCCTTGGTGATCTGAAGCTCGGACACTTTGAACCGGCGCGGCGTGCGTCCGATGCGACCATGGGTGATCAGAACACCCAAGCCCCGTGTCAGGTCGCCAAAGTCCGACCGCAGTGGCAGCAGGATCAGCGAGGCGGAGATGTCCGGCTTACCAAAGCCGCTTTCGGCCTTCAGTTCCATGCGGATAATGGCGGGTTCAGCAAACAGCGCGGCCACACCTTCGCCAAATTTCTCGCGGTCTGCGGGGGTGATGATCGACGACAGCGGCATGCCGCCCACCTGCATTCCCATCAGATCGTTCAGATGCGATCCTGCGACACGGATCTTGGCCATGGTCGGCGCGATGCGTTCGATCAGGAATGCGTTTTCCAGCGATTGTTCGATCCCGCGCGGGTCAATCTGGCTGCGCAGGGGCACCGAAACCCCGTCGCACAGACCTTTCCAATAGGCTTCGACCTGCCGCAACGACGCCTCTCTGCGTGCTTTTTCGCGCTCGGTCATCGATACGATACCCTGTCCGTTTCCACCCTTGCCAAACATGCGTTCCGCTCCTTGATTGTCGGATGCGGCGTGACGGGCCCCCAGCCACCATGCCGTGAATGATAACACTTCTTATGAAATTATTACTATCAGAACTGCGTCCCAATTTCGCCCCAATTCGGGCGCAAGGGTTAACGCTGTGCAAAATCGAGCCACCAAGTCCGATGTCTCACGCGGGCGTGATGGCTTGCTTTGGGGGCGTCCAGCCGCTAGGCGAGTGCCAAAGCGGACAGGAGAGACAGATGCGCCAATCCATGACAGGTTTCGCCAGCGCCCAAGGGGCCGGTCTTGGGCTTGTATGGATGTGGGAGCTGCGCGGCGTCAACGGCAAGGGGCTGGATCTGCGGCTGCGGCTGCCCGATTGGGTCGAGGGGCTCGACCCTTTGGTGCGCGCGGAGATCAGTCGCCTTGTCAGCCGCGGGAACATCCAGATCAGCCTGAAACTCAACGCAGACGGGGCCGAAGGGGCGCTGCGCGTCGATGACCGGCAGCTGGCCGCGGTGCTGGACGCTATGGTGCAGATTGAACAGGAGGCGATGGATCGCGGCCTGTCGCTGGCCCCGTCGACCGCATCGGATATTGTCGCCCTGCGGGGCGTTCTGACGACCGAGAACGCAGAGGTCGACCAGAGCGCACTGCGCGCGCTCTTGCAGGCGGACCTGTCCCGCGCCGTCGCGGACTTCGTAGACATGCGTCAGACCGAAGGAGCGGCTTTGGCGGAGATCGTTAACCGTCAACTGTCAGAGATTGAGGCATTGATGGGGCAGGCCGAGGGCATCATTGCCCAGCGGTCTGACGCGCAGGCCAGCCGTCTGGCCGCCCAACTGGCGCGCGTGACCGACAACGCCGATGGCATCGACCCCGAGCGCATCGCGCAAGAGCTTGCCCTGATTGCGGTCAAATCCGACGTCACCGAAGAGATTGACCGCCTGCGCGCGCATATCACTGCGGCGCGCGATCTGCTGGCCAAACCCGAACCCGTTGGCCGCAAGTTGGATTTCCTGTGTCAGGAATTCAACCGCGAGGCCAATACATTGTGTTCCAAATCCGGTGACGCGGATCTGACGCGCATCGGGCTCGACCTCAAGACGCTCATCGACCAGATGCGCGAACAGATCCAGAATGTGGAGTAACCCATGACCGAACCCACACGCCGTGGCCTTTTGATCATCCTGTCCTCGCCGTCGGGCGCCGGTAAATCCACATTGGCCAAACGGCTGCGCGCCTGGGACCCGTCGGTGATGTTCTCTGTCTCGGCCACCACCCGCGCGCCCCGTCCGGGCGAGGTCGACGGCGAAGACTACCACTTTATGACCGAGAGCGATTTCAAAAAGGCTGTGGTCAACGGCGAGATGCTGGAGCACGCCCATGTGTTCGGCAATTTCTACGGCTCGCCCAAGGGACCTGTGCGTGATGCGATCATCTCGGGGAAGGATGTGCTGTTCGACATCGACTGGCAGGGCGCCCAGCAGATGACCAATTCCGAGCTGGCGCTGCACACGCTGTCGATCTTCTTGCTGCCGCCGTCGATTGCGGAACTGAAACGGCGTCTGGAATCGCGCGGTCAGGACGGGGCGGAGGTGATCTCCAAACGTATGCAGAAAAGCTGGGACGAGATTTCGCATTGGGGGTCTTATGACTTTGTGCTGGTGAACGATGATCTCGACGCCACCGAGGAACGTCTGAAAAGCATCATCACCGCGACCCGTCTGCGCCGCACCCAGCAGCCCGGCCTGCTGGACCATGTGCGCGGTCTGCAAGCGGAATTCGAGGAGGGCGAGGGATGACGCTCTACGCGCTTGACGGGTTCGCCCCGCAGCTGGGCGACAATGTCTGGGTCGCACCGGATGCCAATGTGATCGGGCGCATTGTGCTGGAGGCCGACAGCTCTGTCTGGTTTGGCTGCACCCTGCGCGGCGACAACGAGGAAATCCGCATAGGCCGCGGCAGCAACCTTCAGGAAAATGTGGTCTGCCATACGGATATGGGCTTTCCCATGGTGATCGGGGCAGGGTGCACCATTGGCCATAAGGCGATGCTGCATGGTTGCACCATTGGCGACAACAGCTTGATCGGCATGGGGGCGACGGTTCTCAACGGGGCGAAAATCGGGGCGAACTGCCTGATCGGGGCTGGCGCGCTGATCCCCGAAGGCAAGGAAATCCCCGACGGATCGCTGGTCATGGGCATGCCGGGCAAAGTGGTGCGCCCCTTGACGCAACAGCAGATCGACGGGCTCAAATTGTCCGCACTCGGCTATCAGCAGAACGCAAAGCGTTTCGCTGCCGGATTGCGCGCATTGTAAAGCGTTCCGAACCTCGTTAACCAAACGGTCAAATTCGTTGAAAACGACCAACAGGACATACCATGCGCCCCACCATCCAACGCCCCGTAGCCTTGCCCGACAGCCTGTCGACGCCGGTGATCACGCCGATCATGCCGTCGGTGGTCTATGCCTCCACCACGCCTGACGAGCTGGACAGCCAATACGAAGGCCGCGCCTCTGGCTACACCTACGCGCGTGAGGGGCACCCCAACGCCACCGTTCTGGCCCGTCGGATCGACGCGTTGGAAGGGGCGGAAAACGGGATTGTGCTGGGCTCTGGCATGGCGGCTGTGACGGCTGTGCTGATGGGGCTGACCAAGGCGGGCGATCACGTGGTGGGCGGCGACCAGCTGTATGGCCGGTCCTTGCGTCTGCTGGCCGAGGATCTGCCGCGCCTCGGGATCGAGACCTCGCTTGCGAATGTGTCCGATGTCGCGTCGGTCGAGGCAGCGTTGCGCCCGGAAACCCGCATGGTCCTGATCGAGGTGGTGTCGAACCCGACGCTGCGACTGGCGGATCTGGATGGCATCGCGGCGCTGTGCAAATCGCGCGGGGTGCTGCTGGTGGTGGACAATACATTCACCACGCCGCTGACGGTCAAACCCTTTGAGCACGGCGCAGACATCGTGCTGCATTCGGTGACCAAGCTGCTGGCTGGACACTCTGACGCGACGCTGGGCTGGGTTGCCGCCAAGGACCCCGAGCTTATGCAGCGGATGAACGTCTTCGCGGTGACCACCGGCATGACGGCCAGCCCGTTTGATTGCTGGCTGGCAGAGCGCGGCCTTGCGACCTTCCCGATCCGCTTTGAGCGCGCCCAAGAGACCGCGCGCCGTCTGGCGGATCATCTCGCCACGCAGTCCGGTGTGGCCAAGGTTCTGTACCCCACGCGGACCGATCATCCCGACATGGCGCGCGCACAGGCGCTTCTGCAAGGGCAGGGCGGTAACATGGTGTCCTTTATCCTTGAAGGCGGGCGCGCGCAGGCGAATGCCTTTGCCGAGGCGGCCAAGGGCATCGCATTCGCACCCACGCTGGGTGATGTGGGCACAACGCTGTCGCATCCCGCCTCAAGCTCGCACCGTGCGCTGACCGCCGAAGGACGGGCGGATCTGGGCATCACCGAAGGCTTCTTTCGCGTCTCTGTCGGTCTCGAAGACCCCGAGGCGCTGATCGCCTGCTTTGACGATGGCCTTGCCGCCGCACGAGGTGCATGATGCAGGTGGCCGCGGCAGAGATCATTGCGGCTCTGCCGTTGCCCTGCATTCTGATCCGCCGCGACGAGCGGATCGAAGCGGCCAATGCCCCCGCGCTGAGCCTTTTGGGGCAGGGGATCGTTGGCCGCCATTTCATCACCGCTTTGCGTGCGCCGACCCTGCTGGATGCGATTGAAAGCTGCCTGCGGGATGGCACGGCGCGAAGGCTGGAATTCCACAGCAGCGATGGCCGGCAAGAGACCAGCTATCAGACCAGTGTGGCAAGCATCACGCTGGATGGCGCGCCGGGCGTTCTGGTCACCTTCGAGGATTTCACCGAAAAGGCGCAGGCCGGACAGATGCGGCGCGATTTCGTGGCCAATGTCAGCCACGAGCTGCGCACACCGCTGACCGCCCTGATCGGCTTTATCGAAACGCTCAAAGGGCCTGCGCGCAATGACCCCGTCGGTCAGGAACGCTTTCTGACGATTATGGAGGCTGAGGCCGCCCGCATGAACCGGCTGATCGGTGATCTGCTGTCGCTCAGCCGGGTCGAGGCCGAGGAACGCGTGCGCCCCACGGACCGCATTGATCCCAGCGATATCATTCGGTCGGTTCTGGGCCGGTTGGAGACGCTGGCCGAACAGGCGGACGTGCGGCTGCAGGCGGTACTGCCGTCCGATCCGCTGACTATGATGGGCGACGAGGACCAGCTGCGGCAGGTGCTGACCAATCTGGTGGAGAACGGGATCAAATATGCCGGTCGCGGGGCCGAGGTCACGGTCAGCCTGACCGCCATCGACAACGAACCACGGCTGCGCGGGCCCGCGGTGCGCATCGTGGTGGCCGACACTGGCCCCGGGATCGATCCCTATCATCTGCCGCGCCTGACGGAACGCTTCTACCGCATCGACAACCACCGCTCGCGCGAGAAGGGCGGCACAGGGCTGGGGCTGGCGATCGTCAAACATATCGTCAATCGCCACCGTGGCCGCTTGCGCATCGACAGCACTCTGGGCGAGGGCACGCAGTTCATCATCTCGCTGCCGCGTGCCTGAGCATCCCTAACAGCCTGTCACATTCGCGGGTTTTCTGCGGCTGGTCGCGGCCTGACACCGCGCAGCGCGCCATCGAATCCCTGTGGACGAATCCGTTTCGTAACGGAAGCTGTCATAAAACTGGTAAAATGCCGCGCCACCGGCGCAGATGCGCTGAATTCACCATTCCGATTTCGACATTTGACCCCCTGTAATCCTTGCAAAATTTACCGAATTTCAACAAATGTGCAGACCTTCATAAAACCGTTACATAGCTGTCACAAAAGCATCGTGTAGCCCGCATAGGTCAGGGCGCAAGATCATCACGTCGATGATCGCATCCTAAAATCAGGGAGCACATTATGACCGTTAAATTGACCGCCTCCGCTCTGGCGATTGCCGCCGTGGCCGCATCCTCTGCCGCTGCACGTGACAACGTTCAGGTTGCAGGGTCCTCGACCGTTCTGCCCTACGCCTCGATCGTGGCCGAAGCGTTCGGCGAAAACTTCGACTTCCCGACACCGGTTGTCGAATCCGGCGGCTCCTCTGCTGGCCTGAAGCGCTTCTGCGAAGGCGTGGGCGAGAACACCATCGACGTGGCAAACGCATCGCGCGCCATCCGCGAAAAAGAGATCCAGGCCTGTGCCGAAGCCGGCGTGACCGACATCATCGAAGTCCGCATCGGCTATGACGGCATCGTGTTCGCGTCGCAGATCGACGGCCCCGACTACACCGCTTTCACCCAGTCCGACATCTTCAACGCTCTGGCCCCCAAGGTCATGGTTGACGGCGAACTGGTCGACAACCCGCACACCATGTGGTCCGACTTCAACGCCGATCTGCCCGAAGCAGAGATCATGGCGTTCATCCCGGGCACCAAGCACGGCACCCGCGAAGTGTTCGAAGAAAAGGTTCTGCTGACCGGCTGTGAAGAAACCGGCGCCATGGAAGCCATGGTTGCAGGCGGCATGTCCGAAGACGACGCAGAAGACGCCTGCCTGCACGTGCGCGCAGACGGCCGTTCCGTGGACATCGACGGTGACTACACCGAGACGCTGGCCTCCATCGACAGCAACCCCAACGGCATCGGCGTGTTCGGTCTGGCGTTCTACGAGAACAACACCGACAAGCTGAAAGTGGCAACGATGGCAGGCGTCGAGCCGACCACCGAATCCATCTCGACCGGTGAATACCCCGTGTCCCGCCCGCTGTTCTTCTACGTCAAGAAAGCGCACATCGGCGTGATCCCGGGCCTGAAGGAATACGCATCCTTCTTCGTTGCTGACGAGATCGCAGGCCCCGATGGCCCGCTGGCAGAGTACGGTCTGGTTTCCGACCCCGAGCTGGCAGACACCCAAGCCAAGATCGAGAACGAAACAACAATGGGCGAAGGCATGTAAGCCTTCTGCGATCATCCCGCACAGGGACCGATCGCACCCCGACGGGGCGGCATATTCCGCCGCCCCGTTTTCCTTTTAGGTTATTTCTTGACGGAACAACGACTTCGGGGGGCTCATGCCACTTCTTTGGATCATCGCGATTGTGCTGGTGCTGGCCGTCATCGGCTATGTGCTGGCGCGTCAGCGCGCGCTGGCCAGCGCGGAGGGCGACAGCCGCCATTTGCACAGCCTGCCGGTCTATTACGGATCGAATGCGGCCATCAAAACGGCGGTGCCTGCGCTGCTGGTTCTGATTTTGTGGCTGATTGCCCAGCCGCTGGTGATAAACAGCCAGATCGCCGGAATGATCCCCGAAAGCGAGATCGCCGAAGGATCGAGCATGAACCTTGTGATGTCCGAGGTGCGCCGCACCGCGACGGGCATTGAAAACGCCATCGCGGCGGGTACGCTGACCGAGGATCAGGTCGCAACCGCGGGGGATGATCTGACGGGCTTCACGCAAAGCCTGTCCGACGCCGGACAGATCGTGACCGGAGAGATCACCCAGACCACGCTGGACGCCGCGCAAAGCTACCGGCTGAAGACGGCTTTGGGCAAACTGCTGATGGGCGCTGTGGTGCTGGTGCTGGCGCTGGCGGGGCTGATCATGGCGCTGCGCGAGACCGACAAGGAATTCCGCGCCCGCAACACCGTTGAGAGCACCATCAAGATCCTGCTGATTGCAGCAGCCTCCATCGCGATCCTGACGACGCTGGGTATTGTGCTGTCGCTGATCGGGAACACGATCCGCTTTTTCAGCCTGTACCCCGCGTCTGACTTCTTTGCCTCGCTCACGTGGCAGCCGTCCTTTGGCGGGGGCTCCTCGCTGGGCATCTGGCCGCTGCTTTGGGGCACGCTGTATATCTCGGTCGTGGCGCTGCTGGTGGCGGTGCCCATCGGCCTGTTCGCGGCGATCTATCTGTCGGAATACGCAGGGCCGAAACTGCGCGCCTACGCCAAGCCCGCGCTTGAGGTGCTCGCCGGTATTCCGACCATCGTCTACGGTCTGTTTGCATTGCTGACCATCGGGCCGCTGCTGATGGAAGTCTTTGGCCCCGGTGGCACCGACTGGATGACGGGCACACGGTCGGTGATGACCGCAGGCATCGCCATGGGCATTATGCTGATCCCCTTCGTGTCCTCGCTGTCCGATGACATCATCAACGCGGTGCCGCAGGCGATGCGTGACGGGTCTTATGGTCTGGGCGCGACCAAATCCGAAACCGTGAAACAGGTGGTGCTGCCCGCCGCATTGCCGGGGATCGTTGGTGCGATCCTGCTGGCCGCCAGCCGCGCCATCGGGGAAACCATGATCGTGGTGCTGGGGGCAGGGGCCGCGGCCAAGCTGTCGCTCAACCCGTTCGAAGCCATGACCACCGTGACCACACGGATCGTGTCACAGCTGACAGGCGACGCCGACTTTGCCTCGCCCGAGGCGCTGGTGGCCTTTGCCCTTGGCATGACCCTGTTCATCCTGACGCTCGGGCTGAATGTCTTCGCCCTTTATATCGTGCGCAAATACCGGGAGCAGTACGACTAATGACCGACGCATCCATGCACGGCGCAACGCCGAAGGGCTCGAACTCCATCATGGTGGCCGATGCCCGCACGAAAAAGCGCAACGCTGCCGAAAAACGCTTCCAGTGGTACGGGCTCGGCGCGATCGGGGTTGGCGTGTTCTTCCTGATCGTCCTGCTGGTCTCGATCCTGTCCAACGGGCTGAGCGCGTTTCAGCAGACCTTTATCGAGGTGCCTGTCTATCTGGACGAAAGCAAACTGGACAAGAACGGCAACCGCGACATCGACGATATCAAAAAGGTCTCGACATTCGGGTACAATCCGTTGATCCAGAACGCCATTCTGGAGCAGGTGCAGGCCGCCGGGATCGACACCCCGCTGGAGAAAGCCAGCGAGATGAAGGCGCTGATCTCTGCCTCTGCGGCGGCGCAGTTGCGTGATTACGTGATCGCGAACCCCGACCGGATCGGCGAGACCATCGAATTCAAGGTGCTGGCGGCCTCGCGCGTGGACGGCTACCTCAAGGGCCGTGTGCAGCGCGAAGATCTGGCTCGCGACAAGAACATCGACGCCGAACACCTTGATATTGTGGACGGTCTGCGCGACGCGGGCATTCTGGCCAAGACCTTTAACAAGGACTTCATCTTTGGCGCGGATGCCTCTGAAAGCCGCCCTGAGCAGGCCGGTATCGGGATTTCCATGCTGGGGTCGTTTTTCATGATGCTGGTGGTGCTGGCGCTGGCGCTGCCCATCGGGGTCGCCGCGTCGATCTACCTTGAGGAATTCGCCCCCCAGAACTGGATCACCGACATGATCGAGGTGAACATCTCGAACCTTGCAGCAGTCCCGTCCATCGTCTTCGGTATCCTTGGCCTTGCGGTGTTCATCCAGTTCATGGGCCTGCCACAGTCCGCGCCGCTGGTGGGTGGTCTGGTGCTGACGCTGATGACCCTGCCGACGATCATCATCTCGACCCGCGCCGCGCTGAAGGCCGTGCCGCCGTCGATCCGTGATGCGGCCTTGGGCATTGGCGCCTCCAAGATGCAGTCGGTGTTCCACCATGTGCTGCCGCTGGCCGCACCGGGCATCCTGACCGGCACCATCATCGGTCTGGCACAGGCGCTGGGGGAAACCGCACCGCTGCTGCTGATCGGCATGGTGGGCTACATCGCCACCAACGCCCCCGATGGTATCGTCGAAGGCTTCATGTCGCCGAACTCTGCCATGCCGGCGCAGATCTACGAATGGGCGAAACGCGCCGATCCGGCCTATTACGAACGGGCCTGGGGCGGCATCATCATCCTGCTGGTGTTCCTGTTGAGCATGAACATCATCGCCATCCTCCTGCGCCGCCGCTTTGAGCGCCGCTGGTAATCCGCTGCGGAAAAAGGGAACATGAACATGTACGACGCACCGCACAGCACGGAGAGACACGTGACGCAGCAAGACATCAAGATCACCGCCCGCAATGTGCAGGTCTATTACGGTGACACCCACGCCATCAAAGACGTTGACGTCGATATCGAATCCAAGACGGTCACCGCCTTTATCGGCCCGTCGGGCTGTGGCAAATCCACCTTCCTGCGCACGCTGAACCGGATGAACGACACCATCGACATCTGCCGCGTCGAAGGCGACATCCAGCTTGATGGTGAAAACATCTACGACAAGCGGGTCGATCCGGTGCAATTGCGCGCCAAGGTGGGGATGGTGTTCCAGAAACCCAATCCCTTCCCGAAATCGATCTATGACAACGTGGCCTACGGTCCGCGCATCCACGGTCTGGCCAAAAACAAGGCCGATCTGGACGAGATCGTGGAACGCGCGCTGCGCCGTGGCGCCATCTGGGACGAGGTCAAGGACCGCCTGCACGCGCCCGGCACCGGCCTGTCCGGCGGCCAGCAGCAGCGTCTGTGCATCGCACGTGCGGTTGCCACCGAACCCGAAGTGCTGCTGATGGACGAGCCGTGCTCGGCGCTCGACCCCATCGCCACAAGCCAGGTCGAAGAGCTGATCGACGAGCTGCGCTCGCAGTATTCGGTTGTGATCGTGACACACTCGATGCAGCAGGCCGCGCGCGTCAGCCAGAAAACCGCGTTCTTCCACCTCGGCAACCTCGTGGAATTTGGCGAGACGGGAAAGATCTTTACCAACCCCGAAGACCCGCGCACCGAAAGCTACATCACCGGACGGATCGGATAAGTTATGAACGATACGGAAAGACATATCGCATCGGCCTTTGACCGCGATCTCGAAGGGATTCAGGCCCAGATCATGAAGATGGGCGGGCTGGTCGAACAGGCTATCATGGGCGCTGCCGTGTCGCTGGAAACCCGCGACGACGAGCTGGCCACCAAGGTTCGTGAAAACGACCGCGCCATCGACAAGATGGAAGAGCTGCTGAACGAAGAGGCGGCCCGCGTGATCGCGCTGCGTGCGCCGACGGCCTCTGACTTGCGGATCGTGCTGTCGGTCATGCGCATGTCCGCCAATCTTGAACGCATCGGCGATCTGTCGAAAAACATGGCAAAGCGCACCACGGTTCTGGTGCAGATGCAGCCCATCGGCAGCACCGCATCCTCGCTGCGGCGCATGGCGCGCGAGGTCGAGCTGATGCTCAAAGACGCGCTCGACGCCTATATCCAGCGCGATGCCGCGCTGGCGCAGGACGTGATCGAACGCGACGCCGATGTGGACCAGATGTACAACACGCTGTTCCGCGAATTCCTGACCTTCATGCTGGAAGATCCGCGCAACATCACCGCCTGCATGCACCTGCATTTCATCGCCAAGAACATCGAACGCATGGGCGATCACGTCACATCGATCTGTGAACAGGTGGTGTTCCTGACCACGGGCCAGCTGCCTGAGGAAACGCGCGCCAAGCTGGACAACACCTCGACCGATATGGGGCCGCGTCCCGATCTGGTCAAAGACGAGGGTTAAGCCATGGCCGCAGATCAGCCAACCGTTCTGGTGGTCGAGGATGAGGCCGCGCAGCGCGAGGTCCTGTCCTACAACCTCGAAGCTGAAGGGTTCCGTGTCGCCCGCGCCGAAAACGGCGAGGAAGCCCTGATCATGGTGGAGGAAGAGAACCCCGACATCATCGTTCTGGACTGGATGCTGCCAAATGTGTCCGGGATCGAGGTCTGTCGCCAGATCAAGACCCGTCCGGAAACCCGTGGCACGCCTGTGATCATGCTGTCGGCCCGCTCGGAAGAGGTGGACCGCGTGCGGGGGTTGGAAACCGGTGCGGATGATTACGTGGTCAAACCCTATTCGCTGATCGAATTGATGGCACGGGTGCGCGCGCAACTGCGCCGTGCGCGTCCATCGGCGGCCGGTCTGCGGTTGGAATACGAGGATATCATCCTCGATTCCGAGACCCATCGCGTGACCCGCTCGGGCAAGGCGCTGAAACTGGGGCCGACCGAATTCCGTCTGCTGTCGACCTTCATGGAAAAGCCCGGCCGCGTCTGGTCGCGCGAACAGCTTCTGGATCGGGTCTGGGGCCGCGACATCTATGTCGACACGCGCACTGTGGACGTGCACATCGGCCGGCTTCGCAAGGCTTTGGCCCAGCACGGCGGTGGTGATCCTTTGCGCACCGTGCGTGGCGCAGGCTACGCCTTGGGGTGATATGGTTGATGGGGTAGGGCGCTTGCCCCATTTTTGTTTATTAACACATTGTTAATCGCTCATCTTCACGTTTCAGATCTATTCACCACATATCCGGATTTCGGAACGGCGGCACGCACTCCGGTGTACCCTCTGCCGCCAATTCACGGCCATCCAGCGCCACCGCTTGCCACCCCATCGGCATCGACAACGTATAAGGCGCCGCGATCTGGTCGGCAGTGATCGGCTGAAACCCGAGACGTCCATAATAGGCCGGATCGCCATAGGTCACCACAAGCCCGATGTCCTGTTTCGCCAAGGTTTCCAAAGCGTTGCGGATCATCGTGCTGCCATGGCCAAGGCGCTGAACCTCCGGATGGACGGCCACAGGCGACAGCAACATCACGCGCCGCGACGCATCGGGAAACGTAAGCGGCGTGAACACACAGCCCGCAACCGGCGCGTCATCAACCCGAGAGGTGAACACATGCCGCAGGTCCACAGGCAATGCCAGCAGCGCGCGCACCAGTTGTTCGATCATGCGAGCCTCGTCCGGGCCTTCGCTTGCGCTGAAACTGTCGCGGAACAGCGCGGTAATCTGGGCAGCTTCGCTTTCGGGGATCATCTTAGCGTCCTGAACATTGTGAACCAGACGTTGATATCTAGTGCATAACCGCGTCGGGGGCGAGCTGGAAACCAGCATGCAGAATTCTGATAATCATGATTATGTTAATAGAAGATCCATAGAGGCGTTGTAATGCTGGACAATTGGCCCGTGCTGTCGGTAACTCGGCTGAAATCAATACCACGGAGCTTTTGCCGATGACCTCTATTCTCGTTCTGAACGGTCCCAACCTTAATCTGCTCGGGACACGCCAGCCAGAGGTCTATGGCCACACCACCTTGGCCGATGTCGAACAGATGTGCATTGACCACGGCAAGACCCGCGGCGCCGCTGTTACATGTCGCCAATCAAACCACGAAGGACAGCTGGTCGACTGGATCCACGAGGCCCGCGGACAGTTCGATGGCATCGTCTTTAACGCTGGTGCCTACACCCACACATCGATCGCCCTGCAGGACGCGATCAAAGGCACGGACGCCAAAATGGTCGAGCTGCATATCTCGAACACCCACGCCCGCGAAAACTTTCGGCATCATTCCTATCTGAGCGCCGTCGCTCTGGGCATCATCGCGGGCTTTGGCGTGCGTGGATATACTTTGGCGATTGATGCGCTGCTGGACACATTGGAGAGCTGACATGACGCCGTCGTTGCGCGATGCCATGATTGAATTGACCCATGTCGATCATGTCGAGGACCTGTGGCAACGGCATTGTGCGCGCATGGCGGAGTTCGGGTTTGACCGGCTGATCTACGGCTTTACCCGGTTTCTGACGCCGACCTCTATGGGCGATCCCAATGATTTCATCGTCTTGTCGAACCATTCTGCGGACTACCGCAAAGGGTTCGTCGAAGGCGGTTTGTATCGCCACGCGCCGATGGTTCGCTGGGCGCTGGCCAACGAAGGCCATTGTTCCTGGCGCGTACTGGCGGAACAGATCAGCAGCGGCGCGCTGGACAAGGAGGCGCAAAAGGTCGTGGCGTTCAACCTGACGCATAAGGTGCACGCAGGCTACACGATCAGTTTCAAATCCGTCTCTCGGCGGGCCAAGGGTGCGATTTCACTGACGGCGCGCGCGGACATGACGCAGGACGCTGTGGACGCGCTTTGGCAGAGCCATGGCAAGGACATCGTGCTGTTGAACAATCTCGTCCATCTCAAGCTGCTCACCCTGCCCGTTTCGCTGCAAAACCAGACACTCACACCACGCCAGCGCGAGGCCTTGGAATGGGTCGGTGACGGAAAAACGATGCAAGATATCGCGCAGATCATGGGGCTGACGCAGGCCACGATTGAAAAGCACCTGCGTCTGGCGCGCGAAACCCTGAACGTAGAGACCACAGCACAGGCCGTGGCCAAGGCGGCCTTTCACAACCAGATGTATATTCTGGAAGCGTGATTCGCGCAGGTATCGATTCGAGTGACTGAGCCCCAACACCCGAGTGCCGGATACAGATAGACCGAAAATCCACCTAAAGGTGTCTATGTCTGCTTGACACTATACGTTTGCGCCGGTCATCCGCTGCAAATACCAGATTGCGTTTCCCGATAGCGATATATAAGCGCCACAGTTCCGTGAATTTTCCGTTTTTGCATGATTACAGCATAATCTTCTCTTCCTTAACCGGCGGTAAATTGCCATCTTGGTGATGTTCCGTGAGTGGTGGCTTTGGCCATGGGACGAGGGAAAGGCACAGTCCGGTCGATTTAACGGGCGACGTCGTTTCTTGCTGGTGGATGCGGAAATTACCGCCGTGGACCCCAGCGCTTTTCAGACCCCTGAACCTGTTACGGGTTCAGGGGTCTTTTCATATCTGCCCCCTGCCCCGTCTCCGTCACGCCAAACATACGAAAAAGGCCGCTCCGAAGAGCGGCCTTACCGGCAAACCGGAGATGTCGCGCGGGCTTAGCCCTGAGCGGCCTTGGCCACTTCTGCTGCGAAATCTTCTTTTTCCTTTTCGATGCCTTCACCGACCTGCATGCGGACAAAGCCCACAACCTCGGCACCGTGATCAGCTGCGGCCTGCGCCACGGTCTTGTCGGTGTCCAGAGCGAACTGCTGGTTAACGAGGGTCACTTCGGCCATGAATTTCTTCATGCGGCCAACGATCATCTTTTCGATCACGGCGTCGGGCTTGCCGGATTCCTTGGCGATGTCGATCTGGACCTGCTTTTCCTTCTCGACGACGGCCGGGTCCAGCTCTGCTTCGTTCAGCGCCTGCGGGTTCATGGCTGCGATGTGCATGCCGACTTGCTTGCCGAACTCTTCGTTGCCACCCTTCAGGGCGACCAGAACACCGATCTGGCCCATGCCGTCTGCGGCTGCGTTGTGCACATATGCGGCCACAACGTCACCCTCGACGGACGCCATGCGGCGGAGGGACATGTTCTCGCCGATGGTGGCGATCTTGTCGGTGATCAGAGCGTCAACCGATTTGCCAGCAACCTCTGCGGTTTTCAGCGCTTCGACGTCAGACACGGTCAAAGCCGCTTTTGCGATACCGGCAACCATGGACTGGAAGTCAGCGTTTTTCGCAACAAAGTCGGTTTCCGAGTTCACTTCGACGGCCACGCCTTTACCGCCGTTGACTTCGACAGCCACCAGACCTTCGGCGGCGGTGCGGCCTGCCTTTTTGGCCGCTTTGGCCAGGCCCTTGGTGCGCAGCCAGTCAATAGCCGCTTCCATGTCGCCATCGGTTTCAACCAATGCCTTCTTGGCATCCATCATGCCCGCGCCAGTGGTTTCGCGCAGTTCTTTCACCTGTGCAGCAGTGATCGCCATCTCTTGGCTCTCCTATCTTCGAAAAACGGGTCCGAGTGGCCCTGTCAGCCACCCGCTTTTGTCACGGCTGTGTGTCGGGTTGACGACAGCCCAAAGACGGCCACGCGCGGGATCACCCGCACGTGGCGGAGCACTTACTGCTCTGCGCCTTCCAGCGCTTCTTCGGCGGGCGCATCTTCGAGCGCGCCGAGGTCGACACCGGCAGCTTCCATCTGGCCGGTCATACCGTCCAGAGCGGCGCGGGACACCAGATCGGTGTACAGAGCAATGGCGCGCGCGGCGTCATCGTTGCCCGGGATGATGTAGTCGATGCCGTCGGGCGAGCAGTTGGTGTCGACGACAGCCACAACCGGGATACCCAGCTTGTTGGCTTCGGCCACGGCCAGCGCTTCTTTCTTCACGTCGATGACGAACAGCATGTCCGGCACGCCGCCCATTTCACGGATCCCGCCAAGCGAAGCCTGCAGCTTCTCCTGGTCACGTTCCATGTTCAGGCGCTCTTTCTTGGTGAGGCCTTCTGCACCGGCTTCCATCTGCTCGTCGATCTGCTTGAGACGGTTGATGGACTGGGACACGGTCTGCCAGTTGGTCAGCGTGCCGCCCAGCCAGCGGTGGTTCATGTAGTACTGTGCGCATTTTTCTGCGGCTTCGGCGATCGGCTGAGCTGCCTGACGCTTGGTGCCGACGAACAGAACGCGGCCGCCCTTGGCGACGCAGTCACGGATTGCCTGCAGCGCCTGGTCCAGCATCGGAACGGTCTGCGTCAGGTCCATGATGTGGATGCCGTTGCGCGAGCCGTAGATGAACTCGCCCATGCGGGGGTTCCAGCGCTGTGTCTGGTGGCCAAAGTGAACGCCAGCTTCCAGCAGCTGACGCATGGTGAACTCGGGAAGAGCCATGCTTCTTATCCTTTCCGGTTTAATCCTCGGCGGGGGTTTTGAGCCGGATCATCCGGGCCAACCGGTGGACCTGAAGGGATGTCTCCCCCTCGAGGCCCGCCCCCACCTGCGGGTTCGTGCCGCGCGCATTACAGTGCCACAGCGCAAAGCGCAAGCGTTTTGTGGTCAAAACCGCCCTATTGGCGGTTGCGTCGGGGGCACACGTACCGTCTTTGTATATACAAAACTGGACAGGCTGATAGCAGTTTGGTTAACTCCCGCCAGCAAGGAGACATATATATGAGCGATTTGATCTTGGTACGCGGTGTTGGTCCCGCGATGGAACAGCAGATGCGGGCCATGGGGCTGTCATCGGCGCGTGATCTGGCGCAGGCAGAGCCAGAGGCGCTTTGTGCCCTGCCCCGCGTTCAACTGGTGCGCGCGCGTCTGTTGATCCTCGCCGCCGCGGAACTGCTGGGCGACGTGGCGGACGCGGAACAGGCCGCGACGATCCCCAGCGCCGACCCGTCTGTTGACCGTGACGTGCTGGCAGAGGTCAAGCAAGCGACCGGCAAGAAGAGCAAGTCCAAGAAAGACAAGACGGCGAAACCGGCCAAGGACAAAAAGAAGAAGAAAAAACCCTCGACCAAATCTGCAAGCGAGAGCGCCAAGGCCAAGATGAAAAAGGCGGGCAAGGCGACCTCTGCCCGCAGCAAAGACAAGAAAGCCGAGAAGAAGGCCGCCAAGAAAGCTGAGAAGGCGGCTAAACAGAAAGACGCGAAAAAGGCCAAGGCCGACAAGTCGAAGAAGTCCGACAAAAAGAAAGCGCGCAAGGGGAAGTGACCCCTCGCGCGCCGCGTACAGCCTTTGGCGTGTCTTACAGGAAGACGCGTTCGATGAACCAATAGGCCCCGACACAGGCAATCGCCGCAGAGGCCGGCATCGCGACAAAGCGGCGATAGGCGTGCAGGTGATCGACGAAATGCGCCGACAGCAGGCAGGCCAGTGCCAAAGCCGCCAAGGGCCACAGGAACACGGGCGCGCTGGCCCCCATTGTGTCCACAAACGCAGGCCCATTCAGCAGCCAGCCTGCGGCGACCAACACCAACGTCAACACGCCATAGACCACCTGCGCCGTGCGTTGGTCCGCCTTCATCCGGTCGACGCGCTGCGCCAGCACCACAATCAGGAAGGCAATCGCAATCACCGTCAGCTGGCCGAATTCGACGCCCAGGTTAAAGCCGATCAGCGCCGGGATGAACTGTCCCTGCGGCAGGCCGAATTCCTGCAGCACGCTGGCAAAGCCAAGGCCATGCAGCAGACCAAAGACAAAGATCACCAGCGGACGCCAGCGGTGCAGCCGGTCGGACAGGATGTTTTCCACTGCCACATAAACGATAGATGCGGCGATGATCGGTTCCACAATGGAGCCGGGGATATTGACCACACCCAGCGCCCCCATGGCCAGCGTCACCGTATGCGCCAGCGTGAAGGCGGTGACCTGCCACAACAGAGGCGTCAGACGCGTGGACAGGAAGAACAGGCCCAGCACAAACAGGATATGATCCAGACCCATGGGCAGGATGTGCTCAAAGCCTACGGGGATGTATTCCGCAAACGTGCCAAGCGCGCCTTTGGCCTGCGGCGCGGTCAGCGAGATCGGGTCGCTCGTCCCACCGGACAGATAAGCGGTATAGCCGTCTTCAACTCCGATCTGGCGCAGGATGACATTGCCGTATTCTGAAGGCCAGGTGACGGTCAGGCTGTCGGCCCCTTCCGGCAAGGCGCCGGACAAAAACAGCTGTGTCTCGCGCGGCAGGTCAAGGTTCTCGACCTCTTCGATGTTCATCGCATCCAGTTGCAGGGCGATGTCGCTACCGCCTGCGGTGAAGGCGATGGGCGCCAGAATGTTTTCGATCTCGTCGCGGATCTGCGCCCCAAGCAATTCGGGCGACAGTGCGCGTAGGCCATCGACGACTTCGGCCTTATCGGTGGCATTGGTGTCGTCGACCCCTTCAAGGTCGACACCGGCGAGGATCGGCTCTGCGGTCAGGCGCAGCACAACCGACAGGCTGTCGCCCTCGGCCTCAAGCTCGGCGATTGTCGGTCGGACCTCGTGGGCCTGTGCGGACAGGCCGCCGAATAGGCTGACGGCGCAAACCATCAGCATGAAACACAATTGGCGCATAACCATCCCTTTACGTTGTTTACGCTCAAGGTGCGCTATGCGCCGCAAGTGTCAAGCGACTAAGGACCGGCCAAGCCCCGCAAGACAGGCCGGTCAAGGCGATCAGGCAAAGGCCTGCAGCCCCGTCTGCGCGCGGCCAAGGATCAACGCATGCACATCATGGGTGCCCTCGTAGGTGTTCACCGTCTCGAGGTTGACCATATGGCGGATGACGCCGAATTCGGCAGAGATGCCATTGCCGCCGTGCATGTCACGCGACATCCGCGCAATGTCCAAAGCCTTGCCACAGTTGTTGCGCTTGAGGATGGAAATCATCTCCGGCGCACCCTTGGCGTCATCCATCAGACGGCCCACCTGCAAACAGCCCTGAAGCCCCAGCGCAATTTCCGTCTGCATGTCCGCCAGTTTCTTCTGGAACAGCTGCGTCTGCGCCAGCGGTCGGCCAAACTGCTTGCGGTCCAGACCGTATTGACGCGCAGCGTGCCAGCAGAACTCTGCCGCGCCCATCACACCCCATGCGATGCCGTAACGCGCGCGGTTCAGACAGCCGAACGGGCCTTTGAGCCCTTGCACATGCGGCAACAGCGCGTCCTCGCCCACTTCGACGCCGTCCAGCACGATTTCTCCGGTGACCGAGGCGCGCAACGAGATCTTGTTCTCGATCTTCGGCGCGCTCAGCCCCTTGGTGCCCTTGTCCAGAACAAAGCCACGGATCTTGCCATCATGGGCATCGGATTTCGCCCAGACCACAAAGACATCCGCGATGGGGCTGTTGGAAATCCACATCTTCGAGCCGGTCAGGCGATAGCCGCCGTCGATCTTTTGTGCGCGGGTTTTCATGCCGCCGGGGTCCGACCCCGCGTCAGGTTCGGTCAGGCCAAAGCAGCCGATCCATTCACCCGACGACAGTTTCGGCAGGTATTTCTTACGCTGTTCCTCTGACCCATAGGCGTAGATCGGATACATCACGAGGCTCGATTGCACGGACATCATGCTGCGGTAGCCGGAATCGATGCGTTCGATTTCCCGCGCCACCAGCCCGTAGGACACATAACCCGCGCCAAGGCCGCCGTATTCCTCGGGAACCGTAACGCCCAACAGGCCCATCTGACCCATCTCCGAGAAGATCTCGGGCGTGACTTCCTCATTCAGGAACGCCTTGGTCACGCGCGGGGCCAGCTTTTCGTCTGCAAAGGCGCGCGCGCCTTCGGCCAGCATGCGTTCCTCCTCGCTCAACTGGTCGTTCAGGTGGAACGGGTCTTCCCAGTTGAACTGGCCCAGCTCGGGGGCGTCTTTGGCTTTGAGCGTCGGTCTGTCGGTCATGGTGTCCTCCATCTTTGCGCTGCTTATAACTTGCGCTTTCCGCACATAAAAACGAAACTATTGCAGGAATCCATGAGGAATAGTCATGCATCGACCACTGCCGCCCCTGACAGCCCTGCGCGCGCTCGAGGCGCTGGACCGGCTGGGATCGGCCACCGAGGTGGCCGAGGAGATGAACCTGACGCAAAGCGCTGTGTCGCGGCAGCTCAAGACGTTGGAGGCGCAACTGGATGCGCCTCTGTTTTTGCGCGACCGCCGTGCCCTGCGCCTGACCCCGCAAGCCGAAGGGTTCGCCGCCGTGGTGCGCGAGGCGCTCGACAAGTTGACCGAAGGTGCGCTTGCCCTGCGGCTGGACCCATCCGCTGGCGCGCTGCGTCTGGCCATCCTGCCCAGTTTCGGAATGCACTGGCTGGTGCCGCGTCTTCCAGAGTTTGCCCGCCGCCATCCCGATGTGACCATCAATATGACCACGCGGCTGAAGCCGTTTAACTTCGCCAGTGAACCCTTTGATGCGGCGATACATTTCGGCACGCGCGCTTGGGCGGGCACACAATCCCTGCCGCTGATGGACGAGGCGGTGCAGCCGCTGGCCAGCCACGATCTGATCCCCACACCCGTTTCGCCGCAGGACCTGACAGCCCTGCCGCTGCTGCACATCCAAAGCCGCCCGCGTGCCTGGCAGCACTGGTTTGAAACCCAAAGCGTGACTCCGCCGCGAAGCCCCGGCACCAGCTTTGACCAATTCCCCACCATCGCCCAAGCTGCAGCCCACGGTCTTGGCGTAGCGCTGTTGCCGGATTTTCTGTCCCAAGCGGACCGCGACGCCGGGCGATTGGTGCCCGCCACCCCCTGCCCGCCGGTCTGTCTGGGGCAATACGCGCTGGTCTGGCCCAATGACCGGCCCGTGCCTACGGCGTTGCAATTGTTCAAAGACTGGCTTGCAGAAGTGGTCGATGCCACGGCTTGAGGACTTGCCCCCGCGACGGGCTCCGGCCTATAGGGTCCGCATGACCCATCAGCCTGACATCCTTTGTATCGGCTCCGTCCTGTGGGACGTGATCGGGCGCGCGACATTGCACATGCAGCGCGGATCCGACGTGCCGGGCCGCATCACCCGCTTGCCCGGTGGTGTGGCGTTGAACATCGCCATGACCCTTGCGCGCTTTGGTCTGCGGCCTGCCCTGCTGTCCTCGGTCGGGCGCGATGCCCAAGGGGATGAGCTGGTCGCCGAATGCCGTGCGCTGGGGTTGGACACCGAT
This sequence comes from Sagittula sp. SSi028, assembly GCF_048553715.1. Taxonomy (NCBI): domain Bacteria; kingdom Pseudomonadati; phylum Pseudomonadota; class Alphaproteobacteria; order Rhodobacterales; family Roseobacteraceae; genus Sagittula; species Sagittula sp. SSi028. Next base: position 485,051 of record NZ_JBLZNC010000001.1, on the reverse strand, counting down.
TACCTGTACCGCTCCGAAGACCTGCCAACCGACCGCTACATGGCCGTCGAAGGTGCCAACGGGCTGATCGCCGCCATCGCCGACGCCCATTCGCTGGAAGCGGCCGGCTCCAAGATCCTGCGCCCGCTGACCGATGGGCCGCTCGGGACCGCCGATGCGCCTTATGACGGGGCCATTGCGCTGGACGGCAACCTGACCGAGACGCTGCTGTCCGAGATCGCCGAACACCCCGCGTTTGCCCGTGCCGATCTGCGCATCGCGCCTGCCAGCCCCGGCAAGGCCCTGCGTCTTGCGCCGTTTTTGCGCGCCGCGCGTGGCACGTTGTACGTCAACCTCGAAGAGGCCGGTCTGCTGTGCCAGTGCACCTTTGACGACGCGCCCCAAGCCGCGCAGGCCCTGCTGGACCGTGGCGCGGCCCGTGCCATCGTCACCAACGGTGGCCAGCCCTGTGCGGATGCCGGGCCGGACGGTTTGATCGACGCCTGCCCGCCGCAGGTTCTGGTGACACGGATCACCGGCGCGGGCGACACTTTCATGGCGGCGCATATCGCCGCCGAACGCGCGGGGGCCACCCGAGAGGACGCCCTGTCCCGCGCTCTCACGGCCGCCGCGGCCTACGTCTCCGGAGACATGCCTGTATGATCACCCTATCCCCCGAAGTGCAAAACGCCATGGACGCAAACCAGCCCGTCGTCGCGCTGGAATCGACCATTATCACGCACGGGATGCCCTATCCGCAGAACCTTGAAACCGCGCGGCTGGTGGAACAAGAGGTCCGCGACCACGGCGCCGTGCCCGCCACCATTGCGATTCTTGACGGGCAGATCCAGGTCGGACTGACGGATGCGCAGCTGGAACAGCTGGCTCAAGCGAAAGGCGTGGCCAAACTGTCGCGCGCCGATCTGGCCGCCTGTCTGGCCACCGGCGGCACCGGCGCGACCACGGTGGCGGCCACCATGATCTGCGCACAGCGCGCAGGCGTTGCGGTCTTTGCCACCGGCGGGATCGGCGGCGTGCATCAGGGTGCCGAGGAAAGCTTTGACATCTCCGCCGACCTTCAGGAGCTGGCCCAAACCGCTGTGACCGTGGTCGCCGCCGGGGCCAAGGCCATTCTGGACCTGCCCAAAACCTGGGAAGTGCTCGAAACCCTTGGCGTGCCGGTCATCGCCTACGGACAGGATCAACTGCCCGCCTTCTGGTCGCGCGCCTCGGGGATCAAAGCGCCCTTGCGCATGGATGACGCCGCCACCATCGCGCGTGGCCATCACCTGCGCGGCGCCTTGGGCCTGCCCGGTGGCCAGCTGATCGCCAACCCGATTCCGGTGGATGCCGAAATTCCCGCAGCCACGCTTGCGCCGATCATCGCGCAGGCCACCGCAGATGCGGCCAAACACGGGATCTCCGGCAAGGGCGTCACCCCCTACCTGCTGCAGCGTATCTTCGAGCTGACAGAGGGCCGCTCGCTTGACGCCAATATCGCGCTGGTTCTCAACAATGCGCGTCTGGCCGCAGGGATCGCCGCAGAACTGCGCAAGCTGGCCCAATAATTCATCATTCGGGCGCGCGGCCCATTGTGAAGCCGCGCGTCCCTCCCTAGTTTATCTGCAACATTGACCGCCCCGCGCCGACCCTTCGGGACCCTGCGCCGGCCCGCACCGGATAGACGATGAACGCCCCCTTCGAGCCTGAGCCCAAGAAACGCGGCCACCTGCTGACCAACCTGCGCAACTCTTTCCTGACGGGCATCGTGGTGATTGCCCCGGTCGGTCTGACGGTATGGTTGATCTGGACGGTGGTGGGCTGGGTCGACAGCTTTGTCTGGCCCTTCGTGCCGGACATGTACCAGCCCAACGCCCTGCTCAACCGGCTGCTGATCGACCAATCCACCGGAGAGGCGCATCTGCCCTGGCTCTATGACCTGCTGGCCAGCGCGGACACCGGACGGATCGAAATCAACGTACGCGGCCTTGGCGTGCTGGTGTTCTTGCTGTTCACCATCTTCGTGGGCTGGATCGCCAAGGGTATCATTGGCCGGTCCATGATCACCTTTGCCGAACGCATGGTAGACCGGACGCCTGTTGTCCGCTCCATCTACTCCGGGATCAAACAGCTGGCTGAGACAGTTTTCGCCCAGTCCGAGCGGTCTTTTGAAAAGGCCTGCCTGATCGAATATCCGCGTAAAGGCATCTGGGCGATCGGCTTTATCTCCACCGATGCAAAGGGCGAGATCCTCGCCCGCGCCCCGAATATGAGCGGGCTGACCTCGGTCTTTGTGCCCACAACGCCCAACCCCACATCGGGCTTTTTGCTGTTCTTTCCCAAAGAAGACGTGATCGAACTGGACATGACGATCGAGGACGCCGCCAAACTGGTGATCTCCGCCGGGCTGGTCTACCCCAATAGTCAGGACGCCAAGGCCGCTGTGGAAAGCCTCGCCCGGGCGTCCTGAAGCATCAGTCGAACATGGATCGCAGATCGGCGGTCTGGCGCACCCCGATCGAATCCTTATGCTCCGCAAGAAACGCGCCGGCAGCACGGCGGCCCGCGTCCTTCATCTGGACCAACAGCGATGGCACCGCCACCACCTTGGTGGCCACAGACAGCGCATTCATCAAGGCATCATCGCCGATCATATGCACGCGCATGTCTTTCATCTGTCCGGGCTGCAATGTTCCATTCGCCAAAAGTCGCTGCACAAAATTGATCGCGCGCAATTCCCGCATCAATGACGCGTTAAAGCTGATCTCGTTGATCCGGTTCTGGATTTCCGGCGGCGTCACCGGCACCTTCTCGCGCAGGATCGGGTTGATGTTCACGACCACCACGTCTTCCGGCAGGCTTGATTTAAAGAACGGCCACAATGCCGGGTTCCCGGTATAGCCACCATCCCAGAATGCCTCGACCACGCCCGTTTCGGGATCTTCCAGCTCAACCGCCTGATACAGCGTCGGCAAACAGGCCGATGCCATGATCGCCTGCGTGTTGATCCGGTCCCCGGTAAACACCCGGATCTTGCCGGTCCGCACAAGCGTCGCGCAGACAAAGAACTCCGGTCCCTTCGACGCACAAACCTTGTCGAAATCCAAGGCGTCAACGATGGCCTCCAACGGGTTCTTGTACAGCGCTCCCCAGGCATAGGGCGATACCATCCGGCTCACCGCATCGGTCCACATATAGGCCCAGGAATATTCGATCCCCTTGGACACAAACCCCGGATCGGGGAAAAACGCCTGCGCCCATTCCGGCACCGCCGCCATATCGAGCGTGCTGACCTTGCCCCAAACCTGATCCAGGGCCGCGCGCGCCCCCTCGCGCCCGCCCTTCACCAACCCGGCCTTCAGCGCAGCCCCGTTCAACGCCCCCGCCGAGGTGCCGGAGATCGCCGCAATCTCGATATCCTCGTCTTCCAGAATGCGGTCCAACACCCCCCAGGTGAATGCGCCATGCGCCCCGCCGCCCTGAAGCGCAAGGTTGATCGATTTAGCCATGCCAGTCTCTTTTCCTTGGACAAATACCTCGGGGTGAGGCCCGTCAGGGCCGAGGGGCAGCGCCCCTCACCCCCGTCAGATCACAGTGCGGTCCAGCCGCCGTCGACGGAAATCGTGGTGCCGGTGATCTGCGCTGCCGCGTCCGAGCACAGGAACACAGCCGTCCCGCCGATCTGTTCTGTCGTGGCGAATTCCTTGGAGGGTTGCCGCTCCAGCAGGACTTTTTCCACCGCTTCCTCTTCGCTCATGCCGTATTTCTTGGCCGTGTCGGGGATCTGCTTTTCCACCAACGGCGTCAGGACATAGCCCGGGCAGATCGCATTCGCAGTGATCGGCTCTTTTGCGGTCTCGAGTGCGACCACCTTGGTCATGCCCACAACCCCGTGTTTTGCCGCCACATAAGCGGATTTGAAGGGCGAGGCGGTCAACCCGTGGGCGGAGGCCACATTGATCACCCGCCCCCATCCTGCCTTGCGCATCAAAGGCAGGGCCGCCGCGGTGGTGTGAAAGGCCGAGGACATGTTGATCGCGATGATCGCGTCCCATTTGCCTTCAGGGAATTCGTCGATTGGGGCCACATGCTGGATGCCCGCATTGTTGACGAGGATATCACAGACCCCCGCCTTTTCGATCAACGCGCGGCACTGGTCGGCCTTGGACATATCCGCCTGAATGTAGCGGCAGTTCACCCCGTGGGTGTCTGCGATGTCCTTGGCGATGGCGTGGTCTTCGTCGGTGTCGGTAAAGGAATTGATCACGATGTCCGCGCCAGCCTTGGCCAGCTCATGCGCGACGCCCAACCCGATGCCGGAGTTCGATCCGGTGATGACGGCGGTTTTGCCCTTCAGTGTCATGCTGTAACTCCCGTTTTCTGCTTTGCAGCAATCTTTAACGCAGCGCGCCCAAAAAGGAAGCCGCCTGCGCTTAGCACAGTTGCGTGAGATCGGATGCCGCAGCCTTCTTTGACGATACAAAAACAGGCTGCCGCAAGGTCAACGGCAGTCCCCCGCCAATGAGGCAAAAATGTGTCTTGCACTCGGACGCCCAAAAATTCATTAGGGGGATCACTGCCAGATTTATCCACAGCCAGAACCGGCACTTAGCGGCCTCGCCTCATATGCGGGGCTGTTGCGAATCTTGGCACTCTTAGATGCCGCGCGCCCTGACAATTGGCCAAAAAAAACCCCAGCCGAAGCTGGGGTTAAGTCATTGAGGCAGGTTTCATACAGGCAAGAAACCTATCGAGCAGTGAGTTCTGTATAAGCATTTCACTGCAGGAGTCCAAGCTAAAAGTTTGAAAAGGCGTAAAAGCACCGATAGGTTAAAGCCAAGAAAACAAGGGCAGACGGGGATTGTTGCCAAAATGAACGTGAATATTTTCTCAAAAGCAGGCCGCGCAGGCATCAGTTTGATCGCGATTCTGGCAGCGGGAATCACCCATGCCGAACCGCAGCATGGAATCGCCATGTATGGTGAGCCGGAGTTGCCGGCGGATTTCACCGCCCTGCCCTATGCCAACGCCGATGCGCCCACGGGCGGCAAAATCGTTCTGGGCGAGGTGGGCAGCTTCGACAGTCTCAACCCGCATGTGGTCAAGGGCACGGCCCCCTGGCAGCTGCGCTTTCTGGCCTATGAAAGCCTGATGGGCCGCAGCTACGATGAACCCTTCACGCTCTATGGCCTGCTCGCCGAAAGCATCGAGGTGGGCGAGAACCGCGAATGGGCGGAATTCACCCTCCGTCCGGAGGCCAAATTCTCTGACGGCAGCCCTGTCACGGTCGAAGACGTCATGTGGAGCTACGAGGTCTTGGGCACCGAAGGCCATGGGCGCTATCGCGGGCTGTGGACGCAGATCGAAAGCATGGAGCAGACCGGCGAACGCTCCATCCGCTTCACCTTTAACGAAGACAACCGCGAGCTGGCCCTTGTCGTGGGCATGCGCCCGATCCTGAAGAAAGCCCAGTGGGAGGGCGTCGATTTCGCCGCAGCCACGCTGGACGTGGTGCCGATCACATCCGCGCCTTATGTGATCTCGGATTTCGAGCCGGGCCGCTTTGTCGAACTCAGCCGCAATCCCGATTACTGGGGGGCAGATGTGCCGTTCCGCCGGGGCACCAATGTGCTCGACACCATCCGCATGGAATTCTTCGCCGACAGCACCGCCCATTTCGAGGCCTTCAAAGGTGGGTTGCTGAATTCGATCCGCGAAACCAACGTCGAGAAATGGCGCACGCAGTATGACTTCCCGCGCGCCACATCCGGCGAGGTGGTGAAATCCGAGATCGGGCATGAGCGGCCCACGGGCCTCTATGGCTTTGTGATGAACACACGTCGCCCGGAGTTCGCGGATTGGCGCGTCCGCGAGGCGCTGATGCTGGCGTTCAATTTCGAATACATCAACGATGTGCAGACCGGCGGCAGCCAGCCGCGCATCTCGTCGTATTTCTCGAATTCTGTTCTAGGCAAACTGGACGGCCCCGCCGAGGGGCGTGTTCTGGAACTGTTGGAGCCCTTCCGCGACGAGCTGTTGCCGGGCACGATCGAGGGCTACAGCCTGCCGGTGTCCGATGGCACACCACGCAACCGCAAGAACCTTGCCGCTGCGATAGATCTTCTGGCAGAGGCCGGTTGGACCGTTCAGGACGGGGTCCTGAAAAACAACGCGGGAGAGCCATTCGATTTCGACATCCTGATCCGACAGGGCCAAAGCGACAACGCGGCGATTGCCGACATCTATGTCACCGCGCTGCAGCGTCTGGGGATCACAGCAACCGTGCAAGAAATCGACAGCGCCCAATATGAGGACCGCACCAACAGCTACGATTTCGATATGACCTATTTCGAGCGTGGCGCATCGCTGAGTCCGGGCAACGAACAGCGGCTTTACTGGGGTGCCGATGGGGTAGAAACCCCCGGCACGCGCAACCTGATGGGCATGGACAGCCCCGCCGCCGATGCCATGATCGACACCATGCTGGCCGCCGAAAGCCGCGAGGATTTTGTCGCCGCCGCCCGCGCGCTGGACCGTATCCTGACGGCTGGTCGCTATGTTATCCCGATCATGTATCGCTATGATGTCAGCCGCATCGCCCATGTCAAAGAGCTGAAATTCGCCGATGACCTGCCGGTTTATGGCGATTGGCTGGGTTTCCAGCCCGATGTCTGGTGGTGGGAAGACTAATTGACCTATATTCGGGATCGGGGCCTGCGACAGGCCCTGATCCATCAACCGGGCGCAAGACCCGAAACTTATGGCAGAGCATATGAAAAACCTGATTTTGATCCTGACCGCCGCTGCGGCGCTGGCTGCATGTGGCACCGTCGAAGGCTTCGGCAATGATGTGTCCTCCGGCGCGCGCACTGTTCAAGGCTGGCTGTAAGCGCGCCGCGCGTGGCATATAGGACCAAAGCGTTACAGCCCTGTGCCACGCGCTCGGTTAAGGTGATCCCGAAGCAACCCAAAGGTGTGCCACCCCGATGACCCCTGCCCCAGCGACAGACATCACCCTGCCCGCGCGGGCCTTGGTCGTTGATGACCACCCGCTGTTTTGCGACGCCCTGACGCTGACGCTGCAATCGATCAGCGATTTCGACGCGATCCACACGGCAGGCAGCCTGCAAGAGGCGCTGGACCAGTTGGACGCGGACAGCGAGATCGGGTTGATCGTGCTGGATCTGAACCTGCCGGATGTGAACGGTCTGGACGGGCTTGTCCGCCTGCGGGTCAAGGCGCCGCGCGCGCTGGTTCTGGTGGCGTCATCCATGGCGGAAAATGCCATGATTGCCCATGCGCTCAAGGCCGGGGCCAACGGCTTTGTGCCCAAACATGCGCAGAGCGGTGTGTTCCGGCGCGCGGTCGAAACCGTGGCCTCGGGGCAGTCCTTTGTGCCCGATGGCTATATCGCGCCGGTGTCGGACCAGCAGGGCGATTGCGAAGACGCGCTGACCCGTCTGGCCACGTTGACCAACCAGCAGGCGCGCATTCTGCAGCTTGTTTGCGAGGGCAAGTTGAACAAGCAGATCGCCTTTGATCTGTCGATTGCCGAAACCACGGTCAAGGCGCATGTGACCGCCATAATGCGCAAGCTCGGTGTGCACAGCCGGACCCAAGCGGTGCTGGTCGCCCAAGAAGCGCGATTCGCCTCCGGTTGAATTCTCGCCACAAGGCTTGCCAAATCCGACGTGCTCTTTCATCCTGATCCGCACTTGAACAACCGGCGGACCACAGGGGAGCAGATTGGACGGGCGCTACGATCAATACAGCGGTGCAACCTTGCGGACGGCTCAGGTGGCCAGTACCGATCCCGATGCGATGGCTCGTATTGGCCAAGCGCTGGGGGATGATCTGGCGCTGGTCTGCCTGTTCGCCGCCCCCGATGCGGATTTTACCAAGCTGACCCGTGATGCCGCCATCTGGTTCCCCTCCAGCGATGTGCTGGCCTGCACCACCGCCGGTGAGCTGGGCGCGCAAGGGTATGAGACCGGCCAGATCGTCGCGGTCGGCTTTCCGTCGATGCTGTTCGAAGCCGCCACCTTGGTCATTGAAGGGCTTGATCAGCTCAATGAACCGGCGCTGATCGACCGCCTGATCGCGCAGCGTATGGACCTGACCCGCCGCGCCCCTGCGATGACCTCCGAATTTGCCTTTACGCTGATCGACGGGCTGTCGCAGCGCGAGGAATACCTGACGGCGGTGTTGTCCTCTGCCTTGGGGCCGGTGCCGCTGTTTGGCGGGTCTTCGGGCGACGGGCAGGATTTCGGCCGCACGCTGTTGTCGCGCAATGGCGAGGTGTTCCAGAATGCCGCCTTGGTCGCCACCCTGCGCAGCCATTGCCCGGTCGAGGTCTTCAGCCTTGACCATCTCGAACCGATCGACACGCGGATGGTTGTCACCAAGGCCGATCCCGCCACGCGCACTGTGCTGGAAATCAACGCCGCACCGGCGGCGCAGGAATATGCCCGTCTGTTGGGGCTGAACCCCGTCGATCTGGACCCCTACACCTTTGCCGCACATCCGGTCGCTGTGCGTCTGGGGCAAAGCCACCACGTCCGCGCCATCCAGCATGTCGAGGCAGGTGGCGCGCTGCGCTTCTTCTCGGCCATTGACGAGGGGATGGTGCTGTCGCTGACCCGTCCGCAGGATATTGTCGAGCATCTTGATCGTAGTTTGACACATTTGGCCCGCAACGCCGCGCCGGATTATATTCTGGGGTTCGACTGCTTGCTGCGGCGCATGGATGCGGGGCGCGGCCAGCAGGAGCGCGCGGTCTCGGCGGTGTTGCGCGCACATAACGTGGTGGGGTTTTCCACCTACGGCGAACAGATCGGCGGACTGCATGTGAACCAGACCCTGACAGGTGTGGCGATCTTTCCGCCCGTCGGGCCATGAGGCGCCGCTGATGTCCCTTGTTGATCCCGCCGACAGCCTTGAGCGGCAGAACCACAAGCTGCTGCAGATTGCGCAGGCGCTGATGCGCCGCGTCGAACTGGGGCCAGAGCAGACCGGCGCGGCCTATGCCCAGTTTGAACGCAACGCCCTGCTGGAACAGCGGGTGCGGGAACGCACGTTAGAGCTGGAACGCACACTGAACCTGTTGCACGACAGCAATGCGCAGCTTTCGGTCGCCAATGCCCAGATCGAAACCGCGCGCGGCAACCTTGCCGGCGCGATCGAGGCGGTCTCCGAAGGGTTCGCGCTGTTTGATGCGGACGATTATCTGGTGATGGCGAATGCGCGGTTTTGCCAGCAATTCGTGGATGTGCGCAAAGCCTTGCTGCCCGGCCTGCCCTTTACCGAATATGTGCAGATGATCAGCCAATCGGGCCACTTGATGCTGCCCAAAGGCGACCGTCCGCAGGATTGGGCCGCGCGGCGCATCCGGCGGCATCTGGACCATCACGTGATGTTCAAGGTGCAGGTGCGTCCCGACCGTTGGCTGCAAGTGTCCGAGCATCGCACCCGCGGCGGCGGCACTGTTATTCTGCAAACAGATGTCACCGACCTGATCCGAATCGAACGCGCCGAACGCGAACGGCTGCGGGACCGGCAGACGGCGATGGTGCGCGCGACGCTGGACCACCTGAACCAAGGCGTCGGCATTTTCGACAGCAGCGGCCAGCTTTTGGGTTGGAACGAAAAGCTGGCCGATCTGATGGCCGTGGATGCGCGACGGTTGCGTCTGGGCGCGTCTTTTACCGGGCTGATGCAGTTTCTTGCCCCCGAGGTCACATTCGCCAATGGCACCGACCGGGCGGGCTTTTTGAACTGGGCCACCACCCACAACCGCGAGCCGGTCTCCTTCGAGATCCGGCGCGGCCCCCACATGATCCTGCAGGTCTTTGGCCAAGGCATCCCGGACGAAGGCTTTGTGGTGTCCGTCACCGATGTCACCGCCGAACGGGACGCCGCGCGCCGCCTGTCAGAGCTGAACGAGGCCTTGGAGCAGCGCGTGGTGGAACGCACGTTGGAGCTTGAGGATGCGCTATCGGCGGCGGAGCGGGCCAATGCCTCCAAGTCGCGATTTGTGGCGGCGGCCTCGCATGATCTGTTGCAACCGCTGTCTGCGGCCAAGCTGTATTTGTCGTCCCTCTCCGATCAGCCCCGCGATCCCGGCGAGCGTGCTGTTCTGGAAAAGGCGGAATCGGCGCTTACCTCGGCGGCGCAGATGATCGATGCCTTGCTGGATATCTCGCGGCTCGATGGCGAGGGGCTGCATTTTGACATCCGGCCTGTGCGGCTGGACGATGTGTTGCAGCCCTTGGCCGCTGAAATGAGCGTGATGGCCGAACGCAAGGGGCTGGATCTGCGGCTGGTGTCCTCGGACCATGTGGTCGAAAGCGATCCCGCCTACTTGCGACGGATCGTCCAGAACCTTCTGGCCAACGCCATCCGCTATACCGAGCACGGCAAGGTGCTGGTCGGCGTGCGACATACAGGCAACAGCCTGCGCGTCGAGGTCCACGATACAGGTCCGGGCATCGCCGAAGAGGACCAGAACGCCATTTTCGAGGAATTCCGCAGGCTCGACACCCGTGCATCGCGCAATGAGGGCTTGGGACTGGGGCTGGCCATCGTGGAACGCGCCTGTGCGCGGTTGGGCCATCCCCTTGGGGTGCAATCCACGCCGGGTCGCGGGTCGTGTTTCATGGTCACCCTGCCTTTGGCCGATCAGCCCAGCCAATCTGAGCCACGCCGCATCACAGCACCGGTGCAGATCAGCCAAAGCGGCCTGATCGTTTTGCTGGTGGAAAACGATGCCAACCTGCGGCGCGCGCTGACCATCATGCTTGAAAGCTGGGATGTGCATGTGCTCGAGGCCTGCAATGCGGCTGAGGCCCATGCGTTATTGATGGATCTGCAACTGGTACCTGACGCGCTGCTGGCGGATTATAAACTGGGTGACGGCAGCGACGGGCTTGCGCTGATGGCGGAGCTGACCGGCGACAGCGCGATCCCGTTGCCTGCGGCCATTATCACCGCTGACCGCTCTCATGACCTGCAACGCCGCTGTAAGCAGGCGGGCGCCACCCTGCTTGCGAAACCACTGGACCGGCACAAGCTGGCGCAGTTCCTGCAAGAGGCCGCGCGCCAGATGCCGCGCCCTTAGGGCGTGGTCTTGCGAAACAGGCGGGTTTGTTCAAACAGGTGATCAAGCCGTTCGTAGCGGTCTTTTGTGGTGGGCCATGCCTCTTCCTGCGCGGCAGCAATCAAAGCCTCCAGAAGCATCAGGGTCGACACGTTCGAATCCCAGGCTGACGGGATCTCCACCCAGCAATTGAAGCTGTGGCTCGCGATTTCGGCCACGGGGCTGGACCATTGATCGGTGATGACGATGACCTCCACCCCGCGCTCCCGCGCCAGTTCCGCCAGCCGCAAAAGGTTCGATTCATAGCGCCGGATGTCAAACATCAGCAGCGTGTCACCGGCCACCATATCCAGCAGGTAATGCGGCCATGTGGCCGAGGACGAGGTAACCTGCACCACCTTGGGCCGCACCGCCTGCAGGTGGGTAAAGGCATAATCGGCAAGCGCATGGGTGATCCGCCCGCCCACAACGTAAAGCGTCCGCTCCGTGTCGGCCAACAGATGCGCGGCAGCGTCGAACACCTCGCTTGGAATGTTTTCAAAGGTGGTCTGGATGTTCTGGGTCACAGCCTTGGCGAAGCGATTCAGCAGATGCGATTCAGGGGCTTCGCTGGCCCAGTTCGCGCGTCGTTCCGTGGGGCCGCTGACCTTGGCCTGCAGCTCTTTCAGCAGGGCCTGATGGAACTGCGGAAAGCCTTTGAAGCCCAGTTTCTGCACCATGCGCGCGATTGTGGGCGTCGACACCCCCGCCTGCGCCGCGACGATCGTGATCGAGGCCAGCCCAGCCGCAGGATAGTTTTCCAACAGCGCATTGGCGAATTTCCGTTCCGACTGGGTCAGATCGTTATAGCTGGTCCGGATCAATTCACGCACCGTGGCGGCGGGTTGGCTCACATCACACTCCTTACGACTGCGCCCCGAATGATCGAAGCTTTGGCAGTTTACTCTGACGGTCCGGAAACTTCGAACCGCTTGCGTGAAGAAATATTGACACAACGCTGACTGATGTGGAGAGTTTTTTACACAAGCGGGGAGTGTGAGATGTCGAAAAGACACCACGATGACAAAAACGAGGCGGTCGCGCTGTTCAATGCGGCAGCGCGGGGCGGTGTTTTGCTGCTGTGTGAACATGCCTCGCACCATATTCCACAGCGCTATGGCGATCTGGGGCTGCGTCCTGAATGGCGCGACAGCCACGCCGCTTGGGACCCCGGCGCGCGCCCCTTGGCGGAACGTCTGGCGGTGCTGCTCGATTCGCCCATGGTTGCAGGCGGCGTGTCGCGGCTGGTCTATGACCTGAACCGCCCGCCCGAATCGCCCTCTGCCATGCCCGCCAAATCCGAAGTGGTCGAGGTGCCCGGCAACGCGTCCTTGACCGCTGGAGATCGCCAAGAACGCGTCGACAGCATCTACGCCCCGTTTTGCGACACAGTATCCGCCATGCTGGATCAACGCCCCCGCGCCATTGTGACGGTTCACAGCTTTACGCCGGTCTTCAACGGAGCGCCGCGCGATACGGAAATCGGCATTCTGCACGACACGGATGCGCGGCTGGCGGATGTCATGCTGGAGCACGCGCCCGCCACACGGATCACCCGCCGCAATGATCCCTACGGCCCGCAGGACGGGGTGACCCATTCGCTCCAGCTGCACGGGATCGCGCGCGGCCTGCCCAATGTGATGATCGAGGTGCGCAATGACTTGCTGAGCACGGACCATGACATCGACACCATCGCGGCCGATCTGATGGCCATGCTGCGCCCTGCTTTGAACGCGGTCGAGGTATCCGATGCCTAAGCTGATCTGCGCCTTTGTTCACGGGGTCGATGCGATGAACCGCTTTATCGGGCGGATCGCGATGTACCTGATCTTTGTCCTTGTGGGCGTTCTGCTGTGGTCGTCGATCTCGAAAACCGTGTTCCTGCCCTCGCTGTGGACGCTGGAGACCGCGCAATTCGTCATGGTCGGCTATTATATTCTGGGCGGCCCTTATTCGATCCAGTTGGGATCGAACGTGCGGATGGATCTGTTCTATGGCGGCTGGTCGCCCAAGACCAAGGCCTGGGTCGATGCCTTTACCGTGCTGTTTTTGATGTTCTACCTCGGGGTGCTTTTGTACGGCGCTCTGGGATCGCTGGCCTATGCGATGGGGTATTTCGGCGTGCAACCGCTGGAGTATTTCGCCGAATTCTTCGGGGCGCTGATGACCGGCGGCTTTGAGGCCGCGGGCGCAAAGCTGGGCTATCTCGAACGATCCTCCACCGCGTGGCGACCCTTTCTTTGGCCGGTCAAACTGTTGCTCGCCTTCGGGATCCTTTTGATGCTGCTGCAAACCCTTGCCGAATTTTTCCGCGACCTTGGCCGCATTCGCGGGGTGGAGATCTGATGTCCTACGAAATGATCGCCATTTTGATGTTCTCCGGCATGATGCTGATGCTGCTGACAGGTCAGCGGGTGTTCGGCGCCATAGGCTTTGTGGGCGCTGCGGCGGGGATGCTGTTGTGGGGCACCGGCGGTGTGGATGTGCCGTTCTCTGCAGCGATGAAGCTGATGAAATGGTATCCGCTGCTGACGCTGCCGATGTTCATTTTCATGGGCTACGTGCTGTCGGAATCCAAGATTGCCGACGATCTGTACAAGATGTTCCACGTCTGGATGGGGCCTGTGCGCGGCGGGCTGGCCATCGGCACCATCGGGTTGATGGTTCTGGTCTCCGCCATGAACGGTCTGTCCGTCGCGGGCATGGCCATTGGCGCGACCATCGCGCTGCCCGAACTGCTCAAACGCGGCTATAACAAGATCATGGTGACCGGCGTGATCCAAGCGGGGTCCAGTCTTGGCATTCTGGTGCCGCCCTCTGTGGTGCTGGTGCTGTATGCGATGATCGCGCGCCAACCTGTGGGCCAGCTTTGGCTGGCGGGCGCTGTGCCCGGTCTGATGATGGCCGCGATGTTCATCATCTATATCTACGTGCGCTGCCGCATGAACCCCGAACTGGGGCCACCCCTGCCCGAGGCGGACCGCGACGTGACCCGCGCGGAAAAGCTGCGTCTGCTGCGTGCGGGCCTGCTGCCGCTGGGGATCTTCTTTGTGATGATGTTCCCCTTTGTCAAAGGCTGGACCTCGCTGGTCGAAAGCTCTGCCATCGGGGCCATGGCCGCCTTTGTCGCGGCCATCGTCAAGGGGCGCATGACCCGCGAGGTGTTCGAGAACTCGGTACGCAACACGCTGGCGATTTCGTGCATGTTCATGTGGATCATCCTTGCGGCGCTGGGCTTTGGCGCGATCTTTGACGGGCTTGGTGCGGTGCGGGCGATTGAATCGCTGTTCACCGAACAACTGGGGTTGAGCCCGTGGATGATCCTGATCCTGATGCAGCTGTCATTCCTGATCATGGGCACCTTCCTTGATGACACCGCGATGCTGGTGATCGTCGCACCGCTTTATGTGCCGCTCGTTGGTGCGCTGGGCTTTGATCTGATCTGGTACGGGGTGCTTTATACGATCACCACGCAGATCGCCTATATGACGCCGCCCTTTGGCTACAACCTGTTCCTGATGCGCGCCATGGCCCCGCCAGAGATCGGGCTGATGGACATCTACCGCTCTATTATTCCCTTTGCGCTGGTGATGGTGCTGGCGCTGGCTTTGGTGATGATCTTTCCGCAGATCGCGCTGTGGCTGCCGCAACAGGTGTACGGACAATAATCCCGCAAGAGCCCCGACAGGGGGCCGCATTTCAACAAGGAGAGAAGACATGACCACCAGAAGAAAGTTCTTAAAAACCGCCGGTGTCGGCGTGGCCGCGGCCCCGCTGGCGGCCCCTGCCCTTGCGCAATCCACCATCAAGTGGCGCATGCAGACCTACGCCGGTGCGGCACTGGCCGAACATGTGGTGAAACCCGCCATCGACCGGTTCAACGCCATCGCAGGCGACCGCATGCAGATCGAACTGTTCTATGCCGACCAGCTTGTGCCCACGGGCGAGCTGTTCCGCGCCATGCAGCGCGGCACCATCGACTGCGTCCAGTCCGACGACGATTCCATGGCCTCGCCCACCGAAGTCACCGTGTTTGGCGGCTACTTCCCCTTTGCCTCGCGCTACAGCCTTGATGTGCCGGTGCTGTTCAACCAGTACGGGCTGAATGAAATCTGGGCCGAGGAATACGCCAAGGTCGGTGTCAAACACATCAGCGCAGGATCGTGGGACCCGTGCCACTTTGCCACCAAGGACCCGATCAATTCGCTCGAAGACCTCAAAGGCAAGCGCGTCTTCACCTTCCCGACGGCGGGCCGCTTCCTGTCGCAATTCGGCGTGGTGCCGGTCACCCTGCCGTGGGAAGACATCGAAGTCGCGGTCCAGACCGGCGAGCTTGACGGCATCGCGTGGTCCGGCATCACCGAGGATTACACCGTCGGCTGGGCGGATGTGACCAACTACTTCCTGACCAACAACATCTCGGGCGCGTGGATCGGGCATTTCTTTGCCAACATGGGCCGCTATGAAGAACTGCCCGAGGATCTCAAACTGCTGCTTGCCACTTGCATGGAACAATCGCACTACTACCGCCAGTGGTGGTATTGGGGCGGCGAGGCATCCCTGCGCGTCGGTGGCGACAAGATGCAGCTGACCTCGATCCCCGATGCCGAATGGGAGCAGGTGGAACAGGCGGCGATGACCTTCTGGGACGAAATCGCAGCCGAGTCCGAGACCAAGGCAAAGGTCGTCGAGATCTTCAAGAAGTACAACGCCGACATGGCCAAGGCGGGTCGCCCCTACCGCTACGGTTGATGCATTCCGGTCTGGCGCGGCAAGGGTCGCGCCAGCCCCCCCACGATACAATAATTCAAAGGACCGCCCCATGCCCGGCACCCTGACATTCGATGACCTCAAGGCCCGCGTCACCTCTGGCGAGGTCGACACCGTTCTGGCCTGCATCGTGGACATGCAAGGCCGCCTGATGGGCAAACGCTTTCACGCGGCCCATTTTGTGGACAGCGCATGGGAAGAAACCCATTGCTGCAACTACCTGCTGGCCACCGATCTGGTCATGTCCACCCCCGAAGGCTATGCCTCCACCTCTTGGGAGAAGGGGTATGGCGACTATGTGATGAAGCCGGACCTGTCGACGCTGCGCCCGATGCCGTGGCTCGAGGACACCGTCATGGTCCTGTGTGACGTGATCGACCACCACACCCATCAGGACATCCCCCATTCGCCGCGCGCCATGCTGAAAAAGATGGTGGCCAAGGCCGCTGACATGGGCTTCACCCCCATGATGGCAACCGAGCTGGAGTTCTTCTTGTTCGAGAAGAGCTTTGACGAGATCCGCAAAAGCGGCTTTCGCGATCTGGCGACCTTTTCGGGCTATAACGAGGATTACAACATCCTGCTGACCTCGCGCGAGGAACATGTGATGCGCCCCGTGCGCAACCATCTGTACACCGCAGGTCTGCCTATTGAATGCACCAAGGGCGAGGCCGAAACCGGTCAGGAAGAGCTTAACATCAAATACGCCCCCGCGCTGGACACCGCCGAATACCACACCATCGCCAAACATGCGGTCAAGGAAATCGCCCACCAGCAGGGCCACGCCGCCAGCTTTCTGCCCAAGTGGAGCCATGACAAGGTCGGCTCCAGCAGCCATGTGCACCAATCGCTTTGGGCCGATGGTACGCCTGCGTTCTATGACGCGGACGATACGCTGGGCATGTCGGGGCTGATGAAATCCTATGTGGCGGGTCTGTTGAAATACGCCCCCGATTTCATGATTTTCCTCGCCCCCTACATCAACAGCTACAAGCGCTTTCAGGTGGGCACCTTTGCCCCCACGCGCATCATTTGGTCCATCGACAACCGCACCGCAGGCTTCCGCCTGTGTGGCGACGGGTCCAAGGCGGTGCGCATCGAATGTCGGGTTGGCGGATCGGATCTGAACCCCTATCTGGCGATGGCGGGCATGTTGGCTGCAGGGCTCAAAGGCATCGAAGAAGGGCTGGAGCTGCAGCCCGCCTTCTCGGGCGATGCCTACGCAGGGGATGCGCCGGAACTGCCCACCTCCCTGCCCGCCGCCCGCGCGGCGCTGTTGGGATCGCAGCTGATGCGCGACACCTTTGGCGAGGATGTGGTCACCCACTATGCCCGCGCCGCCGAAGTGGAAATCGAGGACTTCAACCGCGTTGTGACCGACTACGAGATCGCGCGCGGATTTGAGCTGGCATAAGGACTGCGCGCCCGCACAAGAGGATAAGATGAGCGAAACCCTGACTTGTATTTCACCGATCGATGGATCGGTCTTCGCCGAACGCCCCACGGCCACCCTGCAACAGGCCAAAGACGCGGCCGACCGCGCGCGCAAGGCGCAGGCTGCATGGGCCGCGCGGCCCCTGCAAGAGCGGATCGATCTGGTCATGGCCGGTGTCGCCGCCGTGGGCGAGATGAACGACGAGATCGTGCCGGAACTGGCGCGGATGATGGGCCGCCCCGTGCGCTTTGGCGGTGAATTCGGCGGTTTCAACGAACGCGCCAGCCACATGGCGCAGATCGCCGCCGAAGGCCTTGCCCCCATCGAGGTAGGCGAAGACGCAACCTTCAAACGCTACATCAAGCGCGTGCCGCTGGGCGTGGTCTTTGTCGTGGCGCCTTGGAACTACCCCTATATGACGGCCATCAACACCGTGGCCCCCGCGCTGATTGCTGGCAACACGGTGATGCTGAAACACGCAACACAGACGCTGTTGGTGGGTGAACGTATGGCGCAGGCGTTCCATAGCGCAGGTGTGCCCGAAGACGTTTTCCAGAACATCTTCCTCAGCCATGACACCACATCGGCGCTGATTGCCGATAACGCCTTTGATTTCGTGAACTTCACCGGCTCTGTTGGCGGTGGGCAGGCGATGGAACGTGCCGCCGCTGGCACCTTTACCGGCACCGGTCTGGAACTGGGCGGCAAGGACCCCGGCTATGTCATGGACGACGCCGATCTGGATGCCGCCGTGGACACGCTGATCGACGGGGCGATGTTCAACTCCGGCCAGTGCTGCTGTGGGATCGAACGGATCTACGTGCATGAATCGCTTTATGATGCCTTTGTCGAAAAGGCTTTGGCCGTTGTGCGCGGCTACAAACTGGGCGATCCGCTGGACCCTGACACCACCATCGGCCCCATGGCCAACGTCCGCTTTGCCAAGATCGTGCGCGACCAGATCGCCGAGGCTGTGGAAGCTGGCGCCACCGCCCATATCGACACCTTCGCCGAAGACGATGGCGGGGCCTATCTGACGCCGCAGATCCTGACAGAGGTCACCCACGACATGCGCGTCATGCGCGAGGAAAGCTTTGGTCCCGTGGTCGGCATCATGAAAGTGACCAGCGACGAGGAAGCCATCGCCCTGATGAACGACAGCGATTTTGGCCTGACCGCGTCGCTGTGGACGCAGGATCTGGACCGTGCGGCGCGTGTGGGCGACCAGATCGAAACCGGCACCGTGTTCATGAACCGCGCCGATTACCTTGACCCCGGTCTGTGCTGGACCGGCTGCAAACAAACCGGACGCGGCGGCGGTCTGTCCGTCATCGGCTACCACAACCTGACCCGTCCGAAATCCTACCACATGAAAAAGGTGACAAAATGAGCCTCACCGGCAATTGGTCCTATCCGACCGCTATCAAGTTCGGCGCGGGCCGCATCAGCGAACTGCCCGGCGCCTGTGCGCAGGCGGGCATCACACGGCCCCTGTTGGTCACCGATCGCGGGCTGGCCGATCTGCCGATCACGCAGCAGACGCTGGACATTCTCGAACAGGCGGGTCTTGGTCGTGGGCTGTTCGCAGACGTCGATCCCAACCCCAACGAGATCAACCTTGCCGCCGGTGTCGCGGCCTATAACGACGGTGGACACGACGGTGTGATCGCCTTTGGCGGTGGGTCGGGTCTGGATCTGGGCAAGATGGTCGCCTTTATGGCCGGTCAAACGCGACCTGTCTGGGATTTCGAGGATATCGGCGACTGGTGGACCCGCGCGGATGCCAGCGTCATTGCGCCCATTGTGGCTGTGCCCACGACCGCTGGCACCGGCTCCGAAGTGGGCCGCGCTTCGGTCATCACCAATTCGCAAACCCATGAGAAAAAGATCATTTTCCACCCCAAGGTGCTGCCAGAGGTGGTGATCTGCGATCCTGAACTGACCGTGGGCATGCCCGGCTTTATCACCGCAGGCACGGGGCTGGATGCCTTCGCCCATTGTGTGGAGGCATTCAGCAGCCCGCACTATCACCCGATGTCGCAGGGCATCGCGTTGGAGGGCATGCGTCTGGTGAAGGACTACCTCCCCCGCGCCTTTGCCGATGGCACCGATATCGAGGCCCGCGCCCAGATGATGTCCGCCGCCATGATGGGGGCGACTGCCTTTCAAAAGGGCCTCGGCGCGATCCACGCCATGAGCCACCCGATCGGTGCGCATTTCAACACGCACCACGGCACCACCAATGCTGTCTGCATGCCCGCTGTGCTGGCGTTCAACGCTGATGCGATCCGCGACCGCTTTGACACCGCCGCCGCCTATCTGGGCATCGATGGTGGCTTTGCCGGATTCCAGAGCTTTGTTCAGGGGTTGAACGATGATCTGGGCATTCCGCGCCGCCTGTCCGATCTGGGCGTGACCGAAGACAGCATTCCCGCGCTGGTCAAAGGGGCGATCACGGACCCGTCCTGCGGCGGAAACCCGATCACCCTGACCGAAGACAACCTGACGCAGCTGTTCAAGGCCGCGCTGTAATCACCTGTTAACCAAAGAAAAAGCCCGGTCGCACCGCGCGGCCGGGCTTTTTGCTGTTTTGGTGGCGGGGGCCGACGCCCCCACCGATCTGGATCAGAAGTGGACCGAGTTGCCCGCCAGCGGCGATTGCTGGGGCGGTGCGAATTTGGTCAGGTCGATGCCTTCGACGGCGGATTTGTATTCATCCAGCGTCGGTGTCCGGCCAAGGATCGCGGACAGCACCACAACCGGGGTCGAGCCCAGCAGCGATTCACCCTTCTTGGTTTCCGAATCCGCCACAACACGGCCTTGGAACAGGCGGGTCGAGGTCGCCAGAACCGTGTCGCCCTTGGCCGCCTTTTCCTGGTTGCCCATGCACAGGTTACAGCCCGGACGCTCAAGATACAGGATGTTCTCGTACTCGGTGCGGGCCTTGGCCTTGGGAGCGAAGTCGTCGAACTCAAAGCCCGAATACTTCTGCAGGATTTCCCAATCCCCTTCGGCCTTGAGCTCGTCGATGATGTTGTACGTGGGCGCGGCCACAACCAGCGGCGCCTTGAAGGTCACAGCACCCTGATCTTTCTCAAGGTTGCGCAGCATCTGGGCCACGATCTTGATGTCGCCCTTGTGCACCATGCAGGAGCCGACAAAGCCAAGATCAACCTTCTTCTCGGCCTTGTAGAACGAGATCGGGCGGATCGTGTCGTGGGTGTAGCGCTTGGACACATCGGCGTTGTTCACGTCCGGGTCGGCAATCATCGGCTCGACGATGGCGTCCAGATCAACCACGACCTCGGCGAAGTACTTCGCATTGTCATCGGGCTTCAGCGCGGGCTTCTCGCCGGATTTGATCTGGGCGATGCGCTTGTCCGCAATGTCGACAAGGTTCTGCAGCATGCCATTTTCATGCTCCATGCCCTTTTCGATCATAATCTTGATCCGCGATTTCGCGATTTCGAGCGATTCAATCAGCGTGTCGTCGTTGGAGATACAGATAGACGCCTTGGCCTTCATCTCTGCGGTCCAGTCGGTGAAGGTAAATGCCTGATCGGCCAGCAAGGTGCCGATGTGCACTTCGATCACGCGGCCTTGGAAGACGTTGTCACCGCACTGCTGCAGCATCTGCATCTGCGTGGCGTGCACAACATCGCGGAAGTCCATGTGATCGGCCATCTTGCCCTTGA
The DNA here is from genome assembly GCF_048553715.1 of Sagittula sp. SSi028. Taxonomy (NCBI): domain Bacteria; kingdom Pseudomonadati; phylum Pseudomonadota; class Alphaproteobacteria; order Rhodobacterales; family Roseobacteraceae; genus Sagittula; species Sagittula sp. SSi028. The sequence continues at coordinate 464,038 of NZ_JBLZNC010000001.1, read as the reverse complement.
ACGTCACCTTAACCGATTCCGGGATCGGCATAGACGCCTCGCCCGTGGCGAGCGCCAAGGCAACAGTGCCCGAGTCCGCGCCAAAGGCCACGCCTTTGGACATACGCGTGTGGCTGTCGCCGCCGATGATGATGGCGTGATCGTCCACGGTGATGTCGTTGAGCACCTTGTGAATCACATCGGTCATGGCGTGGTATTTGCCCTTGGGGTCACGGGCGGTGACCAGACCGAATTTGTTCATGAAGGCCATCAGTCGCGGCGTGTTGGCCTGTGCCTTTGCGTCCCAGACCGACGCGGTGTGACAGCCCGACTGATAGGCACCGTCCAGCGAGGGCGACAGAACCGTGGCGGCCATCGCCTCCAGCTCTTGCGAGGTCATCAGACCGGTGGTGTCTTGCGAGCCCACGATGTTGACCTGCACCCGCACGTCCGATCCGGCGTGCAGCACCTTGCCCGGGGTTGCGCCGCGCGCATTGGCGTTAAAGATCTTCTCGACCGCGGTCATGCCCTGACCCTCGTGCGAGATCTCCTTGGACGGGGCAAAGACCTGCGGCGCCTCGATGCCCAGCGTCTCGGCGGCGAATGTCTGCAGCATCTTGCCAAAGACGATGGCGTAAGAGCTGCCCGCCTTCATGAATTCCATCTTCTGCGGCGTGAAGGACCCGGCCATGTCCACCAGTTCGCCGCCGTCTTCAGAGTACAGCTTTTTCGACTTGGTGTTGATGGTCAGAACGGTGCCGGTGTCGACAGAATACTTCTGTTCCAAAATAGGGTTGCCGTCGTTGTTGAGGATGGGCTTGCCGTCCTCGTCAACCTTTTTAACCCAGTTCTTCAGGTCGACGCCGATGCCACCGGTCACGCCGACGGTGGTCAAAAAGATCGGCGAGATGCCATTGGTGCCCGCCACGATGGGCGCGTAGTTCACAAACGGCACATAGGGCGATGCCTGCTTGCCGGTCCACAGCGCCACGTTGTTCACGCCGGACATGCGCGACGAGCCCACGCCCATGGTGCCCTTTTCCGCGATCAGCATGACGCGCTTGTCGGGGTGCTGCAGTTTCAGCGCCTCGATTTCCTTTTGCGCCTCTTCCGAGATCATGCATTTGCCGTGCAGTTCCCGGTCCGAGCGCGAGTGCGCCTGATTGCCCGGCGACAGCAGGTCGGTGGAAATATCGCCCTCTGCGGCGATATAGGTGACGACTTTGATCTCTTCGTCGATCTCGGGAAGCTTGGTGAAAAATTCCGCCTGCGCGTAGCTGTTGAGCAGCTCGGTCGCGATCGGGTTGCCCGCCTTATGGGCGTCGGCAATGCGGCTGGTGTCCGCCTCGTACAGGAACACTTGGGTTTTCAGAACCTCTGCCGCCTGTTTGGCGATCTCCGCGTCATCGCCCAGTGCCAGATCCAGCAGCACCGCGACGGAAGGCCCGCCCTTCATGTGCGACAGCAGTTCAAAAGCGAATTCGACCGAGATCTCAGAAACCGCGACCTCGCCCAGAATGATCTGCTTGAGGAACGCAGCCTTCACACCGGCGGCTGAGGTGGTGCCGGGCAGCGTGTTGTAGATGAAGAAATTCAGCGATTCATCGCGGAATTCGTGGCTGGCGTCCTTGATCTGTTCGATGATCTCGGCGGTCAGCGCACCATCGTCGATGGGCTTTGGGTGAAGCCCCTGCTCTTTGCGGGCTTCGATCTCGGCGCGGTATTCGGTGTAGAGTCCCATGACGTTGGCTTACCTGTACAGTTTGCTGTAGATGGAGCACGGCGTGGCGTTTTGACAGCCCGCCGCAATTGTATGCCGATGTATACAGATCGCTTTCAAACCGCAACCGATTTTCGCATGCCTCGTTGTCGACGCATACTTCTACCACGGTTTTGCGCAGCCGTGGTTGAGGTTTCTTACATCAATTTGAGATAAGTTCCGGGTAGCCAGCCTACTGGGTGCGGGCGTCTGAATTCACGCATTCTTAAGTCGGCTGCAGTTGAACTGTTGCCGAAGGGAGGGCGACACCGATCAACGCCTCAGGCGGTATCGGTGGCCCCTTTGAAGCCATGCATCCCCTTGGCCCATTGGATACCTACAATCGCCCCCTTGATCGGGGGCAGCATCGCCAGCGACAAGGCCACCGAACCGGCGCTGATGATCAACGCCAGCATCAAGGGATTGTCCGCAAAGGGTTTGTGCATCAGATGCAACGCAACCCCCGCGATATGGCAGACGATCAGAATGGTAATATAGGCGGGCCCGTCATCGGCGCGTTGCGGCGTCAGATCCAGACCGCAGTGATCGCAAGAGGCCGCGACCTTCAGGTAGCTGCGAAACAAATGCCCCTCGCCACAGCGCGGGCAGCGCGACTTGGCGCCATTTTTCATCGCGGCGCGCGTCAGTTCCTTTTCAGCGGCGTCAGTCATCGGATCGCTCCTGTAGCCCATGGGGCGCGATATGCGTCCCACACTTGCACTACATCTGGAGATTTTGCCCCCGCGCGTCAATTCGCGCGAGGTGCGGCACTTTTGCGCCCACCGCGCCCGTTTTAACGGACGTCGATGCGCAGGGAAAAGCTGCGCTGTGCCCCCGCTGGCGGCGCGGGACAACGACGCACCCCGCGCACGGCCTGAACCGCCGCACGATCGGCCGAGCCGTTGCCCGAGGACCGGCTGACGCCAACACCGCCGATGCTGCCATTGCCAGAGACGGTAAAGGACACATGCACCGTGCCCGACCCGCTTGACCCGCGCACCCGCGCCTTGCCAAAGACACAAGAGCGGACCACGCCGGGATAGTTGCTGGCCGCCGCATTGCCTTGGGCCTGCTGTTGGCGTCCGCCCGATCCGCTCGACCGCGACGTGGCCTGCTGTGACCCGCTCGACGCGCCCGCACGCGCATTGCGGTCGCTGTTGCCCTGACGGGCTGGTGTGGGTTTGGCGCGCGGTGCCGGGGCCTTCGCCCGCTGTTGTGCCTGTTTGGCGTCCTCGAAGGCCTCTGCCTTCGGTTTCGCCGCCTGTTCGAAGGCTTTGCTGCGCGCGGTGGGCGGGCGCAACGAACGTTCAACCGATGCCGCATCTGGCGCCGCGCCGCTGACCACCGTGTCGGGCGTTGCAGCCTCTGGCGTGACGGGCTTGGCAGTCTGCGCCGTGACGGTTTCGGGCGGCGTCGGCGCGATGGGCACCACGCCCTGCGGGTCGACGGGCACCAACAGTGCTGCAACCGGCGGCGTTTCCACCGGCTGGACCGGCTGCGCCTGCTCTGCGGGGGCCGGAGGTGTCGGTTCCGGCGTCACGGGATCTGTCGGCTGCGCGGTCTCGGGTGGCGTGGGCTGCGCTGTGTTCGGCTCTGCCAAAGGTGCGACCGGCGTGGCGGTCACAGGCTCAGCGGTGCTCTCTGTCGGCTCTGCCGTGGTGGTGCCGGCCACCAGATCCTCAAAGGCGCTGCCCAGCCGCACTTCGCTGCTGCCGGGGGCGCCCTCTTCCAACACGGCGGGTTCGCGCAGCAAGGCCACCGCCAGCGCCGCATTCGCGCTGGCCGCCAGTAGCACGGCCGCCAGCTTCATCGGGCGCGAGGTGGCAATCATAGGCGTCTGTCTCATTCCAGCCCCCGTTCGGTGACGACGACGACGGTCTCTGCCCCCGCCTTGCGCAGATCGCGGCCCAGCCGCACCAGATCCGACGCAGGCAGCTCACGGTCCGGCACCAGCCGAACCCGTGCCAGATCGTCGGGGCTGAGCCGCGTGATATAGGCGGCAGCGTCGGCCATATCCTCGCCGCGATAGGTCAGCCGCCCGTCCGCATGAATGACCAAGGCCGTGGCAGGCGGGGTCTGTTCCAGATCGCGCGTGTCCACCAGCGTCAGGTCCTGATCCAGCGGCGCGGCCAAGGTGCCCGCCACCAGAAAAAAGATCAGCATCAGGAACACGATGTTGATCAAGGCGGTGGTCGGCTCGCCCTTGCTGCGTGCAGGTTTGCGTCGCATTACGATTGCTCCAGTACCGTGACGCGCGCGCCCTCGACGCCGCGCAGCGCCACCAAAAGATCGGTCAGCCGCTGGGCCGTGACGCCTTCGCGCAGGGAGACAAGGACCATCGGCTCGGGGTAGTCGGCCAAGCCCTGCGCCAGCTCGTCCAAGGCCACAGCGCGGCCATTGAGATCCAGCGCCTCGGCCCCCAGCCGCAAGAAAACCGGCTTTTGCGTCGGATCGCTAGTCGCAGCCCCCGCGCCGCCCGCTGCCAGCTCGACCTCCGCGAATTTGGAAAAGGTCGAGGACAGCATGAAAAACAGCAGCAGCAAAAAGATGACATCGATCAACGAGGTCATCGACAGCTTGCGGCGGGCCGTGCGCTTACGCATGGACGGCCCCGGTCGGGACATCTGCCGCCACCCGCTGACCCGACGGCGACAGCACCGCCCGCAGCGCCTGCCCGGCCAGAACACGCTCTTTGTCCATACGTGCCTCGAACCAGCTGAGCACAACGGATGTGGGCATGGCCACCGCAAGACCAACCGCAGTGGTCAGCAGTGCGACCCAGATGCCGCCGGCCAGAATGGACGGATCGACCTGGCTTCCGGCCTCTTGCAATGCCTGAAAGGCCGAGATCATGCCCAGAACGGTCCCGAACAGACCCAGCAGCGGGGCCAACTGCGCCACGCTGTCCAACAGGCGAAAGCCGCGCTCCAACCGCGCAAAGCGGGTTTCGGCCTCGGCCTCCAGCCGTGCGCCATCGGTCTGCCCTGTCATGGCCATATCGACCACAGGGGCCAGATAGCTGCGCGAGCGGCCCAGATGCGCGCGCGCGGCGGTGCAGTCGCCCTGATCCCAAGCGGCCACCGCCGCGCCCAATTCGCGGTGACGGCCCACGCCTGCGGACGCAAACTGCCACAGTTTATACAGAACAACCGCCAGCACCACGACCGACAGCGCGCAGAGCAAAACCACAACCGGCCCGCCCAGATCAGCGATCCGCGTGTAGGTATTCACCACCAGATCCATCATCCCAACACCTCGATCCCGATGCGTGACGACACGGACAGGCCATCGGTGCACAGATCCGCGTCGCCTTCGGCGCTGCAGGTTTGCGCCCCGTTGAACAGCACTTGCCCCAGATCCTCGCAGCTGGTCTGGCCCACCACGAATTGACGCACGCGCGGGCGCAGCGGCGGCAATGCGCCGAAATCGAACAGCGTCAGACGGTCAACGCCGCCCTCGGCGTCAAACAGCACGGTTTCGAACACCGCCTGATCGATGGCCGTGTCATGGCCGTTGAGAATGAGAAAGCTCATCTTGCAGCCCGCCTCCTCAGAGGTGGCGGCGTTCAGTTCAATGGTCAGCTTGCCTGTGGCGTCCTCTTGGGCGGCCAGCGAAGTGGCGCAAAGACAGGCAAACCCAGCAAGCGTCATGCGCAGGGCCATGGCGTCCTCCGGTCGGAATATTGATGAGGTGGCTGGCATTGCATGCTTGCTACATGGATACGCGCATACCAGCCCTGTGGCGGGCGTCAAGGTTAGTTTATTAAAACGCTCGGATATGCGGCGCTGGACAGGTTTGTGCGACCGTGGCAGAGTTGCCGCGATGGTGCCTTGCCCTTCAGGGGCGGGCTGAAAAGGGAATGTGGTGCGGCCCAACGGGCCAATGCCGCAACTGCCCCCGCAACTGTAAGCGGCGAGCGCCCCGAGACAACCACTGGACCATCGGTCCGGGAAGGTTCGGACGCGCAACGACCCGCAAGTCAGGAGACCTGCCATCTCCACCTCATGCGTCGCATCGGGTGCAGCAATTTTGATGTTCGGGCGGGTGGCCCAACGGATTGCGACGGTGGCTGACCACGGTTCGGCTTGCCTGAAGCATCTTCGTGGCCCCCCGTTCTTGGCGCGGAGGGCGCGATGCAGTTGGAACAAACATTGACGAAACTCGATGTGGGGGTGCTGCCTCCGGATCAGGCGCGTGATCTGGGGCAGATGGGGTATATGCAATGGCTGGGCGCCCTGCCCGCCTGCGCCGACTACCTTGCCGAGGCACGGCGCGCGCGGGCAGTTGCGCGTCCATTGGCCCCGGCCTCGCCAGCGGTGGCTGTGTTTTGCCGCCTGCTGTCGCTGTCGATTCAGCAGCCGCTCCGCCCGTTGCCTATGGTCAAAACCGCGCCCAAACGGCGTGGCGGGGCGCGGGCACGGCGGCTGCAGCTTTAGTCGTCAAAGGTGCGCGGCGCGGGCTGGCCTGTGACGCTTTCCCAATGGGCATCGGCGCGTTTTTCAAAGGTTGCCGCATCGCGGGCATCGCTTTGGTAGAACGCGCCGCGCGGCACGCCCTCCACATAGGTCTGCTCGACCCAGCCACGCGGGTCCTTATGCGGAAAGCGGTATCCGCTGTGCCCCAAGGCCTTGGCCCCCGCATAATGGGCGTCGCGCAGATGCAAGGGCACCGACAGTTGCGGGTGGCTGCGCACATAGGACAGCGCAGCCCCGATCCCGCGACAGGCGGCGTTTGATTTGGGCGCGCGGGCAATATGTAGCGCCGCATGGGCCAGAATGATCTGCGCCTCCGGATAGCCCACACGCTCCACCGCCTCGGCGGCGGCAACGGCGGTTTGCAGCGCGGTGTTGTCGGCCAGCCCGATGTCCTCCGACGCGTGGATCATGATGCGCCGCGCGATAAAGCGCGGGTCTTCCCCTGCATGCACCAGCACCGCCAGCCAGTACAAAGTGGCATCGGGATCAGAGCCGCGCATGGATTTGATAAAGGCCGAGGTGATGTCGTAATGCTGATCCCCCGTGCGGTCGAAATTGACCGGCGCTGCGGCATAGACCTCTTCGATCATCGCCTCTGTGACCGCACCCGTATGACCGATGGACAGGCTTTCCAAGGTGGTCAGCGCGCGTCGCGCGTCGCCGCCCGACCGTCCGGCGATCAGGGTGATCTGCGCCTCGGTCAGCGCGATATCAATGCCTTGCGCGGACAGATGCGCCAAACCGCGCCGCACCACCTGCACCATATCCTCCAGCGTCAGCGGTTCGAGCTTGAGCACCTGAGACCGCGAAATCAACGCCTTGGGAATGGCGTGATAGGGATTTTCCGTGGTCGCGCCTATGAAATCCGTGGTGCCTTCCTCGCAAATGGTCAGCAGGTCGTCGGCTTGGGTGGCGGACAGGCGGTGCACCTCGTCGACGAACATCAGGATCGGGCGAATGCGCGCCTCGTCCGCGATCTTGCGAATGTCCTGCACACGGACACCGGCGGCGTGCAACACGCGGAACTCCTTGCCCAGCATATTGCCGATGGCGCGCGCGATCGAGGTCTTGCCAATGCCCGGCGGGCCGTACAGCAGCACGCTGCCCACCGCATCCGCCGCCACACGCCGCCGCAGGATCGACCCTTCGGCCACCAGCGCGGTCTGCCCGATCACCTCGTCCAATGTGGTCGGGCGCAGCACATCCGCCAAAGGTCGGCGACGGTCCGACGGTGCGGCATCGAAAAGATCCATTCAGCGGCTCCTGTGGTTGTGCCGCCTGTCTATCGCAAAGCGGCCGTGGCCCACAATGGGAAGCGGATCAGCGGTGATACCGCATATAGGCGAAGGCGTGACCATCAGGTGCCCAGCACGGCACGTTCAGGCTGCCCTGCCCACCATACAGTTTTTCTATTGTCACGGGGGCACCGCCCTGCGCCGGCATCAGCCGCAGTTCGACGTCCATGCCGAACGGGTGACCTTGGGTCCCTTCGGGATAGCTGAGGTACAGCACATGAGCGCCATCGGGGCTTGGATGGGGAAACCATTCGACGCGGTCGCTGTGCGTCATCTGTTGCAGGCCAGTCCCGTCAGTGCGGATGCGCCACAGGTCCGAGGCGGGCCCGCCGCGCGCGCTGTTGAACCAGATCCACGCCCCATCGGGGGTGTAATCCGGTCCGTCATAGTGATGGGCCGATGTGACGAGACAGCGCTCGTCCCGTCCATCGGCGGCGCAAGTGAAGATCCCGAACTGCCCGTCACGCACGGCGGTATAGGTCATGCGGCGCCCATCCGGCGACCAGGCGTGAAACCAGCTTGGAACATTCGGCGTGATCCGGTCCACGGAGCCTTTGTCCAGCGTCAATGTGTAGATGCAGGATTTGCCGGTATCCACCTTGTCACAAAAGGCAATTTTTGTCCCGTCCGGCGACGGGCCGTGGTCATTGTTCAACCGGTCATGCCGTCCGGTATCGATCTGTGTCAGCGCTTCGGTGTCTAGATCGAAACGGTAAAGCCGCCCGTCCCCGTTCACAATCAGGCTGCGGCCATCCGGCGACCAGTTCGGTGCTTCAAGATGCAGATCGCCTTGCCACAGGCTCCGAGATATCCCCGTAGACAAAGTGTGAATGCAAAGCTCTGCGACCATGACGTGACCTCTGGCGTGAAATTTGATGAATAAACATGTAAATTAGGCGGTTACAGGGGGAAGCTGAGCTGTGCGCACAGAAAAAGTCTCCCCCAGTCGCCTCGCCGCCCGCGACCTCACTGCATTCTTATTCGTTAACAATTGGTTACAACTCTCAGCAAAGCTAGCACATCAACCAGACCTTCATTGCGCAATAAAATCCCCATGCACCCCCTTGGCATTCCCGCTGCCCCCGCCTATATCAATCCTGTCCCTTCGGGGACTATGGGCATAAACGCGCATGTAATAAACGGATCGGACCCGGGGGCGGTACCCGGCGGCTCCACCATATATCTCGTCGTTTGCGGGATCATGGGGCCGAAATAGGATCGACGAACGCGTAAAGATGTAGCTTTGCTTCGGTGAGATACCACCGTTATCGGTTCAAAAAGTACAATTGCAAACGACAATCGTGCTCCGGTTGCTCTGGCTGCGTAAGCAGTTCGAGGAATCGAAATCTTAAGTCCTTGCGCCTAGCCGCGTAAGGCGGGGTTCGCAGGTACCTGGCAACAGAAACCTGCACTTCCCCCCTCATCGTGATGAACCAACCCGCTCTGGCCGCGTTGATCTGCGCGACCGGCCCGCTATCTGCTGGTCAAAGCGGAGAGCCACATGACCGAGATCATCAACATTTTAATCGCCCTGATGACCATTGCCTTTGGGGCCATCGGGTTCATTGCGCCACGCTATGCCGCAGATGCGCTGGACCTAAAGGTCGGTGATACCACCATGGGCCTGTCCGAGCTGCGCGCCTCCGCCGGTGGGTTGTTTGTCGCTGTGGGCGTGGTCTGTCTGGTCACCGGCGCGGGCTGGGCCTACGCCATGCTCGGCGTGGCCTATGCGGGTGCGGCGACCGGTCGGACGCTGTCGATGCTGCGCGACGCACCGCCCCAGCCCAAAGCGCTGGCGTGGTTCGCACTGGAAGCACTGCCCGCAATCTGGCTGATCTGGGCAAACTGGCCCGCGTGATCACCCTTTCCCGCCGCGAGCCTTGCGTTTCGGGCCTTTTGTTCTGTGTCAAATCCAATATGGTGACGCCAAGCAATTAAAGGTCCGAACATGTCCGACAGTATCGATTACGGCAAACTGATGCACCGCGCCATGCGCGGTCTGATCCACGAAGTGCTCACCGATGTGGCGCAGAATGGATTGCCGGGCGATCACCACTTCTTCATCACTTTCGACACCCACCACCCGGAGGTCGATATCGCAGACTGGCTCACCGACCGCTATCCCGGCGAGATGACGGTGGTCATGCAGAACTGGTATGATGATCTTGACGTGCGCGAGGACGGGTTTTCGGTCACGCTGAACTTTGGCGATGCGCCGGAGCGGCTGAACATTCCTTTTGATTCGATCCGCACCTTTGTCGATCCGTCCGTCGAATTCGGCTTGCGCTTTGAAAGCCAGGATGACGAGGATGGCGATGACGATCCCACCTCGCCCGACGATGGGCCCGAGGCGGATTTCGAGGACGCCCCCGAAGAGCAGCATGACGCCGAAGTGGTCAGCCTCGACCGCTTTAGGAAGTAACCTGTCGTCAATACTTTCCTGATTGTGTGGCTGCGTTCTTTGACGGAATTGCAATGCCGCACGATTTTGCCATCCTCGATCATATTGCGCAGCCGGTTTTTGTGCTGCGCATCAAGGATGATGGCACCCCGGTCTATTGCTTTTGGAATCGCGCCTGCGAGACCCACGGTCATCGCGCGCGTGCCGATGTGATCGGGCGCAGCGCGCTGGAGGTTTACGCAGGCCCCATGGGCGAGGCTGCCTATGCCCGCCATCTGGAGGCGATGCAATCGGACCGACCACTGCATTACGATGTGTTGCTGGATCTGGCGGAGACGCCCACAGAAATCCACACCATCCTGTCGCCCCTACGCGATGATGACGGCGCGCTGACCCATATCATCGGGACGTCTGTTTTGCTGGCCTCCCTGCGCGCGCTTCAGAAACGCGAGGTCGAAACGCTGGGTCTGGTCGAACGCGCGCGCTCTGAGATGGAACAATATCTGGCCTTTGCGGCCCATGATCTGCGCGCGCCCATGCGCCGGATCGAAGGTCTGGCGGAAATGCTACGCGAGGATCTGCCGGAAAATGCCAAGGATGCGATGGAAATTGCCCAGCTGATGCAGCAGGTCAGCAACAAAGCCCAGCTTCTGATCAACGAGGTCCTGAAATTCACAGAGGCCAGTAACGCCTCGCAATTGCATGAAACTTTTGATGTCGGGCTGCTGGCGCGCGACATTTTTCTGGTGCTGGATCCGATGCGCCTGCACGATCTGAAAGCCCCGTCCGTCATGATCCACGGTGACCGGGTCGCCATCCAGATCATCCTGCGCAATCTGGTGGACAACGCCATCAAACACGCCAATCGCGACGTGGTCAAAGTGCGCATCGGGGCCGAGACCGCCCCCAACGGTGATGTAATTTTGACTGTGACAGACAACGGCCCCGGCCTGCCCGATGGCAGTCTGGATTTCCTGACGGGGTGGTCAGTGGATTACGGCAAGGGCTTTGGCCTGCTGGGGCTGCGCCGTATGATCCGTCTGCGCGGGGGTAGCATCGCCGCGGAAAACGCGCCCGACGGCGGCACATGTTTTCGCATAACATTGCCCGCAGTTCCTGTGCCCGCCGAGGAATGAAAGGCTTTGCCTGCAGGGGCTGACGCAGTATCCACGGGGCAAAGGCCGATTGCCCAAAGGAAGGCTTTGCGCTATTCGGCATGCAATCGCATACAAATGCAGGAGCCAGCCATGACCGCCACCCGCACCGAGACCGACAGCTTCGGCCCTCTCGAAGTCCCCACCGACAAATATTGGGGCGCGCAAACCCAGCGTTCGATCATGAACTTCCCCATTGGTTGGGAAAAACAGCCCGTGGCCATCGTGCGCGCGCTGGGGGTGATCAAGAAAGCCTGCGCCATGGAAAACAAGGCCAATGGCAAGCTGGACGCGACCATCGGTGACGCGATCATTCAGGCCGCTGGCGAAGTGATCGACGGCAAATTCGACGACAACTTTCCGCTGGTGGTGTGGCAGACCGGCTCCGGAACACAAAGCAACATGAACTCTAACGAGGTGATCGCAAACCGCGCAATCGAGATTCTCGGCGGCGTGATCGGGTCCAAGGATCCCGTGCACCCCAACGATCACTGCAATATGGGCCAGTCGTCCAACGACACCTTCCCCACCGCCATGCATATCGCCAGCGCCATGATGGTGCGCGACACGCTGATGCCCGGTCTGGTCAAGCTGGCCGAAGGTCTGGAAGCGAAGGCCGAAGAATTCAAAGACATCATCAAGATCGGCCGGACGCATACGCAGGATGCGACGCCGCTGACCCTTGGTCAGGAGTTCTCGGGCTATGCGATGCAGATCCGCAATGGCATCAAACGCATCGAAGCGGCGCTGCCCGGCATCTACGAGCTGGCACAGGGCGGCACCGCCGTGGGCACCGGTCTGAACACCGACGACGGCTGGGGCGAGGCTGTCGCAGGCCATATGGCCGAGATCACCGGCCTGCCTTTTGTCACCGCGCCCAACAAGTTCGAGGCGCTGGCCGCCCATGACGCCATGGTGTTCATGTCGGGCGCTTTGGCGACCGTCGCAGGTGCCATGTACAAGATCGCCAATGACATCCGTTTTCTGGGCTCTGGCCCGCGCTCCGGTCTGGGTGAGCTGATCCTGCCGGAGAACGAGCCGGGCTCCTCGATCATGCCGGGCAAGGTCAACCCGACACAGGCCGAAGCGATGACACAGGTTGCCGCGCATGTGATGGGCAATGACGCGGCGATCAAGTTTGCAGGCTCGCAAGGGCATTTCGAGCTGAACGTCTACAACCCGATGATGTCCTACAACCTGCTGCAGTCCATGCAGCTGTTGGGCGATGTGGCCGACAGCTTTACCGAGCGGATGCTGATGGGCATTCAGGCCAACGCGCCGCGCATCGATAAGCTGATGAAAGAATCGTTGATGCTGGTCACCGCACTGGCGCCGACCATCGGCTATGACAATGCCACCAAAGTTGCCAAAACCGCCCATAAGAACGGGACCACCCTGAAGGAAGAGGCCATTGCACTGGGCTTTGTCGATGCAGAGACCTTTGACGCGGTGGTCCGCCCCGAAGAGATGATCGGCCCCAAATCCAAGTGACGGACCGGGGGTGTCGCACCCCCGGACCCCCGCGAGGTATTTGATCCAAGAAAAAGCATGGCGCGCGTCCTGTTCGTGGGGCGCGCGTTTTGTTATGTTTGGCACTGTGTTGGCAGATCGGGCGAGGCAGATGTCAAAGATCGTGAACCTCAGACAGATACGCAAAGACAAGGCGCGTTCGGAGAAGCGTGCCTTGGGGGATGCCAATGCGGCCAAACACGGGGTCAGCAAGGTCCAGAAACTGGCCGCGCGGCAGACCAAGGACAAGGCTGATCGCCATCTGGATGGGCATAAGACCGAAACATGAGCGGCCGGCCCGTCAAACATTCCCTGACCTTGCAGGGGCATCGTACATCGGTGTCGCTGGAAGAGGTGTTCTGGCGCGAGTTTCGCCGCATCGCGCAGGAGGAAGGTATGGCGATCAATGCCTTGGCTGCGGCAATTGATGAGGCGCGTGACCCGGATGTGGGGCTTGCCTCATCTATTCGGGTGTTTGTGCTGAACCGGTTGTTGGAGCAGCGGCGAGCTTAAGGCTCTGACGGGAAGACGAAGCAGCGGTCACGGCGCAAGCTGAGCCACAGCGGCGTCCCGACTTTGGGCAGGAAAACGTTGGGCACGGTGGCTTTGATCACGCTGCCGTCGTGGTCCATGTCGAATTCGATGAGGCTTTCGGCCCCCATGAAGCGCGCGCGCCGGACCACGCCGCGGGCGGGTGTGCCGGCGATGGCTGTGGGATTGGGGCCACGACCGCCACGGTCGAAGTCGATGCCCACGTGTTGTGGCCGGAATACGATATCCACACGCGCGCCGTCAGGCACCCCCGGTGCGAGGAATTGGCCGAAGGGGGTTTCGGTCAATGCGCCATTCACTGTGCCGCTCAAGACATTGACGTCGCTGAAGAAAGCCATTGCGCCCTTGTCCACCGGCGCGTTGTAAATGTTGAACGGCGCGCCCTGTTGCACGATCCGTCCGCCCCGCATCAGCGCGATTTCATCGGCCATACGCATGGCTTCCTCGGGCTCGTGGGTCACCAGAAGGACGGCGGTGCCCTCTTCCTTGAGCAGGTCGAGGGTTTCATCGCGAATCCCGTCGCGCAGCCGATTGTCGAGCCCGCTGAACGGTTCGTCCATCAGCATGATTTTGGGCTGGGGCGCGAGCGCTCGGGCAAGCGCCACGCGCTGTTGTTCGCCACCGGAGAGGTGATGCGGAAAGTGGTCGATGTAATGAAGCAGCCCAACCCGATCCAGAAGACGTTGCGCTGTTGCACGTTTGTCGGGTCCGCTGCGGCGCAAACCGAAGGCCACGTTCTCGCCAACCGACAGATGCGGGAACAGGGCAAAGTCCTGAAACATCAAACCGATGGAGCGGCGTTCCGGCGGGATGCGGAACATCGTGTCGCAAATGAGTTTTCCGTCGACATGAATGGTGCCCGTGTCTTGTATATCGACGCCGGCGATCATGCGCAGAGTCGTCGATTTGCCGCAGCCGGAGGGCCCCAGAAGACAGGTCACCTGCCCCGCCTCGATTGACAGAGACACGTCGTCGACAACGCGCTGGCCGTCGAACTGGCGGGTCAGGTTGCGGATTTCGAGCCTTGGGGGGCGTTTGGCTGCGCTCACAGCGGCCTCTTTGTCTTTGGGAATTACTCAGGCTTCCGGCGGAGGTATCAGGACGCGCGCTGCCCCGCAACCCACAGCGGCGGCTTAGGCCTGCGACAAAGCCTTCGCCAGTCGGGGGAGACGCGCTTTTTTCAGCAAAGGACGGATTTCCCATGGGGCGCCAGACAGCTGTTGCGCCGTGGCGAGGACACGGTCTGCCACAGCGGTGACGGTTTCGGGCTGGGCCTGCCAGAACCCCAGCAGAAAGGCGTCCGGGTCGACACGTGACAGCCCTTCCTCGGCCAGAGTGCCCCGGGGGAAATCCGAGGCATTCAGGGTCACGATCACATCGGCACTGCCCGCGATGGCTGCGGCCAGAACATGCACGTCAGCAGGATCGGGCAGCCACAGCCGGTCCTCCAGCGATGGCTTCCACGTGATTTCCGCCTTGGGCCATGCGGCACGCAGCAGGGCGATTTCGCCCCGCGCCTGCGCCTCACCCGTCGGGCCGATCTTGCGCGCGGCGTGGGCCCATTCCTCGAGAATGCGGGCGGACCATTGCGGCGTGTACAGCCCCTGCCCCGCCACGCCCACCAGCATTTCGCGCATCACCGTGGGAAACAACACGCAGGTGTCGAGAACCGCGCGCATCTGCGTCACAGCCGGAACACCAGCGCCTTGAGGTAGCCGCTTTCGGCAAGCTGCGGCAGCAGCGGGTGGTCCGCTCCGGCAGCGCCCGTGTGCAGCAGTTGCGCGCGACGGCCCGACCGTCCGATGCCGCGCAGGCAGGCCCCGGTAAAGGATGTCAGATCTGCCGCGTGGGAGCACGAACACAGCACGAGGTAGCCATCCTCCGCCACCAAGGGGGCCGCAAGGCGCGCGATGCGTTCATAGGCGCGCAACCCCTTGTCCGCCGCCTGTTTCGACGGGGCAAAGGCGGGCGGGTCACAGATCACCAGTTCGAATTTGGCCCCTTCGGTTTGCAGGGCTTCAAGCTGGTCAAAAGCATCCCCCTGACGCGCCGAGAAACGGTCAATCGCGCCCATGCGCCGCGCCCCTTCGGCGGCGAGATCAAGCGCTGCGGCCGATCCGTCCACACATGTGGCATGGGCCGCACCACCGGCAAGCGCCGCGAGGCCGAAACCGCCCACATGGCTGAACACGTCAAGGACATTCACGTCCCGCGCCAGCCGTGCCACAAACCCGTGGTTGTCGCGCTGGTCAAAGAACAGGCCGGTTTTCTGCCCGCCGGTCAGATCCGCCATATAGGTCGCGCCGTTCATCTCCACCGCGATGGGGGCATCGGGGGCCGCGCCCACCAGAACCGCATCATCGGCGTCCAGCCCTTCGAGCGTGCGACCGCGTCCGCTGGCGTTTTTCAACACGTTCGACACGCCGGTGACCTCTGTCAGCGCGGCGGTCAGCGCCTCCAGATGGGTGTCGACCCAAGCGGCGTTGGGCTGGATGACACAGGTGTCCCCGAAGCGGTCGATGATCAGACCGGGCAGACCGTCGCCCTCGGCGTGGATCAGCCGGTAGTACGGCCCGGCGTACAGACGTTCGCGCAGGCTCAGCGCCTTTGACAGGCGGGTCGCGAACCAAGCGGTGTCGATCACCGCCTCCGAGTCGCGGTCCAGCATGCGGGCCACGATACGGCTGTTGGGGTTGACCGCCACGGTGCCCAGCGGCTTGCGTTCATTGTCTTCCAGCGTGGCAATGGTGCCGGGCGCAATGGCTTTGGACCGGCGATCCATCACCAGTTCGTTGTCAAACACCCAAGGCGAGCCATGGCGGATCGCGCGGGCGTTCGCCTTGGGTTTCAGGCGTAAGGTGGGGCGGGCACCAACAGGTGAGGCGGAGGCTGTCATACCCCCGCCTTAGCGTTCTTTGTGATCGGTGAAAAGCGGCAGAACGCGCGCTTTGGATCAGATTTGGTCGATCGAGCGGCTCAGCGCGATGTCGCGACGGGTCCAGCCGCCCGGCTCTGCCAGTTCGGCCCGGATCACGCGGTCCAGATGTGCCTGAATGCGGACCTTCTGGGTCAGCCCCTGACGCTCGGCCTCGATGGCGCGACGCCCGCCCAGACCGTTCAGATCGGCACGGACCACACGGTTCGCCACCAGAACCTCTCCTGTCGTGGCATCAACCAGCGAGATGTTGAACCGGATCTCGTGCCAACCGCCGATGGTATAGCGGGTCTTTTCGGTGAGCGAATGGAATTTCTCCAGTGTCACGATGGCCTTGACATCGGTGCCGCCGGTGGCACCGCCGCGCGCCTTGCTCAGGCTGTTTTGAAAGATCGCCGCGATCTGCTGTTTACGGTTGCCATGGGCATCCCCGCGCCAGACGATATCGGCCACGGGATAGTACAGATTGGCCTCGGAGACGGTCAACTCCTGCGGGATGAGGATCTCATAGCTTACCAGATTGTAAGGATTGAAGACCGCAGAGGGCAGCTCACCTTCAGCCTGCGGGGCGCTGCTCAGCGACATGGCGGCGCGCTGCACCTCGGCGGACGGTGCCGTTGGCTGCGCGACCTGTGCGGCAAAGCCCAGCTCCTGCGGGACGCTTTCATACGGGGCCTTGCCAGACACGGCGCCGGAACAGGCGCTCAAGGATACGGTCATCATCAGTCCGGCGGCGATATGTTTCAGGCTCATGCTCTTTTCCTTCTGTCCCCCGCCCACTGCTCATCTGGGCTTCTGTCCGGGGTGTGGTTTGTTAACCATTTATTCGCCTCCGACTGCGGCATGATTGCGGCAAGGACGGGGAGTTTCAGGGGAAACCATTTGACCGGACATCCGAAATAAGACGGTTTACTGTTAGCGGTAACGCCTTTATGTCTGGCACCAGCAAGCAACCGCGCCCACGCAACTGTGCCAAGGAGGCCTCGCATGCCCCTCAACGACACCATCGCCCGCGTCACAGCCCGCATCGAAGACCGATCAAAGGATCTGCGCGCGACGTATCTCGACCGTATGGCCCGCGCCGCCGAAGACGGCCCGCGCCGCGCCCACCTGACCTGCGGCAACCAGGCCCATGCCTATGCCGCTATGGAAGGTGACAAAGGGCGGCTCGCCACGGAACGCACCCCCAACATCGGCATCATCAGCGCCTACAACGATATGCTGTCGGCGCATCAGCCGTTTGAAAAATACCCCGATCTGATCCGCGCCACGGCCCGCGCCAACGGCGCCACCGCACAGGTCGCAGGCGGCGTGCCCGCCATGTGTGATGGCGTCACCCAGGGTCAGGTCGGCATGGAGCTGTCTCTGTTCTCGCGCGATGTGATCGCATTGGCCGCCGGTATCGGCCTGTCGCACAACGTCTTTGACAGCGCCGTCTACCTCGGCGTCTGCGACAAGATCGTGCCCGGTCTGATCATCGCCGCCGCCACCTTCGGCTACATTCCGGGGATCTTCCTGCCCGCAGGCCCGATGCCCTCCGGCATCCCCAACGATGAAAAGGCAAAGGTCCGCCAGCAATTCGCCGAGGGCAAGATCAGCCGCGACGAACTGATGAAGGCCGAGATGGCCTCCTATCACGCGGCGGGCACATGCACCTTCTACGGCACCGCCAACACCAACCAGATGTTGATGGAGTTCATGGGCCTTCACCTGCCCGGCACCTCCTTTGTGCAGCCCAATACCCCGCTGCGCGACGCGCTGACAGAGGCCGGAACCCGCCGCGCGCTGGAAATCACCGCGCTTGGCAACGACTACCGACCCGTGTCGCAGATCCTCGACGCCAAGGCCTTTGTGAACGGGATCGTTGGGCTGATGGCAACCGGCGGCTCGACCAACCTTGTCCTGCACCTGCCCGCCATGGCCCGCGCCGCCGGCATCGCGCTGGAGGTCGAGGACTTCAACGACATCTCCGCCGTCACCCCGCTGATGGCAAAGGTCTATCCCAACGGTCTGGCCGACGTGAACCATTTCCACGCCGCCGGTGGCCTTCAGTTCATGATCGGCTCGCTGATGGATGCAGGGCTGCTGCACGAGGACGTCAAAACCGTCGTCGGCGACAGCCTGAAACCCTACGCGCAGGAACCCGTTCTCAAGGACGGCACACTGACATGGCGCGATGGCCCGACCGAAACACAGAACGACAAGATCCTGCGCCCCGCCTCCGATCCCTTCCAGCAAACCGGCGGGCTGAAAGAGCTGACCGGCAACCTCGGCACCGGCATGATCAAGGTCTCCGCCGTGGCGCCCGAACGCCACATCATCGAGGCCCGCGCCCGCGTGTTCCAAGATCAGGACTCCGTAAAACAGGCGTTCAAGAACGGCGAAATCACCGAAGACACCATTTTCGTGGTGCGCTTCCAGGGCCCAAAATCAAACGGCATGCCGGAGCTGCACGGGCTCACCCCCACTCTGGCGGTTCTGCAAGACCGCGGCCTGAAGGTGGCTCTTGTCACCGATGGCCGTATGTCCGGTGCCTCCGGCAAGGTCCCTGCGGCCATCCACGTCTCGCCGGAGGCCGCCAATGGCGGGCCGCTCGCCCGCGTGCAGGACGGCGATCTGCTGCGCCTTGATGCGGTCTCCGGCACGCTGGCCTGTCTGGCCGAAGACTTCGACAACCGCGCGCCGGTCACCGCCGATCTGATAGACAACGGACACGGCGTGGGGCGCGAACTCTTCGCCGCCTTCCGCGAAAACGTCGGTTTGGCTTCCAACGGCGCGGCAGTCGTGGTTTAACCGCTCACGGCGCGCGCACGGCCAGCCCGCGTGCGCGCCAACTCGCTTTTTCTTGGTATAAATACCTAAAAGGACACTTCCTATGACGCCCCAAGACGCCAGCATTCAAAGCGAAAAGCTGTGCCGCCTCGCCCCGGTCATTCCCGTTCTCGTCGTCGATGACGCAGCCAAGGCCAAGGGCCTCGCCCAAGCGCTGGTCACAGGCGGGCTTCCCGTGCTCGAGGTCACCTTGCGCACGCCCGCCGCATTGGACGTGATCAAGGAGATGGCCAGCGTCGAAGGCGGCGTTGTGGGTGCAGGCACCTTGCTGACCCCCGAAGACGTCCAGCGGGCCAAGGACGCAGGCGCAACCTTTGGTGTCTCGCCCGGCGCCACCGAGCGTCTGCTTGATGCCTGCGAAGAGGCCGATCTGCCGCTTCTGCCGGGCGTGGCCACTGCAACCGAGGCCATGCGCCTGCTGGAGCGTGGCTACACCGTGCAGAAATTCTTCCCAGCCGAGGCAAATGGCGGCGCCCCCGCGCTCAAGGGCATCGGCGCGCCGATCCCGCAGGTGCGCTTTTGCCCGACCGGCGGTGTGTCTATGAAAAACGTCAACGACTACCTCAGCCTGCCGAACGTGCTGTGCTGTGGCGGCTCCTGGGTTGCGCCCAAGGGGCTGGTTGATGCCGAAGACTGGGCCGGGATCGAAGCGCTGGCGCGCGAGGCGGCAAGCCTGTCGCGCGACTGATCGCACAATAAACGCCAAGATATGAAACGCGCGCCGCTGAGGCGCGCGTTTTCGTTTAGCCGCCGCGAGGGCGTGACCGCCAGCCGCCGCGCCGTTTCGGCTTTGCCTGGCTCTGCAACCCCTCGCGCAAGACTTGCGTCATCGGGTGGTCTGCCGCGCCATAGGTGTCGAGCAGCTCACCAATCATCGCAGCGCTGTCCGCATCCACCGGCACCGACAAAGCCCAATCAAGAAAGATCGACCGACATTCGGACAGGGTAATCCCCTCGATCCGGTAGGATTCGCGGATCAGCCCCTTGGGATCTATCAGTCCTGCATCATTCATCTTTGCCACCCATCGCCAAAGCCGCATCAATCGCCTTGGCCGCCGCAGCGGACTGCGCCTCCAAAGTGTCGCGCAGACCGTCCATATCCGGACACCCCGTCAGCCGCAGCAGAAAGGCACAGCCACCCTGCCCCAAGGCGTCCGGCTCAAGCGGTTTCTCACTGACCAGACGGGTGCCGATCTGCAGGGTCCACTGCGTCTCATAGGCTTTGATCAGCGCCGCACTGTCCAGCCAATCCACCGATCGCAGCGCGCGCGGCGTCTGGCGGATGGCCTGTCCGGACACCAGCGCTGCCGCCTGTGCGATCAGGTCGATTTCCTGCATGCGGCCCGCGCCGATCTTGGCATCCCATGGCCCTGTCGCGCCTTTGGCGGCGGCGATCCGCTCGCGCATTTCGCCGACGGCCTGCAGCACCCTACCGGCACTGTGGCCTGCGCCCAGCAGATCACGGCGAAAGGCCTCCACATCCGCGCCTAAGCCCGCAGGCCCCGCGATCACACGGGCGCGTGTCAGGGCGAGATGCTCCCAAATCCACGCCTCCTCACGTTGATAGCGGGTAAAAGCGGTCCAACTGGTGGCCACAGGCCCCTGATTGCCAGAGGGGCGCAGGCGCATGTCCACCTCGTACAGCCGCCCTTCGGACATGGGCGCGCTCATCGCGGTCACAAGCGCTTGGGTCAGGCGGGCATAATAGGTGCGCGCGGCCAAGGGTCTGCGCCCCTCGGACATCTCCTGATCCAAAGGGTCATATATCACGATCACGTCGAGGTCAGAGCGCGCATGCAACCGCCCCGCGCCCAGCGACCCCATGCCCACAACCACAGCCCCCCGGCCCGGAGCGGGCCCGTGTTTGCGCGCAAATTCCGCCTGCACAACGGGCCAAAGCGCGGCCAGAACCGCCTCTGCCAGATCGGCATAGGCCTTGCCCGCCTCATCGGGGGATTTCATGCCGCGCAACAGATGCACGCCCACGCGGAAATGCCACTCCTTGGCCCAGCGGCGGGCACGGTCGAGCTTGGCCTCGTAGTCATCCGCCTGCGCCAAGGTCTCGGCCAGCAATGCGGTCAGCGCCGCGCGCCCCGGCCACGGGCTAAAGAAATCGCCACCGATCACCGCATCAAAGACACTGGAATGGCGCGCCAGATACAGCGACAGATCCGGCGAGGTGCCGACGATATCCACCAGCAGATCCATCAGCTGCGGGTTGGCCTCGAACAGGGAAAACAGTTGAACACCGGCCGGTAACCCTTTGAGAAACCCGTCAAATGCCAGCAAGGATTCCTCGGGCCGGGCGGTCTCGGCCAGCCTGCGCAGAATTTCGGGACGCAACCTGCGCCACAGCGCCTGCGCCCGATCCGAGCGCAAACAGGGATAGGTCGTCCAGCGGTCCACCACCGGATGATCGTCGAACAGCGCGGGCGCGTCACAGGGCGCGCTGGCATCGGGGGCAAAGAAGCCTTCGGTCAGGCTGTGCACTTCGGTCAGCCGCGCGGCCAGATCACGCTCCATGTCCTCGCGCGAGACACCGCTGAGACAGGCCAGACGCTCCAACCCCTCGGGCGTGTTTGGCAGGTCGTGGGTCTGGGCGTCGTTGACCATCTGGATGCGGTGTTCCACCTCGCGGTGGGCGCGGTAATGCTGCGCCAGACGTGTGGCGGTGTCCTCGGCGATCCAGCCCTTTTGCGCCAGCATGGCCAGCCCGTCGACGGTGCCGCGCAGCCGCAGATCAGGGTCGCGCCCGCCCGCGATCAACTGGCGGGTCTGGGTAAAGAATTCGATCTCGCGGATGCCGCCGCGCCCCAGCTTCATGTTGTGACCGGGCAAGGTTATCTCGCCGTGAAAGCCTTTGTGTTCGCGGATGCGCAGCCGCATGTCATGGGCGTCCTGAATGGCGGCGAAATCCAGATGCTTGCGCCAGACAAAGGGCGTGATCGACTGCAAGAACCGCTCGCCGGCGGCAATGTCACCGGCGCAGGCGCGCGCCTTGATATAGGCGGCGCGTTCCCATGTGCGGCCAAAGCTCTCATAATAGCGTTCTGCCGCCTCCATCGCCATGCAAACCGGCGTCACAGCCGGATCGGGCCGCAGGCGCAGATCGGTCCGAAAGACATAGCCTTCGGCGGTCCGATCGTTGAGCGTGGCCGACATCTTGCGCGTGGCCCGCACAAGGCTGGAGCGCGCCTCGTGATAATCGTCGGGGTCAAAGCGGCTCTCGTCGAACAGCACGATCAGGTCGATGTCCGAGGAATAGTTGAGCTCGCCCGCGCCCATCTTGCCCATGGCCAGCGCCACCATGCCACCCGCCGTGGGAATGTCGTCCTCTGTCATGCCCGGCAGTTTGCCGCGCCGGATTTCATGGCCGACCGCCGCCTGCATGGCCTGTGCGGTGGCCTTGTCCGCCAGATCGCTGAGCGCGCCGGTCACCTTTTCCAGCGGCCAGACCCCGCCAAGGTCACACAGCGCCGTCAGCAGCGCCACCCGCCGTTTCGCCACCCGCAGCCCTGCGCCGACCTGATCGGGGGGCAGCCGGTCCAGCCCCGCCATGACGTCATCCAACGCCTGTTCCGGCGTATCAATGGCCGCCTCCAGCCATGCCTGTTCGCGCTGGATCAACCCGTTGAGATAGGGGCTGGACCCTGCAACCCCGTGCAGTAACTTGGCGGTCTGGCCTTGTGCCCAAGGTACGTGGCTGAGCGCTTCGGCGGCGCGGTCGGGGTCAAAGGCACGCGGCAGGCGGGTGATGCGATCGGTGAGTGTCATACCCCGCAGATGGACATGGCGCGCCACCCTTGGCAAGCCCCTCTGCCGCTGGCACAACGGCTCCATGCGCGTGACTTTGCTACTGGCCCACCCGGCCCCCGACAGCCTGACCCACCGGTTTGCGGATCATCTGCAAACCGATCTGGAACAACGCGGCCACGCGGTCACGCGGCGCGATCTATATGCCGAAGGCTACGCCCCCTTACGTGATCGCGACACCCACAACCGTTATCGCGCACAAACCCCGTCGCCCGACCAAAACGGGCTGTCTAAAACCGAGGGGCTGGTCATGGTCTTTCCCGTTTGGTGGGGCGGTCCGCCTGCGATCCTCAAAGGCTGGATGGACCAGGAACTGGCGCCGGGCGTGGCCTATCATCCGCCCGATCGCGCCGGTGGTCCGCTGCGCCCCGGACTAACCAACCTGCGCGCGGCCTTGGTGGTGACAACCATGGGGGCGCCTGCATGGTATGACCGGCTGGTGATGCGGCAGCCGCTGAGGCGGATCTTGCACAAAGGGGTCTTGCGCCCCTGCGCGCCTCAGGCCCGCTTTGACATGCTGTCGTTTCACGGGGCCGACCACCCCGCGGCCCACCGGCTGCGCGGCTTTGA
Organism: Sagittula sp. SSi028; assembly: GCF_048553715.1. Lineage (NCBI taxonomy): Bacteria > Pseudomonadati > Pseudomonadota > Alphaproteobacteria > Rhodobacterales > Roseobacteraceae > Sagittula > Sagittula sp. SSi028. The sequence goes on along the minus strand of NZ_JBLZNC010000001.1, from coordinate 440,764 downwards.
AACCCGCCTGTCCCGCGCGTCCTCCCATCTGTTTCCGACCGAGGCTTAGGCGAAACCACCCTCGCGCGCAGGCAACCTATGCGGAAAACAAACACGAATTTCTCCATTTACGCGAACATGTGAAAATCCTTTACATTGACCCTTGAAACCGGACGGACCAATCCCGATCTCCTGCAATGTGAAAAGCATTCACATCAACCGATGGAGAGACCATAAATGACCACCGCCGCTTATCAGACCCCGTTGCCCGCCAATGCCGGCTGGCTGTCCCGGGCCGAGGCCTGGCTGGATCACAAGGGCAAAGGTGCCTGGATCGCGGCCATGGTTTTGGGCTTCGTCTTTTTCTGGCCCGTAGGCTTTGCCCTGTTGGCCTATATGATCTGGAGCAAACGCATGTTTGGCAAAGGCTGCACCCCCGCCCGCACGCAGACACCCCGCCACACCGCTTGGGCTGCGATGAAACCCTCTGGCAACCGCGCATTCGACGCCTACAAGGCCGACACCCTGCGCCGTCTCGAAGAGGAACAAGACGCGTTCGAGGCCTTTCTTGAGCGTCTGCGCGAGGCGAAAGACAAGACCGAGTTCGACCAGTTCATGGAAGACCGGGATCGTCGCGCTGCTGAAATGGCCAAATCCGCCGAAGAAGCGTAAGATACCCCATGGCGCGGGCCAGCCCCTTGGCCCGCTGCTGCTTTATCTTCTGTGACAAAGGACTGTCTATGTACTCCGCCCCTGTGAACCACCTGCCTGATCCCGAACGACAGGCGGCTTTCTACGATGGCGTCACGGTCAAGCGTGGCATTGCCTGGCTCATCGATGTGGTGCTGATCGCCATTGCGACGGCCATTGTCAGCGCCGTGACCATTCTGGGGCTGTTCTTTATCCCGATGATCTATCTGATGATCGGCTTTTTGTACCGCTGGGTGACCATTGCGGGCGGCTCTGCCACTTGGGGGATGCGCGTGATGGCGATCGAGCTGCGCAATGCCCATGGGGAACGTCTGGGCGCGGGCTTGGCCTTTATGCATGTTCTGGCCTATTCGGTCGCCATGTCGCTGATGCTGGTGCAGATCGGCTCTGTGATCTTGATGTTCGTGGATGAACGCGGGCGCGGTCTGGGCGATATGCTGCTGGGCACGGTCATGCTGAATCGTCGCGGCTGAACCTTCCCCTTGCCAGACAGAATTTAACCCTAAGTACAAAAAGGCCCCCGTAAGGGGGTCCTCCCCGTTTTAGGGGGGTTGGCGGTTGCCCGCTTCGTTGTTACCGTTTCGTTAAACAGCCTCGGATTAGCCTGACCCATGCGCCATTCGCTGCCGCTCGCTCCGCAGTTCTATGTCACAGCGCCCCAGCCCTGCCCTTATCTTGAGGGCCGGATGGAGCGGAAGCTGTTCACCGCATTGCAGGGCGATGCGGCACAAAAGCTCAATGACAGCCTGTCCAAGCAGGGGTTTCGCAGGTCGCAGAATGTGCTGTACCGCCCGTCCTGCGCCGATTGTTCCGCCTGTATGTCCGCGCGCATCGACGTGTCCCGCTTTACCGCCACACGGTCGCAAAAACGCGCGATGAAAAAGAACAACCATCTGGAACGGCGCGCGACCTCCCCCTGGGCCACCGAGGAGCAATACGATCTGTTCCGCCGCTACCTTGACCAGCGCCATGCGGATGGTGGCATGGCCGATATGGACGTCTTTGAATTCGCCGCAATGATCGAGGAAACCCCGATCCGCTCGCGGGTGATTGAATACCTCGACCGCGACAGCGGCGCGCTGATCGCCACCTGCCTGACCGATATGCTCGATGACGGGCTGTCGATGGTCTATTCCTTCTATGAGCCCGCGCAGCAAAAGAATTCGCTGGGCACGTGGATGATCCTCGACCACATCAAGATCGCGCAGGAAACCGGATTGCCTTATGTCTATCTTGGCTATTGGGTGCCCGGATCGTCCAAGATGGGATACAAGGCGCAGTTCTCCGGGCTGGAGATCTATCATCGCGGCCAGTGGCAGCGATTGGATGATCCTGCGTCGTTCCGCGCCGATGACCACCCGTTGTCAACCGCGCCCATCGCGGAACAGGTGGCCAATATCTCTATCCCCGACAGCCGAAGCTGATCAGCCCAGCCCCAGCGCCGAGGCGACGGCCGGAGACGACATCACGCTAGCGGCAAACAGAGCGGCGCCGCGCGCTAAGCGGCTGCGGCAGCTGGCGCGGTTGCGCGCCTGTGCCAGAAGCTCTGCCGCCGGATCGTCTGCATCAAGCAGCGCGGGATTGTGATAGCTGGGCCCTGCGCGATAGACGGGCCCCCGACCGCCTCCGCGCAACTGCCGCCAAGTGGGCTGTGGTTGTGGCTGCGGCACCCCTTTGCGCGCGGCCTGTCTGTTCATCGCCTGAAACCGGGTTTCGTGCATTGTTTGTCCTGTCTGTCCTGTTGCGCCATCCCCATGGACGCAAAAACAGCTTGGACAGCAAATCAGGTCGCAAAACGCTCAAGTTGGAACAAGTTTAAGGCGAATATGGCGAAAAGCGCGCGCTTGCCTGAATTTCACACATACATGCCGCAAACATACGAAAACGGGGCGGCCTGTTAAAGCCGCCCCGCCTTAATCCCCTATCCTTTTGAGCGTCTTAGCCGCCCAGAAGGTTCGGAACGATGGTGACGATGCTGGGGAAGGCCGCCAGCAGAATCAGCCCGACCACCTGGATCAGCACGAAAGGCAGCACACCACGGTAGATGTGACCGGTCGTGACTTCCTTGGGCGCAACACCGCGCAGGTAGAACAGCGCAAAGCCGAACGGCGGCGTCAGGAAGGACGTCTGCAGGTTCACCGCGATCATGATGGTCACCCACTTCGGATCGAAATGCGCGCCATAGATCACCGGCCCCACAATCGGCACCACGATGTAGATGATCTCGAGGAAGTCGAGAACAAAGCCCAGCACAAACAGCACCAGCATCACGATCAGGAACACCGTCCGCACATCGTCAAAGCTTTGCAGGAACTGCTGGATGTAATGCTCCCCACCAAAGGAGATCACCACAAGGTTCAGCAACTGCGATGCGATCAGAATGGTAAAGACCATCGACGTGACCTTTGCCGTCTCCCGCACCGCCGGTGTCAGCACCCCGTGTTTGTACAGGATCCAGCAGCTGAACAGCAGACCGAACAGGGCGTAAAGCCACAGCGCGTTGGCAAAGGTGAAGGCGATCCAGCTTTCCACAGACACGCTTTCGGTGTTCACCCGCAGGTCAAAGTTCACGCCAATAAGGATCAGCAGAACCACGGCCAGCGTCGACCACAGGATGATCTTGGGGCTTTCGCCGCGTTCACCCAGCTTGCGGTAGGCTGCAAGCATGATCGCACCCGCCGCACCAAGCGCCGCTGCCGGCGTCGGGTTGGTGATCCCGCCAAGGATCGAGCCAAGCACCGCCACGATCAGAACCAGCGGCGGGAAGACCACGCGCAGCAGATCGTTCTTGGACAGCAGCTTGAAGCCGTAGATCACCCCGTAGATCGTCAGCGCCCAAGGCAGGGCCATCAGGATCACGGTCAGACCGGCGGACATTTGCGGCGCGATCAGGAACCAGTCGACGACCAGACCCAGAACGATACCGGCGGCACCGATCTGCAACGGACGCGGGTTCGACGAGGGCGACACACCGCGGGCCACCGACAGGATCAGACCGAACATCACCGTCAGGATCGCGATGCCCGTGCCAATCGGCGGGGCGTTTGCGATCATCTCGGCGCGCAGGGTTGCGATTTCCTCGTCCGAGCGGCGCTCGCTTGTGGCGGCGGGTCCGGCGGCTGCGATCTCGGCCTGTTCGGCCACGGCAGTGTCCCAAGCGGACTGGCCGTGCAGCTCGATCATCGAGGCCTGACATTCCTCAGACACATTGGTGCGCAGTGAGGCGGTCTTGGCCTGATCCGAGAACGTGTCGACCTGCACCGACTGCGACCCGACGATCCCCACCTGACCCAGCAGCATCATGCCTGCAATCAGGGCAATCGGCACGCCGAGGTAGTAGGTGAAGGCCTCGCCACGGGTGACCGGCTCGCCATTGGCGGCGCCCAGTTCCACGGCAGGTGCCTTGGACGGGTTCAGCATCGCATAGCCAAAGGCATAGGCCGCATAAAGCCCCGCCAACAGGATGCCCGGCACCAGTGCTGCCTGAAACAGCGTGCCGACGGACACAACCGCAGGCTGGCCCAGATAGGTCAGCGCATCGGTACAGCCAGCGGCCTGTGCGCGCGCCTCTTGGGCCGAGGAGTACAGATCCCCCGCCAGCGTGCCCAGCAGAACGATCACGATGGAGGGCGGAATGATCTGCCCCAAAGTCCCCGAGGCCGCGATCACACCCGTCGCCAGCTCCGGCGAGTAGTTGTTGCGCAGCATGGTGGGCAGCGCCAGCAGGCCCATGGTGACCACCGTGGCCCCCACAATCCCGGTCGAGGCCGCAAGGAACGCGCCCACAACCACGATGGACACGGCCAGACCGCCGGGCAGCGGGCCAAAGACACGCGCCATGGTGGTCAGCAGGTCATTCGCGATTTTCGAACGTTCCAGCACGATCCCCATCAGGACGAACATCAACACCGCCAGCAGCGTCTCGATCGACTGGCCTGCGATGACACGCTCGTTGATCCGGTTGGTGATGCCCGCGATCACGCGCTTCATGCCGCCTTCCCAATCGCCTGCGGGGAACACCGATTCGGCGGCGACCCTTGGCAGATCGGGGTAGCGGAACATCGAAATGGTCTTTTCGTTCACGCCACTGGCCAGCAGCGCACGATAGGCATCGGACGAAGTGTCCAACGCCTGGTGGATCAGGATCCCCGCACTGTCCAGCGCGGCAATGATCCCGAAGGAAATGACCCCCGCGCCCCCGATGGCAAAGGCCACCGGAAAGCCCGACAGGATCGCGGAGAAGAGCGTCAGAAATACGATGATCAGGCCGATCTCGACGCCATCAAGTCCAAACAACATCTGTGTCAGCCTCTTTAGAGTTCTGCTTGGTCATAGGGCTCTTCGCCCTGTTCCAGCACGTCACGGTCGAGGTACTTGCCCTCGCTTTCGGGGCCTTCTTTCCACTCAAGGAACGAGCGGTAGAAAAACGCCCATGCCTGAATGAAGATCAGCGCGACCATCACCACCATCAGCACCTTGAACAGGAAGTAGGCGGTAAAGCCGTTGGGCGAGAACCCGATGGTTTCCACGTTCCAGCGCAGGATGCGCGCCTTCATCACCAGACGGTCCAGCGGATCGGTCGGGTTGACCGGCGGCACGATCAGCGAACGCCACATGAAGAACCACGTGTACATCCAGATCAGCACGGCCATCGGCAGCATGAAGATCATCGATCCGATCATGTCGATCATACGCTTGGCGCGGAAGGACACCGCCGAATACACCAGATCGACGCGCACATGGCCGCCTTGGATAAAGGTGTAGGTCAGGCACAGGGTCACAACCATCGCGTTGTAAAGCTTCAGCTCTTCGGACCACCACGACACGTCATATTGCAGCGGCAGGCCAAAGCCGAACACGATGTCGGGCCGCGCAAAGATACGCTGCATGAAGACGATGACCACCTGCTGCAGAACCATCAGCAAGCCGGCCCATGCAAACAGCCGTCCGATAGAGTTGCCGAACCATTCCAGCCCGCGCACCACGCCCCACAGGAAGCTGTTCTTCCAGACGCCGATGGCGAAGATGATCACGAAAAAGGTGAAGGCGATAAAGAAAAGCTCCACCGATGCGCCGTAATAGACAAAGCGCATGAGCGATGCCTTGTCGCTCCAGTCCAGCCATGTGGCGGGATGGGTGATCGCATAGCCAAGGTTATAGAATGCCAAGGCAAAGTTTTTCAGGATCCAGACAATCCCGAAGCCGCTGCTCTCGTCCATAAGGGTCCCCCGTTTTGCCGGTGCGGGCCGTGCGTGCGGCGCGCCGGTTCTGTCATTGCGAAAGGCCCCCGCTTGATACGGGGGCCTTTGCCTGTTGGCGGGTCAGATCAGGCGCGCAGAACGCGCTCGCGCTGTGCGACATAGGCCGCGTCGGAACGCTGGATCCACTCCGAGGACTTCTTGAGGCTGTCCTCGAAGGAGCCACGGATTTCCGCGTACATCGGATCGTCCATGTAGCTGTCCATCGCCTCGACGGAGGCGCGACCGAACAGATCCCAGACGTCGTCGCCGAATTGCATCAGCTTGACGCCCTGGCTTTCGATCCGCTTGAGCGCGGCACCGTTGTTGGCGATGCCCTGCGTGTGCGACCACTGGGTGGTAGCGATCGACGCGATCTCGATGATCTTGCGGTGCTGGTCGGACAGGTCGTTCCAGACGTCGAGGTTGAAGGCCGCGCAGAGCGCCGAACCCGGCTCGTGGAAGCCCGCGGTGTAGTAGTAGTCGCAGACTTCCTGGAAGCCGAGACGCTCGTCCGCGAACGGGCCGATCCACTCTGCGCCGTCGATGGCACCCGAGGACAGCGCCTGATAGATTTCGCCGCCCGGAATGGACTGCACGGAGGCACCGGTGTTGCCCAGAGCCTGACCGCCCAGACCCGGCATGCGGAACTTCAGACCGTTGAAGTCATCGGCAGAGTTGATTTCCTTGCGGAACCAACCGCCCGGCTGCAGGCCGGTGGTGCCGGTGAGGAAGGACTTCAGGTTGAAGATCTCGCCCAGCTGGTGGTGCAGCTCGATGCCGCCGTCCTGATAGTACCATGTGGACAGCTCGGTCGCGGTCGCGCCGAACGGCACGGCGGTGAAGTAATAGAAACCGGGGTGGTTGCCGCCAAAGTAGTAGTCGGCGGAGTGGTAGCAGTCTGCTTGACCGGAGGAGACAGCATCGAACACTTCGAAGCCACCGACGAGTTCACCGGCTGCTTTTTTGTCGATGGTCAGCGAGCCACCGGACATCGCGTTGACGGCTTCGGCGAAATAGACAGCCGCGTCATCGAAAACGGCAAAGCCGTGCGGCACGGATGTGACCATGGTCAGGGTGCGCTGGCCTTGCGCCAGAGCCGGAGCCGCCAGCGAAGACGCGGCAGCTGCACCCGCGCCCACAGTCGAGGCGCGCAGGAAAGAACGACGATCCATTATGGAATCCTCCCAGATTCGTTTTATGTACACGGGACTCCCCATCCCGTGCTTCCTCAGTGGAGTGACCCTAGAAAACGAATCCTGCCGTGGGAATACCCAATGCTACGGAGGTGGTGCGGAAATTTGACCAAACAATCGTGTTTACACAATCATAAAGTGCGTTTTACTCGCCCGCTTCGCGGATTGAGTGAGGGGCTTGCACAAATTCAGGGCGCGCGCGCAGCCAGTCGATCACTTTTGCCGTAGCGTCATGGGCCGGTTTGCCCACCGGTACACCGAGTCGGTAGGACTGCCCCGTTGACAGGGCGCCCGGCTCGACTTGTTCCAAAAGCCCCTGTTCGATCATTGGGGCTGCCAGCAGATAATCAACCAAGGCCGCGCCCTGCCCGGCCTGTGCGGCGGCCAGCGCCTCTGTCTGTGTGGCAAAGCGTAGCCCGCCCAAACGCTGCGGCCTTGGCCGCCCCATGACGTAGCAGATATACTGCGGCCACAGATCTCGTGGATCATGCAGCAAATGTGCCCCCGGCGCGCCCAACGCCTTGGGCCGCGCCACGGGAATACAGCGGATCGCGGCCAAAGGCGCCTGAGTGGATTGGAAACCTGCCGGCAGATTTTCTGCACTCAGCACCAGATCCGCATCCTTAGCGCCTGTCGTGCTAGTCTTCAGCACCACATCCGGCGCGTGACGCGCCCAATCTGCCGACCAAAGCTCCCCCCAGACCTCGACCAAGGCCGCATCAACCGCCAGACGGAAAGGCACGGTCTCTTCCTTCAACGACCCCACGGCCTCTTGCAGCAGCTCAAAGGCCTGCTGCACACGGGCATGCATCCGCCAGCCCGCTTCTGTCAGCCGCACCCCACGCGGATGGCGCTCAAACAGTGGTGCGCCGAGCTTGTCCTCCAGCCCGCGCACATGTTGGCCGACCGCCCCGTTGGTGATGCCCAAGGCATCCGCCGCCGCGCGAAAACTGCCCAACCGTCCCGCGGCCTCAAAGGCACGCAGGGCATTGAGTGGCAATTGATCGACCTCTGTCGCCATGATCCGTGTCACACTCCGATCTGTGGACAGCCTATCAGATAACCGCAGTTTTGCTGCATCATAGTTAAAATGGTGTTGAGATCCGCCAAGTCCGCGCGCAGAAACACCGCAGGCCAACTTTCCAAAGGGTAAATTTCTGCGGTAATAGCAGGCATGCCCTGGCCGCGACTCCATATATCCTATGCGCAGAAATTGTTTTTGCTGGCCTCGGTCCCGCTGGTGCTGACGGTGACGGCAATCGCGCTTTTGGTGGCAGGTCAGGCACGCACCCTTGCGGAACGCGAAATCGCCGGGCTGGAACATCAACTGCTGGAGGCCAAAAAGCGCGAGCTGCGCAACTACGTCACACAGGCGCGCAACGGGTTCTATTTCATCTACGGCTCCGCCGCCCCCGACGATGACGCTGCGAAACGGCAGGTGATGCAGATCCTCGCGGCGATGATCTATGGCGATGAGGGGTTCTTTTTCGTCTACGACTATGACGGCAACAATCTGGTGTCCCCGCGCCAGACCGACATCATCAACACCGATCAATGGGACCGCCGCGATGGCGAGGGCACCTTTGTGGTGCGCGATTTCATCGACACCGCGCGTCAGGGCGCGGGTTATGTGGAACATCTGTGGCCCAAACCCTCGACCGGAGAAGAGGCGCGCATGATCACCTATGTGACGTCCTTTCCGTCGTGGCGGTGGGCCGTGGGCACGGGCGTGTTCATCGATGACGTGCTGGACACGGTGGCCGCCGCCCGCGCCGAGACGGAGGCCCGCGTGCAGCGCACCTTTGGCTGGATCGCGGTCATCACATTCGGGTCGCTTTTGCTGGTGTTCCTGTCAGGGCTGGTCATCAACATCCGCGAACGGCGTCTGGCCGATGCCAAGCTCAAGGAGCTGACCCAGCGCGTTCTCGACACGCAGGAAGAGGAACGCGGACGCGTCGCCCGCGAGCTGCACGACGGGATCAGCCAGTTGCTGGTGGGGGTGAAATACGCGCTCGATATCGCCCGCCGCCGTCTGGCCAATGACGATCCGCGCGCAAAGGACACGTTGGAGACCGGAGCGCAGAACCTTGGCACCGCGATCCAGGAGGTGCGGCGCATCTCGCGCGATTTGCGCCCCGGCGTGCTGGACGATCTGGGGCTGGGTCCCGCGCTGAAGGCGCTGACCGATGATTTTCGCACCCGCACACAGATCGAGACGCATTTTGAAACCGTGGTCTTTCGCAACCGGCTAAGCCAAGAGGCGAAGATCGCCCTGTACCGCATCGCCCAAGAGGCGCTGACCAATGTCGAACGCCACGCGGGCGCGACACAGGTGAAACTGGATCTGCGCGGCCATCGCACCGGCGCGACCTTACGCATTGCGGATGACGGGCACGGCATGGCCGACCGCCCCCGCCCGCACAGCGGCATCGGCCTGCGCAATATGCAGGAACGGATGGATCAGCTTGGCGGCGCGCTCAGGCTGCTTTCCACCCGCAGCGGAACTGTGGTAGAGGCGCAGGTTCCACTGTCCCATCTCTTGCCGCCACAAGAAGGCAGCCCCAACACAAAAAGGCCCCCGGCATGACAATACGTGTCGTAATCGTTGACGATCATCCGCTTGTGGCCGAGGGCATCGAGGCCATTCTTGACAGCTATGATGATATAACAGTCATCGCCACGCTGGGCGACGGGCAGCAGATGATCGACCGGCTGGACGAACTGTCGCCCGATGTGATCGTGATGGATCTGAACATGCCCGGTCTGGGCGGGCTGTCGGCCACGGAGATGATTTTGGAGCAGCGGCCGGACACGCGGGTGCTGGTGCTGTCGATGCATGACACGCCGGAATATGTCTCGACCGCGCTGAGCCATGGGGCCAGCGGCTATGTCCTCAAAGACGTGCCGACCGAAGAGATCAAGGAAGCCATCGACACGGTGATGCGCGGCGAACGCTACCTGTGCACCGGGGCCGAAGGCGCGCTGACCCCGATCAACACCGGCGGGCGCGATCCGTTGACCACGCGGGAACAAACGGTGCTGTTGCAATTGGCGCAGGGAAAGTCGAACAAGGAAGTGGCGCTCGCGCTGGATATCTCTGTGCGAACGGTGGAAACCCACCGCAAGAACATCAAGCGCAAGCTGGACATCGCGACGACCGCAGGTTTGACCCGCTACGCGATGGAACACGGCGTTCTGCAGGGGACAAACGTCACGCTGTCCCCACGCTGAGCGACCGGCTTACAGGTCGATCCCGCAGCGGTCCTTGCACAGGGTTGTCTTCATCTCGAAGGACACCGGCATGATTTCTGCGTCGACGGCGGGCGCCTCGGTCAGCAGGGTCGCTGCCTTGGGCACCCCGCCCAAAGCGCAGGACATGCCGATCAGACCCATCAGGGCCACTGCCTTGGCCAAGGTGAAATCGCGGTAAAAAATGTTGCGTGCCATGTCTGTCCCTCCTCGGGGGTATGATGTCATTTGGCGTTGCGGCTCTGGTTCTTTTGTACCGCCAAGGGCTAATCCCGATCAAATCACTAAATTGCGCGCGAATGTTGCAATCGCGTCACGGCTGACAGGTGGGCGGGTTTGGCGGTAGGCTGCATACATTGATATCGCGGCGAAAATTCAAGGTTGGCGCATTTTGACGCGGCTTTTGGTGCGCACACGCACATCAGATGTGTTGAGCCGATATCGGCGCGTACTCGCACGGCAAAACCCATCACGACAGAGTTAAAATTCCGCGCAAAGCACCTCCCACGCAATAAATGGAAAAATAATCGCGGAAAAACGCGGTTTCGGGCGGTTTCGCATGTTGACGCCCCTGCCCGCCCGACATAGTGTCACCCGCGCATCAAGGAGCTTTCGGGATGAACATCCTAGTCGTCGTCGTACAGGAACAGCGCATGGGCCGGTAACGGTTTCCCTGAACAGGACCCCATGCGCCCCCGTCACCCGACCGGGGGCTTTTTTATGCCCGCAGCGCGACTTGCGCAGCAAAAGGAATCCAAGGCGGCAGCGACCGTCCAAGTGTCGAAGATCGGAGACAGTTATGACACGTCAGATGACCGGAGCGAAAATGGTGGTTCAGGCCCTGAAGGATCAGGGTGTGGACACGGTATTCGGCTATCCCGGTGGCGCTGTGCTACCGATCTATGACGAGATCTTTCAGCAAAACGAGATCCAGCACATTCTGGTGCGCCACGAACAGGGTGCCGTGCATATGGCAGAGGGCTATGCCCGATCTACCGGCAAGCCGGGCGTTGTGCTTGTGACTTCGGGGCCCGGTGCGACCAATGCGGTGACCGGCCTGACCGATGCGTTGCTGGATTCAATCCCGCTGGTGGTGCTGACCGGACAGGTGCCGACCTTTATGATCGGCTCTGACGCCTTCCAGGAGGCGGACACCGTGGGCATCACCCGCCCCTGCACCAAACACAACTGGCTGGTGAAAGAGACAGAACAGCTGTCGAAAACCATCCACGAGGCATTCCATGTCGCCACCGCAGGCCGCCCCGGCCCGGTGTTGATCGACATTCCCAAGGATGTGCAATTCGCCTCCGGCAGCTATCAGCCCAAACCGGCGGTCTCGACCCGTCACTACCAGCCGCAGCTTAAAGGTGACATGGACATGATCACCGAACTGGTCGAGGCGATCGAGACCGCCGAGAAGCCCGTTTTCTACACCGGCGGCGGTGTCATCAACTCCGGCCCCGCTGCCAGCCAGCTGCTGCGCGAACTGGTGGAGGCCACAGGCTTTCCCATCACCTCGACCCTGATGGGTCTGGGCGCCTATCCTGCGTCGGGCAAGAACTGGCTTGGCATGCTGGGGATGCACGGGCTGTATGAGGCCAACTTGGCCATGCACGGCTGTGACCTGATGATCAACCTCGGCGCGCGCTTTGACGACCGGATCACGGGCCGTCTGGATGCCTTCAGCCCCGACAGCCGAAAGGCCCATGTGGACATCGACCCCTCGTCCATCAACAAGGTCATAAAGACCGATATCCCGATTGTGGGCGACATCGGCCATGTGCTCGAAGACGTGCTGGCGCTGTGGAAGTCGCGCGGCCGCAAGGTCAACCGCGAGGCGCTGGCCAAATGGTGGGCACGGATCGAGGAATGGAAGGCCGTGGACTGCCTCGGCTACAAACCGTCAGAGACCACGATCAAGCCGCAGTATGCGCTGCAACGCCTTGAGGCGCTGACCAAGGGCATGGACCGCTACATCACCACCGAAGTGGGACAGCACCAGATGTGGGCGGCGCAATACCTTGGCTTCGAGGATCCCAACCGCTGGATGACCTCGGGCGGTTTGGGCACCATGGGCTACGGCTTCCCCGCGTCGATTGGCGTGCAGCAGGCGCACCCTGACGCGTTGGTCATTAACGTCGCCGGTGAGGCCTCCTGGCTGATGAACATGCAAGAGCTGGGGACTGCCACGCAGTTCAACCTGCCGGTGAAGCAATTCATCCTCAACAACGAACGCCTCGGCATGGTGCGCCAGTGGCAGCAGCTGCTGCATGGCGAGCGGTATTCGCACTCGTGGTCGGAATCGCTGCCCGATTTCGTCAAGCTCGCCGAGGCCTTTGGCTGCAAGGGGATCTCCGTCTCTGACCCCAAGGATCTGGATGATGCGATCATGGAGATGATCAAATACGACGGGCCTGTGGTCTTCGACTGTCTGGTGGAGAAGCACGAGAACTGCTTCCCCATGATCCCGTCGGGCGCACCGCACAACAAGATGCTGCTGGGAGACGCCAAGGCCACAAACGCCATCGCCGGCGACGGCGCGGTGCTGGTCTGATCTGGGTTGCGGGGGGCCACGCCCCCTGCCTTGCGAACGAAAAGGCGTAGACGCGCCAAACAACAGGGTCATTCACATGTCCGCTCTAAACATCAAAAAAGGCTCGTCGAAGCACTCCGCCTACAACCTGCGTCCGAACTTTTCGGATGTGACCGAAACCCACACGCTGGCCGTTCTGGTTGAAAACGAACCCGGCGTGCTGGCGCGGGTGATCGGGTTGTTCTCTGGCCGTGGCTACAACATCGAAAGCCTCACCGTGGCCGAGGTCGACCATCAGGGCCATCTGTCGCGCATCACCATTGTGACCAAAGGCACACCGCAGGTCATCGAACAGATCAAGGCGCAGCTTGGCCGCATCGTCAGCGTGCGCGACGTGCATGACCTGACCGTCGAAGGCGCGTCGGTGGAACGTGAACTGGCCCTGCTCAAGGTCCAAGGCGCGGGCGACAAACGGGTCGAGGCACTGCGACTGGCGGATATCTTCCGCGCGCAGGTGGTGGATTCGACACTGGAAAGCTTTGTCTTTCAGCTGACCGGCACGCCGGACAAGATCGACGCCTTTGCCGACCTGATGCGCCCGCTGGGCCTGATCGAGGTCGCGCGCACCGGCGTGGCGGCACTGGCCCGCGGCGCATAAAACCGGCGCTAATGCAAAGACTGGCCGGGGGACATCGGGTCTCCCGGCCGTTTTGTTAACCGGCCTCTGCGGCGGTTTCCCGGATGCGCTCGATCATGGCGCGCAACCCGTTGGAGCGCTGCGCCGACAGGTGATCGTTCAGCCCCAAGCGGCCCAATTCACCCTTGGCATCCACCTGCGGCACCTCGGCTATGGGCAGCCCGTCATACAGCCGGTGCAGCAGCGCAATCAGCCCTTTGACGATCATCGCGTCGCTGTCGCCCTGAAAATGGAACTGGCCGTTTTCCGGCGCGATATGCAGCCAGACCTGACTGGCGCAGCCTTCGACCTTGGTGGCCGGAACCTTGAGCGCCTCGGCCATCTCGGGCATGTCCTTGCCCATTTCGATCACCATGCGATAGCGGTCTTCCCAATCTTCGAGAAACTCGAAATCCTCGACCACGTTTTCGAATGCCGCCTGTGCCATATCCGTCTCCTTGCTTGCGGCACAGGTAGGCGGATGAGGGGCAAAGGTCCAGCCCTACAGGCTTTTCAAGCGTTAAGCTTTGCGATACTCCGGTGGCAATCAGGCAAGAGGCGCGCAATGCAAAAACCGATTTCCGTACTGGTGCTGTCCGCAGTGATCCTGTCAGGCTGTGGCGCTGTTCGCGATTCCCGTGCGAACCCGTTCAACTGGTTTGGCAATTCCGCGCCCGCCGCTGACCGAGTCGAAGGGGCGAGTGGCAATTCGCTGATCCCGCCACAGCGCCGCAGCATTTTCCGCGCCTCGCAGGACGACGCTTATGCGGGCAGCGATGTCGAGGCGGTGACCGGCCTGTTTATCGAACCCCGCCCCGGTGGGACGCTGGTGCGTGCGCGCGGCCAGACCCGCTATCAAGGGGCGCATGAGGTCCGGCTGGTCCAGACCTCGCCCGCGGGCAGCGATGTGTTGACCTTTGCGCTTCAGGCGGTGGATGAGCCGCGCTTGGGCGGCGGCTCCGCCACGGCCCGCACGGTCAACGCCGCCGTTTGGGTGACAAACAACGAATTGGCGGGCGTGTCGACCATCCGCGTCACGGGGCGCAGCAACGCGCAAACCGCGCGGCGCTGAACCGCTCCCCTAGAACGCAAAAGGCCCGGAACGTGCGCTGCGTTCCGGGCCTTTTGCTGACATGGGATGGGGTTACAGCTCGATCACCTGAACGGTTTTGCCCTTGGCGGCCAAGGCGATCCGGCCCTGACACAGACGCAGCGCATCCTCGCCAAAGACCTCGCGCCGCCAGCCCGACAGTGCCGGTACGTCACGCAGTCCTGCGGCAATGGCGTCAAGATCGCTGGAAGGCGCGATCAGCTTTGACGCGACGCCCGATTGTTCGGTCTTGGCCTTGAGCAACACACGCAACAGATCGGCAAGCGCAGGGTTCACCTGCAGACGGTCCCGGCTGTCCTCGACCTTGGGCAGGTCCTCTTTCGGACGGTCGACACCGGCCTTCACCGCCGCCAGAATACCGTCCGCAATGGCGCCTTTGCGCGCTTCACGCAGCAAAAGGCGGGAGCGTCCCAGATCACCGGCATTCTGCGGCTTGGTCGAGGCAAGTTCGACCAAGGCGTCATCCTTGAACACGCGGTTGCGGGGGATGTTGCGTTCCTGTGCATAGCCCTCGCGGAAGGCCGCCAGCTCTTGCACGATGGCCACGAAACGCGGGCTGTTCGACCGCGTCTTGACCCGCTTCCACGCGTCTTGCGGTTTGGTGACATAGGTGGCGGGATCGGTCAGCACGGCCAGTTCCTCGTGCACCCAACGGGCGCGGCCGCTGGCCTCGAGCTTGCCGGACAGGAATTCGTAGATCTGGCGCAGGTGCGTCACATCCGCCAGCGCATATGTCTTTTGCGCCTCGGTCAGCGGGCGGCGCGACCAATCGGTGAAGCGGCTGGATTTGTCCAACTGCTGGCGCGCAATCTTTTTCACCAGCGTCTCGTAGCCCACCTGTTCGCCAAAGCCGCAGACCATCGCGGCCACCTGCGTGTCGAACAAGGGCGCAGGAATCACACCGTGATCGATAAAGAAGATCTCGAGATCCTGACGCGCCGCGTGGAACACCTTGACGATGGTTTCATCGCGGAACAGATCCATCAGCGGATCAAGCGACAGCCCCTCGGCCAGCGGATCGACCAGAACCGCCTCGCCATCGGCACCGGGCAAGGCCAGCTGCACAAGGCAGAGTTTGGAATAATAGGTCCGTTCGCGCAGAAATTCGGTGTCAACGGTCACATAGGGCTGGCCTTTGGCACGGTCGCAAAACTGGGCAAGATCGTCTGTCGTCAAAATCGTCTGCATGCGCAGGGTAATCCGTTCTTATGTTCATCGCACGGCGGTTTGCCCGTTCTAGCGCATTTGCTGCGCGGGGGAAACGGGGTGCGATCTACGGCAAATAAAGCGTGTCCCGCGTGCCCTCGACAAAGCGGCGCAGCACCGCCGGATAAAGCTGATGCTCCATCCCCAGCACGCGCTTGGCAAGCGTGTCGGGGGTGTCGGAGGCCGCTACCGGTACGCGGGCCTGCCCTAGAACCGGCCCGTCGTCGAGCTCGGCGGTGACCTCGTGCACGGTGCAGCCCGCCTCGGTATCGCCTGCTTCCAACGCGCGGGCGTGGGTGTGCAGGCCCCGATATTTCGGCAAAAGCGAGGGATGGATGTTCAGCATCCGCCCTTCCCAAGGGGTGACAAAACCCGCAGTCAGCACCCGCATAAACCCGGCCAGACAGATCAGATCGGGTTCGAACGGGGCCAGTGCTTCCTGCAAGGCGGCCTCAAAGGCGGGGCGGTCTTTACCAAAGGGTTTGTGATCCACCGCCACCGTCGGCACGCCCATGTCGCGGGCGCGGAGCAATCCACCGGCATCAGGCTGGTTCGACAGCACCACACAAGGGCGCGCGGGGTGATCGCCGGTCATGCTTTCGACCAGCTTCACCATGTTGGACCCGCCGCCCGAGACAAAAATCGCCACTTTCGTCATGTCAGTCCTGTCGGAACGGCAAGGCGCGCGGCGTCAGATCACGCGGCGGCTGCGGGGTGTCGGGCCAATGGATCGGCGGCATCACCGCCAGAACGGGCGCGCCTTGGGTGTTGAACACCACTTCCATCTCTGCCGAGGCGGGAAGAGGTTCCACAGGCCAGTTGACCGGCATGACAGTCGGGTTCTGCATCGACGCGCCCCTTACAGCGCGCCGCTGTAGGTGACGCCGCTGCCCGCGGTGACATGGCCCAGACGATAGACGGTCTCGCCCTCGCCGCGCAGCAGATCGGTCAGCGCGTCCGCCTGATCGGCAGAGACCGAAAGGATCATGCCGACTCCGCAGTTGAAGGTTTTCAGCATTTCCGCCTCTTCGATGCCCCCGACAGAGCGCATCCATTGGAAAATGCCCGGAAGCTCCCAAGAATCCAGATCGATCTGGGCACCCAGACCTTCGGGCAGCACGCGTGGCAGGTTCTCCGTCAGACCACCGCCGGTGATATGGGCCAGCGCATGCACGCCCCCTGCCCGCACAGCCGCCAGACATTGTTTGACGTAAAGACGTGTCGGGGCCAGCAGTTCCGCGCCCAAGGTCTCACCACCCCAGGGGCAAGGGGCGTCCCAGCCCAGACCCGAGACTTCGACAAGTTTGCGCACCAGCGAATAGCCGTTGGAATGCACCCCGTCCGAGGCCAGCCCCAGCAGCACGTCGCCTTCGACCACGCCATCGGGCAGCGCCGTGCCGCGTTCCATCGCGCCAACCGCAAAGCCCGCCAGATCGAAATCACCGGCCGGGTACATGCCGGGCATCTCGGCCGTCTCGCCACCGATCAGCGCCGCACCGGAGCGTACGCAGCCTTCGGCGATGCCTTCGATCACCCGTGCGGCCGTGTCGGTGTCCAGCTTGCCCGTCGCAAAATAGTCGAGAAAGAACAGCGGTTCCGCCCCTTGGCAGACCAGATCGTTGACGCACATGGCCACCAGATCGATGCCCACACCGTCCACATGACCGGTGTCGATCGCGATGCGCAGCTTGGTCCCCACACCGTCGGTCGCGCCCACAAGGATCGGGTCGTTGTAGCCCGCATCCTTGAGATCGAACAGCGCGCCAAAGCCGCCAAGCCCCGACATCACGCCAGAGCGGTTGGTGCGTTTGGCGGCGGGTTTGATCCGCTCCACCAGCGCGTTGCCCGCGTCAATGTCCACGCCCGCCTGGGCATAAGTGAGACCGTTCTTTGCGTCGCTCATGGTGCTCTCCGAAACCGCGTTGCAGGGCGATTACCGCAAAGGCAGCCGCGCTGCAACGTCCTCGAGGCATGCAGGACGCACTGTGGCGCACAAAGTCTCAGGCCGCCGAGAGTTCGGAACCTTTCTTGAGCACCTCATCCCCGTCATCCTGTTTGATCTTGTAGGCGGGGTTGTCGTCATCGGCGTCGCGGGTGACCTCTGTTCCCTTGATCTTGAGCGTGATCTTTTGCGTGTATTTCTTCTGAACGGTGCCGGTGCCTTCGCCGTTGCCCCATTCCCATTTCACGCTGTCGCCTTCGTCGAAGTGTTTCATATCGGATCTCCTGTGTCTGCAGGGTCAATGCAAGGCCCGGGGGATGCGTTCCACATCTTGACGTTGCCGCATCTGCGCCCTACTCAAGCCGGTACGGTGGGCCTGTAGCTCAATTGGTTAGAGCAGGGCGCTCATAACGCCTTGGTTGCGGGTTCAAGTCCTGCCGGGCCTACCAGACATCTCTCCACGTCCGATTTGGTAACGTCGCCGCCGCACAAGCCTCCCCTGCCCTACGCCTCTCATCCCGGCGAAGATTGCGTTTGCCTGTGCGCCCTGTTTGGCCATCCTTTGCCGACGCGCTGCGCCAACGCACAAACGCACCGCCATTGATTCTGCCCCGCCGGTTGCGCTAGGGCGAAGCATCACCCCCGCTGCATCAGGAGCCACCGTCATGACTGCCATTTCTCCCGAACGGCTGACCGAAATCCGCAAACTGCGCGGCATCGGTCGCCCCAAGCTTGCGAAACTCTCGGGCCTGTCTGAACGCCAGTTGTCGCGGCTCGAAGGCGCTTTGCCGATGAAAGACGCCCCCACGCCCGAGATGCTGACCAAGCTGTCGGCGGCCCTGCGCGTGCGTGCCGCGGCATTCTCCGGCGACGCGCCGCTGACCGATGACGACTTTGATTTCTCGCACGGCACATCCTGTAGCTGCTGCTGATCGTAGCCCCGCCTTTATAAGGCGGGGGTAACCGCTCGGCCTGTTTGCCGGAACGACGCCTTCAGGCCAGCAGGAATGGCCGCAACATTACCGCAGCCGCCAGCACAATCAGGGACCCGGCAAAGATCTGCATCACGGGCGCGGCAAGGCTCAACTTGCCGTTCGGGTCCAGACGCACCGCCAGCCGGCCAAGTCCCAAGCCCGCCCCGGCCACCCCAAGGTTCAGCACCGCCGTCCCCAGCCCCATGGCAAGGGTCGCCAAGATCCCCGCTGGCAAAATCCCCAAATGCCAGCAGATCACCAACAGAAACAGCGCGCCGGAACAGGGTCGCATGGCAATGCTGATCACCAGCGCGGCCATTTCCCGCAGGCTCATGTCCTCGCGAATGTCGGACAGCTCCGGCCCGTGGGCATGACCGCAGCCACAGCTGCCGTGTTCATGGGCATGGTCGTGGTCGTGGTGATGCGTCACAGACCGCAGGCCCCACAGCGCGCGCATACCGCGATATGCCAGCCAAAGCCCGATCGCCCCGATGAAGGCAAAGCTTACAGGCGCCAGCGCCTCCTCGGTGACGTCCACCAATTGCGTGCTGGTGACGCGGATCAG
Organism: Sagittula sp. SSi028; assembly: GCF_048553715.1. Taxonomy (NCBI): domain Bacteria; kingdom Pseudomonadati; phylum Pseudomonadota; class Alphaproteobacteria; order Rhodobacterales; family Roseobacteraceae; genus Sagittula; species Sagittula sp. SSi028. The sequence continues at coordinate 421,385 of NZ_JBLZNC010000001.1, read as the reverse complement.
GCCAACACCGATCAACACCAGCAAGATCGCCGTCAGCGATTGCCCAAGGCTCGACAGCAGGGTCAGCACTGCCAGCCGCCGCAGCCGCGCGCGGTTGGCCAAGGCCGTGCCGCCCAGCAGCACCTTGCCATGTCCGGGACCGAGGGCATGGACCACACCATAGGCAAATGTCAGACCGCACAGCGACAACAGCGCGCCAGCATCGCCGCGCTGCACCGCGCGTACCCCTGCGGCCATGGTGTTCTGAATATCCCGCTGCGCCTGCGCCGCCCACCACGTCAGCCGCGAGGTGTCGACCTGCGTCCACAGAACAACAACGGCGGCCAGAACGGCCAGCAGAACAACGGTGATGCGTGTCAGGGACATGTCAGCTCTAGCTTCTCGGCGAACAGCGCGCCGACATTGGGGTCCTCGGGGATCGCCTCGCGCGACAGCGCCTGAAGCTGGCGCTGCAGCTTGGCGGTCTCGGCGTCGGGATCAAAATGGACGATGTCAAAGGTGCATTCCCCCAGTGGCCCGTCCACCGCGCTTTGGTCTGTGACCGTGTAGGCGTAGTAATAAATCGGGTCGTAAAGCTCGAGCACCGCCGTTTTGCCCGCCATGTCCACAGGCGCGTCCAGATACAGGGTAAAGCCCACGCCGATCTGATCACCCGGCGCTTCGGCCCATGGTTCTTGCGGGCGGGACAGGGGCATCTTTTCGCCGCCGATCCGCAAGTAGGTATCCCCCTCGTACTCCGGCGCCCAATCGGTTTCCCCCGCAATGATCCGACTGAAATCGGCCACGTCGAAAACACCGTCGCGGTCGGGATCAAGGCCCAGGTTCTGGACGGCCACAAGGGTGGTGAAGGCATCGTAGAGCCAGTGGATTCGCACGGCCTCGAGCTGTCCGGCCTCGTTCATCACGAACAGCCCCGTCACATCGACAAAGACATGCGGATGCGCCTCTGTGCGGGATGGGAGGTATGTCACAAAAGACGTCACGAGGAGGGTCAGGGGAATGAGATGTCGCATGATCGCCAGATGGGGGCGCCTTCGCGCCCCCGTCAAGTCACGCTCAGCTCTCGCCCAGACAATCGGCAAGATTTGACCCGAGAGTGCGGATCAACTGGGGGTATAGGTCGGCCCCAAGCTCCAGATCAGCGCCCAGCGGATCAAGGATCCCGACGGTCGCCTCGGACCCGCGAAAGACGGTGTCGATCATGTTGGGATTATACTGCGGCTCGGAGAAGGCGCAGGTGATGCCCAGTTCCTCAACCTTGTCGTGGATCTCGCGGATGCGGGTCGGGCTGGGATCAGAACTGTCGCCCACGCGGATCGATCCGGCGGCCGGAATGTCAAAGCGCGCCTCGAAATACTGGTAGGCGTCGTGGAAGACGACAAAGTCCTTGCCGCGCACCGCTTCGAGACTGGCGAGAACATCGTTGATCGCCCCGTCGATCTGTTCCTGACCAAGGGCCGCGTTTGCGCTGTAGGTGCTGGCGTTGTCAGGGTCGATTTCCGACAATTCAGCGGCAATCACACCTAGCCAGAGCCGCGCATTTTCCGGGTCGAGCCAGGCATGCGGGTCAGGCCCGTGATGCGCGTGGTGGTCGTGTTCATCTTCATGCTCGGCGTGGTCGTCGTGATCCGCGTGGTCTTCATGATCGTCATGATCATCATGATCAGCGTGGTCGTCATGATCGGCGTGGTCATCGTGACCGTTGCCATGATCTTCGTCTTCCCCATGGCTATGCTTTTCAAAGGTCGCGCCTTCGCGAACCGCCAGTTCCGTAGTGCCGTCGACCTCTGTCAACGCGATGATATGCGCGTCCGAGCCAAGCGACTCCAGTGGACCTTCCAGCCAAGGCTCCAGCCCCTCGCCGATCCAGAAAACCAGATTGGCAGCATCCAAGGCCTCGGCCTCGGAGGGGCGCATCGCATAGCCATGCGGGGAGGCACCGGGCCTAACAAGCAGATCAGGGCTGCCAAGCTCCCCCATGACCATCGCCACCAGTGAATGCACCGGCGCGATATCGGCGGACACTCTGGGCACCTGAGCCGTGGCGGCGGTGGCAAGGCCAATGGCCGATACAGTTCCGAGAATCAGTTTGCGCGACATGGTGAACTCCTTGGGTAGCTTACGAGTCCCTCTATATGTTATTTTATAACGTTACAATTAAATTCTCGAAAGACCGGCATAACGCCCCGCTGCGCCCCTCGCTTACCCCGCCAGCATCGCCTCAAGACGCGTTCGGAATACGACCAGAACGCGCGATACCGCAGGCATGGCCCTCCTCCCAATTGCCGACGTCGAAACGATCACCTGTCCCATAGGGGCCCGCGCTGTGTTCCAGCGCACTCCCGCTTGTCAGGGTTGGTAAGGCAGCGACGAATGGTGCAGTACGATGCGAAGGACGCCCTCGGCATCGCGTTTGTAGCCAAAGCTTTTGTCCACCTTGGTCACCTGCCCCGCCTTGTCCGTGAGGCTGACCCAGCCCATCCACATGGCGATATCGCCCTGAATGAATTCTGCTGCTGTTTCACTGTGCATCGACCGCCACCCTTGAATGGCAAAGCCCGCATCGAGCGGGTAGTCGTCGGAATGGCCACAGAAATAGGCCAAGGCCCCAGCCTTTGTCGGGCGGAACGTCTGCGCGCCGCTGGCCATGGTGGGTTTGAACAGAACAGGCCCGAGCGCGTAGCCATAGTAGCTGTCAAGATTGGCATTGGCGGTCTCGCGGGCCGCATCAATGCCGCCCTCGTCAAAGGCGCGTGAGATCGCGATTTTGCCATTGCCCCATGTTTGCAGGGCCCGGGCGATGTCGGTCGAAGTGATATCCATGAAAGATGTCTCCATTACGCTGCCTGTTGGCGGTTCATGCGCGGGAACGGGTCTGGCAGATCGGCCCATTCCTCAGGCGTGAATTCCTCAACATCCATCAAGGCCGCGTTAAGTTTGGCGCAAATCGTCTCGCGCTCCAGCCCGACACCGATAAAAACGATCTCTTGTCGGCGGTCGCCCCAAGGCTCGGCCCAAAGCCGCGCGATCTCTGCCTGCGCGTCGGGGTGCGTGGGCAAGCGGTCTTGCGGCACCGCAGCCCACCACCAGCCCAGCGGTTTGACCGAGGACATCGCCCCCGCGAGCGAGAATTCCATCGCCCAGTTGGGCTGTGACGCGATCCAGAAATGCCCCTTGGCACGGATGGTGCCCGGCAGCGTGCCATTGAGCACAGCGTGCAGGCGTTCGGGGTGGAACGGCGCGCGGGCGTTGTAGACAAAAGAGGTGATGCCGTATTCCTCGTCCTCGGGGACGTGGTTGGCGAAACCATACAGCTCCTTGGCCCACATCGGGTGTTCATGCGCGGTGTCGAAGTCGAACAATCCGGTGTCGAGGATCGCCTCTGCCGGAACCTCGGAATGATCGGTCTCGATGATCTTGGCATCGGCATTGAGCGCGCGGATGATCTTGCGCGCCTTGTCGGTCTGGTCGGGCCCTGCATCGGTGACCTTGTTCAGGATCACCACATCGGCAAATTCGATCTGCTCGGTCAGCAGGCTGACAAGGCTGCGGTCATCCTGATCGCCAAGGCTCTCGCCACGGTCGGTCAGGAAATCATGGCTGGAATAGTCGCGTAGCAGGTTCACCGCATCAACAACCGTCACCATTGTATCCAGCCGCGCCACGTCCGACAGGCTTTGCCCGTCCTCTTCGCGGAAATCAAAGGTCGCAGCCACAGGCAGCGGCTCCGAGATGCCGGTGCTTTCGATCAGCAGATAGTCAAAGCGGCCCTCTTCGGACAGGGCGCGCACCTCTTTCAGCAGGTCATCGCGCAGGGTGCAGCAGATGCAACCGTTGGACATCTCGACCAGCTTTTCTTCAGAGCGCGACAGCTCGGTCCCATCACGCACCAGGTCGGCATCAATGTTCACCTCCGACATGTCATTGACGATCACCGCGACGCGGCGGCCCTCGCGGTTGTTGAGTACGCGGTTCAGAAGCGTGGTCTTACCGGCGCCGAGGAAACCGGACAGGACAGTGACGGGCAAACGGGTATCGATGGCGGACATGGTTTTCTCCTATATCGGGGTGCGGGTCGCGGCGGGGGATGACCGCGGGAGTGGAAAGGGTGCGGCGTGACGGGCCGGATCGCAGTGCCCTGCCCTAACCGCGGATATGCGGGCCTTTGGCTGCGCTTTACCGGCGTTGTGCAGTGGTGCGATGCGGATGATCTGCACGGTGTTTTCAGATGGCTTGGTCACGGGAACTGCTTTTGATCGGTCGCGAAGTTGTAACGCAATGTTATACTGTAACGCAATCGCTATTTGCGACGCAGCTGAGCCTTTCCGTGCGGCGGGCGCTGCGACGGATGCGCTGCCGAACAAATCCGCCCCCTGTGACGCCACGATATTATCTGCAGACCATTGACCGCATCTGGTAAAATCTGAGCGAATCTGTCAGATATGCGCAAACGCCTCAGCCACCGATCAGCCAAGGCACTGATGGAGGCCACATGCTTGTTTCCCGTATTGCCCTGATCGCAGGGCTCACTGCCGTTTCTTCGACCGCTTGGACCACCGCTGCGCGTGCGCAGGACAGCAACATCCAGGATCTTGGCACGCTCACGCTGGAATCCGAGAGCGATGACACCCTCGTCCAGAATGGATATGTCGCGCAAAGCGGGCGTCAGGCCACGCGCGTCGACACGCCGATCCGCGATATCCCGCAGGCAATCAGCACGGTGACCCAAGACCAGATTGAGGATCAGGATCCGCGCACCCTGCTGGAATCGGTCGGATATAACGCAGGGGCCAACACCACCAACTTCGGCTTTGACAGCCGGTATGACGCGATCTACCTGCGCGGTTTCTCCAGCTATTATGACGGGCTGTTCCGCGACGGGTTGCGTCAGGTCAATGGCCCCTCCGCGTGGTATCAAAACCACCCCTACAGCATGGAGGCGGTCTCGCTGCTCAAGGGGCCATCGTCCTCGGCCTATGGGGTCAGCGGATCGGGCGGCATCGTCAATGTGGTGTCCAAACGCCCCAAGGACGTAGCGTTTAACGAGGTCAAACTGACCTTTGGCACGGATGACTATCAGGAACTGGCCTTTGATGTCTCTGGGCCTGTGGGTGATGACGGGCGGCTCAGCTATCGTGTGACCGGCGTGACCCGCGATGCCGATACGCCGCTGGACGGCTACAGCGACGATCTGAACATGATTGCCCCTGCCCTGACCTATGAGCTGACAGAGCGGACCACGGTCACGCTTCTGGGCGAATACGCCAAATCGACGCGTGGCGGGACGGCGAGCTATTACAACTCTGCCTATGGCGAAGCCTCGGACATCTATGTTGGTGACCCCGACTACAACGATTTCGTCAACGAGCAGTGGCGCATCGGCTACGAGGTCGAACACGAACTGGCCGATAACGTGACCCTCCGCCAGAACCTGCGCTACTCCGAGGTCGACGCCGATCTGGAATTCAGCGGAATTTACGCCGCAGGCAACGGCTTTGGCCGTTACTGGGGGCATTACCTAGAGAAATCTGAAAACCTCAGCGTGGACACGAACGTCGAGGCGCAGATTGCCACCGGCGCTGTGGCCCATACGCTGGTGGGTGGTTTTGATTTCACCCGCGCATCTTATGACGCCTACTACGGGGGCGTGGGTTATGTGTCTGCGGATGCGACCGACGCCATAGACCAGCCCTATTCCGGTGGGCAGGAGAGCGAACAATACGGCATCTACCTGCACGACCAGATGGTGGCAGGCCCCTGGACCGTCTTCCTCAGCGGGCGCTATGACTGGGTCGATACCACCACCTATGACGCCGCCGAAACCGGCACCGACAGCACCGCCGAAGGGTTTTCGGGACGCCTCGGCGTCAGCTATGCGGTCAACACCGAGCTGTCGGTCTTTGCCAACCTGTCCAGCAGCTTTGTGCCGACCACAGGTCTGGTCTATGACAGCAGCACCGATCCCGACAGCGGGCGCGCCGGTGACCCCACGCGCGGTCTGCAAAAAGAGATCGGGATCAAATACCAGCTGCCCGGCACCGAAAGCCTGATCACCGCCTCGCTGTTTGACATCAAACAGGAAGACGGCGTGGTGTTCCAGACCGTCGATGCCACGGTGTTTGGCGGGCTCAATCAGGTTCAGGTGCCTTATGATCTGCGCTCCCGAGGGGTCGAGGTCGGAGGCCAGTTCAACCTTGCCAATGATCTGCGCATGACCGCCGCCTACACCTACCTCGATATGGAAATCGAAAAGGGCGCCACCGGCACCGAGGGCAAGACCCTGTCCGCCACGCCAGAGCACACCGCCTCGATCTGGGGCTTTTATGAACCCACCGAGGGCGCGCTGAAAGGCTGGGGCTTTGGCGCGGGCCTGCGCTATGTCGGCGAAAGCTGGGGCGACGACCAGAACACCTTCAAGAATGACGAACAGTTCTACACGGATCTGGCGGTGTCTTACGACTTTGGCGAGGTCGGGATGGACAATCTGGCCTTGCAGGTGAATGTCAAAAACGCCTTCGACAACACCGATCAGACCTGCTCTGCCGGGTATTGCTACCGGACCGAGGGCCGCACGGCCACGGCAAGCATCGCCTACCGTTTCTGATGCGGGAGACGGTCAAAACATGGGGCGTCATCGGGTCGATCGGTGGCGTCTACATCGCGCAAAGCGTGATCGGTGGCGTGACATGGACCGGGCTTCCGGGGGTGTTGCGCGCGCAAGAGCTGCCGCTGGATCGCATCGGATTTATCTCTCTTCTGGTGTTGCCATGGGCGTTGAAGTTCCTCTGGGCGCCACGGGTGGAACGGTTCCGGCTGCCCGATGGCGGGCGGGATCGCTCTGCGGCGATTGTTCTGGCGGGCGCGGCCATCGTGGTGGCGGCTCTGCTGTGTGTCGGGCTGATCGGCCCCTTTCCTGTCCTGCCGCTGCTGGTCGTTCTGATGGTCGCGGCCTTTGCCACAGCGACGGTGGACATTGCCTGTGACGGCTACGCGGTCGAGGCTTTGCGCCACACGCACTACGGCTGGGGCAATGCGGCGCAGGTCGGCGGGGCCTATCTTGGCGCAGCGATTGGGGGCGGTGTGTTCCTCGTCCTCGTGGATCAGGCGGGATGGCGCCTGGGCGCGTGGTCCATGGCCGCGACGATTGCGGTTCTGTGCATTCCTTTCGCGTGGCTTGCGCGCGCCTCACTGGCCACGGCCCGCCCGCATCAGCCCAGCCTTCGGGCGGCATGGGCGCGCCCCGAAGTCCGTCAGGGCCTTGTGATGGCCGCGCTCTATGTGGTCGCGCAAAAGACCGCGATGGGCATGTTTGGCCCCTATTTCATTGATGCCGGATATGATCTTGCGCAATTGGGCATCCTCAGCGGGGTCGGCAGTCTGGCCTTGGGCTTTGCCGGTGCGATGGCAGGCGGCGGGTTTGTCCGCCGCTATGGCACGCGTGCGGTTCTGGTCGGGGCGGTTGCGCTGCAGTCGCTGATCTTGGCCCTTGTGGCCTTGTCCGCCGGCGATTTGGTCTTGCCCGCCAGCACGGTTGCCCCCGTGGCCATGGTGTCCAGCGCCGCTGTGATGGCCTTTGGCTTTGTCGCGCTATACGGGCAATTCATGAACTGGTCGGATCCCCGTCAGGGCGGCGTCGATTTCACCCTGTTCCAATGTATGGACGCTGGCGTGTCTATGGTGGCGGGGACAGCCGCCGGCGTCGTTGCCGAGCATTTCGGCTACGGCGTGTTCTTTGCCGGGGCCTGCGCTGTCTCCATCGCGGTGATCCCGTTTTTGTGGCACGTCGCATCGCAAAAGGCGCCCGGTCATGTCTGAGACTATAGCCAAGGCCATGATCCACGGCCTGCCCTTTGCCTTGATGCGGCAAGCAGCACTGGCACAAGCGCAGGAACACGACATGCCGGTTGTGTTCGATGATGCGCGGGGCACGGCTGTGCAAACCTACTACGGGCGGGTGTGTTTTGCGCCCGCCGAGGATGGCCTTCAGGCCGAGATCACCGCCCCCCACGCAGATTACCTGCAGGTTCTCAAGGACGCGCTGGTCGATCAGATCGGCGCGCAGCACCCGCAACTTGCCGAAACGATCCGTTGGAACGACGCGACGACCACAGCGCAACGTCCCGCAAATATCGTCGACCTAACGGTGACGGATCGTGCGCATCTGAACTGCGGGTTTATCCGGATCACGCTTGCGGGGGATGTCTCGCGCTTCTCCGATGAGGCGATCCATTTCCGGCTGTGCCTGCCGCCCGAGGGGCGTGATCCGGTTTGGCCGACGCTAGGGCCGAATGGCGCAACCCAATGGCCCAAGGGCGAAAATAAACTGCATCTGCCCGTCTACACCGCGCGTCATGTGGACCCCGCCGCTGGCACTGTCAGTTTTGATGTGATGGAACATGACGGGGGCTGCGCGACAAGGTGGGCGCGGCAGGTGGCGATGGGGGTGCAGGTCCTGACCACCGCGCCGGGCGGGGGTGGCTGCCGGATGTCAGGGCAGATCGCAGGGTTTGGTGATGAGACCGCCTATCCGGCTGTGGCCCGCATTCTCGAGGCCAATCCGGATCTGACAGGGTCGTTCACGCTGTACCCGTCAAAGCCCGGCCCGCTTTATCCTTTGCCCGATCACCCGCGTGTTAAGGTTACCTTTGCTGAGGCCGGCGCGCAGGCGCAGATGGCAGAGCAGGCGATCGCCGCCATGACCGCCACGCCGCAGGCCTATCTTTGGTGTGCGGGGGAGCGCCGCATCGTTGCCGATGTCCGCGCCGCGTCAAAGGCGATGGGCCGCCCAGCGGCTCAAAGCTATATCACCGCTTTCTGGTAAGGTCACGGGACCCACCAATCACGACAAAAGCCGCCCCTAATGGGGCGGCTTTTGCGTGCCTTCGCAGCGCTTCCAATTAACGCAGGCGCGCCTCGGTTTTCGCGTCAAAGAACATCGCATCCACGTCGTCGAAATCGACCGACACTTTGGTGCGCTCCGGAATGGCTTCGTCGCCGCGGGTTTCCGCGACAATGCGCTCGCCGGTGGGGGCGATCAGATAGTCATAGGCCACGCCGCCAAGACGCTCGCGAATGTCGATGGTCACGTCAGAGCCACCTTCCGAGACGCGCAGATGCTGCGGGCGCAGACCTACGATGACCTCGGACCCTTCGGCGGGCAGGGCCACGGATGTTGCCACCTTGCGACCACCCAAAGCAGGGATCACCACCTGACCGCCCTGCACCGTGCCTTGCAGGAAGTTCATGCTGGGCGAGCCGATAAAGCCCGCCACAAAACGGTTGTCGGGGTCTTGGTACAGCTCCATCGGGCTGCCGACCTGTTCGATATGACCCGCGCGCAGCACCACAATCTTGTCGGCCAGGGTCATCGCCTCGACCTGATCATGGGTCACATAGATCATCGTCGCGCCGATTTCCTTGTGCAGGCGCGCGATCTCGACCCGCATGTCGACGCGCAATTCCGCATCAAGGTTGGACAGCGGCTCGTCGAACAAGAACACCTCTGGCCCGCGCACAATGGCGCGACCGATGGCGACCCGCTGGCGTTGACCGCCCGACAGCGCCTTGGGCTTGCGCGACAGGTAATCATCAAGCTTCAGGATGCGGCTGGCCTCGGTGACTTTTTCCTTAATCTCGGCCTTGGGGTGGCCGTTCATCTTCAGCCCGAAGCCCATGTTTTCCTCGACCGTCATATGCGGGTAAAGCGCGTAGGTCTGGAACACCATGGCCACGCCGCGTTCGGCGGGATCGGCGCGGGTCACATCGCGCCCGCCAATGGAAATCTCACCTTCGGATGTCTCCTCCAGCCCTGCGATCATGCGCAGCAAGGTGGATTTGCCGCAGCCCGACGGGCCGACAAACACACAGAATTCACCGTGTTCAATTTCCAGATCGACCCCGTGGATCACCTGAACCTGACCGTAGCGTTTCACGGCCTGCCGCAGCGCGACACCTGACATAGCTTTCCTCCCTCAGGAATTATTGCGCGACCGGATAGGGCCAGACCGCCCCCTCGCGTCCGATCTGCGTGGCGGTCCACAACAAGGCGGGCCGGAATTTCTCCAAATCTTCAAATGTTGTGCGGATCGTCGAGGTTACCACCGACACCGCCCCGATCACCAAGCCGCCATTGCCCCGAATGGGCGCGGCGATGCTCAGGATTCCCTCTTCGTGTTCTTCGCGGTCAAAGCCCACGCCCTCGGCGCGAATCTGTTCCAGCTCGGGCAGAAGCGACGCCGGCCCAACATGGGTGTTGGGGGTGAACTGTTCGTAACTCAGCGTGTCCAGCACAGCGGCGCGGCGGCGGTCGTCCATAAAGGCCAGCATGACCTTGCCCACGCCGGTGCAATGGGCGGGCGAGCGCCGACCGGGGCGCGCCATGGTCTGAAACCCTGCATCCGGTGTCGCCTTATCGATAAAGACCACCCTGCCCCGTTCCATCTGCGCCAGATGCACCGTCTCGTTCACATCCCGCGCCAGCGATTCGACAAAGGGCATGGCCAGCGGCGCGAGCGAGGATTGGTTCCACGCATGACGCCCCACCCGCACCAGCCGCATGCCGGGCAGATAAACGTGCCGCTCCTCGTCATAGGACAGCATCCCCTGCGAGGTCAGCGTCTGCAAAATACGATGCAACGTGGCCTTGGGATAAGACGACACTTCGAGGATCTCGGTAAAGCGCACAGCCCGGCCAAACGCCATCACGCTGTCGAGCACATCCAGTGCCTTGCCCACCGTTCCGTCCGAAGTCGCCTGCTTGTTCATGTCGTCCCGTAACTTTCTTGCGCAAACGGGGCGTTTCCCGCAGCAACTGTTGACAGGACTAGCAAGATGGGACTACCAAATCAATATGTGAAATCTTTGTTCCACTATTTGGGACAAACTGCTTCACACAATATAATCGGGAGGAGGAACCGCAGATGTTCCAACGCACAAAATTTATGGGCGCCATTCTCGCGTCCACCATGCTGTCCACCACGGCATTCGCTGGTGAGCTTGTCATCAACACCGACACATCCGACCCCGCGCCCAAGGCCGCGTTCGAGGCGCTGATCGCAGGGTTCGAGGCGGAAAACCCTGATGTGACGGTGAAATGGAACCTGTTTGACCACGAGGGCTACAAGACCTCGATCCGCAACTTTCTGACTGCGGATGCGCCGGATCTGGCCAACTGGTACGCGGGCAACCGTATGCTGCCCTATGTCAACGCGGGCCTGTTCGAGCCGGTCGATGATGTCTGGGAGGAAAACGGCCTGAACGAATCGCTGGCCTCGGCCAAGGGGTCGATGACCATCGACGGCAAGATCTGGGGCGTGCCCTACACCTACTACCAGTGGGGCGTCTACTACCGCAAAGACATCTTCGAAGAGCAAGGCATCGCGGTGCCCGAGACTTGGGAAGATTTCAAAGCCGCAGGCGCCAAGCTGACGGAGGCAGGCATCACCCCGATCACCATCGGGACCAAGTACCTGTGGACCGCGGGCGGCGTCTTTGACTACCTCAACCTGCGCACAAACGGCTATGACTTCCACATGGCGCTGACCAAGGGCGAAGTCGCTTGGACCGACGAGCGCGTCGTGGCTACCATGAACAACTGGAAAGAGCTGATCGACGCGGGCTTCTTCCTTGAAAACCACGCAGCCTACAGCTGGCAAGAAGCTCTGGCCCCGATGGTTCAGGGCGATGCCGCGATGTACGTGATGGGCAACTTCGCCGTGGCGCCGCTGCGCGAGGCAGGCCTGACCGATGATCAGCTGGGCTTCTTCCAGTTCCCGCAGATCAACCCGGACGTGCCGATGGCCGAAGAAGCGCCCACCGACACCATCCACATCCCCGCCAATGCAAAGAACAAAGAGGACGCGAAGAAATTCCTCGCCTACCTCGCGCGGGCGGACGTGCAGACCCAGATCAACGAAACACTGGGCCAGCTGCCGATCAACAAGGACAGCTCTGTCGGTGACGACAAGTTCCTGCAGGCCGGCTACGAGATGCTGTCGAACACCGATGGCGGCATTGCGCAGTTCTTTGACCGTGACGCCCCCGCCGAGATGGCGAAGGCTGGCATGGAAGGCTTCCAGGAGTTCATGGTGAAGCCCGAGCGCATGGAGCAGATCCTCGAGCGTCTCGAGAAGGTCCGCGCGCGCGCCTACAACTGATCCAGACCGAACCGAGCGCCCCGCCCGATCCCTATCTGGCGGGGCGTTTTCCGCAGTCCACGCATGTCCGAGGAAGGCACGTCATGACGGCCCCCACGCTCCCCGATCCGCATCCCCCCGTGCACCGCAGTTGGTGGAAGGAAAACCAGCAACGCCTAGCGCCGTGGCTGTTCCTTGCCCCCGGTATTTTCATGTTCACGGTCTACGTGATCCTGCCGATCTTTCAGTCGATTGGCCTGTCTTTTTACGAATGGGACGGTCTGGGCGATAAGACATGGGTCGGCACGGCAAACTATGCGGAGCTGATGGATGACGAGGCGTTCTACACCTCGCTGAAAAACAACGTCATCTGGCTGGTGCTTTATATGCTGGCAATCCCGATGGGGCTGTTTGTGGCGCTGTTTCTGAACCAGACCGTGCGCGGCATCCGCATCTATAAATCGCTGTTTTTCTTCCCCTTCGTGATCTCGCAGGTCGTTGTGGGTCTGGTCTTTGCGTGGTTCTATGACCCCAGCTACGGCTTGATGAATATTGCGCTGGGATGGTTCGGGATCGAACCCATCGCCGTGCTTGCCAACGAAGATTACGTCACCTACGGCATCATCGCTGCCGGTCTTTGGCCGCAGACGGCCTATTGCATGATCCTGTATCTAACCGGCCTGAACGCCGTCGATCCCGAACAGATCGAGGCCGCGCGTCTCGACAATGCCAAGGGGCTGAAGATGCTGTGGTATGTGATCCTGCCGCAACTGCGTCCCGCGACCTTTATTGCCATCGTGGTCACGGTGATCGGGGCGCTGCGGTCGTTTGACCTGATCTCTATCATGACCGACGGCGGACCTTGGGGCAGCTCGCGGGTTCTGGCCTTCTACATGTATGAACAGGCCTTCAGCGAATACGGCTTCCGCATGGGCTATGGCGCGGCCATCGCCGTGGTGCTGTTCCTGATCATGATGATCTATATCACCGGCTTCCTGTGGAAGATGTACCGCGACGAAAGAGGCGCCTGAGATGTTTCCCACACCTATCGAAAAGACCTCGCCGCTGTCGCAGACGATCTACAAGATCGCCCTGCCCGTGGCCCTGATCGTCTGGCTGCTGCCGCTGATTGCCGTGGCGCTGACCTCTGTCCGCTCGGCGGGCGACATCACCGCGGGCAACTACTGGGGCTGGCCCACCAGCTTTAACCTGCTGGAAAACTACACCGCGATCTTCAAGCAGACGCCGATTGGCAAATATATCCTCAACAGCTTCAAGGTGACGATCCCCACGGTGATCGGTGCTGTGGCCATCAGCTGCATGACCGGCTTTGCGCTGGCGGTCTACAAGTTCAAAGGCAACTTGCTGATCTTCTTCATGTTCATCGCGGGCAACTTTGTGCCCTTCCAGATCCTGATGGTGCCGGTGCGCGATCTGACGCTGGATCTGGGCATGTACAACACGTGGTATGGTCTGGCGCTGTTCCACATCGCCTTTCAGGCGGGGTTCTGCACGCTGTTCATGCGCAACTTTATCCGCGCCCTGCCCTATGAGCTGATCGAGGCCGCCCGCGTCGAAGGCATCAGCGAGCTGCGCATCTTCTGGTACGTGGTGATGCCGCTGATGAAGCCTGCGCTGGCCGCGCTGTCGGTGCTTATCTTCACCTTCATCTGGAACGATTACTTCTGGGCGACGGTGCTGACGCAGGGCGCCGATCAACAGCCGATCACCGCCGGTCTGTATTCGCTCAACGGCCAATGGGTCGCCGCGTGGCATCTGGTGTCGGCAGGCTCCATCGTGGCGGCGCTGCCGCCGGTGCTGATGTTCTTTCTCATGCAGCGCCACTTTATCGCCGGTCTGACCCTTGGGGCGGTGAAATGATCCAGACATGGCGCCTTGATACGGTGGGTCAGACCTTGGTGCTGGCCAGCCATGACAGCCGCATGGCCTGCGTCACCTATTGGGGCGCACGGCTGCCTGACGGCGAAGACCTGACGGCATTGGCAGAGGCATCGGTGCTGGATGTCACCGGCGGGATGCTGGACGCCAATCCAGACCTGTCGATCTGTCCTGACGCGCGGCATACCTTCCCCGGCCAGCCGGGTCTGGTGCTGCACGATCAGAACGGCGCGCAGGTGCTGCCCGATTTCCGTCTGTCTGACGCGCAGCAGACCGACACGGCGCTGACGCTGACCTACGCCGATCCGGCTTTGGGGGTCCGCTACACCGCGCGGTTTGTGGTCCACGCCAAGACCGGCATACTGGAAGCACAGTCGCACCTGCAATGCGATCACCCCATGCGGCTGCATTGGCTGGCCGCCCCCGTGATGCCCGCACCGCAGCTTGCGGACGAGATGATTGATTTCACCGGTCGCTGGATCGGAGAATTCCAGCCCAACCACACGCCATGGACCGCTGGCATCCGCCTGCGCGACAACCGCACAGGCCGCACCGGTCACGAACATTTCCCCGCGCTGATCCTGCCTTGTCGCGGTGCGACAAACACCGGCGGCGAGGCCTACGCCCTGCATTACGGCTGGTCCGGCGGGCACCGCATGATCGCCGAAGAGCTGTCCGATGGCCGCCGTCAGGTCCAGTTCGGCCACGCGGGCGGGACCGAGCTTGCCCCCGCGACAGAGTTCACAAGTGCCAAGCTCTATGCCGTCTACTCCGCCAGCGGGCTAAATGGCTGCGCCGTGGCGTTCCAGCGGCATCTGCGTGATCACGTGGTGCAATGGCCCGATCCCGATCGCCCGCGCCCGGTGCATTACAATTGCTGGGAGGCGATCTACTTTGATCATGACCTTGATGCGCTCACCGCCATCGCGGACCGCGCAGCGGCGCTTGGGGCGGAACGCTTTGTGCTGGATGACGGCTGGTTCGGGTTGCGCGATGACGACACCACCAGTCTGGGCGACTGGCAGATCGACCGGCGCAAATGGCCCGATGGTTTTACCCCGCTGATCGACCACATTCACGGTTTGGGTATGCGTTTTGGCCTGTGGTTCGAGCCGGAGATGGTGTCGATGGACAGCGATCTGGCACGGGCGCATCCCGACTGGATCCTTGGGCTGCCCGACCAGATCGAAGGCCGCCAGCAGCGCGTTCTGGACATGGCCCGCGCGGAGGTGCGCGATTACCTGTTCGACGCCATCGCCGCGATCCTGTCCGCCTACGACATCGATTATATCAAATGGGACCACAACCGCGTGTTGCCCACGCCCGACGCCGCACAGGCGCGCGGCTTTTATGCGCTTCTTGACCGGCTGCGCGCGGCCTTCCCCAAGGTCGAGATCGAAAGCTGTTCCTCTGGCGGGGGGCGGATCGACTTTGGCGTCTTGGAACGGACGCACCGCGTCTGGCTGTCCGACAGCAACGACGCAGTAGAACGTCTGCGCATGCAGCACGAGGCGGCGCTGTTTTTGCCTTTGGCTGTGACCGGCAGCCACGTGGGCCCGCGCAAATGCCATACCTCGGGGCGGATGATCGACATCCGCTTTCGCGCATGGGTCGCGGCGCAGCGGCACATGGGGTTCGAGATGGACCCGCGCGAGCTGACCGACGAAGAGGGCCGTGTGCTGACAGAGGTGACCACCTGGTGGAAGGCCAACCGCGACTGGATGGCCACGGCGGATATCCTGCGCCTCGACAGCGCGGATGCGTCGGTGATGGCAGAACTGCAACTGGCCCGTGACGGCGCGCAATTCGTGGTCTTTGCCGGAAAAGCCACCACAGGCGCGCAAACCGTGCCGCGCCCACTGCGCCTGTGCGGGCTGGACCCTGCGGCGCGCTACCGCATCGCGCTGGTCAACCGCGCGGATGCCAAGGGGCTGTCGCGCGGGCACCAGATGATCAAGTCCGCAGCACTGGAGCTGTCCGGCCAATTCCTGATGTCGCACGGTTTGACGCTGCCGTGGGATTTCCCCGAAACCATGTGGGTCGTCAAAGGAGACCGCCTATGACCAAGGACCGCCGCAGCAGCAACTGGTACGGGATGATCGACAAGGACGGGTTTATCCGCCGCTCGTGGATGAAAAATCAGGGCTTTCCGGACCATGCCTTTGATGGCCGCCCTGTCATCGGCATCTGCAACACGTGGTCAGAGCTGACCCCGTGCAATTCCGGCCTGCGCGATCTGGCCGAGGCGGTGAAACGCGGCGTCTGGGAGGCAGGCGGCTTTCCGGTGGAATTCCCGGTCATGAGCCTTGGCGAGACGCAGATGAAGCCCACGGCCATGCTGTTTCGCAACCTTCTGGCCATGGACGTCGAGGAATCCATTCGCGCCTATGGCATCGACGGCGTCGTTCTGTTGGGCGGCTGTGACAAGACCACGCCGGGGCAGTTGATGGGCGCGGCCTCGGTCGATCTGCCGACGATTGTTGTCTCCTCCGGGCCAATGCTGAACGGCAAATGGAAAGGCCGCGATCTGGGCTCGGGCACCGATGTGCGCAAGTTCGCCACCGCGGTCAAAGCGGGCGAGATGACGCTGGCCGATTTCATGGCCACTGAAAGCGGCATGAGCCGGTCCAAGGGCGTGTGCATGACCATGGGCACCGCATCGACCATGGCCTCCCTGACCGAAGCGCTTGGCATTGCGCTGCCCACCAACGCAGCCCTTCCGGCGGTCGATGCGCGGCGCGGGGCGCTGGCGCATATGACAGGCCGCCGCATCGTCGAGATGGTCGAGGAAGATCTGAAACTGTCCGATGTTATCACCCGCGAAAGTTTCGAAAACGCGATCATCGCCAATGCCGCCGTGGGCGGGTCGACCAATTCGGTGATGCATCTGCTGGCTTTGGCGGGGCGCGTCGGGGTGGACCTCAGCCTCAAGGATTTCGAGCTGGGCAGCGATATTCCCCTGCTGGTCAACTGCATGCCGTCGGGCAAATACCTGATGGAGGATTTCTGCTACGCCGGTGGCATGCCCGCCGTTCTGGCGGAAATTGCCCATCTGCTGCGGCCTGCGCGCACCGTTCTGGGCGGCGATCTGTCCGTCTATCACGACGGCGCGGAATGTTATAACCGCGATGTGATCTATCCGTTTGATGCGCCGCTGAAACCGGCCTCCGGTCTGCGGGTGCTCAAAGGGACGCTTGCGCCGCGCGGGGCCATCGTCAAACCCTCGGCGGCCACCGATGCCCTGCTTGAACATGAGGGCGAGGCCTTTGTTTTCGAGACCATCGAGGACCTCAAGGCCAATATCGACCGCGAGGATCTGCCGGTGACGCCCGACAGCATTCTGGTGCTCAAGGGCTGCGGCCCCAAGGGCTATCCCGGCATGCCGGAAGTGGGTGACATGCCCCTGCCCGCCAAGCTGGTCAAACAGGGGCTGCGGGATATGGTGCGGATCTCTGACGCGCGCATGTCCGGCACGGCCTTTGGCACGGTGATCCTGCATGTAGCACCCGAGGCCAACGACGGCGGGCCGCTGGCGTTGGTGCAGACCGGCGACCGCATCCGCGTCTCCGCCCGCGACGGCGTGCTGGACCTGCTGGTGCCCGAGGCCGAGCTGGCCGCGCGCCGCGCCGCATGGACCCCGCCTGAACCGCATTACACCCGTGGCTATGCCAAGATGTATGTCGATCACGTGTTGCAGGCCGATCAGGGCGCCGATCTGGATTTTCTGGTCGGAAAGGACACCCGCCCCGTGACGCGCGAAAGCCACTGATCTAAGTCTTCCCGCGGGACAAGGCACAAAGGACTAACCAAGATGACGACGACACAGGCCGATTGGCTTGCCATGGATTGGGGCACCTCGAACCTGCGGGTCTGGGTCATGGGCGAGGATGGCGCGGTGCGCGCAGCGCTCAGCTCTGATCAGGGGATGGGGCGTCTGGCCCCCGACCAGTTCGAGACAGCCTTGCTGGATCTGGTCGCGCCCTATCTGCCGGACCACCGCATCCCCGTGCTGGCCTGCGGCATGGTCGGCGCGAAACAGGGCTGGGCCGAGGCGCCCTATCGCAAGGTGCCGTGCAAGGCGCCGCGCGCCGCGCAGGCCATCCGTCCACTGGTGCGCGATGACCGGCTGGATGTGCGCATTCTGCCCGGTCTGAAACAAGCCAGCCCCGCAGATGTGATGCGCGGCGAAGAGACACAGATCGCCGGATATCTTGGCGCGGACCCGCAGTTTGACGGTGTGATCTGCCTGCCCGGCACCCACAGCAAATGGGTCCACATCAGCGCCGAGGAAATCGTCAGCTTTCGCACCTTCATGACCGGCGAGATGTTCGACCTGCTGTCTGGCCAATCGGTGCTGCGCCATTCCGTGACATCTGACGACTGGGACGAGGCCGCCTTTGACGAAGCTCTGGCCGACGCCATGGGCGCGCCGCAGCGGTTTGCTGCACGGCTGTTCGGTCTGCGCGCCGCTGGCCTTTTGGACGGTCTGTCCCCGGCCACGGCCCGCGCCCGCCTGTCGGGCATGTTGATCGGGCTCGAACTTGCAGGGGCCAAGGAATACTGGCTGGGTCAACAGGTCGTTTTGATCGGCGCGCCACGGCTGCAGGCGCTCTATGGCCGCGCGCTCAAGGCCCAAGGCGTAGAGGCGCGCGGGGTCGATGGCGCAGATATCGTTCTGGCGGGGCTGACCGCCGCCTACAAGGAGACCACCCAATGAGCCGAGAGATCATTGCCATCCTGCGTGGCGTCACCCCCGATGCGGTGCTGCCCATCGGCGAGGCGCTGGTTACGGCTGGCATCGACGTCATCGAGGTGCCGCTGAATTCACCAGATCCGCTGCAATCGATCGAAACGTTGGCCAAAGGGCTGGCGGGACGGGCGCGCATCGGCGCAGGCACGGTTCTGACCACCGCCGATGTCGACGCGGTGCATGCAGCAGGCGGCACGCTGATCGTATCGCCCGATTGCAACCCCGACGTCATCGACCGCACCAAGGCGTTGGGGATGGCCTCCTATCCCGGTGTGGCCACGCCCACGGAATGTTTCACCGCCCTGCGCCATGGCGCGGACGGGCTGAAGTTCTTTCCCGCACTTTTGCTGGGCACCAAAGGGCTGTCGGCGATCAAGGCCGTGCTGCCGCCCGCGGCGAAAACCTATGCTGTGGGCGGTGTCGGCCCGTCCGATTTCGCGGACTGGTTTGGCGCCGGTGTCACCGGCTTTGGAATGGGCACGGGGGTCTACAAACCGGGCATGTCTGCCGCCGAAGTTTCCGCCCGCGCCCAGGAGATCGTCGCAGCCTATGACGCGGCCAAAGCGTGACAACGGCGGTCTTTGGTCATCTGCCCTGCGGGCGCGCTGTGGAGCGGCTGACCATCACCAACGCGGGGCTGACCGCCCATGTGCTGACGCTCGGAGCCATCGTGCAGGATCTGCGCCTGTCGGGGCATCCGCATCCTTTGGTGCTGGGCAGCCCCACGCTGGACGCCTATCTGGGGCCGATGCGCTACTTTGGCGCCATCGTGGGACGTTTCGCCAACCGGCTTCGGGGCGCGCATCTGCAGATCGACGGCACCCTCCACCACCTCGCCGCGAATGAGGGCAGTGGCAACTGCCTGCATGGTGGGCCTGACGGCTGTCACGCGGCGCTTTGGTCCGTCGCCGCGCATGAGCGCGCCTTTGTGACCCTGACCTTGCATCAGCCCGACGGGCACATGGGGTTTCCCGGCGCGCTGGACATCACCGCACAGCTGTCGATCACCGATCAGGCCGCCTTGCGCATCGCGCTGTCAGCCACCTGTGACGCGCCCACCGCTGTGTCACTGGCCCATCACGGCTATTTCACGCTGGACGGCGGCGACTGCGTGGATCACCACCTGCTGCAAATCGCCGCCGACGGCTACTTGCCCACCGATGCCAACCAGATCCCGACCGGAGAGATCGCGCCCGTGGCCGGAACACGTTTTGACTTTCGCCGCGCCCGCCCGATCGGCGCACAGTTGATTGACCACACTTTTTGCCTTGCCCGGCAGACCGTTCCTTTGCGCCCGATTGCCCATCTGCAGGCCCCGGGCGGTCAGGTGACGCTACGTGTCTCTTCTACTCAGACGGGTGTGCAGGTTTATAATGCAGCGCATTTGCAAGCCACAGGGCTGTCAGGGCTGGACGGTCGCCGGTACGGGCCGCGCGCAGGACTTGCGCTGGAAACCCAATGCTGGCCCGACAGCCCCAACCAGACGGGCTTTCCCGACGCAATTCTGCGTCCCGACGACCGCTATCACCAGATCACGGAATACCGCGTGATCCACTCCCAGACTGTCTCTGCGGCGCAGAGCAATTGACCACGGAACCGACATGAAACGCACCCTTGGCACCTGCTATTACCCTGAACACTGGTCCCGCGACATCTGGGAAGACGACGCCCGCCGCATGGTCGAAGCCGGTCTGACATGGGTGCGGATCGGTGAGTTCGCATGGTCGCGGCTCGAACCTTCGCCGGGCCAATACCGCTTTGACTGGCTCGATGACGCGATCGAGGTGCTGGGCCGCGCGGGCCTTCGCGTGGTTCTGGGCACCCCGACGGCGACGCCGCCGCGCTGGATGCTGGACCGGCACCCCGATATGCTGGCCCGCGACGCAGAGGGGCATCCGCGCAAATTCGGCTCGCGCAGGCATTACTGTTTCAGCCACGAAGGCTATGCCCGCGAATGCGACCTCATCGTCACGCGGCTGGCAGAACGGTATGGCCAGAACCCGCATGTGGCGGCATGGCAGACCGATAACGAATACGGCTGCCACGACACGATCCTGTCTTATAGCAACGCGGCGCGCCAAGCGTTTCGCAACTGGCTGCGGACGCGCTACGCAGGGGATGGCAACGATGGCGACATCGACGCGCTCAATGCCGCCTGGGGCAATGTGTTCTGGTCGATGGAGTACGACAGCTTTGACCAGATCGACCTGCCCAACCTGACCGTGACCGAACCCAACCCGTCACATCTGCTCGACTTCCGGCGGTTCTCGTCCGATCAGGTGGTGCGGTTCAACCGCCGTCAGGTGGACATTCTGCGCGGCTATTCCACCGCGCCGATCGCGCATAACTACATGGGGCGGATCACCGATTTCGACCATTTCCGCGTGGGCGACGATCTGGAAATCGCCAGCTGGGACAGCTACCCGCTGGGTTTCCTCGAGGACCGCATCGACGCCCCGTCCGAGCATAAACGCCGCTACGCGCGCCAAGGCGATCCCGATTTTCAGGCGCTGCACCACGATCTGTACCGCGCGGTCGGGCGGGGCCGCTGGTGGGTGATGGAACAACAGCCCGGACCGGTGAACTGGGCGCCCTACAACCCCGATCCGCTGCCCGGAATGGTGCGCCTGTGGTCGTGGGAGGCCTTCGCCCATGGGGCCGAGGCTGTGTGCTACTTCCGCTGGCGTCAGGCCCCCATGGCCCAAGAGATGATGCACGCAGGCATGCTGCGTCCCGACAGCGCCCCGGCCCCGGCCTTGGCCGAGGCACGTCAGGTCGCCGACGAATTGGCTCAGGCGCCGGATGTGACCCCCGTTCAGGCGGATGTCGGATTGTTCTTCGATTACGAATCCGATTGGGCATGGTCGATCCAGCCGCATGGCGCGGGGCTAAGCTATTTCGACCTCGTGCTCGACACCTATCGGGCCTTACGCAAACTGGGTCTGTCCATCGACATCCTGCGCCCCGGTGCAGATCTGACGGGCTACCGCATGATCTGTGTGCCCGGCCAGATGATCCTGAGCGATGAAGACAAGGCCGCGCTGGCCGCCTGCGGGGCCGAGGTCGTCATCGGCCCGCGCACGGCAGCCCGCAGCGCAGACATGCAAACGCCGGTGCCGCTGCCGCCTGCCATGCCGGGTCTCGACGTCACGGTGGCCCGCGTCGAAAGCCTACGCCCCGATATGCCCATCGCCAGCGACGGCGGCCATATCACCGGCTACCGCGATGTGATCGAAACCACCCTGACCGATCTGACCCGCGCCAGCGACGGCAGCATCGTCACCGCCCGGTCGCACCAGATCACCTACCTTGCGGCTTGGCTGGACCAGCCAGCCCTGATCCGGGTGATGGAGGGGATCGCAAAACGCGCCGGGCTGGACACCATCACCCTGCCCGAAGGCGTCCGCCGCCGCCGCACCGCGACCGAGGTCTTCTGGTTCAACCACGACACCACGGAACATGAGGTCGCGGGGCAACGGCTTGCGCCACTCGCCGTGCTGCGCCAGCCTATCGCCTGAACCAACGGGCCGCCCCCGGATCTCCCAAGGGCGGCCCGAACCTTTCCTCTACAAGCGCCTCAGGCTTGCGCCACCGCTCGCTTCGTCAACACCTTGACCAGATGCGCACGATAAGCGCCGCTGCCGTGCAAATCGCTGATCATATCCCCGGCGTCAGGCACAGCCACCCCGTCCAGCGCATCCGCTCCAAACGACGAAGACAACGCACTCTCCGCGGCCTCCCAACGGAACACCCCGTCATTGGACGCGCCCGTCACTGCGACCCGCACGCCGTCAGAACTCTGCGCCACAAACACGCCCACCAGCGCAAACCGCGACGCCGGCTGGTGGAACTTCACATAGGCCGCGCGTTCAGGGATCGGGAATTTCACCGCAGTGATGATCTCCCCCTCTTCCAAAGCGGTCTCGAACATCCCGCAGAAATAGGCATCCGCCGCGATCTCACGACGATCCGTCACAATCACCGCCCCAGATGCCAGCGCCGCCGCCGGATAACAGGCAGAGGGATCGTTGTTGGCCAGCGATCCCCCGATGGTCCCGCGATTGCGCACCGCAGGGTCCCCGATCTGCCCCGCAAGCGCCGCCAGCGCCGGATAGGCCTGCGCCTCCCGCGCCACCTGCGCATGACAGGTCGCGCCACCGATGGTCAGAATATCCCCGTCCGCCGTCACCCCCGTCATTCCGGCAATGCCGGACAGGCTGACCAAGGACGACGGCATCGCCAGCCTCTGCTTCAACGTAGGGATCAACGTCTGCCCGCCCGACAGCGGCTGTGAATCCTCCTGCACAAGACAGGCCACCGCCTCTTCGACTGAATCGGGGCGCAAAATTTCGAATGAATACATCATATCCTCCCGTATTATGGAAAAAACCGCCCTGGTTTTTCCTTGGGTCAAATACCTGAAACCGGACCGCTGCCGTGCGCACCAAACCGCGGGGTGGCACGCAGCGGCCCGATCACTCAGCCCTGCATGGCGTCCCAGACACGCGCCGGAGACAGCGGCATATCGATGTGGCTCACCGCATGCCCCCCCGATTGCAGCGCATCTATCACCGCGTTGACCACCGTGGGCGGCGACCCGATGGCCCCGGCCTCACCACAGCCCTTTACCCCAAGCGGGTTATGCGTGCAGGGCGTCTGGCAGGAATGGTCTACCACATAGGCGTCAAGCATCGGCAGATCGCTGGCCCGTGGCATGGCGTAATCCATATAGGACGCGCTCAGCAGCTGGCCGTTCTCGTCATAGGCGGCGTTCTCCAGCAAGGCCTGACCGATGCCCTGCGCGATCCCGCCATGCACCTGCCCTTCGACGATCATCGGGTTGATGACATTGCCGAAATCATCCGCCGAGACGAATTTTTCAATGCGCACTTCCCCGGTTTCCGGGTCAACCTCCACCTCGCAGGCATAGGCCCCGGCCGGATAGGTGAAGTTCGCCGGATCATAGAACGCCGTCTCCTCCAGCCCCGGCTCTATATCCTCCAGCGGGTAGTTGTGCGGCACATAAGCCGCCAGCGTCACATCCCCCCAAGCCACGGATTTATCCGTGCCTGCGACCGAAAACTGGCCATCTTTCAGCTCGATATCCCCGTCAGAGGCTTCGAGCATATGGGCCGCGATCTTCTTGGCCTTGTTGATGATTTTCTCTGTCGCGCGCACGATGGCCGATCCGCAAACCGCCAGCGACCGCGACCCGTAGGTGCCCATGCCAAAGGGGATCTTCGAGGTGTCGCCATGCACGATGTCGATCAGGCTTTCGTCGATGCCCAGCATCTCGGCCACCACTTGCGGGAACACGGTCTCATGCCCCTGCCCGTGGCTGTGCGCGCCCACCATGACGCTGATCGATCCGGTCGCGTTCACGCGCACGGTCGCCGCATCATACAGCCCCGCGCGGGCGCCCAACTGGCCCACAAGGTTCGACGGCGCGATGCCGCAGGCCTCGATGAAACAGTTCACCCCCAGACCACGCAGCTTGCCGCGGGCCTCGGACGCAGCACGGCGGGCCGCGAAACCGTCCAGATCCATCAGCTCTTCCATCTTGTCCATGGTGGCGTGATAGTCGCCAGTGTCATATTCCACCGCCACCGGCGTGGCATAGGGGAAGGACGTGATAAAGTTCTGCCGCCGCAGTTTGATCGGATCAACCCCCAGCTCCCGCGCGGCTTTGTCAATGACGCGTTCAAGCTGATAGGTCGCCTCGGGCCGGCCTGCCCCGCGATAGGCATCCACAGGCACGGTGTTGGTGAACACGGCCTTTACGTTCACCTGCACCGCCGGCGTGCGGTAGTTGCCCGCCATCAATGTGCCATGCAGCCATGTGGGCGTGCAGGACGCGAAGGTCGACAAATAGGCCCCCATATTGGCATAGGTGTCCGTGCGCAGCGCGATAAAGTTATGCTCCGCATCCAGCGCCAGTTCGATCTTCGAGACATGGTCGCGGCCATGGGCATCGGACATAAAAGCCTCGGACCGGGTCGAGGTCCATTTGACAGGCCGGTTGATCTGCCGCGCGGCAAAGGTGCAAAACGCCTCCTCCGCGTAGTGAAAGATCTTGGTGCCGAAACCGCCGCCCACATCCGGGGCCACCACACGCAGCTTGTGTTCGGGGATGCCCAGCACAAAGGCCCCCATCAGCAGACGGATCACATGCGGGTTCTGCGAGGTGGTGTAGAGCGTGGATTCATCATTGGCACGGGCATAGTCCCCCACGGCCACGCGCGGCTCCATCGGGTTGGCCACCAAGCGGTTGTTCACCAACTCCAGCGTGGTGACATGCGCAGCCTTTGCAAATGCCGCATCGACCGTGTCTGTGTCCGTCCCGAATTGCCAATCGAAACACAGGTTATCGCCCAGATCGTCATGCACCAGAGACGATGCCTCGGTCAGCGCGGCCTTCATGTTGACCACGGCAGGCAGCTCTTCGATGTCGAGTTCGATGGACTCGGCGGCGTTGCGGGCCTCTTCGAGACTGTCTGCCACGACGGCAGCAATCGGATCGCCCACATGGCGCACCTTGCCAATGGCCAGCACGGGATGGGCGGGCTCTTTCATCGGTTGGCCGTTTTTATCGGTGACTTCCCAGCCGCAGGGCAGCCCCCCGATGCCCTCGAAATCGGCACCGGTGAAGATGCGCACCACACCGGGCATGGCCGCGGCGGCGGCTGTATCGATCCCGTTGATCCGGCCATGCGCCACGTCAGAGCGCAGAAAATGCACATAGGTCTGGTTATGAATGTTGATGTCGTCGGTGTATTGACCGGCTCCGGTCAGAAAGCGCACATCCTCGCGCCGTTTCTGACTTGCGCCGATGCCATGGTCCTTCGGCATGGGGCTTCCTCCCTTGGGGCCTTGTGCGGGTGCGACCCACCAAGGCGAAATATGGTGGTTATTCTGCGGCCACGGCGGGCACCTGCTGCCCGGAGGCGGCAAGGATCGCGCGCACGATGTTATGATATCCGGTACAGCGGCAGATATTGCCTTCGAGGTGGTGGCGCACCTCGGCCTCTGTCGGGGTCGGGTTGTCGCGCAGCAAAGCCGCCGCTGCCATCACCATGCCCGGCGTGCAAAATCCGCATTGCAGCCCGTGGAATTCCTGAAACGCCGCCTGTAGCGCGGACAAGGTGCCATCGGGCGCGGCCTGCCCTTCGATCGTGGCGATCTCTGCCCCGTCTGCCTCGATGGCGAACATGGTGCAGGCTTTGACCTGTTTGCCGTCCACGTGGATCGTGCAGGCCCCGCATTGCGAGGTGTCGCAGCCCACATGGGTGCCGGTCAGGCGCAAATCCTCGCGCAGGAATTCGGTCATGAGCGTATTGCCCCTGACCGTTCGGGTGACGGTCTTGCCGTTCACCACCATTGTGACCTCTGTCATGGTTTCCCTCCCTATGATCATGGCGGCAGCCGCGCTCCTCTTCGCGGCAACCACCCGTCGTGTTATCCCGTGATGCGTTTCAACCAGCCTTTCTTTTCCACGGGCGTGGCCTCTGCCGCATCCACATCCGGCGGCCCCTCAACCGCCCGCTGGAAATTGTCAAAGAACTGGTCGGCCATCTTCTTGGCAAAGCCGTCGATGATCCGGCTGCCAAGCTGTGCCAGCTTGCCGCCGACACTGGCCTCCACATCGTAGTGCAACAGGGTGCCGCCATCGCTGTCCTCAAGCCGGACGTCGGCGCCCCCCTTGGCAAAGCCTGCCGCACCGCCTTTGCCCTCGCCACTCAGGCGCAGGCTGGCGGGGGCTGTCATATCGGTCATCTCGACCCGGCCTTTGAACGTGGCCTTCACGGGGCCGACCTTTTGCGTGACCACCGCGTCAAAACCACTGGCCGCGTCGCCGGTCATCTCCGTGCATCCGGGCACGCAGGCCTTTAGCACATCGGCGTCCTGTATCGCCGCCCAGACCTGCGCACGTGGTGCTGCAATCTGGCGGGTATCGCTCATTTTCATGGACTGTCCTCTCTCCTCCGCCTTTCAGCCTAAGCGCGCTTTCCCCAACGGCATATTCGACCAAAGCGCTATGCCAAGACCGTCTGTGGCGCATTCGCGGGTTGCGAATCCCCGCCGTGCAGCGCAAGCCCGCCTCATGCATGTATCTTCCCCCAGACTGGCCGTTTCCGCAGCTTTTGCCCTGAACGGGGCCTTGCTTGGCGCATGGGCCGCGCGTGTACCCGCCGTGGTTGACCGCTTTGCGCTGAGCGAAGCGGCCTTGGGGCTGTTGTTGCTGGGTCTGGGCTTGGGGGCGCTGGCGTCCTTTCCACTGGCGGGGCGCGGGGCCGATCGCCACGGGGCCTATGGCGTCACCTGTGTGCTGGCGGTTGTCTATGCGCTGGGCCTGCTGGCGGTGGGTCTGGCGCCCACGGTGCCGCTGCTGGCGGTGGCGCTGGTGTTCTTTGGCGCGGGCCACGGGGCAATGGACGTGACGATGAACGCATGGGCCGCCGAGGTCGAGCGCCACGCGGGCAAATCCATCATGCCGTCCTTTCACGCGATGTGGAGCCTTGGCGCAGGCGTAGGTGCTGCGGGCGGCTGGTACGCGGTGCGCACGGATCTGGGGCTTGGCGCACATTTCGTGGCGACGGGCGTGCTGTGCGTCGCGGTCTTTGGCCCGCTGATGATGACCCGATGGACCAGCGACACAACCAAAGGCGGACAGGCGGGCCTGTTCACCCTGCCCAAGGGGCCGCTGATCGCTGTGGGGCTGATCGCCCTGTGTGGCGGCACCGGCGAAGGGGCCGTCGTGGACTGGAGCGCGCTGTATCTGACAGAGGTGGTCGGCACGTCAGCTGCGCGCGGTGCGCTGGGCTTTGCGGTGTTCTCTGTCACCATGGTGGCCATGCGCCTAAGCGTGGGACGGCTGATCACCCGTTATGGCGCGGTCGCCGTCGCCCGAGGCAGCGGGCTGTCGGCGGCGGCAGGCGTGGCCTGTCTGATGATCTCACCCGGCTTTGGCACGGCGATGCTGGGCTATGTGCTGATGGGCATGGGCTATGCCGCGATCATTCCGCTGGCCATCAGCCGGGCGGCCGCCGATCCGCATATCCCGCCGGGACAGGCCATCGCGTCGGTGGCAACCTTGGGCTATGGCGCGATGCTACTTGGCCCGCCCAGCATCGGCTTTCTGGCCGAGGCATGGGGGCTACGACTGGCGTTCGGATTGGTCGGCACGCTGGCCATTTGCGTGATCGTCGCGGCAGGGGCGCTGCGCACGGGGCGCTGACGCGCGCACCCCATGCTCAGGCCGTCAGCTCAGCGCGCCTTGAACAAACCGCCAAGGATGCCGCGCACGATGCGCCGCCCTGTGGTGCCGGTCAGTTCCTTCATCACCATTTTGCCCATCTGCTCGCCAAAGCTGTCGGTGCTTTTGCGGCGGCTGCGTGATCCGGTGCCACTGGTCGAGCGGCTGACACGTTTGCCGGTATAGCGGCGGCCTGCGCTGAATTCGCGCGCGCGGGCCTCCTGCGCCTCCTCTGCGGCTTCGGCCTCTTCAGCGGCTTGGGCGGCAGCGGCTGCCCGTTCTGTCAGGATCTCATGGGCGGATCTGCGATCCACCGGCGTGTCGTATTTCCCCGCCAGATCGGACGCGCCCATCACCCCGCCCCGCTCGGCGGCCGTGATCGGCCCCAGTTGCGAGGACGGCGGGCGGATCAGCGTGCGTTCCGCCATGCCCGGCACCCCCTTTTTCTGCAGGAAAGAGGTCACGGCCTCGCCAACCCCGACCTCGCGGATGGCGGTTTCGATGTCAAAGCGCGGATTTTCGCGGTAGGTCTCGGCGGCGAGACGCAGCGCCTTGCGGTCGCGCGCGGTAAAGGCGCGCAAAGCGTGCTGGACGCGATTGCCCAACTGGCCAAGGATGTCCTCGGGAATGTCATCGGGGTTCTGGGTGACGAAATAGACGCCCACCCCCTTGGACCGGATCAACCGCGCGACCTGTTCCACCTTATCGACCAAAGCGTCCGATGCGCCGTCAAACAGCAGATGCGCCTCGTCAAAGAAGAAGACGAACTTCGGCTTGTCGGGATCGCCCACCTCCGGCAGCGTTTCGAAGAGCTCGGACAGCAGCCACAGCAAGAAGGTCGCATACAGCCGCGGGCTGCTCATCAGCACATCGGCGGCCAGAATGTTGATCTGTCCGCGCCCGTCCGCGTCACAGCGCATCATGTCGTCCAGATCAAGCGCGGGCTCCACGAAAAAGCCACCGCCCCCCTGATTTTCCAGCACCAGCAGACGTCGCTGGATCGCCCCGATGGAGGCGACGGACACATTGCCATAGCGCAGCGACAGCGATTTGCGGTTCTCGCCCATCCAGACCAGCATCGCGCGCAGGTCATCAAGATCCAGCAGCGCCATGCCTTCCTCGTCCGCAAGGCGGAAAGCGATGTTCAGAATGCCCTCTTGCGCCTCGGACAGCTCCAGCAGGCGCGACAGCAAAAGCGGTCCCATCTCGGCGATGGTGGTGCGCACGGGATGGCCCTGCGTCCCGAAGAGATCCCAGAAGGTGACGGGGAACGCCTGATAGCTGTAATCGGCAAAACCGATCTTGGCCGCGCGTTCCATGAAAGGCGTGTGCAACTTATGCGCGGGATCGCCGGATTTGGCCATGCCGGACAGATCGCCTTTGACGTCGGCCATGAACACCGGCACACCGGCATTGGAAAACCCCTCGGCCAGGATCTGCAGCGTGACCGTTTTGCCAGTGCCGGTGGCCCCCGCAATCAGCCCGTGACGGTTGGCATAGTCCAGCGACAGCCCCTGCGCCGTGGCGTAGTCCGCGCCGCCGCCGCCCACAAAAATTTCATTTGCCATAAATCAATCCCACTTGGTCCGGAGCGACCATACATCGTTAACCATTGAATGCCATAGTCGAGCTTGGTCCGGGGCGACATGTCCTCTCCTGCCTTGGGCCAACTTCCTCCCTGTCAGACTGGCCGCGCCTTCTTGGCGCGGCTTTTTTCGTCCAACTCCATGCTTTACGCACGCAGTTTACCATAACATGAAATTCAATCATGCCAGTGGCTTGTCGCTTTCCCTTCGGATTATGTCAGCGGATGTCATTTCCGTGAAAAACCCTGTTGACCCGCGCCGCGCCTTCTCGTAGCGTCCTGATCAATGACAAAGTCGGCCGGTCCGACAGGGAGCGAAATAGAAAGGGGCCGTGCGGCCCCTTTCGTCTTGGAACACCCCGTCAGGACGCCTGCGGCAAACCGCCGATCCCCTGCCCCGTTTCACCATTTCTGCCCTGACAGTTCTTGTCAGTCATGTTAGGCATCCGTTCAGATTTATTCGATCCCGAGGATATCCATGACACAGAACCGGCTTCTCCTGCCCGTGATCGCCCTGCTTGCGGCGACACCTGCCCTGGCGCAAGAAACCGAAACCCCTGCCGAAGAGGCGCCCGCCGCCGAGGCAGAGGCAGCGACCCCCGAGGCCGAGACCGAAGAGGCCCCGCAAACCCCCGTGGGTGGCGATCTGGATCTGGGCCAAGGCGACGCGCCGCAACAGCCGCAGCCCTACATCCGCGAGACATTTCAGGACTGGTCGCTGCAATGCGTGGCGGTTCAGGGCCAAGAAGACGAAGTCTGCCAGATGTACCAGCTGTTGACCGACGAACAGGGCTCGCCCGTGGCCGAGGTCAGCATGTTCAAACTGCAAGGCGGCGGTCAGGCCGTGGCGGGCGGGACGTTCATCGTGCCGCTGGAAACCCTGCTGCCGCAAAAGCTCAGCGTGTCTGTCGATGGCGCGCAGGCCAAGCGGTATGACTATTCCTTCTGCGCGCAGGCAGGCTGCTACGCGCGGATCGGTCTGACCAGTGCGGATGTCGCCCAGTTCAAAGCCGGTGCAAAAGCTGAGGTCACAATCGTCCCCGCGCTTGCGCCGAACCAGAAGGTGACCGTGCCCATGTCGCTATCGGGCTTTACCGCCGCGTACGAGGCGACCTCGGCCCTGCGTCCGTAAACGGACCTCCAGAAACGACAAAAGGCGCGCCGGTGGGGCGCGCCTTTTTTGATTCATAAAGGCTGGCGTCAGTGAGCCGTGGTTTTACCGCCAAAGGCGCGCGCCCAAAGCGGGCCGATCAGCTTGGTCCCGATGGGGATCAGGATCAGGCCAGCCACCAGCCCCACCACAAAATCGATGCCCGCCGTCACGGCCCATTCCAGAAAGGCATCGCCGCCGCCCAGATCAACCGCAATGTGGTGGATCGTGTCGTATGGCACAGCCCAGCCCATCTCCTTGAGCGAGTTGGTCAGGATATGACCGCCCACCCACAGCATCGCCGCCGTGCCGATCACGGTCAGCGCCTTCAACAGCCATGGCATGAAACGCACGATCCCGCGGCCCAGCGACCGCGTCGCCCCAAGACGCCCGGTCTGGCTGAGCCAAAGGCCGATGTCGTCCATCTTTACGATGATGGCGACCGCGCCATAAACGACCAGAGTGATGGCAACCGCCACAACGGCCAGCGTTGCCGCCTGCATCCAGAATGTCGGGGCTTCGATCGCGGCCAGTGAAATCACCATGATCTCTGCCGAGAGGATGAAATCGGTCTTGATCGCGCCTTTGACCTTTTCCTCCTCCAGATGGGTCGGGTCGCCCACGGCGTGGCTGCCATCCGGTCCGCCCGACTGTTCGTCATGGGGCATCACAGCATGGGCGATTTTCTCGGCCCCTTCGAAACACAAATAACAGCCGCCAAGGATTAGCAAAGGCCAGACTAGCCAAGGGGCAAAGGCCGCCATCAGCAAGGTCACAGGCATCAGGAACACCAGCTTGTTGATCAGCGAGCCGCGCGCAATGCGCCAGATGATCGGCAATTCGCGGGCCGGCTTGAAGCCTTGGACATATTTGGGCGTCACCGCCGCATCGTCGATGATCACACCTGCGGTTTTGGACCCCGCTTTCATCGCCGCCGCGCCGATATCGTCGATCGAAGCCGCAGCCACCTTGGCGATGGCCGCCACGTCATCCAAAAGCGCCAGAAGTCCGCTCATACCCGTTCCTTACTGTTGTCTTGCATCGGACCCTAACGCGCGCGCCCCAAAGCTCAAGCGTCAAGCCCCACTGCCTACCCAATTCACGTGACGTGATTCTGTTCCCCGTGAACAGCCCCGCCGCCTTGCGTTCGACTGTTACCGCAAACCTTTACAAAAGGTTAGCGCCACCAGTGCTGGACGGGTCAAGTTTATCGCTAACAGTCTGATTTTGCGTGTATTTTACCCTAGCCGGTCATGGCACACATTCCTATACCAAGGCGCGACCGCCCAACAGGAGACAGAACATGACCGTGACCATCGGGATCAATGGCTTTGGCCGTATTGGCCGCTGCACCCTTGCGCATATTGCCGAATCCGCCCGCAATGACGTGCAAGTGGTGAAGATCAACGCCCCCGGCCCGCTGGACACCCATGCGCATCTGCTGCGTTATGACAGCGTGCATGGCCGCTTTCCCGGCGAGGTCACGGTCAAGGACCGCGCCATCGACCTCGGGCGCGGCCCGATTGATGTGATGTCGTCCTACGAGCTGGACGCGCTGGACTGGGGCGGCTGTGACGTGGTGCTGGAATGCACCGGCCAGTTCAACGACGGCGGCAAGGCCAATGCCCATCTCGCGCGCGGCGCGAAATCGGTGCTGATCTCCGCCCCGGCCAAGAACGTGCAGCGCACTGTGGTCTACGGCGTCAACCACCGCGACATGGTCAAAGGGGATGTGATGGTGTCGAACGGCTCTTGCACCACCAACTGTCTGGCCCCGCTGGCCAAGGTTCTGGACGAGGCCATCGGCATCGAAAGCGGCATCATGACCACGATCCACAGCTACACCGGCGACCAGCCGACGCTGGACCGTCGGCACAAGGATCTCTACCGCGCGCGCGCCGCCGCCATGGCGATGATCCCCACCTCTACCGGTGCGGCCAAGGCCTTGGGGGAAGTGTTGCCCAACATGAAGGGGCGGCTGGATGGCTCTGCCGTGCGGGTGCCGACCCCGAATGTGTCTGCGGTGGATCTGACGTTCTACGCGGGGAAAGACGTGACGCTTTCGGACGTGAACGAGGTCGTGGCCGAAGCTGCCGCCGGGCGCATGGGCTGTGTGCTGTCCTACGATCCCGAACCCAAAGTCTCGGTCGATTTCAACCACACCACCCATTCGTCGATCTTTGCGCCCGACCAGACCAAGGTGGTGGGCAAACGCATGGTGCGCGTCATGGCGTGGTACGATAACGAATGGGGCTTTTCCGCGCGCATGGCCGATGTTGCGGGCGAAATGGGCCGCCTTCTGCACTAAGCGCTACCCCACAGGGCAAGGCGCGCGATCCCGAGAGGTCGCGCGCTTTTTTGTGTCTCAGCACCGTGACCGGCACAGGTTTTCGCAAGGGATGCCGTCGTTGTCGCCATCGCGCACAGTCTGGCCGCATTGATGCAGTTTGAAACAGGCTTCGGCGCAGGACCGCAGGCGTTTGCAACTGACATTGCGGCAATCAAAGGCCTGCGCCGTGCGGAAACTGTCCAACCGGGTGCGCAGATCATGGGCGGTTTGTGGCGCGGCAGACGCCGCCCCGGCCATCAGCCCGAGGACCAAAGCCAGCTTTAAAATGGTCATGAAAATCATCCGTTAACTAAAGTAAACGAATGATTAACCACCCCCGCGCATCAGACAATCGACGCGGACGCAACTGCGCCGTTACGCCTTGGCCTTTTTCTTGATCGCGCCGGCACATTCCGCCAGATCACGCGCGATGGCAAAGGCACCTTGGATCTTGTCCTTGTCCGAATTCCAATCGCGGCGCACGACGATCTTATTGTCCTTGATCTTGGCCATGCCCTTTTGGTCGCTAATGAATTTGACCAGCCCCTCGGGCGAGGCGAATTTATCGTTATGGAACTGGATCGTGGCCCCTTTTGGCCCGCCGTCAAGCTTGGCAATCCCCGCCTTTTTGCACATCGCCTTGATCCGCACGACCAGCAGAAGGGTGTTCACCTCGCGTGGCAGCTTGCCAAAGCGGTCGATCAACTCGGCGGCAAAGCCTTCAAGCTCCACCTTGGTGGTCAGCGTGGACAGGCGGCGGTACAGACCCAGACGCACATCCAGATCGGGCACGTAATCCTCGGGGATCAGAACCGGCACGCCAAGGTTGATCTGCGGCGCCCATTGGCCGTCCTCTTCGGTCAGCCCCTCGCCTTCGCCGGATTTGATCTTGGCGATCGCCTCCTCGAGCATGGATTGATACAGCTCATAGCCCACATCGCGCATCTGACCGGACTGTTCCTCGCCCAGCAGGTTGCCCGCGCCGCGAATGTCGAGATCCTGCGAGGCCAGCGCAAAGCCCGCCCCCAGCGTGTCGATGCTGCCCAGAACGCGCAGACGTTTCTCGGCGGTGGTGGTCAGCTTGGCGCGCGGTTTGGTGGTCAGATAGCAGTAGGCGCGGGTTTTCGACCGGCCCACGCGGCCACGGATCTGATAGAGCTGCGACAGGCCGAACTGATCGGCGCGGTGCACGATCATCGTATTGGCCGTGGGAATGTCCAGCCCGCTTTCGACGATGGTTGTCGCCAGCAGCACATCATATTTGCCGTCGTAAAAGGCGTTCATGCGCTCATCAAGCTCGCCCGCCGCCATCTGGCCGTGCGCCACCACATAGGAACATTCCGGCATCTGTTCCTTCATGAAGGCTTCGATTTCGGGTAGGTCGCTGATCTTGGGCACCACATAGAACGACTGGCCACCGCGATAATGTTCGCGCAACAGCGCCTCGCGGATGGTGACGGGATCGAATTCCGAGACGTAGGTGCGGATCGACAGCCGGTCCACCGGCGGCGTGCCGATGATGGACAGATCGCGCACGCCGGTCAGCGACAGCTGCAACGTGCGCGGGATCGGCGTGGCGGTCAGCGTGAGCACGTGGATGTCAGAGCGGAGCTGTTTCAGCCGTTCCTTGTGCTGCACGCCAAAGCGCTGTTCCTCGTCGATGATCAACAGGCCAAGATTGTTGAACCGGATGTTCTTGGCCAACAGCGCGTGGGTGCCGACGGCGATATCAACGCTGCCTTTGGCGATGCCGTCGCGCGTGGTGGCCGCCTCTTTGCTGCCAACAAAGCGCGACAGCGGGGCCACGTTCAGCGGGAAGCCACGAAAGCGTTCGGCAAAGGAATTGTAGTGCTGACGCGCCAGCAGCGTCGTCGGCGCGATCACAGCCACTTGCTGGCCGGACATGGCGGCGACAAAGGCCGCGCGCATCGCCACCTCGGTCTTGCCAAAGCCCACGTCGCCACAAATCAGACGGTCCATCGGCTGGCCGGAATGCAGGTCCTCCATCGTGTCCTCGATGGCGCGCAGCTGGTCATCGGTCTCTGTGTAAGGGAAGCGCGCGGCAAAGCTTTCATACGCGCCGGGCGGCGTGTCGATCATCGGGGCCTTGCGCAGCGCCCGTTCGGCGGCGATGCGGATCAGCCGGTCCGCCATCTCGCGGATGCGTTCCTTGAGCTTGGCCTTTTTCGCCTGCCATGCGCCACCGCCGAGCTTATCAAGCAGACCTTCCTCATGGCCGTATTTCGACAGCAGTTCGATGTTCTCGACCGGCATATACAGCTTGGCGTCTTCGGCATATTGCAGCGTCAGACATTCATGCGGGCTGCCTGCGGCGGTGATCACCTCCATGCCCAGATAGCGGCCAATGCCGTGATCCACATGCACCACCAGATCACCGGGGCTGAGCGATTGGTGTTCGGTCAGGAAATTCTCGGCCTTGCGGCGCTTGGCGGGTTTGCGGATCAGCCGGTCGCCCAGAACATCCTGCTCGGAAATCACCGTCAGTTTTCGGTCGTCCCAAGGCGCCTCGAACCCCGCCTCCAGCGACCAGACCGCCAGATGCAGCCCGCGTTTGCCGATGCGCGTGGCATTGGTGATCGCAATGGCCTCGGCCAGCCCTTCATCCTCGATCAGGCCGGTCAGCCGTTCGCGCGCGCCCTCGGAATAGGACGCAATCACAACCGGCCCGTCGGTCATGCGCGTTTTGACGTGATCGGCCAGCGCGGCGAACAGGCTGATGTTTTCCTGCTGGCGCTCAGGGGCAAAGTTGCGCCCGATCCGCCCGCCGGCATCCACCACGCCCGGCCCGCTGGCCTGCGGCAGCGGATGCAGTTGCACAATCCGGTGGCCGGCGGTCGCAGCCTCCCACGCTGTGTCGTCAAGATACAAAAGCTGCGGCGGGATCGGTTTGTAGACCGAACTGCCCAGCGTCTTTTTCTGGCTCAGCGCATGTTTGCGGGTGCCATATTGGTCGTCGATCTGCTCCCAGCGCGACAGGCGCTGCGGGGTCAACTGGTCGTCCAGCATCACCGGCACGCCTGGCAGATAGTCAAACAGCGTCTCCAGCCGTTCATGGAAGAACGGCAACCAGTGTTCGATGCCTTGATGCTTGCGCCCTGCGCTGACCGCCTCGTACAGCGGATCATCGGTTCCGGCGGCGCCGAATTCGATGCGATAGTTCTGGCGGAACCGCATAATCGCCGCGTCGTCAAGGATTACCTCTGACACAGGCGCCAATTCCACCACGTCGAGCTTTTCCGTCGTCCTTTGGCTGACCGGATCAAAGCGGCGCGCCCCGTCCAATGTGTCGCCAAAGAAATCCAGCCGCACCGGACCGCCCTCGCCGCCGGTGTTGGGCGGGTAGATGTCGATGATGCCGCCGCGAATGGCGTAATCGCCGGGCTCTGTCACAGTGGGGGCCTGGCTAAATCCCATGCGCACCAGAAAGGCGCGCAAGGCTTCCTCGTCAACACGGTCCCCGACCCGCGCGCTAAAGGCCGCCTCGCGCAGGACATCGCGGGCAGGCACCCGCTGCATCGCTGCGCCCAAGGTCGTCAACAGAATGAAACGGTCCGGCATGCCATGCACAAGACCGGCCAAGGCCGCCATGCGCACCGCCGAGATATCGGCATTCGGCGACACCCGATCATAGGGCACACAGTCCCATGCGGGAAAGACGACCACCGGCATATCAGGCGCAAAAAAGGCCAGCGCCTCTTGCAAGGCCGCCAGCCGCTTGTCGTCACGGGCAATGTGAACCACGGGACCCGAGGCTTTCTCGACCTCCCGCAGCAGAAGTTGCGCATCAAACCCCTCTGGGGCACCGCCAATCGTGATCTTGTCTGCCATGGCTGCCCAAATGGCGCGCACAACCGGCGGCGTCAAGCGCGCATGGCCCGATGGTTACAGAATGCCGGTCGACAGATTGTAGAACATGCCCCACAGCGCGGTCACAAAAATAGACAGCATGCCGATCGCTTGCGTGATCAAACGGTGGATGCGCAGCCTGCGCCACAGCGCCTCGCCGGTGTTTTCCCCCATCTGGACACGGCGCGCGGAAAACACGGTCAAAAGCCCCACCAATGTCAGCGGCAGCGCCAAAAGGAACAAGGCCTGCGCCATTTCCACACGATACCAGAACCCGAGGATCAACGCCCCCGTCAAAAAGGCCGACACGATTCCCGCCAACACCAGTCCCGACTCTTCGATGATGAACAAAAAGCGGTTGGTGTTGATGCGGACCAGATCCTCAAGGTCCTGTGCCGCCTGCCCGCCATTGCGCCGCGCGCGTCCCACCATATCGAACGGAACGCCCAGCACCCAGTGCGAGATCGAGGACCATAAAACCGCCAAGACGATCCAGAACCACAGGTTCGAGAAAGACCGCATGTCGATCACTTCAAAGACAGTTCCGTACCAGCCCAATTGCCCGCTCTGTTTTGTTTTGCCTGCCGCCTTATGCCGCGCAGAATGCCCGTTGCGCAATGGGGTCTTGTGATTGCGCGTCAATCCATGCCACCCAAAGGGAGCTGTTTCCTCCGGAGGTCGCCTGATGCAACCCACGCTCGCCCCCTACCCCCACACACGTCTGCGGCGTCTGCGCCGCACCCCTGCGATCCGTGCATTGGTGTCGGAAAACACTCTGTCGCCTGCGGATTTCATCTGGCCGGTCTTTGTCCGCGACGGCGAGGGAGAGGTGGAACCCATTCCATCGATGCCCGGGGTGAACCGGCTGTCCGTGGACAAGGTTGTAGATGCCGCACGCGAGGCGCATGCCCTCGGGATCCCCTCGATCTGCCTGTTTCCCTACACCGATCCCGCGCTGAAGACCGAAGACTGCGCCGAGGCCTGGAATCCCGAAAACCTCTCGAACCGCGCCACCCGCGCGGTCAAGGACGCGGTGCCCGATATCGCGGTGATGACCGATGTGGCGCTTGATCCCTATAACATCAACGGCCATGACGGCTTTGTCGAAGATGGCGTGATCGTCAATGATCGCACGGTCGAGGCGCTGGCCAAACAGGCCCTCAGCCAGGCCCGCGCCGGGGCCGACATCATCGGGCCATCGGATATGATGGACGGCCGGATCGGTGCCCTGCGCGACACGCTGGAGGCCGAGGGATTCAAGGATGTGGTGTTGCTGTCCTATGCGGCGAAATACGCAAGCGGGTTTTACGGCCCGTTCCGCGATGCAGTCGGCGCGTCTGGCCGTCTGGTTGGGGACAAGAAGACCTATCAGGAGGACCCGGCCAACAGCGACGAGGCCATGCGTCTGATCGCCCGCGACCTGTCCGAGGGCGCCGACATGGTGATGGTCAAACCGGGCATGCCCTATCTGGATATCTGCCAGCGCGCGAAGGAGATGTTCGGCGCGCCGACCTTCGCCTATCAGGTGTCCGGCGAATACGCCATGTTGGCGGGGGCTTTCCAGAACGGCTGGCTGGATGCGGACAAGGTGATGCTCGAAAGCCTGATGGGGTTCAAACGCGCCGGATGCGATGGTGTGCTGACCTATTTCGCGCCGACAGCGGCGCGTCTGCTCAACGAATGACGCAGCCTTTAGCGGCCTGACGCCCACCCACCACAAGGTGAGGTGACAAGCATTTGGTTGCAGTGTAATGTCCACATCAACCGGCGGAACAGCCGGACTGAGGCATCGGCAGAAAAGAGCTTATATCATGACACTTTCCCGACGGACGGTCCTTGCGGGCCTGGGTGCGACAACTTTTGTGGCAGGCTGCGCCAATGGCGTGGGCTCCCGTGGCCCCCAAACCATTGACGCACGCGTAAACGCGACATTGTCGCAACTATATGCAGACTACCCCGGCACCCGCGATCTTGCCGCGAAATCGGTGGGCATGCTGGTCATGCCTCTGGTCACAGAAGCAGGACTTGGCCTGGGCGGCGGCGGCGGCAACGGCGCCCTGCGCGTGGGCGGCGCAACCGTGGATTATTACTCGCTGGTCAAAGCCTCCGGCGGCCTGCAGATCGGCGTCCAGCAATACAGCCACGTTTTGTTTTTCATGACCAACAACGCGCTTGAAAATTTCCGCCGCTCCCCTGGCTATGCAGCAGGCGCGAATATTTTGTACGCAACGCCTGGGAAGGGCGAGACGCTGGCCGCAGAAACCACGACGTCTCTTGCGCCTGTCATCGCAGTGATTTTCGGTCAATCCGGTTTGCGGGTCGGAGCCACACTCGAAGGTGTGAAATACACCCGCATCATCCCTTAAGTTAAATCACCGGAGCGCGCTTTCGCGCGCGCTCTGGCATTTGGGCCTGATCGGCCCGTTTTTAGGTATTTGAACCAAGAAAAAACAAAGCTGCGTGTTTTTCTTTGGCGCAAATACCTCGGGGAGGCACAGCGCAAGCTGTGACGGGGCGGAGCCCCAGTTCGCCCCGCCTCTAAAGACTAATCCGCGGCTTTCTTTTCACCCGATCAGCAGCCCTCCGCTGCGACACGGCTGAATTGGATCTTAGAGCAAGATTTTCCACGGTTTATCCGGTCGTTACAGGACGCTATCATTGCGCCCTATATCCTGCATCTGTTATAGTGCATCTCAACTAGATATGGCACAATGACGGACAGGCACCCACGTGAGCGATACGCCGGAAACACCTGAGAACGCGGAACAAAATCCGCCAGCACCCAGCGGACCTTCGATTTCTATCGAAAACGAGATGAAGGCCAGCTATCTCGATTATGCGATGAGCGTGATCGTCAGCCGCGCGATTCCCGATCTGCGCGATGGGCTCAAGCCCGTCCACCGGCGTATTTTATACGCGATGTATGAGGGTGGCTACACACCCGACAAATCCTACCGCAAGTCAGCAAAATCCGTGGGCGAGGTGATGGGCAACTATCACCCTCACGGTGACTCGGCGATTTACGATGCTTTGGTCCGGATGGCGCAGGACTTTTCCATGTCGCTGCCGCTGATTGATGGTCAGGGCAACTTTGGCTCCATGGATGGCGACAGCCCCGCCGCCATGCGCTACACTGAAAGCCGTCTGGCCAAGACCGCGCTGGCATTGCTGGTGGATATCGACAAGGACACCGTCGATTTTCAGGACAACTACGATGGCAAGGAACGCGAGCCCACGGTCCTGCCTGCGCGGTATCCCAACGTTCTGGTCAACGGTGCCGAAGGCATTGCGGTCGGTATGGCCACGCGCATTCCGCCGCACAACCTTGGCGAGGTTATCGATGCGACGCTGGCCCTGATCGAGAATCCTGACTTGTCGTCTGAGCAGTTGATCGAATACATCCCGGCCCCCGATTTCCCCACAGGCGGCGTTATTTTGGGGCGCTCCGGCGCGCGCAAGGCCTACCTTGAAGGGCGCGGTTCGGTGGTCATTCGCGCCAAGACCCGCGTCGAGGAAATCCGCAAGGACCGTTACGCCATTGTCATCGACGAGATTCCCTATCAGGTGAACAAGGCGACCATGATCGAGCGCATCGCCGAGGCTGCCCGCGATAAGAAGATCGAAGGCATCGCCCATGTTCAGGACGAATCCGACCGTGATGGCGTGCGCGTGGTTGTCGAGCTCAAGCGCGATGCCACAGCCGAGGTGGTATTGAACCAACTCTACCGCTTCACCCCGATGCAGACATCTTTTGGCTGTAACATGTTGGCGCTGAATGGCGGGCGACCGGAGCAGCTGACTTTGCGTGCGTTCCTCACATCCTTCATCGATTTCCGCGAGGATGTGGTCGCACGTCGCACCGCCTATCTGCTGCGCAAGGCGCGCGAGCGGTCACATGTTCTGTGTGGTCTGGCTGTCGCTGTCAGCAACGTGGATGAGGTGGTGGCCACCATCCGGTCCTCAGCCGATGCGCCCGAGGCCCGCCGCCGCCTGATGGAACGCCGTTGGCCTGCGGAGGAGATCCTGCCCTTCATCCGGTTGATCGACGATCCGACCCATACCGCAAATGACGACGGCACCTATAACCTGTCGGAGACACAGGCCCGCGCTATTCTGGAACTGCGTCTGCAGCGCCTGACACAGCTGGGCGTCAAAGAGGTCACGGACGAGTTGGAAGACCTTGCTGCCAAGATCAAGGACTACCTCGACATCCTGTCATCGCGCGAACGGATCATGTCCATCATCACCGATGAGATGACCGCGATCCGCGACGAATTCGCCGTGCCACGTCGCACCGAAATCGTCGATTGGGCCGGCGATATGGATGATGAGGACCTGATCGAGCGTGAGGATATGGTCGTCACCGTCACCGCAGGCGGCTACATCAAACGGACCGCACTTGCCGACTTCCGCGCACAAAAGCGTGGCGGCAAGGGTGTCTCTGGCGGTGGTCTGAAAGACGATGATGCGGTGACCACATTGTTCGTGGCCAACACCCATACGCAGCTGTTGTTCTTCACCACTGACGGGATGGCCTACAAGCTGAAGACATGGCGGCTGCCGTTGGGGGGCCGCAACTCGCGCGGGAAGGCCATCGTCAACATTCTGCCGATCCCGCAGGGGGTGTCGGTCGCGGCGATCATGCCGGTGGATCGTGACGAGGATGACTGGGATGATCTGCAGATCGTCTTTGCCACCAACACCGGTCGCGTGCGCCGCAACCGTTTGTCGGACTTCACTTCCGTTCGCGCCAACGGCAAGATCGCGATGAAATTCGAGGGTGAGGAAGAAGGCACCCGGCTGATCAACGCGCGCATCTGTTCCGAAGACGACGATGTTATGCTGGTGACCAACTCGGGCCGCGCCATCCGCTTCCCCGTGCCAGATGTGCGGGTGTTCAACTCGCGTAGCTCTACCGGTGTGCGCGGCATCAAGCTAACAGGCGACGACGAGATCGTTTCCATGTCGGTGATCCGCCACTTTGACGCGGAATCCGACGAGCGTGCCAGCTATCTGAAGATGCGCCGCCTGATGGCCGGCGTTACCGAGGATGACATCAGCGACGAGGAAGGCAACGCCGACGCGCCGCTGCCACAGGACCGCTACGCCGAGATGTCGGCGGCAGAGAACCTGCTGCTGACCATCACCGCCAAAGGTCTGGGCAAGCTGTCCTCCTCGCATGACTATCCTGTGCGCGGTCGCGGCGGCATGGGTGTCACCGCGTGGGAGAAATCCATGCGCGGGGGCGAGATCGTGGCCTCCTTCCCGGTGGAACAGGGCGACCAGATCATGCTGGCCACGTCCACGGGGCAATCGATCCGCGTGCCGGTGGACGGAATCTCTTTCCGCTCGCGCAGCGCAGGTGGCGTGAAGGTGTTCAACACCGGCGCCGATGAAACTGTGGTGTCCGTGGCATGGATCGCCGAGTCGGATGAAGACGAGGTCTCCGAAGCGGACAGCACGACGCCTGACGCGGAAAACTGATAGGTCAACCGTATGCCCGGTCAAGGGGGCCGGGCATACGACCTTGGTCGGGTATTTCACCTAAACCATTATGATCATTTGCATAAAACTTAATGCCAAGAGCATCTTTCAGACCAACATACCAAATACAAGTTTGCATCGATCCGAAACATCCATTAGTTGATAGGTAAAGGGATTGTTGGTTCACAGGGCGTCTTTTCCCTCGGCCTGCTTGCGTATCCTGCGTGTTTTACGCTTCTGCCTGCTGAAAGGATCTGGCACATGGACAATTGGGACGACCTACGTTTCCTCGCGGCGCTGGCACGGACCGGCACGATGAAACTGGCAGCCCAGATGCTGGGGACAAACACAGCGACTGTGTCGCGCCGGATCGACCGGCTGAGCGAACGGTTGGGTGAACCCGCCTTTGTCAAAACGCCCGATGGCTGGAAGCCGTCCAAAGCGGTTGAGGGGCTGATTCAGGTCGCTCAGGCCTTTGATGGCCAGATCCAAAGCGCCCTGCACGCCCGCCCCGCCAATGATGATGCGCCAGTGACTGTCCGCCTTGGCTGTGTGCCATTTATCCTGCGCAGCCTGCTGATCCCCGGCTTGGAACGCCACACCGATATGCTCAAAGGCGTCGGTCTGATGTTCAACGACCGTCTGATGAAAGACGGGCTGGGCGACAACGACATTGTCATTCAGGCCGACCGCCCCGAACAAGGCCGCGTGATCACGCGCAAGGTCGGCACTATGCCGCTGCGGTTCTACCGTCCGGTGCAATGTCGTGATCCGCACAATTGGGCTGGCTTCTCCGAAGCGTTGGACGATTTCCCGCTTCAGCAGCAGGGCTTCAAACGGTTCGGCTGTGCACCGCGGATGCGGATGGACAGCATGGATGCGCTGCGCTCGCTGATGTTGTCCATGGGCATCGCGGGCCCCCTGCCCGATCTGATCGCCGAGAACGATCCGGGGCTGGAGCCGCTGGATATGAACGAGCCTCCGTATATGGCGGATTTCTGGTTGCTGTACCATGAATCGCGTCGCAGCGATCCGGTCATTCGTGCCACGGCGGACTTTGTCGTGCGCTGTTTCGAGGACGCAGAGGGTAACCATAGGCGCGCCGAAGCCGCTGAGTAGCGCGATTTCTGCAACTCAACCGTTGTGAACCTTGGCGTTGTGTTCTCCCTGAACGTGCATCAATGTGATCTTAACAAAAGAACACAAGCACGAGCAGGCACAGATGACACAACCCTATGACGGTTTCCAATGCGCGGTGCGACTCACCCTCAGCGGGTGTTTGGCTTATGCTGCGACAGAGCATCTGATTGTCGCAACCGGTCCCACCGCGCAGGTCACGATCCAAGATCCGGTTCAGGCGCTGACCGGAACCATCTTGGCCGCGATGATCCTTGTGAATGCTGTGTTTCTTGCCTTTGGCGCCCGCACCCGCGTTATGGCCATGCTGGGCTTGGCTTTGTACACCGGTTTGGTGACCTTGCTGCCGGGCCTGAACAGTCTTTCGGCAAATTCGCTGCTGGCCGTGGCCATGGTCGCCGTGCTGGCGCTGCCCCTGTTCTACAATGGCGGCGGGCGGTTCAGCCTGTCGCGCGGCGGCTGGCACGTGCCGCTTTAATCTCTCTCGATACTCTCTCTGGTTGTAGTAACGATTACCGCGATACTAACCCTGACTTCAGGCGGCCCCTCGGGGCCGCCCTTTTTCATATGTATCAATTAGAGATCGTACAGGGACGAGAACTTGTCTTCGAGATAGTCGAGCAAGGGCTCTTCGCTGGGGCTCATGCCTGCTGCATCAGCGATCAGATCACGTGGGCTGCGCAGCCCGCCGTGACATTGCAGATTGCTGCGCAGCCATGCCAGCGCCTGTGACGT
Source organism: Sagittula sp. SSi028 (assembly GCF_048553715.1). NCBI lineage: Bacteria > Pseudomonadati > Pseudomonadota > Alphaproteobacteria > Rhodobacterales > Roseobacteraceae > Sagittula > Sagittula sp. SSi028. Next base: position 377,062 of record NZ_JBLZNC010000001.1, on the reverse strand, counting down.
GTCGCCCTGCCCCAATTGCGCATCCAGATCCGGCACCGCCTTACGCAGCGCCTGATACAGGCAACCGGCATAGACATTGCCCAAAGTGTAGGTCGGGAAATAGCCGAACAGACCGGCTGACCAATGCACATCCTGCAGCACACCGTTCGACGCCTTGTCCACGGCAAAGCCGAAATCGGCGGCGAAGCGATCATTCCACGCGCTTTCCAGATCGGCCGGTGCCAGATCGCCAGAGACCAGCGCGCGTTCCAGATCAAACCGCAGCAAGACATGCAGATTATACTGCAGCTCGTCCGCTTCGGTGCGAATATAGCCGTTCTTGACGCGGTTCACCGCCCCATAGAACGCGTCCTCATCCGCGATGCCAAAATCGCCAAAGGTGTCGCGCATCTGACCGTACAACCATCCGGTAAAGGCGCGCGAGCGTCCGAGCTGGTTCTCGTAAATCCGGCTTTGTGATTCATGCACCCCCATCGACGCGCCATGCCCCACGGGCGTCAGCCGATAGGCTGCATTGACGTTTTGTTCATAGGTCGCATGGCCCACTTCGTGGATGGTGGAATACAGGCAATTGAACGGATCAAGCGGAACGGTCCGTGTGGTGATCCGTACGTCATCACCAGAGCCGGAGCTGAACGGGTGCACCGCCTTGTCCACACGGCCACGGGTCATGTCATAGCCAAAGGTTTTGGCCAGAACATGGGTCAGCGCCATCTGCCCGTCTTCGTCAAAGCTCTGCGTCAGACCGGGCAGTTGCGGCTTGTCCAGAACCGCCTCGCGCAGCGCGACCAGACGCGGCCGAAGTGCGCCAAACATCGCGTCCAGATCGGCACCCTTGGCGCCGGGTTCATAAGAATCGAGCAACGCATCATACAGATCGCCACCACCGGCGAGGGCCTGCGCCTCTTGACGGCGAAGGTCGAGGATCTCTGCCAGAACCGGCGCGAAGGCTGCGAAATCGTCATTCGCCCGCGCCTCGGCCCAGATGACATGGCCACGCGACACCGTCCGCGCAATCGCCGCCGCCAGATCGGCGGGGATCTTGGCAGACCGGTCATAATCACGCCGGATCAGCCGCAGCTGCGCCCTCCCGGCCTCGTCCAATTCGGATTCGTCAATATGTGACAACCATTGCGCGATGCGCGGATCGGTCCGGCGCTGGTGAAGCACCGTCTCCATCGCGGCGCGCTCATCACTGCGTTGATCGGCCGAGCCACGCGGCATCATGGTTTCCTGATCCCAAGACAGCCGTCCAGCCACCTGTCCCAGCGCCTCTGTTTCGCGCTGGAACTGCATCAGGTCATTAAATTCATTCGTCAATCTTTTACCCTCTAACCGATTGCGGCAACGGATAGCGCGCCGCGAAACGTGCCCTGAGGATCAGACACCACAGGAGCACAGCGCCGATCTGGTGCAGGATTGCAATATGCACTGCCGCCGCCGACACAACCGTAGCGATACCAATGCCCATCTGCACGCACAACATGGCAAAAACGGCATTAAACCAGAAACCGGTGTTGCGATTGGCCGAACGGCGCCCGCGCAGCCAGACCACCACGCCAAAGGCAAACAGCACATAGCCCAGCATCCGGTGCATGAACTGCACCAATCCGGGGTTTTCAAAGAAGTTGCGCCACAGCGGTTCCAGCGCGAACATATCCGACGGCCACAGCCCGCCCTCCATCAGCGGCCAGCTGGGATAGTTGCGGCCAGCGTCGATGCCCGCAACCAATGCACCCAGAATGATCTGCAGAAACGCCGCATGAAGCAGACCCGTGGACAGCGAGAACAGCTTTGGCTCGGCGCTGCGGCGGGCCTGCATCAGATCGCGTTCGGGACGCGACAGCGCATAGGTGTACCACGCAATCAGCCCGAGGATGACAAAGGCCAGACCCAGATGCGTGGCCAAACGGTAAGAGGCCACATCCAGCATCTCGCCGCTCAGACCGGAGTGGACCATCCACCAGCCCACAGCCCCCTGCATGCCCCCAAGCGCGCCGAGGATCAGCAGGCGCGATGTCCAGCCTGTCGGAATTTTGCGCGCCACAAGGAAGCCAAAGAACCCCAGCGCCCAGACCAGACCGATCACGCGGCCAAGCTGCCGGTGGCCCCATTCCCACCAGTAGATCGCCTTGAACTCAGACAGGCTCATGCCCTTGTTCTGCAACTGGTATTCGGGGATCTGGCGGTATTTGTCGAACTCGACCTCCCAGGTCGCCGCGTCCATCGGCGGCAGCGCACCTGTGATCGGCTTCCATTCCGTGATCGACAGCCCGCTGTCGGTCAGACGGGTCAAGCCGCCCACAGCGATCATCACCATGACCAAAGCGAACATCACCATCAGCCAGATGCGGATCGCCCCACGCGCACCACGGTTGGCGGCGTCGATCATGCCTCCGGTCGGGGTATGTTTGGGGGTGTCGCTGCCAACCTCTTCGAACAGCTTGCGTTTTTCGGCCATGGCGGTCTCCTTTGGTCTGCGCGCCAACATAAACGGGATCATCGCAGCTTCAAGCGCCAGCGATGGCCGATATGGTCGCAGGCCGACCCACGGGCTGATGGCTACACAGACCCATGAGGAACGCAATGCAACGGCATGAACTTGCGAGATTTTTACGTTTTATTAACCAAGCAACAGCGCAGGCTCAGCGCCCGTCATCACCCTTTTGCGCCCAACGGACCATCTGCCGCATCATGCCGTGCATCATTTGCACGTCCGCACGGGTCAGTGGCATCCGCGACCACATGTTGCGCAGGTTGGTTTTCATGCCTTGCGCCTTGGTTTCAGGGAAGAAGAAACCCGCCTCTTCAAGGCGGTCCTCGTAGTGGCGCGCCAGATGGTCGACCTCATGCCCTTCGGCCCAGTCGGTCCCGGCCAGCGCATCACGTTTGGCGGTCACCTCGCCCTGCGCCCGCTGCCATTCGTAGGACATCAGCAGCACACATTGCGCAAGGTTCAAGGAATAGAATTCAGGGTTCACCGGCACGGTCACGATGGCATTAGCTTGGGCCACGTCCTCGTTTTCCAGCCCCGCGCGTTCGGGACCAAACATCACGGCCACCTTCTGGCCTGCGGCGATGCGGCGCGCGGCCTCTGTCATGGCTTCGCGCGGCTCATAGACGGTTTTGGTCAGATCGCGGGTCCGCGCCGTGGTGGCCAGAACAAAGTGACAATCGGACAAAGCCTCTGGCAGGGTGTCCACATGCTGCGCCTCGTCCAACAGACGTCCCGCGCCCGATGCCATGGCCACCGCTTTGGGGTTGGGCCAGCCGTCGCGCGGGCCAACCACGCGCATCCGGTCCAGCCCGAAGTTCCACATTGCCCGCGCCGCGGCACCGATGTTTTCACCCATCTGCGGGCGCACCAATACGATGGCGGGTTGCGGGGTTCCGGTGGGCATGGCTCTCTCCTGTCTATGGCGCGCCCCCGACTACTGCGCTTGGGCCGCCGGAACAAGGGTCTGGCGCCGTCTGTCCCCTGTGGTCAAACACAAAACTCTGCGATATGAGACGCCTCTGTCAGGAGGACCGACATGACCGACCAGCAAGAGCGCCCACAAATCTATCTCGTGACCCCGCCGGAGTTCGAGCTTTCGTCGTTTCCCGACCAGTTGGCCCGCGTGTTGCAGTCCACAGACATCGCCTGTCTGCGGCTGAGCCTTGCGACCCGTGACGAGGACCGCCTGACCCGCGCCGCAGATGCCATCCGTCAGGTTGCCCATGACGCCGATGTGGCGCTGGTCATCGACACCCATGTGGTGCTGGCAGAGCGTTTGGGGCTGGACGGGGTTCACCTGCTGGACGGGTCGCGGTCGGTGCGCAGCGCGCGCAAGACGCTGGGCGCGGATGCCATTGTCGGGGCGTTTTGCACCAATTCCACCCATGACGGCATGACCGCCGGTGAACATGGGGCGGATTACATCAGCTTTGGCCCGATTGGCGGCTCGTTGGGCGACGGTGCCCACGCCGAGACCGATCTGTTCCAGTGGTGGTCGGAGATGATCGAGGTGCCCGTGGTGGCCGAGGGCGGTCTGACAGAGGACGGCATCCGCACGCTGGCCCCTTACACCGACTTCTTTGCCATCGGGGAAGAGATCTGGGCCGACGCCGATCCGGTAGCCGCGCTACAGCGCTTGATCGCCGCGATGAACGGCTGAGGCCTGAGGGCCCTTACCTGCGCGTACCTGCGTTTCCAGATGGCGGGCCAACGCTTTGCGGTCCGCGAAATCGGCCACGGGCACTGCCGGGTGAAACAGCATCCGCGTCTGCCCTTGCCGTGGCTGCGCCAAAACGCGCAGCAGACCGCTGGCGAAATCCATATCCCCCCACCAGCCGTAGAAACGCGAATCCGCCCCCTTAGGGGCCTCATAGCCCAGGCTGATCGCCTGTAGCTGCATACGGTCCCGCAAGCTGTCATCGAAAAAGGCGGCAAACAGCGTTGTCTTGAACGGCAGCACCCGAAGACCGTCGGTCGAGGTCCCCTCGGGGAAAAACAGCAGCCGGTGGTTTTGCAACAGCCGCGTCTGAAACAGACGCGTCTGGGCCGCAGCCTCGCGCCGGTCGCGCCGGATAAAGACGGTGCCAGTCACCTTGGCCAGCAGTCCGATTCCCGGCCAGCCCGCGACCTCGGATTTCGAGACAAAATACAACGGCTGCTGGCTGTTGAGCACAAAGATATCCAGCCATGAGATATGGTTAGACACATTGACCCCGGCGCCGGTCAGTGGCTTGCCCGACACTTGGACCCGCAGCCCGATCAGCCACAAAACCGCGCGGCAGACAGCAACCGTGATCCGTCCGGTGATAGGCCGTGACGCCCCGAAACAGAGCCGTTCCAACGGGCGCGACAGCAGCGACAAGAGGACACCGACGATTAGAACCGCTGCAACAGGCAGGCCGCGCCGGAGAACATGCAACCAGCCCACAAATCCGATGGGCGGATCGGGGGGCAATGGCGCCCCCTGCCATGTGGGGCTCATGCGGCGGGTCCGCCGGTATACATGCTGCGCTGCCGTTCGGTCATCCGCGCCGTGTCCATGACCAGACAAACGTCCGTGGTGTTAAATCCATGATCGACAAAGGCGCCGTCCCCGACACAGCCCCCCAGCCTCAGGTAAGCTTTGATCAGGGCGGGCACTTCCAGCATCGCGGATTTGCGATCCAGATCCGCCTCGGCGATCAGGTTCATGTCCTGATAGTCGCGCGCACGCACCCGCAAGTTCTGCGGCGCCAGATGGCGGTGATGCAGCAGCGACAGCGACGGGGCCAGCCGCGCAACATCGGTGCCGTGAAAGCTTGCCGTGCCGAACATAACCTCGATCCCGTGGTCGATCACATAGGCACCCAACCCCTGCCACAGATGGAACATCGCAGGCCCGCCGCGATAATCGGGATGCAGACAGGACCGGCCGAGCTCCAGCAGGCGTCGCCCGGAGTGCCGCAGCGGCGTCAGATCATATTCGTCTTCGGAATAGAACTGCCCGGCCTCGCGCGCGCGGTCCTCGCGCATCAGCCGGTAGACACCCACAACCGCACCGTCGCGCGCCTGATCACGTACCAACAGGTGGTCAAAGAACGGATCAAAGCGGTCCCGTTCCAGCCGGTTGTCATGATCGACCAAGGGTCCGTCGCCGCCAAGCTCGTTGACAAAGACGTCATAGCGCAGGCGTTGGGCGGCGCGCACATCGGCCTCGTCCCGGGCCAGATGGACCCGAAAGCCCAATGCGGCGACATCGGCATTCGGTTGGGCGGTCATCGCGGCGCTCCCCTCGCAGTCAGTGACTGGTGCCGCTTGTAAAGGCCACAGGCGGCGGGTGCAACGCGGCGCTGTTGCACGAACGCCCCTAATCGGCACAACTTTAACGTGGTTTTGACAGCGGAGGTATGGTTAACCTTTTTTCAATATCCACAGCCGTAGTTTAACGTTCGAAAACAGGGGTCAACGCAACAACGCGTCCATCCAGAACAACTTTTCCCTGTTCCTGAAAGTTAACGGTGATCCGGCCACCGATGTTGGATTGAACCTGCCCCAGCCCCCACTCCGGCTGGTCTGGATGCCGCACCAGCATCCCCGGTTCAAGCAAGGCATTCAAATGGTCCATGTCACGCGTCCCGAATTGGAGGAATTCATGCAAAATATCAGTGTCTCATTGGCCGCGCTCGTGGGCTCGCGCCTCTGTCATGACCTGATTAGTCCCATCGGCGCCATCCAGAACGGGCTAGAGCTTCTTGCCCTGACCGGCGGGGGAAAAGATAGCCCCGAATTGGCACTGATCCAAGACAGCTGCGAAAGCGCGACCGCGCGCATCCGTTTTTTCCGTGTGGCGTTTGGTTTTGCCTCCGAGACGCAGGGCATGTCCGCGCGCGAGATTTCCTCCACACTGGAGGCTGTGACCAAAGGCACGCGCCTGCGCACGCATTGGAGTGCAGACGGAGACCAGTCGCGACGCGATGTGCAACTGTGCTATCTCGCCCATCTGTGCTGTGAAAGCGCGCTGCCCATGGGCGGCAGCGTCACGATTGACCGCGATGCCGCAGGCTGGACGGTGCGCGCCTCCGGTCCACGTGTGAATGCAGATACGGTGTTCTGGGATCACCTTAACGGCATCGCGCCACTGGACGAGCCGCCCGCCGACAAGGTGCATTTTGCGCTGCTGCCGGTGCTGGCCAAAGACCAGAACCGACAGCTTCTGGCCACCACGGACCAAGACAGCGCGAGCATCAAGATCGCGGTGTAACCCGCTGACCTTGATGCAAATTTCATTCAGCTACGGACCGCACCATCGCCTTCGACAAGGTATTTGAAGCTGGTCAGCTGTTCGACACCCACCGGCCCGCGGGCGTGCATCTTGCCCGTGGCAATTCCGATTTCCGCGCCCATCCCGAATTCGCCGCCATCGGCAAACTGGGTCGAGGCATTGCGCATCAGGATTGCCGAATCCAGCCGCTGAAAGAACCGCGCGGCGGCGCTGTCGTCTTCGGTCAGGATGCAATCGGTGTGCTGCGACCCATAACGGCGGATATGGGCAATCGCCTCGTCGATGTCATCCACGACCCGCGCGGCGATCACCATATCAAGGTATTCCTTGCCCCAATCGTCATCGCCTGCGGCCTGCGTGCCTTCGATGCTGCGCAGGGTTTCATCGGCGCGCACTTCGACACCGGCATCCATCAGCGATTTGATCACGCCTTGGCCAATGGTGTCCACAACGTCGCGGTGGATCAGCAGACATTCCGCAGCCCCACAGATGCCGGTGCGGCGCGTCTTGGCGTTTTTGATGACGGACAGCGCCTTGATCGGGTCGGCGTCACGGTCAACATAGATGTGCACGATCCCTTCGAGGTGGGCAAAGACCGGCACCCGCGCCTCGCGCTGGACCAGACCGACCAACCCCTTGCCGCCTCGGGGCACGATCACATCGATATATTCCACCATGGACAGCATTTCCGACACGGCAGCGCGGTCACGCGTGGGCACCATCTGCACCGCATCCTCGGGCAGGCCCGCCGCGCGCAGCCCGTGCTGGATCGAGGCATGGATCGCCTGACTGGAATGCAGCGATTCCGAGCCGCCGCGCAAAATCACCGCATTGCCCGCCTTCAGGCACAGGGCACCCGCATCTGCGGTCACGTTGGGGCGGCTTTCGTAGATCACCCCGATCACCCCCAAGGGCGTGCGCACCCGCTTGATATGCAGCCCCGACGGCTGGTCCCATTCGGTGATGACCTCACCCACGGGATCGCGCTGTGCGGCGACCGCGTTCAGGCTGTCACGAATGGCGGCGATGCGGTCCTCTGACAGCGTCAAACGGTCCATCATTGCCGCGCTCAACCCCTTCTCGGACCCGAATTCCAGATCCTTGGCGTTGGCGTCCAGAATATGCGCGCGGTTGTCCCACAGGTGGCGGGCCGCCTCTTCCAACGCCTGTTGCTTCGCCTCCGCTGGGGCAAAGGCCAGTTCGTTTGCAGCCGCGCGGGCGCGGGCACCGATATCCTGCATCACAGCGGAGATGTCCTGGAGATCCTTCATGGGTCTGACCTTTGGTTGATGTGTTCTTCGTCTAGGTTACTACGGTCTGGCGGCGGGGCAAAGTTCCAAGCCGCGCAGACCGGGCGTTACAGCGCCATATCGTCGCGATGGATCAGGACGGCGCGCCCCGGATAGCCAAGGATGTCCTCGATCTCGGCGCTTTGGTGACCAGCAATCTGGCGGGCCTCGACGGCAGTGTAGCGTGCCAGCCCCTGCCCCAGCGTGGTCCCGTCCGGTGCGCGCAGCACCACGGGATCGCCGCGCCCGAAATCTCCGTCCACCTGCGCAAGCCCCGCTGGCAAAAGCGATTTGCCGTTCTCGAGCGCGCGCCGCGCACCGCTGTCGATATGCAGCACGCCTTGGGGTTTCATCGCCGCGATCCAGCGTTTGCGCGCAGCATGTGGATCACCGGCGGCCTGAAATATCGTATGCCGCGCGCCGTCACGCAGGCGCTGCAGGGGGTGATCCTCGGCCCCGTGCATGATGATCATGGCACAGCCCGAGGCAGTCGCCGTTTTCGCCGCCATCACCTTGGTTTTCATGCCCCCTTTGGACAGACCGCTGCCCGCGTCCCCTGCCATCGCCTCGATCTGCGGGGTGATGTCGTCGATCAGGGGGAGATGCTTGGCCTCGGGGTCATCTGCGGGGTTGCCGGTGTACAGCCCGTCCACATCCGACAACAGGATCAACAGATCCGCGCCCGTGGTCACCGCAATCTGTGCCGCAAGCCGGTCGTTGTCGCCGTAGCGAATTTCATCCGTGGCCACCGTGTCATTTTCGTTCACGATCGGCACAGCCCCATGCGCCAGAAGCGTCGCCAGTGTCGCGCGGGCGTTGAGATAGCGGCGGCGGTCTGCGCTGTCTTCCAGCGTGACCAGCACCTGCGCCGTGGTCAGCCCGTGTTGGGCCAATGCCTCTGACCACGCCTGCGCCAGCCGGATCTGGCCCACAGCGGCAGCGGCTTGTGATTGTTCCAGCGGCAGGGCCGTGGGCGGGAACCCCAACAGACCGCGCCCCAAAGCGATGGAGCCGGAGGAGACCAGAATGACATCCTGACCCGCGGATTTCAGCGCGGCGATGTCTTGGGCAATCGCGGCCAGCCAGCTTTCGCGCAGATCGCCCGTCTGGCGATCCACCAAGAGCGCCGAGCCGATTTTGACGACAACGCGCCCCGCGCCGGTCAGGGCGTCCAAGGTGCGTCCTCCTCCGCCTCCGCATCTGGATCGACCGGACGGTCTGCGGCGCGACGGGCGTCCACATGCGGGCGCAGGGCGCGCAACACATCGGTCACACCCTCTTTGGTGACGCCGGACATCAGCATCACGTCCTTGGCCCCCGCGGCTTCCAGCTCTTCCTTGAGGAAGGCTTTCTCCTCTTCATCCAGCGCATCGATCTTGTTCAACACGGTGACGCGCGGCTTGTCCGCCAAGCCGCTGCCATAGGCGTCGAGCTCGTCGCAGATGGTCTGCCAGTCCTCGATCAAGGTGCCAGAGGTGCCGTCGATCAGGTGCAGCAAGACCGCGCTGCGTTCCACATGGCCAAGGAAAATATCGCCAAGACCACGCCCCTCATGTGCGCCCTCAATCAGACCGGGAATATCGGCCACGACAAATTCGTTGTTGTCGACCTTCACCACACCAAGGTTGGGGTGCAGCGTGGTAAAAGGATAATCCGCAATTTTCGGGCGCGCGTTGGACGTTGCGGCAAGGAAGGTGGATTTGCCCGCATTGGGCAGGCCAACCAGTCCCACATCGGCGATCAGCTTCAGCCGCAACCACAGCGTGCGTTCGATCCCCTCTTGGCCGGGATTGGCGCGGCGCGGCGCCTGGTTTGTGGAGGTTTTGAAATGCAGGTTGCCCCAGCCGCCGTTGCCGCCCTTGGCCAGCAGGACGCGATCGCCCAGCGTCGACAGATCGGCCACCACGGTTTCCTCGTCATCTTCGAGGATTTCGGTGCCAACGGGAACCTTGAGGATAATATCCTCGCCGGTTTTGCCGGTCCGTACCTGCCCCATGCCGCCCTGCCCGTTCTGGGCAAACCAGTGCTGCTGGTAGCGGAAATCGATGAGCGTGTTCAGACCGTCCACAGCTTCGGCCCAGACAGAGCCACCATTGCCGCCGTCCCCGCCATCCGGGCCACCGTATTCGATGAACTTCTCGCGGCGGAAAGAGATCGACCCGTTCCCGCCGGAACCGGAGCGGATGTAGACCTTGCAAAGATCGAGGAATTTCATGACTGGGGCGCTTTCGCTTGGGGTTGGTCGGGGTGTACCCCGAGACGGTGCGGCTCACAAGCACTCGCATCGGTCGGGGAACATCCCCGACCTACGGCCGGCCTGCGTGGTGTGACGGCCCACGGGGCCAGCAATGACCCTGTCAGCCGAGTTTGCGCAGGTACGTCCAGGTCGGAACCTTGGCACCGCGCGCGACAGAGAAGCTTTCGGCATCTCCGATATATTCGAACCCGCAATTGACCAGAACCTTGGCCGAGGCGGGATTGTCCTGGAACACCGAGGCAAACATCGTCTCGTTGTCCATCGGGTTGGCGTCGACAAGGGCGCGCACCGCGTCAGAAGCAAGACCTGTGTTCCAGAACGCCGGGGCCACCCAATAGCGCACTTCGGACTGGTTGCGATCGAGGCGCAGCAGCTTGATCACGCCCATGAATTCGGACGTCTCCGATTTGGTGCCATCCATCGCCCAGACATCCACATCGCGGTCCTCGGCCACGGCACGGGTGACAAAGGCCTCGGCGGCGCCGGGAGGCAAGGGATGCGGAATCGTCGGCGACATCTTCGCCACGCGTTCATCCGCCGCGTAAAGCTCCCAAAGGCCCATGTCGGACCGGCGCACCGGGCGCAGGTCAAACCGGTCGGTCGCCACGATGGGCTGGTTCAAACTCAAATCAAGGCTCATCTGCACTCTCCTCCGTGCATGCCCTCCGTCCTGCGGATCAGGGTGGCATGGGGATTTGTCCCCATTATGTCCAATCCCGCCCGTTGGAACGGAAAAGGGACCGGCCGGTTGGCCGATCCCCTGTCTGTTAGTCTTCAGACCTGAAGAACGGCTTACTCCGCAGCCTCGGCCACTGGCATGACCGAAATAAAGGTGCGGCCTTTAAGACCTTTGCTGAAGGTCACGGCACCCTCGACAGTTGCAAAGATCGTGTGATCCTTGCCCATGCCAACGCCTTCACCCGGCCAGAACTTCGTGCCGCGCTGGCGGACGATGATGTTGCCGGGGATTGCAGCCTGACCACCGTACAGCTTGACGCCGAGACGGCGGCCGACGGAATCGCGACCGTTGCGGGAGGAACCGCCTGCCTTTTTATGTGCCATGGGGGATTACTCCTGTTCTGCGGCGAAGGTTTTCGCCTGTTCGATCCAGTTGTCGCGCTCGATACGGCCTTTGAACGACAGCTTGTCATCCATATAGGAGATCTCGGACGCGGTCCAAGCGGCGATCTGGTCAAAGTGGAAGACGCCGTTTTCGTGCAGCAGACCTTCGAGCTTGGGGCCAACGCCGGAGATCTTTTTCAGATCGTCGGCCTTGCCACCACGGGCTTCGGTCAGCAGGTTGGCAGGCTTGGTGCCTTCGACCTCTGCTGCGGCTTCAGCTGCCGGAGCGGCCTTTGCCTTCTTCGGTGCGGCTTTGGGGGCTGCTGCGGCTGCAACGGCCACGGAACCTGCACCAACTGCGGCTTTCACGCCGGATTTGTCAGCGCCTTCTGCCAGGATCGAGGTGATCTTGAGCAGGGTCAGTTGCTGACGGTGGCCCTTCGTGCGCTGCGAGCTGTGCTTACGGCGACGCTTTACGAAGTGGATGACCTTGTCACCCTTGACCTGATCGACAACCTCGGCCTGAACCGCGGCACCTGCCACGAAAGGCGCGCCAACGGTCACGGTCTCGCCGCCGACCATCAGGATGTCGTTGAATTGAACGGTTTCACCGGCGTCTGCTGCCAGTTTCTCCACACGGAGCACATCGCCCGACTGGACTTTGTACTGCTTGCCGCCGGTTTTCATCACCGCGAACATGCGCGTATCCTTTTCTTTTCCGCGTCCTGTGGTCCCTGCCTGCCCGGTAAATTGGGCCGACAAGCGTTTCGATGGGCCTTTGCCCGGATACCTCGGACCGCGCGTTCATCAAAGAACGTCAGTTTCCAAAAACGAAAGGCGGGGCCGAAGCCCCGTCCTTTGGTAGGCTGCGCTTACGCCAATGCGCCAAACGAGTCAAGCATCGCGCCTACAATTCCTGCGATTGCATTTGCAGCCCCGCGGCCAGACCCAAGGCATAGCTGATCTCGTCATACATCGTGTTGAAACCGGCAAAGAGCGCACGGTTCAAAACCCGCCCGTCGTCCGTTTCCGAGAATGTGATGTAGTCGTCCAAGGTGTCGTCCGACAGCGGCTCATAGGCCATCATCAAAAACCCGTACAACCATTCACGGGTGTCTTGGCGGGTGTCATCCTCTGTCGACCAGACGTCGGACAGAATATCGCTCTCGCTCATCACAATGCCGCCGCCTTCGACCAGCCCGGTGTAGAACTGGTAGCTGGCATTCAAGGCACCGGTCACGTTGGTCTCCAACAGATCGTTGGCGGCTACAAAGCGTTCAAGCTGCGCCATACGGCCACTGTCGACCTCGGCGGCGCGCACGACCTCGCGGGCGGCCTGCTCGACCGCGTCGTCGATCATGGCCGCACGGGCATCCAGCTCCGACTGCACGATCTTCTGCCCGGTCTCGCTGTCAAAGAACGCCTCGACCGACGACATATCGCGGGTGCCGATCACCTCGGCAAACTGCTGGTGGAGGATCTCGTACATCTTGTCGGTGTCGTAGATCTGCTCCAGCCGCGCCTGCCAGCGCGGACTGTCCCCACCCATGAACATGTCATTGCCCAGATCGATGCCGTAATCGATGCCCTCATCGCGCATGATCTCCAGCATCTCGGGCACGCGCATACGCTCAAGCAGATCGTCCGCGGCATCCGCATACGCAGGAGACGCAAGACCAAGCCCCAACACCGTGGCTAAGACTGCCCCCCCGGTCGACGCCGCAACGGTGCAAAGAATGTCTGACATGAAACCCTCTCACGATCTGTTCCTGTCACAGGTAGCCTGCAGCGGACCCCACAACAACCACCGCAAGGCCCAGCCGGCGGCAATCCGCAAAAAACTGTCAAATCCCTGTTGCACCCGCCCGAACGATTGTCTAAACGCCCCCTACCCAGACCGCGGAGAGGTGCCGGAGTGGTCGAACGGGGCGGTCTCGAAAACCGTTGTGGGCGCAAGTCCACCCAGGGTTCGAATCCCTGTCTCTCCGCCATCCACTCTTTTTGCAGCAACAAAATCAAACCCTTAGGGTCAGGATGCATTGATTTCGGTCTCGCTGCATGATTCACGGCCCCGACAAGGAGTGGTGACATGAGTGATCTTTTCTGGCTGAGCGATGCGCAGATGGCGCGTCTTGAACCCTTCTTCCCAAAGTCCCACGGTAAACCCCGCGTCGATGACCGGCGCGTTCTGAGTGGGATTATCTTCATCAATCGCAATGGCTTGCGTTGGCGGGATGCACCGCGGGAATATGGCCCGACTGGCGGCGGAACACGGTGAGAAGACGACCGTGATGATCCCCTCTCGGGACATCACTTCGTGATGCCCTGCCGGGCAGTGGACGCGACATACCTGAAGGCCCATCGAACAGCGACCAGCATGGCCGCCAAGTAAGGAGGGTCAGGAATTGATCTGGGGGATCATTTCCCCGACGAACGGGGGCGTGGCCGCCTGATCGGACGAACCAAAAGCGGTATGAACCACTGCCCGGCAGGGTATTTCCGAAGGAAATGTCCCGAGAGGGGCCAAGCTGCACGCCATCTGCGACAGTAAGGGGCGACCAATCGACCTGGTCGTTACCGCCGGACAGGTGAGCGATTACATCGGCGCCAAGCCCTGCTGAGTGGCCTGCCAAACGTCAAATGGCTGCTCGGGGATCGCGGCTATGATGCTGATTGGTTCAGAGAAGCGTTACAGGACAAGGGGATACGCGCCTGCATCCCAGGCCGGAAGAAACGCAAGACGCCGGTCAATTACCCCTCTCGGGCCATCACTGCGTGATGCCCTGCTGGGCAGTGGACAAGCGCAGATACAAGCGGCGTAACCGCATCGAGATCATGTTCGGTAGGCTTAAGGATTGGAGGCGTTTCGCGACTCGCTATGACCGCTGCCCAAAGGTGTTTCTCTCTGCCATCGCGCTCGCGGCTCTCGTTATCTACTGGTTATGAATCCTGACCCTAGACGGTGTCCGAATAGGTGCCGCACGCGCTCCACAAGCGACGGCGGGACGTCCATGCCGTCCGAATTTGGCGAAACCGACTTCCCCTTCCGCGCCCTTCGGTGCCAGGCCAACACTGTGCCGGGGATCAACTCATACTGCGCGGCGTCCGCGTCACGCCACGTCCCGCCGCGCTGAATCAAGCGAGGCCTGCAACAGTTGCCGCGTGTAGGGGTTTTGCGCCTCCAGCCGCCGCATCTCTTTCACGCCCAGAACCTCGACGATCCGGCCCGCCTGCATCACCGCCACGCGGTCGCACAGGTGACCGACAACACCCAGATCATGCGACACCATCACGTAGGTCAGCCCATGCGCGGTGCGCAGATCACTCAGCAGGTTCAGGATTTCCGCCTGCACCGACACATCCAGCGCCGAGGTCGGCTCATCGAGCAACAACACCTCCGGTCCGCAGGCCAATGCCCGAGCGATGGCCACGCGTTGACGCTGCCCGCCGCTCAGCTGATGCGGATAGCGAAAGCGGAACGACGGCCCAAGCCCCACATCATCCAGCAGCTTTGGAATGCGCTCGTCGACCCCCTGCACACCATGCAGCACCATCGCCTCGGACAGGACACGGTCCACGGTCTGGCGCGGATGCAGCGACGCGTAAGGGTCCTGAAACACCATCTGCACTTTGGAATAAAACGTCTTTGACCGCCGCGGCCCGAGCGTTTCACCCGCGACCTGCATCGATCCGCCCCAATCCGGCACCAGACCGACAACGGCACGCAGGATGGTCGACTTGCCCGACCCGCTTTCCCCCACGATGCCAAAGCTCTCGCCCTGCGCCACCGAAAACGAAGCCGCGTCAACGGCGGTGGTGTCACCGAACCAGACGTTTAGATCTCGTATATCGATCATGCGGATACCTCATTCACCCGTGCACTGACAGAAGGCGCCTCGCGCCAAGCGGGATCGCGGCGCATCACCTCCAGCCGGTCACGGGGCCTTTCCAGATCAGGGACCGCATTCAACAGCCCCAGCGTGTAGGGGTGCGTGGCGCGATGCAGGTCTTCGGCGCGGCAGGTCTCGACAATCCGGCCGGCGTACATCACCGCGATACGGTCGCAGAACTTGGCCACCAGATTGAGATCGTGGCTGACAAATATCAGCCCCATGCCCCGATCCTTGACCAGCCGATCAAGAATATCGAGCACCTGCAGCTGCACCGACACATCCAGCGCCGAGGTCGGCTCGTCCGCGATCAGAACCTCCGGCCCCGGCAACAGCATCATGGCAATCATGATGCGCTGGCCCATGCCGCCGGAGACCTCGTGCGGGTATAGACCCATGACCCGTTCGGGATCACGGATCGCCACCTCGTCAAGCATCTGCACCGACCGCTTCCACGCCTCTGCCCAAGAAACCCGTTCATGCGCGCGCAGCGCTTCCACCAGCTGCCGCCCCACCGGCATCACCGGATTGAGCGAGAATTTGGGGTCCTGCATGATCATCGACACCCGAGCCCCGCGCAGTCCGCGCATTTCGCGGTCCGACGCGGTGAGAATATCGGTATCCTGCACACGCAGCCTGTCGGCGGTCACCACGCCCGGTGGCCGGATCAGCCGCAAAAGCGCCCTGCCCGTCATCGACTTGCCAGACCCGCTTTCACCCACGATCCCCAACCGTTCGCGCCCCAGCGTCAGGGACACGCCCCGCACCGCTTCAACCACGCCGGTGCGTGTGGGAAACTTCACCCAGAGGTTTTCAACATCCACAAGGCTCATTGTTCGCCCTCCTTCGGGTCCAGCACGTCGCGCAGCCCGTCACCCAACAGGTTGAACGCCAGCGAGATGGCGAAAATTGCCAGCCCCGGGATTGTCGCGACCCACCAGTGATCAAGGATGTACTTGCGTCCCTCGGAAATCATGGCGCCCCATTCCGGACTGGGGGGCTGTGCCCCGAGCCCCAGAAAACCCAAGCCCGCCGCGGTCAGGATAATCCCCGCCATATCCAGCGTGACACGGATCACCAGCGAGGAGATACACAGCGGCCAGATGTGTTTCGTGACGATCCGCAGATGCCCCGCGCCCTGCAGGCGGATCGCATGGATGTAGTCGCTGTTGCGGATGGTTAGCGTCTCGGCCCGCGCGATGCGGGCATAGGGAGGCCAAGCGGTCAGCGAGATCGCCAGCACCGCGTTCTCGATCCCTGCCCCCAAGGCCGCAACAAAAGCCAGCGCAAGGATCAGACGGGGAAAGGCCAGAAAGATATCGGTGACCCGCATCATGACCGTGTCGACAAGGCCCCCCGCATAGCCGGAGACCGTGCCAACGATCAGCCCCACCACAGGCGCGACCATCGCGACCAGCAAAACGATATAGATCGAAATCCGCGCGCCATACAGCAGCCGCGAATAGATATCGCGCCCCAGACTGTCACTGCCCAGCAGGTGCCCGCCTTCGCCCGGTGGCAGCAGACGTTGACCCAGATCCTGCGCAAAGGGGTCATGGGTGGCCAGCACCGGCGCGAATATCGCCGCCAAGATCAGAACCACCAGCACGATTAGCCCGACCATGGCCAGCGTGTTCGACCGCAGCGACAGCCACCCCTTGTACCATGCAGCAAGGCTTGCCTGCCTGCGCGACGTCGGCGCATCGGACAAAAGCCATTCTCTCATCGTTTGTGCGCTCATTTCGCCCTCGGATCAAAGACCCGGTACAGCAGGTCAGACAGGATATTGATGGCGACAAAGATCGTCCCGATGACAATCGTGCCTCCCAGTACGGCGCTCATGTCATTGGACAAAAGCGACGTGGTGATGTAGCTGCCCAGCCCCGGCCAGGCAAAGATGATCTCTGTCAGGACCGAACCTTCCAGCAGGTTGGCATAGGCCAGCGCAATCACCGTCACCAACTGGATCAAAATATTGCGAAAGGCATGGCCCCAGACGACCCGCCATTCGGACAGTCCCTTGACCCGTGCCGTGGTGATATATTCGGAATTCAACTGATCGAGCATGAAGCTCCGCGTCATCCGGCTGATATAGGCCAGCGAATAATATCCCAGCAACGACGCAGGCAGAATGATGTGGGAAAACGCGTCCCGAAAGACCGCCCATTCGCCTCGCAAGGCCGCATCCACCAACAACATGCCGGTGACGGGCTCCACGATCCCCTGATAAAAAATCCCGAGCCGCCCCGGTCCGCCGACCCATCCCAGAATACCGTAGAACAACAAAAGCCCCACCAGCCCGAGCCAGAAGATCGGCATCGAATAGCCAATCAGCCCGACCAGCCGCGCCAACTGGTCGATCCAGCTTCCGCGTTTGACCGCAGCGATCACGCCCAAAGGCACCCCCAGCACCACACCGATCAGCGTGCCCAGCGTGGCCAGCTCCAGCGTGGCCGGAAACACACGCGCAATGTCGGCTGTCACCTCCTGCCCCGTCCGGATCGACTCGCCAAAGTCGCCGGAGAGCACATTGCCCACGTAAATGCCGAACTGCACCAGCAGCGGCTTGTCCAGACCAAGCGCCTGATAGGTTGCCTCGTATTGCGCCTGTGTCGCACGTTCCCCAACGACCGCCAGCACGGGGTCAATCGGCATCACCCGCCCGATCATGAAGGTCACAAACAACAGGCCCAGTATCGTCACCGCAACCGTCGCCAGCGTCGCCAGCGATTTTTTCAGCCACGGTGGGACGGCGGACATGCCGCCGCCCCGTTTTTTTGCGACCGTCATTCTTTGGTGATCACCCAGTAAGAGACCGCCGTCGTGGCGCCACCGGCGACAAAGTTCTGCACGCCCTCGCCCATGCCGGTCTGTTCGATCTGCTGGAACATCACGCCAAACGGGCTGACCTTCTGGTGCTCGCTTTGCAGGTCGAGGTACATGTCACGGCGCGCATCCACGTCGTTCTCCACCACGGCTGCCAGCGTTTTGTCATTCATCGCACCCGGGTCCCAGGCATTGCGCCATGCCAGATAGCCCGTGTTGCCCGCCTCATCCGCGTTGTCGGGGTTCAGCGCAAAGGTGCCCGCATTGGTGTTCGGGTCGGGATAATCCGGCCCCCACTCACCGAGGTAGATGTCGTGTTCGCGCGCGCGGTAGCGATCCAGCGTCTGAGCGCCGGTGCCGACGATCAGCTCCACCTCGCAGCCCAGCTGGCCCCATGTGTTTTGCAGCGATTGCGCGATGTCCAGACGCTCCTGCGCCTCGCGCACCGAAATCTTGATCGGACCGCATTCGGGGAATCCGGACCCGGCCAGCGAGGCTTTCGCCGCCTCCAGATCGAAATCAAACGGCTTGTCTTCGAGCGCCCCAAGGAAGGTCAGCGGCAGGAACGCTTGATGCACTGTGTACTGCCCCTTGAGGAATGAGCCAGCCATCCCGTCGTAATCCGTGGCCAGTTTCAGCGCCTCCAGAACCTTGGGGTCTGACAGCATCTCGTTCTTCTGGTTGGCTGCGAAATACATCAGGCGGCCGCGCATCTCGTCCTCGACCTTCACGCCGTCCACATCGGCCAGACCGGCCACATCCTCGGGCGACAGGTTGCGCGCAATGTCGATGTCGCCGCGTTCCAGTTGAAGCCGCTGCGTCGCGCTCTCCTGGATGTGCTGCACGATCACCCGCTCCATCGCGGGCTTTTCGCCGCCATAGTTGGGGTTAAGATCCATCAGCACGGATTCATTGGGCTTCCAATCGACCACTTTGTAGGGGCCGGACCCTGCGGTGTTGGTCCGCAGCCAATCGTTGCCCATGTCGCCATCGACTTCGTTTTCCATCGCGGCGGCGCTGTCGACAATCCCGCCGATGGTGGAGGTCAGGCAGTTGAGCACAAAGGACACCGCATAAGCCTTGTCCAGCGTCAGGACGAGCGTTTTGTCATCCGTGGCCTTGATGGTTTCTTCGATATTGTCGGCGGTAAAGCCGAACTGCGTCAGGATAAAGGACGGCGTCTTGTCCAGCAGCACGGCGCGGCGCAGCGAATATTCCGCGTCCTTCGCCGTCACCGGATTGCCGGTGGAAAAGACATTCCCCTCGGCCATGGTAAAGGTGATGACAGTGCCGTCCTCGGACACCTCCCAGCTTTCGGCAAGCTCCGGCCCATAGCCCGCATCCAGATCCAGCGGGTCGAAATTGACCAGCTTCTGATAGACGTTGCGCGACACATCCGAGCCCGCGAATTCAAAGGATTCTGCCGGGTCGAAGGTCTTGATATCGTCAATCCGGTTGGCGATCACCAGCATGTTCGGCGGGGTCTCCGCCATGACGGGCGCACCCGCCATCAAAGCCGCGCAAACGGCTGCGACAAAACGCGTTTTCATTCTAAAAAACTCCCTGTTTTTGTTGGTCTTTCCAAGCTCACACGCCCCAGGTTTGCCTGAGTACGCGTATCCAGTTGCCATGGGCGATCTGTTCGGTCAGCACAGCGCCATACCGCGCCTGCATGGCGTCGATCAGCACCGGCAGACCGGCACAGTCCTTGATCGGCGCAGGCACCAGGGCCCCGTCGAAATCGGACCCCAGCCCAACGCGGGTTTCGCCCAGCAGGTCGATCATGTGATCCAGATGCTGCAGCATGACATCAATGCTGAAATCCGCATCCATCTTGCCGTCCGGTCGCAAGAACGCGCTGGCAAAGTTCAGCCCCACCATACCGTCGCTGTCGCGGATCATGTGAAGCTGTCGGTCCGTGAGGTTGCGCGCATGGGGACAGATGGCGTGGGCATTGCTGTGCGTGGCCACCAGCGGATGAGAGGTAATATTCGCCACGTCCTCCATGCCTTTGACATTGAGGTGGGACAGATCAACCATGATCTTCAGGTGGTTGCACTCGCGGATCAGCGCTTTGCCCGCGTCCGTCAGACCGGGGCCGATGTCGCCGTCTGACGGATAGCGGAACGGCACGCCGTAGCCCCAGACGGTGTCGCGGCTCCAGACCGGGCCAAGGCTGCGCAGCCCGCGTGCGTGCCAGTCGTGCAAACGGGCAAAGTCACGGTCCACGCCCTCTGCCCCTTCGATATGGGCGACAGCCGCCATTTGGTCGGCGGTTAGGGTGTCTTCGATCTCCCCTGCGGTTCGGCACAAGGATACAGCGCCTGCCGTCTCCAACGCTTGCAACCTGTCCAACCCGCGTTCGACAAAGGCCGCGGCGGTCGTTTCATCCACCCTATCGGGCAACGGCAGATCATAAGGCGGTTTCGTCATCGCCGCGTGATCGATGCCCTCACCCACGCTCGGGACAAAGATCGCAAACATGCCGCCTGCAAACCCGCCTTTCACGGCGCGCGGCAGGTCGATATGCCCGTCTGGCAGACCGTCTGCCACCTGTTCCGGTGTCACATTACCCGCCAATAGGCGCAACAACAGGTCGTTATGACCGTCAAAAACAGCGGTACGGGTCATTCATCCCCCAAATTACGATTGCTCCCGATATGTGAAGCGGCAGAGCCCGCGCGCCCGTAGACGCGGTGGGCGTCCATTCGGGACGTGTCGGATATCAGCTGGATAAGCGAGAAGCCGCGCTGGCGCGCGTGGCGCTGGCTTTTGGCGTCACCCCCGTGGCCACTGATCTGACGCGGCACATCTGATGGGGACGCAGGGCGGCGGTCCATCCCATCAGTTTGGGCAGCGCAATTTAAAGACTTCAACATGCGATGATGCAACTAACGCTCGGTCAAGGTGTCAAGCGACAGCTTCGATCAACCAAAGCGTAAGCATGAATTAAGCAGATCTTGACCGCCCGTGATCGGCACGCGTGCTCAAAAGATAGCAGGCCCGTTGGGGTGACACAGGTCAGCTATGCCTCACTCATGTGCTTCGGCACCGATGATCTGCCCCGGCCCAAATCAAACGGGATGACAATACCGTCCCATATCATCACCTGAGCCTCGGGCAGTTCAATTTCGTCAGCAGGCAGCACGTGTTTTGGCCGCCTGCCGATTATGGCTGCAACCGCCGAAACCAAGAAAGCAGCCGACCGCCCCCGTTATTGCTAGGTCAGGTCCGTTGGTCCCTGGCCAATCGGCACCGTGACACCGCCGTCATCAATAATCGGTTCCGGATCACCGCTGCTATCGGTATTTGGGTCCGTACCGCCCCCGTTGCCGGTGTTTGGATCTGGCGAAACGGTTGGGTTGTCGTCTTCCTGAACGACCTCTTCCGTGTCGTCATCATCGGACGTGTGCGTATCGACCCATCCGGCGCCGATGCCAAGATCAACGGTCCCGCTGCCGAAATTATACCCGCCGTTCAATTCGATATAGCTGTCGTCCATCAGATAGGCAGCACCCAAGGAGCCACGCCATGACTGGCTGGTGAACATATAGTCGAGCCCGAGAGAGGCCGCGCCCTCATCCTTGCGGTCGTTGGAGAAGACCCGCACACCGACACCGGTGTTCGCAGTCCCGTTACCAAAGGTGACGTTGATGCCAAAGCCGACTGTCGGATCAGCGAGGGCCGGCGCAGTCAGAGCGCATAAAATTGCAATACTGGTGATATGTTTCGAGAGCATAAGAAAAACCCATTTTGAATAATGGAAGAAGTTAAAATGATCTCGAACAATCGCGCAAGGGTTGAGGTAACCGGCAGGCCGTCTTGCGGCTTGGTCGATGACCTTCGCGCAGATTTTCATCATCGGCGTGGAGCACTGGACGTGATCCCAACCGTCAAAGGGCGGACCGCCGGTCCCACCCTGAAACCAAAAGCGCCAAGACCCACAGGACAAAGCGGCCTGCTGCCTTACAACTGCCCTTCATCCCGTGCAAACAACAGCTGCGTCTTATAGGCCTGCAAGCGGGCGCTGGCATTCGCATCCACCACCATAAGCGAGGCAACCATCACAATGGCTGTCATCAAACCGGCCCGCAGGACCAGCCCCTGAACCATCATCAAAAGCACCGCGCACAGGATGATAATGCCGGGCATGACCTTGAACACGGCGGTTTTGTAGGTCGCCACAGTGCTGTCGACGCGCGCGATCTCCGAGGTGACAAAGCCCATGCCATCGGTGGCAAAGGCCGCCTCCGCCCCCGCGCCGATCATGTACGCGCTGTACAGCAACCCGCCGCCAAGGATCAGCAGCAACGCCCCCGCAAGCAGCGTGGGCCACACAAAGGCGCGCGCCATATCGACCTTGCCATACTGCCAGAACCCGTAGCTCGCCGCGATAAAGACCAGCCCGAATGCCACAAAGACGCCCGAGGACAACATCTCGGCCTTGGCCCAATCACCGGCGGTTTTCACAATGTCCATGTCTTGCATACCTTTTTCCTGTGTCCAGCCGCAGGCGCGGCCAAATCGCCGGACCCCGAGTGTGGCCCAAGGTCCGGCGTGCGGTCCAGTCAGATGTTCCAGACGTAGCCGGTGGCCTGTTCGGATACGTTCCAAAGGCGCGTCATGACCGGCTTGTCATAGGCGTAGGGCTCCAACGTCCCTTGCCCCACCGGTCCCACCATTTCCATCCGCCCCGTCGGGCCATACAGCGCGCGCTGCGTCAGGCCGTCGGCGGTGGCGCACATGACCTCCGGGTAGGATCCCTGTTCGGCGGTTTGCACAATCGGAAGACGCTGCATGAACCACCATGTGATACGGGTCATCATGCCCCCGCTGGTGCTGATCAAAGAGGTCGCAGAGGCACCGGGGTGGCAGACATAGACCTCGACAGACTTGCCGGTGGCCGCGATCCGGTCCTGCAGTTCATAGGCGAACATCATCTGCGCCAGCTTGCTGTGACAGTAGGTACGGTTGGGGTGGTAGTTCTTATCCCAGTCCATGTCGTCAAACTGGATGGTGCGCAGTCCCATTTTATAGCCAAGGCTCGACACAACCACGATCCGCCCGGCAGAGGCATCGATCCGGTCGAACAGCTTGCCGCACAGGACAAAGTGGCCGTAGTGATTGGTGCCGAGCTGGCTTTCGAACCCGTCCTTGGTGAACTGCTGGGTCGGCACCTGCGCGATGGCCGCGTTGCAGATCAGCGCGTCGATCTGCGGCACGGTTTGCAACACCTCTTCGGCGGCGGCATGCACAGACGCCAGATCCGCCAGATCCATCCGGACAAAGCTGACCTCCGCATCGGCACCGAATTCGGCCTTCAGCTCTTTGACGGCTGCGGCGGATTTCTCGTCGCTGCGGTTCAACATGACGACGCGGGCGCCTTTTGCCAGCAGCGTGCGGGTCGCCTGAAACCCTGCGCCGGCATTGGCGCCGGTGATCACAAAGGTTTTGCCGGATTGATCGCCGAGGTTTTCAGGGGTCCATCCTTTGGGGCCGAATGTCTTGGTGGTCATGTCTGTTCTCCAGTCTGTTGGGGCGTTGCGGCCCCGTATTACGTTGTGTCGAGACGGTAGATAAATCGCAGAACCCCGCATCGGTAGGCGATATAATCGCAAATACTTGCCTAATTGTCTCAATAGGGTTGCACGCAGGAGAGAGCCGCGCCTAAGTGCCTACTATGGAAAAGAAACGTATCCGACAGATAATCGAGGCCCGCATGTCCAGCGACGGGCTGATGGAGACCGGTATTCCGGGGGTCAAGCTATTCCGCGCAACCGAGGCCGTGCCTTGCGTCCCGGCGGTCTATGAACCCAGCCTGATCGCCATTGTCAGCGGCGGCAAGGAAACCGTTCTGGAAGGCGAGCGCTTCGTCTACGACAATAGCCAATACCTGTGCTGCCCCATGTCGCTGCCTGTGCGCGCGGGCACGCCCACCGCATCGGACGACGACCCGCTGTTCGGCGTCTATATCGCGCTTGATCCGCGCATCATGTCCGAATTGACGCTGGAGATGGAGCGCACATCCCCGCCCCTGCCCTCCAGTGACGTGAGCCCACGCGGCATTAAACTGGCGCGTTGGGACGCGGGCTTTGCCGATGCGCTTTTGCGTCTGGTGCAGGCCAGCGAAGATCCCACAGATGCCGCCATCCTTGGCCCGTTGCGCCTGCGCGAGCTGTATTACGCCGTCATGAAGGGCGAGGCAGGCCGCTTTGCCCGTCAGGCCTTTGGTCCCGGCAACCCCATCGCGCGGTCCATCGCCCATGTGTCGCAGCGGCTGGATGAAAACGTGTCCATCGACGATATGGCCGCCCGCGCCGGGATGAGCCGCGCGGCCTTTCACCGCAATTTCAAACAGGCGACTGCGATGTCTCCGATTCAGTTCGTCAAATCGATGCGGCTGAACAGTGCCGCCATGAAGATCGCGGGCGGCATGACCGTGAACGAGGCAGCGATGGACGTGGGCTATGTCAGCCCGTCGCAGTTCAGCCGCGAATTCAAACGGCTGTATGGCCATTCCCCCCGCCAGTGGAGCGATTTGCAACAGCACCCCGTCTGAGGCGGGCGGCGAAAATCCCCATTCTGGGCGGAATCTTCCCCGCACTGCCCCCGGTTTGTGCTGAAAATTTGAGCGACGCCAAAGATTCAGCCCCCGAAAACGCACGCAATCCTTGCCCAAACCCCACCTTCCACGCCCCTAATGGCCCTGCAGGGCGTTTAGGGTTCCACTGCTGCCACAGCAGGTTCGGTCCGAGAAATGCCACCACGCGGGCCAATTCCTGCGCGGCACACGGCGGGCCAAAATCCCGGGAGGCATACTGCGCAGGTCCGACCCGCGCTATCTCCTTGTTCCGCCAGCGGGGCGTGACCTGTTCATAACGAGCGGGACGCACCGATGGGGAAAGACGATGATCAAAGCGACCAAAGCCAAATTCCTGACCGCCACCGCACTATCACTGGGACTGCTGGCCGCCCTCCCGGCGCAGGCGCAGGAAAAGACCGACTTCAAGATCGCATGGTCGATCTATGTAGGCTGGATGCCGTGGGGCTATCTCGAAGACAGCGGCATCATGGACAAATGGGCCGAGGAGTACGGCATCGACGTCGAGATCGTACAGATCAACGACTACGTGGAATCCATCAACCAATACACTGCCGGTGCCTTTGACGGGGTGTCGGCCACCAACATGGACACGCTGTCCATTCCCGCAGGCAGCGGTGTGGACACCACCGCGCTGATCATCGGCGACTATTCCAACGGCAACGATGCGGTTATCGCCAAGGGGGATGTCACGCTGGAGGATCTGGCCGGCACCAAGGTCAACCTCGTGGAGCTTTCGGTGTCGCATTACCTGCTGGCGCGCGCGCTCGACAGCGCCGGTCTGGCAGAGCGTGATCTGGACGGTGTGGTCAACACCTCGGACGCGGATATGATTGCCGCCTATGCCACCGACGATGTCACCACCGTGGTGACATGGAACCCGCTGGTGTCAGAGATCACCGCCTCGAACCCCGACGCAACCGTGCTGTTCGACAGCTCGAAAATCGCGGGCGAGATCCTCGATCTGATGGTGGTCAACACCGAGACGCTGGAAGCGAACCCCGACTTCGGCAAGGCGCTGGTTGGCGCGTGGTACGAGGTCATGGGCCTGATGGCCTCCGGCGACGAGGACACCCTCACCGCCATGGCGGAGGCCTCCGGCACGGATCTCGACGGCTACAAGGCGCAGCTTGCCGCGACCGAGATGTTCTATGATCCCGCCGATGCGGTGGCGCAGGCGGCCTCCCCCGATCTGCCCGGCACCATGACCGAGATCGCGGAGTTCCTGTTCGACAAGGGCATCCTTGGCGAGGGCGCACCGTCGGCGGATTTTGTGGGCATCGCCTATCCCGATGGCAGCATCAGCGGGTCAGAGGCCAACGTGATGTTCCGCTTTGACAGCAGCTACATGCAGATGGCCGCGGACGGCGAACTGTAACAGGCGACCAAAGCCCCGGCGCATCAGGTAGGTGCCGGGGCGCATTCCCTTTCGACAGATCACAGGGTTCTGACCGTGCGGCTGATCAATCAACGTCCCTCCCGCCCCTTTGCGGTGTTTCTGGCGGCGCTGCCCTTTGTGGCGGTGCTGATCGCCTATGCCATCGGGTCCGACCTGCGGCTGACCGCCAATCCGGCGGACAAGCTGCTGCCCGCCCTGTCCACCATCCGCGACACGGCAATCCGGCTATTCACCGAGGGCGACCGACGCTCCGGCGAGATCCTGCTGTGGCATGACACATGGGCGTCGCTGTCGCGGCTGCTGGGCGGTGTGGCCATTTCCGCCGCTTTGTCGCTTCTGATCGGCATGGTGATAGGCCTGTTGCCGCTGGCGCGCGCCACCCTGTCGGGTTTTGTCGCGGTTGTGTCCATGGTGCCCCCGCTGGCCCTGTTGCCGATCCTGTTCATCGTGTTCGGTCTGGGCGAGACGTCAAAGGTGGTGCTGATCGTCATTGGCATTACGCCTTTCATGACGCGTGATCTGGCGCAGCGTGTCTTGGACATCCCCCATGAACAACTGGTGAAGGCGCAGACGCTCGGGGCGTCGTCGTTAGTCATCGCCTTGCGGGTCGCCCTGCCCCAGATCCTGCCCCGTCTGATCGCCAATGTGCGGCTCTCGCTTGGCTCGGCATGGCTGTTTTTGATCGCGGCCGAGGCCGTCGCCGCCGATGTGGGCCTTGGCTACCGGATCTTTCTGGTGCGCCGTTACCTCGCGATGGATGTGATCCTGACCTATGTGATCTGGATCACCCTGCTGGCCTTTGTGCTGGATTGGGCGCTGAAACAGCTGTCGCGACGGGCCTTTCCATGGATGGAGGCGGGGCTATGAGCTTTGTCGAAGTGCGCGACATCTGGCAGGCCTATGGCGGCCGGTCGATCATCGAACGGGTCAATCTGGACGTGGACGAAGGCGCCTTTGTGTCGATCGTGGGTGCCTCCGGCTGCGGCAAATCCACTTTCCTGCGGCTGTTGCTGGCCGATGAGCGCCCCGTGCGCGGCACAATCACCGTCGATGGCGGCGAGGTCGCGGTGGAGCCGGGCCGCGAGCGCGGCGTTGTGTTCCAGAAATATTCGGTCTTTCCGCATCTCACCATCCGCGACAACCTGATTGCCGGAGAAGGCTTTGCCACACGCTTTGGCTGGCTGTCACGCGCCCAACGGCGCGCCGCCGCTGAACGGGCGGACGCCATGCTCGCCCGCATCGGTCTGAACCATGTGGCAGATCAATACCCCGCCAGCCTGTCGGGCGGGATGCAGCAACGCCTTGCCATCGGTCAGGCGCTGACGGCGCGCCCGCGCGTGTTGTTGCTTGATGAACCCTTTGGCGCGCTGGACCCCGGCACGCGACACCAGATGCACGATTTCCTGACCGAACTGCGCACCGAGACAAAGATGACCGTTTTCATGGTGTCCCATGATCTTGAAGAGGCGTTCAAGCTGGGCGACCGGGTGCTGGTTTTCGACAAGGTCCGCTGGGACCCGCAGGACCCCGGCCTGTTCGGCGCAACGCTGACCTATGATTTCGACGCCCGCAACGGCGGGATGCCCTACCAGAACATTCTGGACCGCTACCCGTCCCTGGCCGCACCACCCGAAGTGCAGGCCCTCTGACCCCATACCCACGCGCGCCCACGGGCCCCGCGCGTGGGATAGCCAAGGCCCGCACCACGCCCGCCCCGCGCCCGTCGGGGCAACAAGGGAGACAGGAATGTTTTCTGAGTTCTCATCCACGATCCACCGCGCCGAGGCCCGCGCCCGCACGCCCCAAGGCCTGCGCGCCCGTCACGCCACGCGAGAGCAGCGCCACCACCACCCCGACCTGACAAAACTGGCGGGCTGGAAGGCGATGCGCAAAGAGGCCGAACTGCCCGAAGGCCGCTGGGCCGAAGAGCGCGCATGGGCTTTGCGCATGGGGCTGACCGGCGCCGACAGCATCGACGACAAGTCGATCCCCACCTTTGCGCGCGGCGAGCTGCCCCACTACGCGGGCATCAACACTTTCCTCAAGGCGCCCTACACCGAGGACGTGCTGGAGGTCGCCAATTACGACGCCACCGTTCTTGGCATTCCCTTTGACGGCGGCACCACCTACCGCCCCGGCACGCGCTTTGGCCCGCAAGGCGTGCGCAAGATCTCGGCGCTTTATACGCCCTACAACTACGAGATCAGCGTGGATCTGCGCGAGCAGATGACGCTATGCGATGCAGGCGATGTGTTCACCATTCCAGCCAATATCGAGAAGTCCTTTGACCAGATCAGCCGCGGGGTGAGCCATGTGTTCTCGTCCGGCTCGCTGCCGATCATGATTGGCGGCGACCATTCCATAGGCTTTCCTTGCGTGCGCGGCATCGCGCAATGCACCTCGAAGAAAATCGGCATCATCCATTTCGACCGCCATGCGGATATTCAGGAGAAAGATCTCGACGAGCGGATGCACACCACCCCGTGGTTCCATTCGACCAACCTGCCGAATGTGCCGGCCAAGAACCTTGTGCAGATCGGCATCGGCGGCTGGCAGGTCCCGCGCGAGGCGGTCAAGGTCGCGCGCGAGCGCCACACCAATATCATCACCATGGGTGACATGGAGAAAATGGGCATCGACAAGACCATCGAGATGGCGCTGGAGATGGCATGGGACGGGGTGGACATGGTCTATATGTCGTTTGACATCGACAGCATCGACTGCGGATTTGTGCCCGGCACAGGCTGGCCGGAACCCGGTGGGTTCCTGCCGCGCGAAGCGCTGGCGCTTGCCTCCGGTGTGGCCGCTGAAGGCATCTGTGGACTGGAGTTGGTCGAGGTTTCCCCGCCCTATGACACCTCGGACATCACCGCGCTGATGGGCACGCGGGTCATCGTGGACGTTCTGGGGGCAATGGTGTCCAACGGCACATTGGGCAAACACAAGCGCCACATCGACAAGCCCGTGACCCTGCCGCACGGGGCATTCGAGGGCAAGCGCTGGTCGAATGATGCCCCCCATAAGGTGGGAGAGTGATTATGCCGGTGCGTCAGCCAAGGGGCGCTGCCCCTTCTGCCCCTGCGGGGCATTCAACCCCGAGGTATTTGGGCCAAGAAAAAGCGCGAAAGGTCCGTCATGCCACATGATCACCCGCACGGGGCGCATCACGCGCATCATCATCATCATCATCCGCATGATCACAACCATCCGCACGATGCAGATCACCTGCATTCGCATATGCATGAACATGATGAGGCGGCGGATTTGCAGGTGCTGGCGGCGCAGTTCATCGACGGGTTCGTGCAGGCCAAGGACAAGACCAGCTATCTCAAGCTGGCCGGTGTGCCCTTTGAGCGGCCGGGCAAAGGCGGCGCGACCGCGCTGAAGCTGGTGGATGTGGAGTTGACCACTGATTGGCAGGTCGGCACGGCGTCCCCGTCCTTTGGCTCGCGCGAGCTGTCCTATCTGCCGTTTCCCGGCGAGATGGTCCGGGAGCGGACAAACATGCACCTGATCTACGTGTCCATGGATGAAAAATCGACCTTGGACCTGCGAGATTTCCTGACACAGAGAAAGCGAGAATTGGACAGATGAAATATGTAATCGTGATGGGCGCTGTGACCGTGGCCGGCCCTGCGGCGGCCCATAGCGCGGCATTGCCGCATGCGCATTCCGGCAATGGATTGATGCTGGCGGCGCTGGCCGTGGTGGCGGCTGCCGGTGGTGTTGCCCTATGGCTGTGGCGCGAAGGGCGGCGTGCTTGAGCATGTTGTGAACAACAGGCCCCGGAGGAGATGATCCGCCGGGGCCTGTTTTAATGCGCTGTCAGTCGCCGAGACCTGCGTCGGGATAGCGGTCGGGATCGGCGGAGAAGTCCGGCAGCATGTCGAGCGCCTCGCGCAGCGCCTCTCCCCAGCCTTGGGAGATCGACTGGAAATAGGGATCTTCCGCGGTGATCCGTCCCGTGCGCCCTGTTTGCAGGCTGTCCTTGGCGTAACAGTGGAAATCGAACGGGGCGCCCACGGTCAGGTTCGCCTTGAGCGTGGAGTCGAAGCTGACAAGCAGCAGCTTCATCGCCGCCTCGAAACTCATGTCGCTGTCGTAGGCGCGGACCAGAATGGGGCGGCCGTATTTCGTCTCGCCGATCTGGAAAAATGGCGTGTCGTCGCCCGCTTCGATAAAGTTGCCTTCGGGGTAGATCATGAACAGGCGATGCGGGCCGCCTTTGATCTGGCCGCCAAGAATCAGCGTGGCGTTAAAGGTGCTGTCGGCGCGCTGTCCGGTATCGGCGTGCTGTTCGATCACGTCGCGCAGCGTGTCGGCGATCAGGCGCGCGGCCTGAAACATCGACGGCACCTCCAACAGGGAGGGTGCGCGGTCCTCGGGCGATTTGCTGCGCTCCTCAAGCAGGCTGACCACGGCCTGCGTGGTGGCAAGGTTGCCTGCCGACATCAAGGTGATCGACCGTTCACCGGGAGTTTCCCAGATCGACATTTTGCGGAAGGTCGAGATATTGTCGAGACCTGCATTTGTCCGCGTGTCCGACATGAACACCAGCCCGTGGTCGAGCATCATCCCCACGCAATATGTCATTCAGGTCTTCCTATTGTTGCGTCACTTCGATTTCGACGGACAAGGTTTCCGATGTGCCGCCGACCCGCATTCCCGATACAGGGGCTGCTTCGGCATAGTCCAGACCTGTGGCCACACGAACGTAACGTGTATCCGGTGAAATTCCGTTCGAGACATCGAAACCGACCCAGCCCAGGCCGTCGACGTGGGCTTCGGCCCAGGCGTGCATCGCATCCTGTACGGTGCGGTCGTCGAGCATCAGATAGCCCGAAACATAGCGCGCCGGACAGCCAAGCGCGCGCGCGCCGCTGATAAAGATATGGGTGTGGTCCTGACAGACGCCGGCACCGGCGGTGATCGCGTCCTCGGCGCTCCAGTCCGGTTCGGATGCGCCGAGTGTGTAAGGCACACGGTCGCGGATCAGCGCTGCCATGGCGTGCAACTGCTCCAAGGGTTGCGCCTTTGGCACATCGCGCACCAGCGCCCGCACCCCGCTGCCCGGCGTGGTCTGGTCTGTGCTGCGCAGATACAGCCACAGCGGTGTCTTGCCCCGATGGCGGCCCAGAATGCCACTGCTGTCGGACAGATCGACCACCCCTTCACTGACCAGGCTCAGCTCTTGGGCGTCGCGGGCAAAGCCTATGAGCTCCACCGTATTGCCATGGTGGTCCTCGTAGCTCAGTTCCTGATGGCCGCCGGTCACGCTGGTGCGCCATTGCACAACCGATTGATTGTAGGTGGGTTTCGGCGTCTTGCGCAGCTGCTGCAGCCCGTATTTTACAGGGCTGTCAAAGCGGTAGCTTGTTTCATGGCGGATCGTCAGGCGCATGGGATCACTCGTAGAAGCGGAAATCGGTTTCAATCTGGCCGGAGACCTCGGACAAGAGCATCAGCACCTTCTGGATGTATTCGTGCAGCCCGTAGTCAAAGACCGCATCGATATCATGGCTGAGGTAGGTACGCTCGATATGCAGCGCCTTGAGCTGCGCCAAGCCCGGCCGCAGCCGACCACGATTAAGATAGCCGAGATTGTCGCGCAGCTTGCGCACGCAGAACGCCAGCGAACGTGGCATGCGCCGGTCGAGGATCAGGAACTGCGCGATCTCGCGGGTGCCGGCCCCTGCCCCGTATTCCATGCGAAAGCCACCCCGCGCCGATACCGACCGCAAAATGGTTTCCCATTGCACGTTGTCCAAAGGCGCGCCCACCGCATTGCCCGAGGGCAGCAGCACATAGTATTTCACATCGATGATGCGCGCCGTGTTGTCGGCACGTTCGATAAAGGTGCCAAGGCGGGCAAAGTCGTAGATCTCGTTGCGCAACATCGTGCCGTGGGTCATCCCGCGCACCAGCGCCGTGCGTTGCCGCAAGGCCCCAAGCACCGCAGGCAGATCCCGCTCACTGACCTTGCGGGCCAAAAGCTCGCGCGCGCACATATAGGCGGAGTTAGTGGCTTCCCAGACCTCATGCGTGAGCGCCGTGCGCACAAGCCGCGCGTTCTGGCGGGCGTTTTCAATCGACGACAGAACAGAGGACGGATTGGCGCGGTCACGCAGCAGCCAGTCGATGGCCGCATCCTTTGTCACCTCGTCCCGGTTGGTTTCGAACAGGGCCAGCGTGCCTGCGGTCTGCAGCACCGATTGCCATTCGTTCTCGCCCAGTTCCAGACGGGTCAGGCCGATGCGCTGACCGGTTTCGATCAGCCGCGCGGTGTTTTCGGCACGCTCCAGCGAGCGATACATCCAGTACAGGCCATTGGCGGTTTTTCCCAGCATCGCCTCAGTCCTCCAGAACCCAGGTGTCTTTGGTGCCGCCGCCCTGACTGGAGTTGACGACCAAAGACCCCTTTTTCAGCGCCACGCGGGTCAGACCGCCGGCGGTCACCTTGATTTCATTGGGGCTGACAAGGACAAAGGGGCGTAGATCCACATGGCGCGGGGTCAGACCACGACGGCCGAAAATCGGCACGGTCGACAGGCTGAGCGTGGGCTGCGCGATGTAGTTCGAAGGCCGCGTCGTAAGCTTGCGCCTAAAGGCCGCGATCTCTTTCTTCGACGCCGTCGGGCCGATCAACATGCCGTAGCCGCCCGATCCGTGGACTTCCTTGACCACCAGTTCTTCGAGATTGTCGAGCACATAGGCCAGTTGATCCGGCTCGGAACACCGCCACGTGGGCACGTTTTGCAGCAAAGGCCGCTCTCCGGTGTAGAATTCGACGATATCGGGCATGTAGCTGTAGATCGCCTTGTCATCGGCGATGCCGGTCCCCGGCGCGTTGGCGATGGTGATGCCGCCCGCCTTGTAGACGTCCATCAGACCGGGCACGCCCAGCTGGCTTTCGGGATTGAAATTCAGCGGATCGAGGTATTCGTCATCGACGCGGCGATACAGCACATCGACGGGTTTGTACCCTTGGGTTGTGCGCATCGCCACGCGGCCATCGACCACGCGCAGGTCGTGGCCTTCGACCAGTTCCGCGCTCATCTGATCGGCCAGAAAGGCGTGTTCGTAATAGGCCGAATTGTAGATCCCCGGCGTCAGCACAGCGACCACCGGCTGGGTGGTTGTCATCGACGGCGCGCAGGCCGCCAGCGACCGGCGCAGATCCGTGGGATAGTTCTGCACCCCCTTCACCCGGTTGCTGGAAAACAGCTCCGGGAACATCTGCAGCATGGTTTCGCGGTTCTCCAGCATATAGCTGACCCCGCTGGGCGTGCGGGCGTTGTCTTCGAGCACAAAGAACTCGTCCGGCCCCGTGCGCACCAGATCGATCCCCACGATATGCGTATAAATCCCGCCCGGCGGTGTGACCCCGATCATCTGCGGCTCGAAGGCTGCGTTCTCGCTGATCATCTCACGCGGGATGCGCCCTGCCTTGATGATCTCTTGTCCGTGGTAGATGTCGTACAAAAAGGCATTGATCGCGCGGACGCGCTGCTCGATGCCCTTTGTGACCTTTGTCCATTCCCGTTCCGAGATAACGCGCGGAATGATGTCAAAGGGAATGAGCCGTTCCTCTGCCTCGGCGCGGCCATAGACGTTGAAGGTGATGCCGGTCAGGCGGAAAAGCTCTTCGGCCTCGCGCTGTTTGGCCCGCAATCGTTTCGGATCTTCGCTGTCAAACCAGGCGTGAAATTTCTGGTAAGGAGACCGCAACCGGTCATCACTGCCCCACATTTCATCAAAAATTGGTTCCTGCTCCATGCCGCACCCTTCCAGCTTCCCTCTGAAATCAGACACTTTTCCATGGCTATTCACCAGAGCAGAAAGAGCGGGTTTCGCAAAATAGGCGAATTTCGCCTGAAATTTGTGCATGTTCTTGGGCGGCGCGATTTGCCAATCACGTCTTGAGAAAGGTCACTGAGCCGCCAATTCTCGGCCCGCTGGCAATTCGATGTCGCGATAGGACACGGGCGCGGCTGGCGCTGTCAGCCCGTCGATGCAGTGGGCATACAAGTTCTCGTACCGCTCCAGCATATGGGTCAGGGTGAACCGGCCCTGCACCCCCGCGCGCGGCACGCGTCTGGGAATGTCCATCGCCTGTGTGATGGCCCGCGCCAGATCATCAGCGTCGGCGGTGCTGTAGCGCCCCGCCTCTCCGGCGACTTCGCGGATGGCACCGTTTTCGATGGCCGCCACAGGCAGGCCGCAGGACATCGCCTCGATCGCGACAAGGCCAAAGGGTTCGTCCCAAAGCGGCGTGAACACCAGAACGGAATATTGCCCGATCTCGCGGGCCAGATCTTGCGCCCCAAGGTGGCCACCATAGGTGATCTCGCCCCCCAGCAGCGGCGCAACCTGCGTGTCGAAATATTCGCGGTCCTCAATTGTGCCAAACAGGGTCAGCCCCACGCCCGCGCGGCGTGCTGCCGCCACCGCAAGATGCGCGCCCTTGGTCGGCGTGATCCGCCCCATCCAGACCGCGCGTCCGTTGCCCTGAGCCTGCCAAGGCCAGTCGGCGGGATCGATGCCGTTGGGGGCCACATGGGCATGATGCGCGCGATCCGCAGTAAACCATGCCCGTTTCTGGCGGCTCGAACAGGTGGTGAACCGTGCCCAAGGGGCGCCACTGTCGGCCACGGCGCGCTGTAGCACATCAAAGGGCGGCACATGCAGTGAAGTGAGCATAGGCACGCGGTCCCGTCGAGCAAAACGCGGCGGAAACCGGTGCAGGCTGTTGTTGTGGATCACATCAAATCCGCCATCGCGCAAGGCAGGCAAAACCGCCGCCATATGGCTGTCGAGATGGGCATTCAACGTATCGGTGCCATGCCACTGGTGCCATGGAAAGCGGTCGTCGTAATGCTCGGGCAGAAGCGGCACCACCGGCCCGCCCCAGTCGCTGTCGCCAGCGGCGAACAGCACCACATCATGGCCACGCGCCCGAAGCCCGCGACATAGATGCCAGCAATGCGCTTCCATCCCGCCCATGAACGGCGGTTTGATCGGAAAGCGCACATGTCCGATGACCGCGATCCGCATCGCCTTATTCCGCCGCGATGGCCGAGATCGCGGCCTCGCCAGCCTCTGCCGCGCGGCGCCGGTCGGCCTCCGTGCCCAGTTCGGCCTGCAGTTTGTCCATCACGCGGCGGCTGTTGGCGTAGGGCATGTCTTCTGTCTGGCGGCACATGTCCAGGTCCGCCGCATCGGGTTCGCGCAAAATGGTCAACCCCTCGGGGGCATTGTCGATCAGCCCCATCAGATGGAAGGCATGCAGCCAATGGCCCATGGTGCGATGGCCCCAACGGCTTGCGAAATACTCGGCGTTGCGCACGACCGAATGCAAGTGATGCACCGGTGGCATGCAGTGGTCGTGGTATTGGTGATAGACCTTTGCGCCCTTCATCCACCAGATGTCGATCCCGCGATGGTCCAGCACCCGACCGAAATCGGTGTCTTCCCCGCCGTAGCCGTAATACCCTTCGTCAAAGCCGCCCGACAGCGCCCAGTCGTCGCGGTGCATGGCAAAGTTCAGCGACCAGAAGCAGCGGTAATCCTCGCATTTCATCAGTCCAAAACGGGGCGGCGCCTGCCGGTCGGAATGGCGCACCCCGATACGGTCGAAGATGTTGAATTGCAGACCTTTGTCCGTGGCCCCTTTGGGTAGATATGCGACCTCGCCCATCACGAGCCCACGCCCCGGATGACAGGCATCGGCCACATCCGCCACAAGATCGGGGTGCGGGATGCAATCCACATCCACAAAGGCAAGGACATCCCCCATGGCATGCACCGCCGCCGCATTGCGCGCAGCTGACAACGGCAGCTCGCCATCGGTGCGGGTCACATGGATCTGGCGCACGGGAAAAGGCGTTTCCGGCAGCAGGTCATAGGGCAGATCATCCATCACGGCGATCACCAGCTCACGCGGGGGGATCGATTGCGCGGCCAACCCGCGAACCACGTTATGCAGATGCTCTGTGCGGCCTTTTGCGATGGTCAATACGGATACGTCACGCATGGATTTGGTCCTTCTGAAGTGTCTTTGTGGTGCTGGCAGGCGCATCCCAAAGGTGCGCGGCAAGCTGGCCCAGCCAGTCAGCCGTGCGTTGTGCGGCCTGTGCGTCACCTGCCAGTTTGTGTTGTTGGTCTGGGGCGTGCTGGCTGCGGGCCTGTTCCAGCGCCGCGCGCCACGCCTGCGCCGAGGATGGCAGATGCGGCAGATGCACCGCCGCCCCCGCGCGGGCCAAGGCGCGCGCCTTTTCAACCTGTTCGTCAAAGTAGCGCCATTCCGGCACAACGATCCAAGGCAGCCCCGCCTGCAGCACCTGCGCGCAGGTGGTGTTCCCGGTGGACGACACCACCAGATCGCTGGCGGCGATGTAATCCGGGGCATTCTCGACCCAGCCGTGGTGCGACAGGTTCGGCGGCAAGGTCGCGTGCCAGTCACGCTGGACCGCGCCAATGGTGATCCACTGCATGTCAGGACAGCTTCGCGCGGCCACGCCCAAGGGGGCCTCGGATATGCCATTGCCGCCGCCACCACTGACCACCAAGGCCACGGGCCGGTCGTCCAGCCCCAGCCGCTTGCGCGCCTCCGCCCGCGACGGCAGGTCCACGTTCACCCCAAGTCCCGGTGCATAGAGCGTCTTTGATGACCAGCGTTGCCAATCGGGCTGCGCCAATCGCGCGTGAAACGGTGCAAGCAGCCCTGCCGCGCCGTCATAGGCGGCGGTATGGCCGGGATCTGACCGCTCTCCGTGTTGCAGGATCTTCACATGGGGGACGGAACACAGGCGCGCTAACTGCGCCACCTCTGCCGAGACGTCGACGATCATCAGCTCTGGAGCTTCTTCGACAAAGAACCGGGTCATTGCCCCCATGGCGTCACGAATGCCGCGCCAGCCCACGGGGGCGCAATGCACCGTGTCCGGCGTGTCCAACCGCGCCGCCCCGTCCGGCTCATCCCCTGCGGGTTCGAACAGCGACGGGATGCGCACAACGTTCGCGTTATCGCGCAATGGCGGGAAAATATCGTCGCGCGCGCAGAAAATGGTGAGGGGGCGCGCCTCGGGCAACGCGTTGACCACGGCGGCACAGCGCTCCGCATGGCCCCGCCCCTGATGGTGGACGAAGTAGCCGAAGGGCCGCAGGCTTTGGGGAAAATCACGCATGGCTATTCTCCGGCCAGAAGCAAGGGCGTCTGGCCCACGCGGAAATGGTTCAGGCCGTCGAGCACACCCGCAGCATGGGCGCTGCGCGAGCGGTAGCCCTGCGCCAGCGTGTCGAGTTCGGCCAAGGCGTTGGACGGCAGGATCGCCTGACCAAAGGTTTCCAGCATGTCGCGGTCATTGCCGCTGTCACCGGCCACGGTCACGGCGCTGTCAGGCAGACCACGGCGGGCGGCCTCGAACCCGATGGCGGCGGCCTTGCCTGCGAACGGCGGCAAAAGATCGATGAACCGCCCGTGCGATGCCACAACCCGCACCGCCAATCCGGCCTGCGCGAGGCGTGTTTCGATCCGTTGGGCGTCTGTCTGCGTTCCGAACAGGCTGATCTTCCAGCGGCGTTGGTCGTAGACGGGTTGGAACTGCGCGCCACTGTCCTGCAGCGCGCGGCGTACCTCCTGTGCCGACCACCCGGCCGAGACATGCGCCGCGTAATCACCGCACAGCTGATACTGGTGGCCATGACGCCGCCAGATCTCTGTTCCGGTCGACGAGATGATCGTGTCCGGCTCCGGCAGGTGCCATTCCGACAGGATGCGGCGCGCCTCGGCCACGGATCGGCCGGTGGCGACGACGAACCCGGACTGCCGGTCCTCCTGCGCCAGCCAGCGGGCAAACCGCGATGCAGACGGGCCGCAACCGGTCAGCGTATTGTCGATATCGCAGGCCAGCAGGAAATCCGCGTGCCCCGCGACCGTGGACCGCTGCGCGGCACGCAGACGGCGCATCATCGGCAGGCTTTGCGCCGCCCATGTGTCCCAATCATACACACGCTCTGCCACAAGGCGCGCGGTTTGCGCGCGGGTGTCGCGTGCCGGTGATTCCAGCGAACGGCGAAGCCCTTGTGCGATGGATCGGTCATCGCGTGGATCGACCAGCTCGCCAAAGCCCAATTCGGGGAGGATATCGCTCGGGCCGCCGCTATGTGTCGCGACGATGGGCACGCCGCTTTTGGCGGCCTCGATCAATGTCAGGCCAAAGGGTTCGTGCAGGGCCGGATTGCAGAACACGCCCCCGCGCGCGGCCAAGGCATACAAATCGGCAACATCGCGACTGCTGTGTTCACGCGGCAAGGCGACCTTGCCCCACAGATCGTTGCGGTCCACCAGATCGAACAGCTCGGTGATGATTGCGTCCTGCGCGGCACCGGCAGTAATCCCCTGTCGCAGCCCCGCGACGATGACCAGATTGCAGCGTTCTTGCAGCACCGGATCGCTGGCATAAGCGCGCAGCAGGCCCGCGAGATTCTTTTTCGCGATGGGCCGCGCGATGGCCAGAATGACAGGTTTCTGCGGATCACGCAAAAACGGAGCAAGGAATTCTGTGGCGCGATCCGCGTCCCCCGAAGCCTCGAGCATTACGCCGGGCGCGATGCGGTGTGTCTTGCCCTCCGCTGCGGGATCGAGATTAGGAAGCTGGCGTTCGACCTCGTCGCGCGAGGACGCGATGATGGCATCCGCTTGCTGGATGGCGCGCCGTTCCCGCGCAATGCGCGCGGCCAAGGCTCCGGTGGCCGTCTCGCCCGGCTGCAGCTTTTCCGCAGCAAGGGAATGGGCCGTGTAGATCACCGGAATGCCAAAGCGCGCGCGCACGTCAAATGCGAGCGATGCGGCGTCGGCGAAATGCGCGTGGATCACATCGGGACGCTCACGCCCCATCCCGTCGACCAGCGCGATCAAGGCGCGCCCCAAGGCGGGAAGCTCGGCAAACAGCGCATCCTTTTCCAGATACGCCGCGCTGTCAGAGCGCAGCCGCAGAATGTGACACTTGTCGCAGACTTGCTCCTCTGCGGCGGCAAAGCCTGCCCCCAATTGCGGATCATCGAAGCCACGTGTGACGATGCTGACGCGATCAATGTCGGGCCGCGCGGCCTGTGCCATGGCGGCACCCAACACATAAGCGATGTGGCCGCCCGTATCCTCCGTCAGGCCATAGCGTACCGGCGGGGCGGTCAGGCAACCACCCAGCGCCACATGCATCACGTGCATATGAACCTCCTGCAATTGTTTGGATCGCAGCCTCCCTTGGGCGGTGCGAGGGTGTAACACCGCAAATCACGCTTGGTTCCCAAATATTTGAAATCAATTACTTGCAGGCGTGATACCCGCATGGCGGGCAATTCTGGCGGCATTTGTCGCGCAGACGCGGCGCGCTAGATCGCAGCGCTGACACCACAGGAGACAACCGCTTATGACCGGCCATCGTTATGTATTCGTGGGCGGATTGCACCGTTCCGGCACCAGCCTTGTGGCGCGGATGATCGCCAGCCTGCCGCAGGTCAGCGCCATCGAAAACGCTCCCGTTCCCGAAAACGAGGGCGTCTATCTGCAAGGAGCCATTCCCCATACCGCGCGCGACGGTGCGCCGATGCAGTTTGCCACCGACCCCGCCCAGCATCACATCGAAGGCAGCCGGTACGACAATTTAGAAACCCGCCTAAGGATCGAGGCTGACTGGGCGCCCTATTTCACCGATGCCCCGTGGCGGGTCGAGAAATCGCCGGTGAACCTGACGCGCATGCGCCTGTACCAGCAACTGTTTCCAACCGCGCAATTCGTGGTTGTGATGCGCCATCCCGAGGC
This sequence comes from Sagittula sp. SSi028, assembly GCF_048553715.1. Classification (NCBI taxonomy): domain Bacteria; kingdom Pseudomonadati; phylum Pseudomonadota; class Alphaproteobacteria; order Rhodobacterales; family Roseobacteraceae; genus Sagittula; species Sagittula sp. SSi028. The sequence continues at coordinate 337,158 of NZ_JBLZNC010000001.1, read as the reverse complement.
GGTCGCCGCCGCCGCCGCCAAATGGGTCGATCAGACGGGGGCGGCGATGATCGATCACTGGCTGGAGGCCCATGACATCGTGGCCCGGGACCTAAGCTATCTGCATTCGGTGATGGTCCTGCGGTACGAGGATCTGGTAGTCGACCCCCAGCGGGCGCAGAACCGTCTGGCGGCCTTTTTGCAGGTGCCGGAAACCGGTCTGCGCGAACCGGTGCAGGACGGAAACCAGCGCTACGCAGGCCGGTTGACCATGACGCAAGAACAGGCAGACCGCGCGCGACGCTGGGGCTATGCCACTGGGATGATCACGCGTCCCAACCCGCTTTATGTGCGCCACGCCCTGCGCGCGGTGCGCGAGGCCACCGCTACCTGCCCGCCCAGCTACGACACAGGCGTCAGCGTGTAGCGGCGCACCCAATCGTCAAACGCCGCCTCAAAGGCATTGCCGCTCAGCCCCTCCAACCCCGGCATCTCTGACAGCAGCACCTCCAGCCGGACCTGCTGGTCCTGCGTCAGGCGAGTGTCACCGTGCAGGCGAGCCAATGCCTCTGGCAGCCGCCGCTCTGGCCGCACGGTGCTGAAATACAGGCTGAAGGGGATCGCCTTGACCTGCGCCACAAGGGTCGCGATCTGCGGCAACAGCACCGTATCAAAATGCCCCGATCCAGGCCCGTGCGTATCCGCCAGCGCAAGGATCGCCCGCCCGGTCGAGACCGCCTGCGTGGTCGAGTAGACAAAACTGACCGACAGCGTCAGCACCACCATGCCGGAAACACCGATCATCGTGGCCACAGCGCCCCAAAGCTCGGACCCCGTTTGGTGCTGCCCACCCCCCAGTGTCGACAGCAAATGCCCCGCAAAAATCGCCCGCCCTGCAAGGCTTGCGGGGCTTTGGTCGCTTTGCTGCAGCACGGCGCTGTCATCGGCCATCAGGATCATGGTCCAGCTGGCGCACATGGCCACCACCCAGACGCCCCCGACGCCGACCATAACCGCCGGTCCACAGATCCGGTGCACCACCGGACGGTCCGGCAACAGCTTTGTGACGGCAAAGACACTCTGCGCCACGCGCGGGGCCAGCGGACCCTTTGCCCCCGCCCCGAGCGAGGACAGGATAATATCGACCGCGACAAAGCCCAAAAGAACGACGCCCACCAGCGCTATCATGCCTGCTGCTCCTGTTTCCAACGCATTGAAATTATTCACCTAGTGCGGATTTCCTGCGGGAAAACCGTGCAAGACGTCAGGCATGGGTCTTAAGGCTTGACCGATAGGTAACGCGCGTCCAGACCGGAGAGGACATAAACGGAGGCGTCCCTTGCCCTATCTTATTCTCGCATTGGCTGTACTGGCGGAAACCATCGGCACCACGGCGCTGCAGGCCAGTCAGCAGTTCACGCGACCGATCCCGTCGGTGATCGTGGTCGTGGCTTATGGGGCCGCGTTCTATCTGCTGGCTTGGGTGCTGCGGGTCATGCCGGTGGGGATCGCCTACGCCATGTGGTCGGGGCTTGGGATTGTGCTGATCTCGGTCATCGGGCGTCTGGTGTTCGGGCAGAAACTGGATTTGGCGGCGGTTGCTGGCATGGCGCTGATCATCGCGGGCATTGCCGTGATCAACCTGTTCTCCAACAGCGCAACGCACTGACCCCTAGAAACGGAAATGGCCCCGACGCGCATCGCGCGCCGGAGCCACACCATCAGATCGATCCCTGATCGATCTATCTCAAGCTTATCAGAAGCGGTATGTGCCGCGCAGGGACAGGCTGTTGTTTTCCAGATCGATGGAGCTGTCGCCCACATCGTCGAAGGATTCGTAGAGATATTCGGCACCGATGCCGAACTGCTCGGTCACACGGTATTCCGCACCGATGCCGCCCACTGCGGTGGATTCGGAACCGAAGTTGGTGTCGATCTGCGACACACCTGCGGTTGCATAAAGCATGGTGTTGCCGAGGTCGTAACCGCCGCGCACTTTGAAGCGTGCGAGGTTGTCGATGTCCACGTCACCGACGCTCAGGTCATCGTTGCCGGAGTATTCGACTTCGGCACCCATGATCAGGCCGTTCTGGAACTGGTAGTCGTAACCGCCGAAGACGCCGTAGGTGGCAGCGCTTTCTTCTTCGTCATCGGTTTCCGCCTGCAGGCCGCCGAAGCTCAGACCACCGTATGCGCCGGTCCAGTTGCCGACCGGTGCCACGGGCTCGACCACAACCGGAGCTGCGGGAGCGGGCTCGACAACAGCCACATCTGCGTTGCCGGCAAATACGGCGGTGGAGGTTGCGAGGGTGGCAAATGCGGCGGTGAGGCCAAACATACGCGTTTTCATTTATCTTTCCTTTCACTGTCTACACCCGAGGTTTCCGTGTCCGCGTCTGGACTGTCGGGCGTATCGGTGCCTGATGTGGCATCCGATCGTGGGGTTACAACGGTCCTGCCCCCGGTTTTTGTTCCGCGAAATATGCTTTCCCCTGCGTCACCGGCTAAGCTCAGCCGAAGACCGCATGGATTTCAGCATAAACATGCCGGTTTCATTAAATTCTGCGACTGCATCATATCGTGACAATTCGACAACAGCGCGATTTGCGACCGTTTGCCACTGGCCTTTTGGCCCCTTTGGCGCTACGCGGAGCGCAATCCGGACAAAGGAACACAGACATGGAATTGCGCAACGTCGCGATCATCGCGCACGTCGACCACGGGAAAACCACCCTCGTTGACGAACTGCTCAAGCAATCGGGCGCGTTTCGCGCCAACCAAGCCGTCGCCGAACGGGCGATGGACAGCAACGATCTGGAACGCGAGCGCGGGATCACCATCCTTGCCAAAGCGACGTCGGTCGAATGGAAAGGCACGCGGATCAACATCGTTGATACGCCCGGCCACGCCGACTTTGGCGCCGAGGTAGAACGCATCTTGTCGATGGTCGACGGGGTTGTGCTGCTGGTGGACGCCGCCGAAGGCCCGATGCCGCAGACAAAATTCGTGACCTCAAAGGCCCTTGCCCTTGGCCTGCGCCCCATTGTGGTGCTCAACAAGGTCGACAAACCCGACGCCGAGCCCGATCGCGCGCTCGACGAGGTGTTTGATCTGTTCTCGAACCTCGACGCGGACGAAGACCAGCTGGACTTCCCGCACCTCTACGCCTCGGGCCGCTCGGGCTGGTGTGATGCAGAACTGGACGGCAAGCGCGAAAACCTCGACGCGCTGTTCAACCTGATCGTCAATCACGTGCCGGAACCCAAACAGGTCAAAAAGCGCGACGACGATTTCCGCATGCTGGCGGTGACACTGGGATCGGACCCGTTTGTGGGCCGCATGCTGACAGGCCGTGTGGAATCGGGTCGCTGCAAAGTGGGCCAGACGGTGCAGGCGATTTCGCGCATCGGTCAAAAGATCGAACAATTCCGCGTCACCAAGATCCAGGCCTTCCGTGGTCTGCAGCAACAGGACATCGATGAAGCCGAAGCTGGCGATATCGTCTCGCTGGCCGGTATGACAAAGACGACCGTGGCCGACACCATCTGTGCGCTCGCCGTCGAAGAGCCGCTGGAAGCGCAGCCCATCGATCCGCCCACCATCACCGTGACCTTTGGCATCAACGACAGCCCGCTGGCGGGCCGAGATGGCAAGCACGTGCAGTCCCGCGTGATCCGCAACCGCCTGTACAAAGAAGCCGAGACCAACGTGGCGATCCGCATCGCGGACACCCCCGGTGGCGAAGCCTTTGAAGTGTCGGGCCGTGGCGAACTGCAGATGGGCGTTCTGATTGAGAACATGCGCCGCGAAGGCTTTGAGCTGTCGATCTCGCGCCCGCAGGTGATCATGAAGGAAGAAGACGGTGTCCGTATGGAGCCCGTCGAAGAAGCCACCATCGACGTTGATGACGAATACACCGGCGCCGTGATCGAAAAGCTGACCGGCCCGCGCAAAGGCGAGCTGGTGGAAATGCGCCCCGCAGGCGCAGGCAAGACCCGCATCATCGCACATGTGCCCTCGCGCGGTCTGATCGGCTACCACGGGGAATTCCTGACCGACACCCGCGGCACAGGCGTTCTGAACCGTGTGTTCCACGGCTGGACCCCGCACAAAGGCCCGATCCCCGGCCGTCGTGCGGGCGTGCTGATTTCCATGGAAAACGGTGAGGCCGTGGCCTTTGCCCTGTGGAACCTTGAAGATCGCGGCAAGATGATGATCGGCGCGCAGGCCCCCGTCTACACCGGCATGATCATTGGCGAGCATTCGCGCGAAAACGATCTGGAAGTGAACCCGCTGAAAGGCAAGAAGCTGACCAACGTGCGGGCTTCCGGCACCGACGAAGCCGTGCGCCTGACCACGCCTGTCACCCTGTCGCTGGAAGAGGCCATTGCCTACATCAACGACGACGAACTGGTGGAAGTGACGCCCAACGCGATCCGTCTGCGCAAGAAGTATCTTGATCCGCATGAGCGCAAACGTCAGGCGCGCTCCGCTTGATTATGGTCGCGGGGGTTTCACCCCCGCACCCCCAAGGTATTTGAGCCAAGAAAAAGCAAAGCGGCGCCCCGATCGGAGGCGCCGTTTTCAGTTTATGGTCAGGGGATTGGCGGGATCTATTTCCGTGCAGCCTTTGGTGGCCAGGCATTCCTCTGCAGGAAGTCGGTCCGCCTTGCGTATGATCGCCTTTGTGCAGCGGACCTGCTTCAGAACCACATGGGCGGGGCTGATGAGGGTCTTTTTCTCGATATATATCGCGGGGAAATGGGTCATGGCGATTTGACCGGAGGCGGTTTCATCGTGGACCAGGCGCGCTTTGCGCAGCAGGCGTTTGCTGCGCTCGTAGACGGCGGGCACGTGATGTTTGCGGAAGCACTGCGGCGCGGGATCGCCTTCGGGCTGTGCCTGCGCGGCGGGCGCGAGCAGAGCCATACAACATACTGTAGCGATCCAGCGCATCGATGTTTTCCATTTCGTAATCCGCAGGGAGATTTCAACATTTTCGGTGGTTTGGCAAGTTATCCACCGATTGCGGCGATTGAAGATGCGGCCTGTCGGGCACAGATTGCAAAAAGGGCGCGAGGTGGCAGTCCTCGCGCCCTTCGTTTTTTTAGCGTCGGTTAACGCCAGATTACTTGCACGGTGCCTTTACAGCGACGTAGTGGCCGGGGGCTTTCATGTGCTTGTTTTCTTTGTACACAGCCGGGTAGTGCATCTTGACCATCTGGCCCAGAGCGTTGTGCTCCCATTCAGTGTGGGCCGCCATGATCAGCGTTTTGGAGGTGCTGTACTTGGCCGGAACCCAGACTTTGTCGTAGCAGGCCACAACCTGACCTTCCCATGCGAATGCCGGGGCAGCCAAAGCCGCCAGAACTGCTGCGCTTGCGAATACCTTTTTCATGATCTTTCTCCCAAGAAAAATTGTAGGTGCGAGAACCTTAGCCAAACATTCTTCGGTGAGGCGACAGGAATTCCTGACTTGCTGGGAGAAAAACCGCCGATCCGGCGGGAATCGGGGGGCAAACCGGTAAAATGTGACTTGTAAGCCATGATTTCGCAGCAAAGTCGGGCGCTTGGCGGGTTAAGTTCGCTCTATGTTGCGGGAAACAGCCCTCATATTCGGGAATTGACTGGGGATAAGTCGGGAAAATTGGTCCACGCATGCGAATCAGAGGCACCCGAATACGGGCACCGCAGCACAAAACCGCCGATGGCAAAGAAACTGTTGAAATGGGTAAATGCGTGGCGCGTTGAAATGCGCCGAACCTAAAAAGGTGGCAGGTAAATCTGCCGTATGCGTCAGATCGCAGAGGAATTGCGACCTATTCGGTGGTTTCGACCACCATCAGTTCCCGCTCTGACGCGTTGCGGGCATGGCTGAGCGCCTCCTGGTAGGCATCGGAGTGGTAGCAGTCTACGGCTGCCTCCACCGATGGAAACCGTGCCACCACATTACGCGCCCTGTCTTTGCCTTCAAGCTGGACGTAACGTCCACCGCGCGCGACGAATTTGCCGCCATGGGCCGCAATGGCCGGACCGGCAAGGGCCGCATATTTGCCGTAGGCCTCTTCATCCGTGACGGTGACATGAGCGATCCAGAGCGCGGGCATGGGTGTCTTCCTTTGGTATGGCTCCGGACCAACCGGTCCGGAGCGTTCTTTGTGCGGTGTTGCACGGGATCGGTCAAGGGGCGGCCGCCGCCCCTGCCCGCTTAACCCGCGATAACCTGACGCGCCGCTGCGATGGCCGCCTCGGCGTTGTCTACAGACGCGCCGCCGCCCTGTGCCATGTCGGGACGGCCGCCGCCGCCCTTGCCGCCCAGTTCCGGCACCGCCGCCTTCACCAGATCCACGGCGGACACGGTCCCCTTGAGGTCATCGGTGACACCGGCAGCCACAGCCGCCTTGCCACCGGCGTCGGCGATCAGAAGCACCGCGCCAGAGCCCAGACGCGACTTGTGCTCATCGATCAGCGGCGGAAGATCCTTGCCTGTCACACCAGAAACCACCTGCGCGATGAATTTCACGCCGTTGATCTCTTCGGCCTCTGGGGTCCCAGCACCGCCACCGCCGGACATGGCGAGTTCACGGCGCAGCGTGGCCACCTCGTTTTCCAGCTTCTTGCGATCGTCCATCAGGCTGCGCACGCGGGCGGGGACATCGGCGGCCTGCGCCTTGAGTTCGGACGCCACTTGCGCCAACAGCTTGTCCTGTGCCTCGAGATAATCGAGCGCCGCCTGACCGGTCAGCGCCTCGATCCGGCGCACGCCCGAGGACGAGGCCGTATCCCCAAGGCACACAAAGGCGCCAATATCGCCGGTCTGGCGCACATGCGTACCGCCGCACAGCTCCAGCGAATAGGTCTGGCCATCGCTGCCCTTGCCCGAGCCGGTCTTGTGCCCCATGGACACCACGCGGACCTCGTCGCCATATTTCTCGCCAAACAGTGCCTGCGCGCCGATGGCCCGTGCGTCATCGGGGGTCATGATGCGCGTGGTCACAGCCGTGTTCTGCCGGATATAGGCGTTCACATCTGCAGACACTTTGGCCACCTCTTCAGCGCTCAGCGCTTTGGTGTGGCTGAAGTCAAAGCGCAGACGGTCCGGCGCGTTAAGCGAGCCGCGCTGTGCCACGTGATCGCCAAGCGCCTCGCGCAGGGCCTCGTGCAGCAGGTGCGTGGCCGAGTGGTTGGCCCGAATGGCAGACCGGCGGGCGTGATCAACCTCCAGCGCCATGGCGTCGCCCTTGGCGAAGGTGCCTTTGTCGACGGTCACGTGATGCGCGAACACGCGGCCTGCGGCCATCCTTTGCGTATCGCTGACGGTGGCGCTGTCGCGTTCGTTTTCAAGACGGCGCAGAATGCCTGTGTCGCCCACCTGACCGCCGCTTTCGCCGTAGAATGGCGTCTGGTTCAGAACCACCCAGCCGCTGTCGCCTTCGGCCAAGCTGTCGACCAGCGCGCCGTCCTTGACCAGCGCCAGCACCTGCCCCTCGGCACGTTCTGTGTCGTAGCCAAGGAAATCGGTCGCCCCAAAGGTTTCAGCAATGTCGAACCAGACCGCGCCATCCGCAGCCTCGCCCGAACCGGACCACGCCGCGCGGGCACGCGCCTTTTGTTCCGCCATCGCCGCGTCAAAGCCGTCGGTGTCCACCTCGCGGCCCTTCTCGCGCAGCGCATCCTGCGTCAGGTCGAGCGGGAAGCCAAAGGTGTCATACAGTTTGAACGCGGTCTCGCCGGGAAGCTGGGCGCCCTCGTCCAGCGTGCCCAACTCGTCGTCGAGCAGTTTCAGGCCGCGATCCAGCGTCTGCTTGAAACGGGTTTCCTCGTTCAGCAGGGTTTCCTCGATCATCTTCTGGCCCTGCTGCAGCTCGGGATAGGCCTCGCCCATCTGGCGCACCAGCGCCGGAACCAGCTTGTGCATCAGCGGGTCCTGCGCGCCCAGCAAATGCGCATGACGCATGGCACGGCGCATGATGCGGCGCAGCACGTAGCCACGGCCATCGTTGGACGGCATCACGCCATCGGCAATCAGGAACGACGTGGAGCGCAGGTGATCGGCGATCACGCGGTGGTGCATCTTGCCGGGGCCGTCAGGGTCTGCGGAGGTCGCATGTGCCGAGGCCTCGATCAACGAGCGCATCAGATCGGTGTCGTAGTTGTCGTGTTTGCCCTGCAGCAGCGCGCCGATGCGTTCCAGCCCCATGCCGGTGTCGATGGACTGCATGTCCAGTGCCTTCATCGAGCCGTCCTCGAACTGCTCGTTCTGCATGAAAACGACGTTCCAGATTTCGATGAAGCGGTCGCCATCTTCCTCGGGCGATCCGGGAGGGCCACCCCAGATGTGGTCGCCGTGATCGTAGAAGATCTCGGTACACGGGCCGCAAGGACCGGTCGGCCCCATTTGCCAGAAGTTGTCAGAGGTATCGATGCGGATGATCCGGTCCTCTGGCACGCCGACCTTTTTCCAGATCTCGAACGCCTTGTCATCGGTGTGATACACAGTGGTCAGCAGGCGCGTCGGATCGATGCCGAATTCCTTTGTCACCACTTCCCAGGCGTAGGGGATCGCCTCGGTCTTGAAATAATCGCCGAAGGAGAAATTCCCAAGCATTTCAAAGAACGTGTGGTGGCGCGCGGTGTAGCCCACATTGTCGAGATCGTTGTGTTTGCCACCGGCGCGGACGCATTTCTGCGAGGTGGTCGCGCGGTTGTAATCGCGCTTTTCGACGCCGGTGAAGCAGTTCTTGAACTGCACCATACCGGAGTTGACGAACATCAGCGTCGGGTCGTTGCGCGGCACCAACGGGCTCGACGGCACGATCTGGTGACCCTGCTTTTCAAAATAGTTCAGAAAGGTCGAACGGATGTCGTTCAGGCTGGCCATGGCGCGCCCCTCATGCATTAGGTTTCGCGCAGGTGTATCGCCGGGCGCGCCGCATGTCCACACAGGGCAAAGCCACCTTGACCGGTTTGCCGCAACGGCGGTCTGTGATGCGCGTGGGTGGAGGTGTTGAGCGCGGTGCGTCGGCAGTTGATCTCGGCCCCTGAACACCACACAAACGCCCACTAAATTCATTTTAAATCAGAATGTTGCCACCTGTTTCTCAGCAGACGCGTGAAGCGCGGCAGATGTCACAAGCGCCGCGATGCGATCACATAGGCCTTGCCGGATTTGTGGAACACCTCTGTCCCGATCTCGAAGCCGGTTTTGCGATAAAGCCCCACCGCGCTGCAGCGCGCGTCACACCACAGCTCTGTCACATGGGCGCGGCGCAGGTCGGCAATGGCGTGATCCAACAAGGCCGTGGCCAAACCCCGCCCCTGATGGTCCGGTGACACCGCCAGTTTGCGCAACCGGCAGCGCGTGTCGGTGGTGAAGAAACTGCCAACACCGCAGAGCGCCCCGTCGACAAAGGCGCCATAGTGCCAGCCCTGCGCATCGTCCTCCAGCATGACCGCCGCGCGCGGCAGGTCAGGCCACATGACACGGTGGCGCAGGTCTATGGTTTGCTCAGGGGTGATCCGTCGAATGTCGCACATAGGCGCGTTAAGCCACAAAGACGCACGCCCGCCAATCCGAAGAAACAAAAAAGGGCCCGACCAAACGGTCGGACCCCTCTTTGACTGCGCAAGCGTGCGGGCTTAGGCGCGGTCGAAACGATCTGCGTTCATGACCTTGGTCCATGCCGCAACGAAGTCGTTGACGAACTTCGCCTTGTTGTCGTTCTGGGCGTAGACCTCGGACAGCGCACGAAGCTGCGAGTTCGAGCCAAAGACCAGATCGACGCGTGTGCCGGTCCAGCGTGCGCCACCGTCGGTGCGGTTGGTGGCCTGATACAGCCCCTCTTCACCTTCGACCTTGGCCCATTTCACGTCCATGTCGGTGATGCCTTCAAAGAACTTGGTGTCCAGAACACCGTAGTCCCCGTCAAACATGCCGTGCTGCGTGCCGCCGTAGTTGGCACCCAGCGCGCGCATCCCGCCGACCAGAACGGTCATCTCAGGTGCGGACAGGCCCAGAAGCTGCGCCTTGTCGACCAGCATTTCCTCGGCAGAGATGCTGAACTGCTGGGTCGAGTAGTTGCGGAAACCGTCAGCCTGCGGGTTGAGCGGTTCAAAGGACTCGGCGTCGGTCTGTTCGTCCGTGGCATCGGTGCGCCCCGGTGTGAACGGCACGGTCACGTCGTGGCCGCCGGCTTTGGCTGCCTTTTCGATGGCCGCGTCGCCGCCCAGCACGATCAGATCCGCGATCGAGATCTTCTCGGCGCCCTTGGCGTCGAACTCTGCCTTGATGCCTTCGTACACCGCCAGCACTTTGGCCAGCTGCTCGGGCTGGTTGACCTCCCAGTCCTTCTGGGGCGCCAGACGGATGCGCGCGCCATTGGCACCGCCGCGTTTGTCCGAACCACGGAAGGTCGAAGCCGACGACCACGCGGTGTAGACCAGCTCTTGCACGGTCAGACCGCTGTCGAGGATCTGCGCCTTGAGCTCGGCCACTTGGGCGTCGGTCACCAGCGGGTGATCCACAGCCGGAACCGGGTCCATCCAGATCAGCGTCTCTTCGGGCACTTCCTCACCCAGATACAGGCACTTGGGGCCCATGTCGCGGTGCGTCAGCTTGAACCATGCGCGGGCGAACGCCTCGGCCAGCTCTTCGGGGTTCTCGTGGAACCGCTTGGAGATCGGGCCATAGATCGGGTCCATGCGCATCGCCATGTCTGCGGTGGTCATCATCGGCTTGACCTTGTCGCCCGAGCCGTCGACTTCGGGGGCGTAGTGGTCTTCGGCCAGATCGATCGGGGTCCACTGCCATGCACCGGCGGGGGATTTGGTCAGCTCCCATTCGTAGCCGAACAGCAGGTCAAAGTAGCCGTTGTCCCACTTGGTCGGGTTCGCGGTCCACGGACCTTCGATGCCGCTGGTGATCGTGTGCTTGCCCAGCCCGGTCTCGTAGGTCGAGGCCCAGCCAAAGCCCATGGCCTCCATTTCACCGGCTTCCGGATCAACACCCACATGCGCCGCATCACCAGCACCGTGGGATTTGCCGAAGGTGTGACCACCGGCGACCAGCGCCACGGTTTCCTCGTCACCCATGGCCATACGGGCAAAGGTGTCGCGGATGTCACGGCCAGACGCGATCGGGTCGGGCTTACCATCGGGACCTTCGGGGTTGACGTAGATCAGACCCATCTGCACGGCGGCCAGCGGGTTTTCCAGCTCACGCTCGCCAGAGTAGCGCGAGTTTTCCTTGTCAGAGGTCGCCAGCCATTCGACTTCGGAGCCCCAGTAGACGTCTTCCTCGGGCTGCCAGTTGTCTACACGACCGCCGCCAAAGCCAAAGGTGCGACCGCCCATGGATTCGATGGCCACGTTGCCCGCAAGGATGAAGAGGTCGGCCCAGGACAGGGAGTTGCCGTATTTCTTCTTGATCGGCCACAGCAGGCGGCGGGCCTTGTCGAGGTTGCCGTTGTCCGGCCAGGAATTCAGCGGCGCGAAACGCTGCTGACCGGTCGAGCCACCACCACGGCCATCTGCAGTCCGGTAGGTGCCGGCCGAGTGCCACGCCATACGGATCATGAAGGGGCCGTAATGGCCGTAGTCTGCGGGCCACCAATCCTTGGAATCGGTCATCAGCGCGGTCAGGTCGGCTTTGACCTCTTTGAGGTCGAGCTTTTTGAACGCTTCGGCGTAATCGAACGACTCACCCATCGGGTTGGACGCCGGAGCATGCTGGTGCAGGATGTTCAGGTTCAGAGCATTGGGCCACCAGTCGCGGTTGCCGCGAACAGAGTGGTTGGTTGCGCCGTGAAACGGGCATCCTGCCATCTTGTTTCCGTCCATTTTCGATCTCCCTCAGATCAACGGGTTGGTGAGGAATGGCGCGTAAGCCATTCCGTTACAAAACTTTTACCTCGTGGGCCTGCGCAGCGAAGCAAGACAGCGGCGTCCCGTTCCCCGCAGGTGGCAAACAAACAAATCTTCGCCTGCCCATCAAGTCTGGAATGCTTCTAACCCGCCCGGACAATATGTTTAAGTTGAAACTTCCCATGATTGCGATAATTAAAACCTATGATAAATGTGACCCTCAAACAGCTTCGCTATTTCGAGGCTTTGGCCCAACACGGCCATTTCGGACAGGCCGCAAACGCCTGTGCCATATCGCAGCCTGCGCTGTCGGTGCAGATCCGCGATCTTGAACTGGAATTGGGCCAGCCGCTGGTGGAACGCGGCGCGCGGCAGGTGCGATTGACGGCGTTCGGGGAGAACGTGCTGCAACGCGCCTCTGCCATTTTGCGACAGACAGAGGAGCTTGGGGATTTCTCGCGCAGCGCGTCGGGCAGCATGATGGACCGGCTGCGGCTGGGCATCATTCCCACCATCGCCCCCTATCTGCTGCCGCGCCTGATCGGCAATCTCGCTGCTGAATTCCCGGGGCTAGAGGTCAGCGTGCGCGAAACCGTCACCCCGCGTCTGATCGAGGAGCTGCACGCTAGCCGAATCGACGCGGCTTTGGTGGCGCTGCCGGTGTCAGAACCGGGGCTGACGGAAATGCCGCTGTTCGACGAAAGCTTTGTTCTGGTGCGCCATCAGTCCGAGGCCAACCGCCCCGTCCCCGATGGCGAGGCACTGGCGCAGATGCGGCTGCTGCTGTTGGAAGAAGGCCATTGTTTTCGCGATGCCGCGCTGTCCTTTTGTCAGATCGGCAGCGCCATGCCGCGTGATGGCTTGGATGGATCGTCGCTCACGACGTTGGTGCAGATGGTCGGTGTGGGGCTTGGCGTGACCTTGATCCCTGAAATGGCCGTCGCCGTCGAAACCCAATCCGCGCCCGTGGCGGTCACTCGCTTCGAGGCACCGCAACCCTCGCGCAGCATCGGCTTTGTCTGGCGCAAGGCGTCACCGCTGGCCGAACAATTTGCCCGCATCGCGGATGTGGCCAAGGAAGTGGGACTGGCCCAACAAGAAACCGCCGCCCTGTGACAGGCGGCGGTATTGCCGTCCGCATGCGCGGGCGGACTTAGACCTCGACCACGACCTTGCCCAAGGCCTGACCGCTTTGCAGGCGGGCATAGGCGGCCCCGACCTGATCGAGCGTGAACTGTTCGGCGTCCAGCAGCGGCTTCACCGCACCGGCATCGACCAGTTCAGCCAGTTTTGTCAGGATCTCGCCGTGGGCGGCACGGCGGAAATCATTCAGCATCGGGATCAACATGAACACGATGTGCAGCGACAGACCTTTGAAGTGCGCGGGCGACAGGTCCAGCTCAAGCAGGGCCACGGTGGTCACGACCTGACCGTTCAGCGCCGCAGCGGCGAAGGAGTTGGTCATATTCGCGCCGCCCACAGTGTCGAACACCACGTCAAAGCCTGCGCCACCGGTATGACCCGTGACATAAGCAACGACCTCTTCCGCTTTGAAATCAATGGATTTTGCACCGTAGCCTTCGATGATGCGCATCTGGTCGTCGCCGGTGCCTGTGGCAGACACATCGGCGCCGAGATGGCGCGCAATCTGCACTGCCAGATGGCCCACGCCCCCTGCGCCGCCGTGCACCAGAACCGACTGGCCCTCGGCCACGCCACCGCGGGTCAGCCCCTCGTAAGCGGTGATGCCCACCAGCGGCAGCGCGGCTGCTTCGCGCATGGTCAGCGATTTGGGCTTGTGCGCGATCAGGCGGGCATCGGCCAGCATGAATTCGGCCAGCGCACCTTGCAGATCGGCCAGACCGCCCGCACAGCCATAGACCTCATCGCCCACGGCGAAGCCCGTCACGCCTGCGCCCACTTCGGTGATGATGCCGGCAAAGTCCATGCCCAGCACCGCAGGCAATTCCGGCGACAGCGGCAGGTCGCGGCCCATGGCGCGGATCATCGTGTCGACGGTGTTCACACTTGTCGCTTTTACCTCGACAACCACATGGCCATCGGTGGCCACAGGTTTCGGCAGCTCGGCGGCGGTAAAGGCGGCGTCGGGACCATAAGAGGTCAGGGTCATGGTTTGCATCGGTCTCTCCCGTTGTTGCCGAGAGACAGATAGATCACGCGGGATAGCAGTATAATCCGCCAATCGTGGATTTCAGTTTTCGGAAAAGCGATAGAAACGCGCGGGGAGCACAGGCGTCCCTATCGCTTCCGCGACCGGGCCTCAGGCGGGCTCGGTCAGCAGCGTGATGGCCGCGTCGATCATATCGACGGCGCGGGATTCCGCGCTGGCCACCGTGTCGGGCGTAGGTGGTGCAGGCGGCGGCGGCAGATCGCTGCGCAGGCTGGGCAGACCGGCCCCCTGATACTCGGGCGGCAGTCCCAGATCGACACAGCTGTCCTTGACCGCCTGAAACAGCGCCTTGGCGCGGCTGGCATTGCGCGGCATGTCCCGCAGATCGGACCGCTCCTGCAGCAGACGGGCGGCAAAGGCCGCCACATGCGGACAGGCCATGGAGGTGCCGCTCCACGGGGCATGGCCGCCCCCCGGAAGCGTCGACACGATGGCCACACCGGGCGCGCAGACGTCGACCTCGGGGCCAAAGCAGGTAAAACTGGCGGCGAAATAGGCTCCCGCTGTCTTGTCGCTGACCTGCCCGGCAAAGCTGCTGTCGTCAGGAAAGCTGCCAAGCTTGCCCAAGGCCGCCACGGCCAGCACCGACGCATATTTGGCCGGATACATCACATCCGTCGCCGCATTGCCCGTGGCCGCCACGCATAGGATCCCCGCATCCTGCGCATCCAGCAGAGCATCCTCGAACCCCTGATCCGAGGCTTTGCCCCCCAGCGACATGTTCACCACGTCGATCTCGTTGTCGATGCACCAGTCAATCGCGGCGATCAGCTTCGAGATGCGGGCGTTCGGGAACACGCGATTGGCAAAGACCTGCGCCCCGGCGGCGGTGCCGCCCACAACGCCCATCGCATTGTCCAGCCCCGCGATCATCCCCGCCACATGGGTGCCATGACCGGAGCCATCGTTGGACCAGCTTTGATCAGGCGCATCGCTTTCGCCGAAATCACGCCCCGTGCCGGGGGCCAGATCGGGATGGCTGGCATCAATGCCGCTGTCGATCACAGCCACTCGCACAGGGACAGCCGCAGCGGTCGAGGGTGTCAGCCCCATGTCCGTCATCCCCCAGCTTTGCAGCTGGGTTTGCGGAAAATTTGGCTGGCCCAGCCCCTCTCCCAACGGCACAAGCTTGATCGTATTGATCTGTCCCGCCACCAGCGCAGGGCGTTCCACCACCCGCGACCAGTAGCCGTCCACCGGCTTGATGATCAGGCGGCGCAGGCTGTCGGGGGTTTCCTCGTACATGACCAAGGTCACAAGGCCCTTTGCGCTGGTCAGCCCCTCGTCATACCAGATACCGCCCTGAAGCGACACTTTCGCGCCAGAGATCTTCTGCCCATCCGGCCCCTCGACGCGGATCTTGAATGACAGCTCTTGGTCGGTGTCGACGGGAAAGTGGTTCATCGGCAGGACCATTTCATCGAATGTCCCGCCGCGCATGGGATCGATCACCACGTCCTCGACCACCAACAGGCTGTCGCCATGGAGTTTTTCGATCTGGCTGCGCACCTTGTCGGTCATTTTCGCAACGATGGTATGCTTGCCACGGCGGCTGTTTTCCAGGGTCTGTTCAACCTCGGCGGCGGGGATGGTTTTGCCATCCTCGTCCAACATGCCAAAGGCCTGAGCGAGGCTTTCGATCTGGGCGGCCACCGCGTCCAGATCCACGTCATCGACGGCATGAGCCGCCTGCGCCCCGTCCACGCGGGGTTTGCTGATACGATAGGTTTTCGGAAGGGATGTAATCTCCGGCATTTCAGGTCTCCTGTTTGGCAGGTTTGGCGCTTAGCCAAAGAAATCTTCGATTGCGCTCAGCCGCTGTTCGATCTGGTCGAGCCGCGCCGCCACATCGGTGGGCGGGTCGGTGTCCGTGGGCTCTGTTTCCAGACTGGCAAGCAGGTCGCGCGCCTCGTGCAGGGCCGACAGTGCGCGCGCACGCGGGTCATCGGCGGTGTCAGGGTCGTCCCCGTCCTCGGCGAGAAACGCATCGAGATAGGCAAGCTGGTCGCCCAATGGGCTAAAGGGGGTTACGTCATCCAAGGCAGGCATGGCGGGCTCCGTTTGAATATGGGGAAAGTCGGGCCGCGTAAGGGGACGCGGCCCGATCGGTGCGCGCACAAGGCACGCACCACCAGATACGCCTCAGTCCTTGGCGCACTTCTGGATGCAGCGGAACGCGTCGTAGGCGGCCTTGATCGCGGCGGCGTATTTCTTTTGCTTGAACAGCGCGACGGCCTTGGTCACCTTGGACACGCACTGGACGCAATCGCCGTAGCGCTTCACCAGTTTGACCAGCGTCTGGATCAGCTTCTTTGCCTTGGAGGCGATGAACGAGAAAAAGAACGCGTCCACTTCGGGGTCGGCGCCAAGGCCCATCATGTCATAGGACATGCCCGACACGCCCATCGGGGCCAGATCGGTGCCCGCCAGCTCTGCGTCGAGTTCCGAGAACGCATCCGCGCTTTTGTCGTCGGTGGACATCAGATCAAAGCCCAGATCGCCAAATTCGGATTCCAGCGTGGCCAGATCCATTTCGACTTCTTTGCGCTGTTCGGCGGAGAGTTGAGAAAGGGACATAATAAGTCTCCAGAAAGATTGCTAAAAATGGTTTCGAGTTATCGGCAGGCCGGAAATTGACCCGCAGTTGCAGTCGCCAGTCTGTAATTGGCTGGCTCGGTCAGACTGTCAGACCGCGCTACCGCGCTGAAGGCGGGAAAGCTGGACTTGATCGCACAGGAAATACGTGTAGCGGCTGTGACAAAGGTACGGTTAAGCTTTAACTTAACCCCACAGCACCATGTAATTATTATGAATTTATGCGACGATCACACATCTTCAGCAAGGCAGGTCGAATCAACCCAAGTGGGCGCGTGATCGGTGAATTCACGCAAAGGGGGAAAGATTCACGCAAATTCCCCCAACGGCCTCGGCGTCGGCGTGATCATGGGTCACCAGAAGGCATGGAATACCCAACCTTGTGACCTGCGCATGGGTAAAGCCGCGCATCTCCGCCCGCAGCCCCGCATCCAGAGCCGAGAACGGCTCGTCCAATAGCAGCGCCCCGGGTTCGGCCAGCAGCGTGCGCATGAGTGCGGCCCGTGCGCGCTGTCCCCCTGACAGCGAGGCGGGATCGCGCGCGGCCATGCCAGACAGCCCCGCCTGATCCAAGGCCGCATTGACGGTGGCGCGACGGGCTTCGCGTCCGCGCAGGTCGCGCCGCAGACCAAAGGCCAGATTGTCCCCCACCGACAGGTGCGGAAACAGCGCCGCATCCTGGAACACGATCCCGATGCGGCGCGCCTCGGGCGGCAGCGCCGTCACGTCGCGACCGTCCAGAACGACACGCCCCTCGCAGTGAAAGCCATGTCCCAGATGACCGCCCACCGCATCCAGAAGCGTGGATTTGCCCACGCCCGACGGTCCCATGACGCTGGCAAAGCTGCCCGGTCCGACGCCCAGCGTCAGCGGCGCAAACAGCCCCGTCCCGTCCTTGCGGCGGACCATCAGGTTTTCCAGCATCAGGCTCACGTGTCATTTCCTTTCAGGGCGCGGCGGTTGTGATGTGCCACAGCGGGGATGGCAAAGGCCAGAGCGTAGCCCGCCAGCGGCACCAGCGCCTGCAGCACCGCGTAGACGGCGGTGATCCGTCGGTCAGAGCCCGACGACAGCGCCACCGCCTCGGTCGTGAGGGTGGCAACCCGCCCTGCCCCCATGAACAGCGTCGGCAGATATTGCGCCACGCTGACCGCAACGCCGACGGCCGCCGCCGTCAGGATCGGGCGCAGCAAAACCGGCAGTTTTACCGCAAACAAGCGCCGCCATGGTCCCGCCCCCAGCGCGCCCGCCGCCCGCACCAGATGCGGGTCGAGCGCCCGCCAAGGCCCGGTCATCGCAATCATAACGTAGGGAAAGACAAACAGCGTTTGCGCCCAGACCACAGCCCAGAAATGGATCATCACACCGGTGCGCAGAAACAGGATGTTCAAGCCATACAGAAACCCGATCTGCGGCAAAAGCAGTGGCAGATAGACCAGTGCCTCCGCCCATGTGGCGCGGCCCCGCCCGGCACGATCCTCGCCTTCGAGCCATGCAATTGTTACGATCAGGGCCAGCGCCGTGGTGGTCAGTGCAAGTCCCAGCGTGGTGCCCAACGCCTCCAGCCAGCCGTCACTGCCGCGCAGCCATGCCTTTGTCGACCAGCTTTGCGGCAGTATATGCGGCCACGACCAGCGCCATGCCAGCGACCATACCGCAAGGGCCGCAAAGCCCGCGACACCCAATCCGAACAGCGCTGTGGCGGCGGCGGCGGCGGCCTTCAGCCCCGGCTCTGCCGACGCACCGCGCCCCCCGCGCCGCAACCACCACAGACCGATGGGCCGCAGCGCGCGTTCGACCAGCCACAGCGCGCCAAAGGCCGCAACCACCAACACCAGTTGAACCAGCGCCCCGGCAGAGGCCGGCAACAGCATGGCAATGTCAGGATCGGAAAACAGCCGCATCAGCATCACCGCCAGCGTGGGCGGGTTCGACGGGCCAAGGATCAGCGCCATATCCACCACCGACAGCGCATAGGCGATGACCACCAGCATGGGCAGCCTGATCAGGGGCCAGATCTGCGGCAGGATCACCTTGATCCACACCAGCCCGCGCCCGTAGCCCAAGGACCGCCCCACCGCCATGGTCTGACGCAGCCGGATTTGCCCCAGCGCGGACAGGATCATCAACAGCAGGAACGGCATCTCTTTGAGCGTCAATCCGACCATCAAGGCTATGCCGTAGGGATCACCGACGCTGGCGATCCCCGGTGGTGCGGTCAAGCCCATCACCGGCGCGATCAGACGCGCGATCCAGCCTGATGGGGCGAGAACAAAGGCCAGCCCGATGGCAACGGCGGCATGCGGGGTGGCAAGAAACGGCACCAACAGCCGCGCGCCCAGTCCCGCTTGCAGCCTGCGCTGCGCCACAGCGGCGAGGCCAACCGCCAGCCCCAGCGCCAAGACGGATGATCCGATGCCGCTGATCAGCGTGGCGCGCAGACTGGCCCACAGACCCGGCTGCGACAGAAACACCTGCAGGGGCGCAAGGCTTGGCTCCGTGGCGCCGATGACCGGCAGCACGCCAAAGCCTGCGCGCGCCGTTTGCCACAGCCCCGCCATGATCGGGGTCAAAAGCCCCGCTGCGACCACCGCCAGCACAATGGCCCGCAGCAGCCGCCCGTTTGCGGGGCCTTGGCTCACCGGGTGTAGCGCGCCGCGAAATCGTCAACCAGACGGGTCATCCAGCTGGGATGCGGCTCGATCAGGGTCGCACCAAGATCCTCCAGCGCAGGCAGCGCCGGTGCCGTGGGCAGCGCATCAAACGCGGCCTGGCCCTCGGCATCCAGCTTGGACGGGTCCAGCACGGAGAAAGATCCCAGCACCTCGATGTTTTGCATATGCGCCTGTGTCGCTGGCGCCAGCAGGAAGTTCGCCACCACTTCGGCACCTTCGCGGTTGGCCGCGTTGTAGGGAATGCCCACAAAGCTGATGTTGCCGATGGTGCCGCCCTCGGGGACAAAAACCCGCGCGCTCTCAGGCAGCAGACCCTGTTCGATCGCAGCCGCAGTCGAGGCCGGATCAAACGACATGGCAATGTCGATCTCGCCGTCGTTCATCATCTGCTGCTGCACGGATTCATTCTCGGGAAAGGCTTCTCCGCCGAGCCACATGTTGGGACGCAAGGCATCGTACCACGCCCACAAGGGCGCAACCGTCGCGTCATAGCTGTCTTCGGTGACCGGCTGCTGCAACGCGCCCCGCTCCGGTGCCAGTTCGACCAAAGCCTGCTTCAGAAAAGTGGCCCCCATGAAATTCGACGGATCGGGATGGGTGAACCGGCCGGGATTGGCCTCGGCCCAGCTGACAAAATCGGCCATGCTGGCGGGCGGTGTCTCCACCCGCGCGGAATCGTAGGAAAAGACAAACTTTGCCAGCCGCCACGGGCTTTCCATGCCCTCGACCGGCACGGTGAAATCCACCGCAGCCGCTGCGCCGTCAGACAGGTCCAGATACTGCGCATTGGGCAGATCCGCGACAAATGGGCCATGCAGCAGCCCCTGTTCTTTCATAGTCAGAAAGTTCGGACCGTTGATCCAGATCATATCGACCGCGCCGCCCTCGTCACGGCCGGCGGCCTTTTCCGAGATCACGCGGGTCACCGCCTCGGCGGTGTCGCTCAGCTTGACCTGTTCAACGCTGACACCGAACTGTTCCTGCGTCTGTTCACTGACCCATTCGATAAAGCCGTTGGTGCGCGCATCGCCGCCCCAGGCATGCCAATACACGGTCTGGCCGCGCGCAGCCTCCAGCGTGCTTTGCCAATCGTCCGCATAGGCGGTGGTGGCCAGCGCAGCCGCCAGGGCTGCGATCATCGGTGTACGCATCAAAGTCTCCTCGGTCGTTGATGGCTTAGGTCTTGTCGTGCGGCGTGTCCTGCGGGCCAAAGGCGACCCAGCCCTGATGCCAGCGGATGGCTGTGGTCAGCGCGCAGGCGGCAGCGAACCCGTAGGCCATCGGCGCGAAATACTGCGGCAGCAGGCAGATCAGGATGAAGAATACGATGGTTTCGAACCCTTCGGTCAACCCGCCAAGGTAATAGATCCCCTTGGACGGATAGGCGTCGGCGGTCAGCCCCTTTTGCGCGGCGATGGTCGAAAACGCCAGAAAGGACGACCCCGTCCCCACAAAGGCCGCGATCAGAACGGCGGCAGGCAGTGCATTGGCCGCAGGATCGGCAAAGGCCACGCCCACTGGCACCAGCGCGTAGAAGGCAAAGTCCAGTGCGATGTCCAGAAATGCCCCCCGGTCTGTTGTGCCCACACGTCGCGCCAAGGCACCGTCCAGCCCGTCACACAGCCGGTTCAGCAAGATCAGAACCAGACCCACCGACCACAGCCCCCACGCGATGGCGAACACCGCCAAAAGGCCGATGGCGAATCCCGTCACGGTCACCTGATCGGCGGCCACACCGCGTGCCGCCAGCCAGCGGGCGGGCGGGTCCATCAGGCTGCGCTGCATAGGCAAAAGCGCGCTGTCGATCATTGGTCGGTCTCGCTGCGGATCATGGACGGTAACGGCATCTTGGCCACCTTTGCGGTCCTTCGGTCATGGTTGTGCGCTCATCTTTTGGCGCTTGATACCCGCCAAGTGGCTGTCACAAAAGTGACGTTCGCTTGATCTGTGCGTGACACACCTGCCGCGCGTTGATTGTACCATCAACCTTTTCAACCTTTGCACATAAGTTGCCGTGTCGTCATAGCTAGGGCGCGTTAGACGCGCTTGAAACACAGCTAGAAGGATCGCCCCCGATGACCACCCGCCCTGACCGTCCGCTGGGGTCCATTCCCTTGGACACAATGATGTCCATGTCGGGCCTCGAGCTGTTTCGCAAAATGATCGCCGGAGAGCTGCCCTCGCCCCCGGTGTCGGAGATCTCGAACCAGTGGATGACCGAGGTCGCAGAAGGCCGCGTCATCTGGACCTGTTCCCCGCCGGCCAACTTTATCAATCCTATGGGTGGGGTGCACGGCGGCTGGGCGATGACGGTGCTGGACAGCGCATTGGGTTGTGCGGTGCATTCAGCCCTGCCTGCGGGCATAGGCTATACCACCGTCGAGGTGAAAACCAACCTGACCCGCGCGCCAAAGGTCGGCGAGACCTATCGCTGCGAAGGTTTGTTGATCTCACTGGGGCGGCGCACCGCCACATCCGAGGCCAAGATTTACGACGTTCAGGATCGTGTGGTGGCTTTCGGCACGACCACCTGCCTGATTTTGGGCAACTGATCCTGCATCCAAGCGTATTTGGACCCTATGCCCGTGCAGGTTGTTAAAAATGTAGATGAGACAATGGTTAACTGATACGGTTAACGCATTGGGCGCACGAAAGCGCGCCCCCGTGGCTGTTCGGGCATCACGATCCGGTGTCGCGTTCGTTCAAACCGCGCGCGGCTGGTGCAGCGCTCAGCCTTGGAAGCCAGTTTTATGTTCTCCTTTGTCATCGACAGTCTGCTGGCCCTGCCATTGCTCGGCGGGCTGTTGCACTTCGCCTATGTCTATCGCGGCTTTGACGGCAGAAACCTGATGTCACGATTGGCCTTGGGCGCGGCCTTTGGCATCGCCGCGCTGGTTGTGATGCGCGCCGGTCTGATCATGCCCGATAGTGGCGGCAGCATTAACGCCGTGGCCGGTGTCGTGCTGTTTGCGGGCTATATCGGCGGGCTGCGCGTGGGATTGGTGACACTGGCCGTGATGGCCCTGTGTCGAATGGTACACGGTCCCGATATGGCACATGGCGGCATGGCACTGGTCGGGATCGGCACGCAAGCTGCGTATCTGGCGGCGGGGCTGGTGATGCGCCGCTGCGTCTATGCCCCGCGCTGGCCCGACCCGCCGCTGGCGGCGCTCGGCTGGGCCTTGGGCATCATGGTGGTTTTGCACAGCGCCGGTATTCTGACAGCTTTTGCCGCAGGGCTGGTGCCGGACACGGCCGCTGCGCTGCCAAGGATCGCGCTGTCCTATGTGGTGACCGGCTGCTCTGTCATTCTGGTCTGGGCCGTCCTGCGTCTGAGCGCGCGGCTGTCGGGGGACATCCGCATGGGCGACCTGCGCGCCCGCCAGATGAGCATGCTGTATGACGCGGCCAAGGTCGGCGCCTGCCGCTATGACCGCGCCACAGGCCGCATGCATCTGGATCGCAACCTGCGCCGGATGTACGGCCTGCCGCCCGACCAGTGCGACGTGGCAATTCAGGACTGGATGGAGATGCAGCATCCCGATGATCGCGACGGTCTGCTGGCCACCATTGAAAAGCTGCGCGGCTCGGACGGAACACCGGTGGCCCATGTGTCGCGCCTGTACCGCGCCGACGGCGAGGTCATCCACGTCAAACGGATCTGGCAATGCGCCGCCCCCGATGGCCCCTATGCCGGTCTGGACATCGGGTTGCATATCGATGTGACCGATGTGGAACAGCTTGCGGCCGATCGTGACACCCTGCTGCAACGGCTCAACATCGCGGCGCAGAACTTTCCCGGCATGATCTATCAAGGCATCTGGTCCACGACGCGGGTGGTCCAGCACCTGTACCTTAGTGACAAATGTGTGGATTACTGGGGGGTGACCCCGCAACAGGCCTATGACGATCCAGCCATTCTGGACCACGACAAGCCGCAAGAAGAGATTGAAAAGGCCGCGCGGCTGATGCTGGAAAACGTGGCCACGGGCAAGCCGATCCACAATCGCGCCCGAACGCCCAACGCATGGATCGATTTCTACGGCAATGCCACCGATCTGGAAGACGGCACCTACCGCATTGACGGGGTGGTCTTGGATGTCACCGCAGAGGTCACCGCCCTGCAAGAGGCAGATCGCCAATCGGACATGGCCGAAAAAGCGCAGCGGCTGGAAAGCATCGGCAAGCTGACCGGTGGCATCGCCCATGATTTCAACAATCTGCTGGCCGTGATCATGGGCAATCTCGAATTGCTCCGGGACCGCCATCCGTCTTCCGAGGATCAACAGCTGATCGGCGATGCGATCACGGCCAGCCAGCGCGGCGCGCAGTTGACCGGCTCCATGTTGTCCTTTGCCCGCCGCGCTCGGCTGGTCCCGAAACCCCATGATCTGAACGCGGTTATCTCGGAGGCACGCAGCTGGATGCAGCGCGCCCTGCCACAGACAGTGGTCCTGAACACCGATACGGCCCCCGATCTGTGGCGGGCGAAGCTGGATGCGGGGTCATTTGAGAACGCGCTGCTGAACCTGTTGCTCAATGCCAGCGATGCCATGGACGGCCACGGGACCCTGACCCTTGCCACCCGCAATCTGGTGGTGGACGAGGACGATGCAGAGCTGCCGCCGGGCCGCTATGTGGAACTGGCGGTGACCGACACGGGCAGCGGGATCGACGCAGCCACCCTGCCCCATATCTTTGATCCGTTCTTTTCCACCAAAGGTCCGGGCAAAGGATCGGGTCTGGGCCTGTCCATGGTCGAAGGTTTTGCCAAACAATCCGGCGGCACGGTGCGCGTCACCAGCACGCCCGGCAAGGGCACGACGTTCCGGCTGGTCTTTCCCGCCTCCACCAAGCCCGCATCGCGACACACGACCCCGTCAACGGCATCGGGACCCGAAGGCGCCGACCAACACATCCTGCTGGTCGAAGACGATCCCGCCGTGCGCAAGGTGCTGTCCACGACCCTCGCCGCAGCGGGGTACCGCGTGTCAGAAGCCGCCGACGGCGCTCATGCCATGACCGTGTTCGATGCTGGCGCGGGCATTGATGTGGTGGTCACAGATATGGTGATGCCCGGCCCGCTTCAGGGCGAGGCATTGGCCGAAAAGCTGCGGCAAAAGCAGCCCGACCTGCCGGTCGTCTTGCTGACAGGTTTTGCTGAACCGCATGAGGATGGCCCCCCGGCCCTGAGCGCCCCGAACATCATCCGCATGCAAAAGCCCGTGGCGCGCGCAGACCTGCTGCGCGCGATTTCAAGTGTTCTTACGGCCACATCCGCAAAGGAACAGGCGCTTAGCTGACGGCAGTGCCCGCCCGCACGCGCGTCAGCCAGCCCGCATCCATCTGCGGCACGGATGCCAGCAGGTTGCGCGTGTAGGCCTGTTGCGGCGCGGCAAAGATGCGAGCGCGCGGCCCCTCTTCGACGATGCGCCCCTTTTGCATGATCACCACATGGTCGGCGATGGCCTCGACCGTGGCCAGATCATGGGTGATGAACATATAGGTCAGGCCCAGCTCTTCCTGCAGGCGCAACAACAGCTTCAGGATGCCCTCGGCCACCAGTTGGTCCAACGCGCTTGTGACCTCGTCGCAGATGATAAATTCCGGCTCGGCGGCCAGCGCACGGGCGATGCCGATCCGCTGCTTTTGCCCGCCCGACAGTTCAGGGATACGCCGGTCCAGAAAGGTCTCAGGGTCAAGCTCGATCAGCGTCATCAGCTGATGCACACGGTCGCGCAGGGCGCGGCCCTTCAGCCCCGTGAAATAGCGCACGGGACGTTCCAGCGTTTCGCGCACGGTGTGGCGCGGGTTCAGCGCCGTATCCGCCATCTGGTAAACCATCTGGATGTGGCGCAGCGTGTCACGGTCACGGTCCTGATAGCGCCCGGCCAAAGCCGCGCCCTGCCATTCTACGGTGCCACCGCTGGGCGGCAGAATGCCCGCGATCACCTTGGCCAGTGTGGATTTCCCCGATCCGCTTTCGCCCACAATGGCCGTGGTCCGGCCCGGCATCAGATCCAGACTGACATCATGCAGCACCGGAACGGTGCCGTAGCTGGCGCTGATCCCCTTGAGCGAGACCACCGCCGGTTCTTCAGTGTCTGCACGGTCGGGACAGGAGAGCGACCGCACCGCCCATAGCGAACGGGTGTAGTCCTCGCGCGGGTTGTCCAGCATCTGGCGCGTCTCGGCGGTCTCGACCTCATGGCCGTCTTTCATCACGCAGATGCGGTCGGCCATCTGGCTGACCACGGCAAGATCATGGGTGATGTAAATGGCGGCTGTGTTGTAGCGTTCGACAATGTCGCGGATCACGCCCAGCACCTCGATCTGGGTGGTCACATCCAGCGCTGTGGTGGGTTCGTCAAAGACAATCAAATCAGGACGGCAGGCCATGGCCATCGCCGTCATGGCGCGCTGCAACTGCCCGCCCGACACCTGATGGGGATAGCGAAAGCCGATCCCCTCCGGGTCCGGCAGGTGCATCTGGTGATAGAGCTCGATGGCGTCGGCCTGTGCCTCCGCCCGGCTGGACGAGCCGTGCAGGGCCGGGGCCTCGCAGAACTGGTCGATCAGGCGGTGCGCCGGATTAAACGACGCTGCCGCCGATTGCGCCACATAGGCCAGACGCCCACCGTGCAGCGATTGCAACGTGGCGCGGTCGGCCTGTGCAAGGTCGATCCCGTCGAACAGGATCTCGCCGCCCGCGATCCGCACACCGTCACGGGTGTAGCCCATCGCGGCCAGTCCGGCAGAACTTTTGCCCGCGCCGCTTTCGCCCACAAGGCCCAGAACCTCGCCCTTGTTCAGGGTCAGGTCCAGACCGTGCAGAATGGTCGTGGGGGATTTGACCGGCCCCGCCTCGAGGCGCAGACCACGGATATTCAATAGCTGTTCCATGTCGTCATCCTCTGCTTAGCTTTTCAGACCGCTGGCGCGATGCAGCATCCAGTCGACGATGAAATTGATGCCGATGGTCAAAAGCGCGATGGCCCCCGCCGGGATCAGCGGCGTGATGTCACCGAATGTGATCAGCGTGGCGTTTTCCTTGACCATCGATCCCCAGTCCGCCGTGGGTGGCTGAATCCCGATCCCGAGAAACGACAAGGCCGCGAT
Source organism: Sagittula sp. SSi028 (assembly GCF_048553715.1). NCBI lineage: Bacteria > Pseudomonadati > Pseudomonadota > Alphaproteobacteria > Rhodobacterales > Roseobacteraceae > Sagittula > Sagittula sp. SSi028. The sequence continues at coordinate 310,737 of NZ_JBLZNC010000001.1, read as the reverse complement.
GAACAAAAAGACAAAGCAAAAGCGCAGACCGAATTCCGCCACCAGCGTCGAGGAGATATTGGGCAGGATCTCGCGGCGCAGCAGCCATAGGGTGCCCTCGCCGCGCAGTTGTGCCGCCTGAACAAAGTCCTGCGAGACAACGTTCATCGCCGCCGCCCGCGACAGGCGGTACACCGGCGCGATGTAGATCACGGCAATCACACCCACCATATTCGGGATCGACGGGCCGACAATCGCCAGCAGCATAAGCGCAAGGATCAGCGGCGGCACCGCCAACAGCACATCGATGGCGCGCGACAGGATCTGGTCGATCCAGCCGCCTTTGAGCGCGGCAAACATGCCCCCCGCAGCCCCCAGACAAAAGGCGATCGCCGTCGTCAGCAGCGCCAGACCCACGGTGTTGCGCGCGCCAAAGATCATACGCGACAGCATATCCCGGCCCAGATTGTCGGTGCCCAGCGGGTAGGCCGCGCTCCATGGTTCGTACTCCATGGCGACGATCTCGGTCTCGCCATAGGGGGCAAGCCACGGCGCAAAAACACCTGTAATCAAAACAACCGCGACGATGATCATGCCCAGCCACGCGGTGACGGGCGCGGATTTCAAAGCTTTCATAGCAGCACCTCCTTTAGCGCGCGTGCCGCAAACGCGGGTTCGACAGGATCGACAGAATATCCGCCGCCACATTCAGCAAGATATACGTACCGGCAAAGAACAGCCCCACCGCCTGCACCACGGGCAGGTCACGGTTGGCCACCGCATCGACCAGAAGCTGGCCCAGACCGGGGTAGGAAAACACCACCTCGACCACGACCACGCCGACGATCAGATAGGCGAGGTTCAGCGCGACCACATTGATGATCGGCGCCAGCGCGTTGGGCAGCGCGTGATGGGTGATGACGCGCCAGCGCGGCACGCCTTTCAGCCGAGCCATTTCGATGTAGGGCGCGGCCAGCACGTTGATGATTGCCGCACGGGTCATCCGCATCATATGCGCAATCACCACCAGGATCAGCGTCAGCGCGGGCAGGAAGCTACGGTACATCGCATCCAGAAGCGAGCTTGCCTCGTCCACGCGGGCCAATGTCGGGAACCAGCCGTAGGTGATCGACATGACCAAGACCAGCAAATAGGCGACAAAGAACTCCGGCATGGAAATCGCGCTCAGCGCCCCGATGTTCACCGTGCGATCAAAGATGGAGTTGCGCCACAACGCGCTGAGCAACCCCAGCGTGATCGCCACCGGCACCGCAATGACCGCCGCATAGACGGCCAAAAACATCGTGTTTGCCAAACGGCTGCCCAGCAGGTCGGCGACAGGTCGGCGGGACGCCAGCGAGTTGCCGAAATCGCCCTGCGCGGCCCCCGCCAGCCATTCAAAATAACGGATATGCGCCGGTTGATCGAGCCCGAGCTCAGCCCGGAAGGCCGCCAGAGTGTCCGGCGTGGCAGACTGTCCAAGGATCTGCTGCGCCAGATCCCCCGGCAGCAATTCGATCCCCACAAACATCAATGCCGAGACCACCAAGAGGGTCACCACCCCCAAGGCAAGGCGACTGAGTATCAGCTTCAACAATGGCGGCAAACCTGCGTCCCTCTCTTAGGTAAAATAACGTCTCCCCCTTGGGGGACATGGCCCCGAGATCCCCCCGGAGCCATGGTGTTCATGCGCGCGCTGTGACGCGGGTCAGCCTCAGGCCATCCACCAGCGTTCGATGAAGCGCACGGAGTCGAGGTCCCACATCTCCGAGATCTCCTCGGGCATCTGGACCTTGGTGCTCATGGCCGACACATACTGGCCAAAGGCCGGGATCAGCGCGCCGCCGTCGGTGGCACAGATCTGCTGCATCTCGCCGTACATTTCGGCGCGCAGCTCCTGATCTAGCTCGGACCGGGCGGTCAGCAGCAGCTCGTTAAAGCGGGCGTTGTCCCACTTCGTGTCGTTCCAGTCCGCGCCCGCCGCATAGCCGGCAGAGAACATCAGATCCGGTGTCGGACGGCCGCCCCAATAGGCGCAGGCAAAGGGCTTTTGCAGCCAGACATTGGACCAGTAGCCGTCGTTCGGCTCGCGGGTGACGTTGATGTTGATGCCTGCGGATTTGGCGGCTTCGGCAAACAGAACCGATGCATCCACAGCGCCGTTGAACGCCGCATCTGCGGTGTGCAGCGACACATCCAGCGTGCTCAGCCCCGCCTTGGACAGGTAATGCTTGGCCTTGTCGGGGTCATAGCTGTGCTGTTCCAGATCAGCGTTGTAGTAGGGCATGGACGACGCGATGGGCTGGTCGTTGCCAACGGTGCCGTAACCTTTGAGCACCTTTTGCACGATCGCCTCGCGGTCGATGGCGTGTTTCAGCGCCATACGCACGTTCACATCGTCAAACGGCGCGGTCGTGGTGTGCATCGGCATGGTGTAATGCAGCGTGCCGTTCTGGGTGTGGATCTTGACGTTGCGGTTGCGTTTGAGCAGGTGGATCGTTTTCAGATCGGGGCGGTCGATCAGGTCGACCTCGCCAGTCATCAGCGCGTTCATGCGCGCCGCCGGATCGCCCACCTTGAGCAGGACCACCTTGTCGAAATGGGCGCGGCCCTCTTTCCAGTAGTCATCACGGCGGGTCAGTTCCACGCGCACGCCGGGTTCAAAGTCGTCGATGACATAGCCGCCGGTGCCGATACGGCTTTCGGGGTCGATCTTGCCGTCCACGTCCTGACGGATGGTCAGGTGGTAGTCGTTGAACACGTAAGGGAAGTCGGCGTTGCCGTCTTCCAGTTCAAAGATCACGACCTTTTCGCCGTCGGCCCGAATGTCCTTGATCTGCTCTAACAGGGGTTTGACGCCGGATTTGCTGTCAGGCCCCATGTGGTGACGGATCGAGGAAATCACGTCCGCCGCCTTAATGGTCTTCCCGTCCGAGAAAGTCGCATCGTCGCGCAGACGGAAGGTCCAGACACGGGCGTCGGGCGTGGCCTCGTAGCTTTCGGCCAGATCGCCCTTGGCAGAGCCATCGGGGGCCACTTCGACGAGGGTCGAAAACACGCCGTAGCTGATCGCGAACATGAAATCGTTGGCGTAGGTTGCCGGATCCATGGAGTCCGACGTGCTGCCCTGCGTGTAGCCCACCCGCAGTGTGCCGCCCTTCTTGGGCGTTGCCGCCTGTGCCCGGCCACCAAGGCCCAGCCCCAGCGCCACGCCGCCTGCCGCAGCCCCCGCCATAAAGCCGCGCCGCGTGGGCGCACCTAGGGTCGTCGATGTCTTTAGCATGTCTTCCTCCTGAGTATCCATTTTGTTTTCAAACAGTCACTTACACCGCAAGGGTGATCGCTTTGGGTCGCGTGTAGGCATCCAGCCCCTCAAGGCCTTTCTCACGGCCGAAGCCGGATTTGCGATTGCCGCCAAAGGGCAGCTCGATGCCGCCCGCCCAATAATCGTTAACAGTGACCTGGCCCGCGTCGATCCGCCGGGCCATCCGGATCGCGGTAGAGATGTCACTGGTATAGACACCGGCTGCAAGGGCAAATTCCGTGCCATTGGCAAGTAAAAGCGCCTCTTCTTCGGTTGCAAATTTCTGAACCGCCAGAACCGGGCCAAAAATCTCCTGAATCACTGCGTCATCGTCGGGCGACAGCCCGCCAAGGATGGTCGGCTCAAAGAACCAGCCCTTGCCCGTCTCGGGGTCACAGGCCGGTTTGCCGCCGCACAGAATGTCGACACCGCGATCACGGGCGCGGTCCACATGGGCTGCGATACTGTTGAGATGCTGCGGCGAGTTCACCGCTCCCATATCGGGGCCACGCAGCCCGTGACCGATGCGCAGGGCGCGCGCCTTGGCCACCAGCTTGTCGAGCACCTGATCGTGGAGATCGCGGTGGATGACCAGCCGCGACCCTGCGGTGCAGATCTGGCCCGCGTTCGAGAAGATCGCCCACAGCGCGCCGTCGGCCACCGCCTCCGGGTCCGCATCGGCAAAGGCCACCAGCGGGGATTTTCCACCCAGCTCCAGCGTCAGGCCGGTGACATTGGGGGCCACCGCCTGCATCACATGGACACCCGTGGCGACCGATCCGGTAAAGGTCACATGGCGCACGCGCGGGTCGGTGACCAGCGGGGCCCCCGCCTCAGCCCCCGTACCGGTGACCACATTGACCACACCCGCAGGCAGGCCCGCACGCACCAGCAGATCTGCGATCAAAAGGGCGGTAAACGGCGTGGTTTCCGCCGGTTTCACCACCGCCGAACAGCCCGCCGCCAAGGCGGGCGCGATCCCGCGCACCAAGGTCGAGGTCGGATAATTCCAAGGGATGATATGCGCCGTGATGCCCACCGGTTCGCGGATGGTAAAAGCCGCGTTGTCATTGCCAAGGTTCACGCTGCGCCCGTCCAGCTTGTCCGCCGCACCGGCATAGTATTCAAACAGCCGCGCCGAGCTTGCGACATCGCCCTGCGCCTCGGCCAGTGTCTTGCCACTGTCGAGCGTCTCTACCACCGCCAGCAGATCCGCTTCCGCCCGCATCAGACGGGCCACGTTGTTCAGGATCGCACAGCGCTGCGCCGGCGGTGTGTCCCGCCAGACAGCCAAGCCACGCGCGGCACTGCTGACAGCAGCATCGACATCCGCTGCGGTCCCTGCGGCAAAATCGCCAAAGGCCGTGCCCGTCGCGGGATCGAAGCTGTCCATATAGGCGCCAGCCTGCGGGGCGATGAACTGGCCGTCGATGAAATGGTCGCGCGGCAGATCCGGCAGGGTGCCGGTGTCGAAATAGGTCTGGATCAGGGCGTCTAGGGTCATTGCGAAAGCTCGCTGCATTTGTAGGTGGATTTGGCCAGCCACTCCGGTGCGATCTCGATGCCCCAGCCGGGGGCGTCGGTCACATGGGCCTGGCCGTCGATGATGTCGTAGGGATCGCGGGTGAACAGCCCTGCCTGCCACGGGTAGTAATCCGGCCCTTCGATAGAGAATTCCAGATAGCGACCGGGCATGGGCACCGCGCGCAGCAGATGCATGGTGAACAGCGTCACAAGCGACAGGTTCGCCGCATGCGGTGTACAAGGCAGACCGGCCTCGGCCCCCATGCGCGCCACCTGCATGCTGCGCACCATGCCGCCCAGATACAGAACGTCCGGCTGGATGATGTCGACGGCGCGGTTGGCGATCATGCGCTTCCAGTGTTGCAGGTCACAGTCCTGCTCGCCTCCGGCCACATCAATCGACAGCGCACGGGTGACCTCGGCGGTTTGCTCCTGCTCCCAATAGGGACAGGGTTCCTCGAAATGCTCAAAGCCTTCCGTCTCGAGCATGCGCCCCACCTCGATCGCGCGGGCCGGACTGAAGCCGGAATTGCCATCAACCAGAAGCGCCGCATCGGCCCCCATGGCACGGCGCAGCGTGGGAATGATCTCCTCGGTGCGGCCCGGCCATTCGTCGCGGTCCTGCCCGCATTCGGCCCCCACCCGCACCTTGAAGGCATCAAACCCGTGCCGGTCGCGCATCTGCTGCATGCGCGCAGCCTCTGCCTTTGGGGTGATGTCACGCCGCATGGAGGACGCATAGGCCCGCACCGGCCCTGCCGATCCACCCAGCAGCGCCGCCACAGGCTGTTGCGCCTGCTTGCCGCGCCAGTCCCAGACAGCAGTGTCCAGACCCGCCATGGCGCGCCGCAGGTAGGTGCCGGGGAATTTATGCTCCCGCCGCGGGATCTCGTCGATGATATCCTCCAGCGCGTCCATCCCCCGCCCCAAGGCCCAAGGCGCGACCTGCCGGTGCAAAATCTCGCAGGTGATGTCGCTGGAATAGGTCGACACCTGCCCCCAGCCGGCGGCCCCGTCCTGCGACGTGACGCGCACAAAGCCGATCACCGGCGTGCAAAAGGTCTCGATCCTGGTAATGCGCGGGCCTGTGTCCCCTGCCCCGCGATCATGGCGCAACGGGACCGCACCCGATGCGGAATACGGCATGCTCATGCGGCGTCCTCCAGGATCAGGTCGGCGGCGCGGTAGGCCAGCATCATGGTCGGCGCATTGGTGTTGCCCGAGGTCAGGTTCGGAAAGACCGAGGCATCGACCACCCGCAGCGCGGCCACGCCATGCACCCGCAGGCGCGGATCAACGACAGAGCTTTCCGCATCCGCCCCCATCCGACAGGTTCCGATGGGGTGGAACACGGTGCCGCAGCGGGCGCGGAAATCCTCCAGAATCTCCGCATCATCCAGATCGCGGATATCCACATCCATCGCGTTTTTAACAAGCGCGCCCATCGCCTGCGTGCGCATGATCCGCTGGCACAGCCGCCCGCCGTCGATCACCTGTTGGCGATCCGTCGGCGTGTCGAGCGAGTTCGGCCGGATCAGCGGCGCGGCCTCTGGATCGGGGGAGGAGATATCGACGCGCCCGCGACTGGTGGGCCGCGCCGGTTGGAAGCCGATGATGAACCCCGCAAACGGGTCGGGCTGGATCACGGTCCGCCTGCCCTTGGGCGTGGTGGTATAGGTGACCGGATTGAAATAAAGCTGCTGGTCCGGCTGGGCCATATCAGGGGTCGAGCGGAGATAGCCACCGCATTGATTGACCGAAAGCGCCAGCGGACCACGTCGCGCCACAGCGTATTGCAGCGCCGCACGCAGCTTGCCATGCCACGGGCGCAGCATGTTATTCAGCGTGGGTTGCGTGGCGCGGAAATAGTAGCTGATGCCCAGATGGTCCTGCAGGTTGCCGCCCACATGCGGGGCCGCCAGCACCGGCGCGATCCCATGCTGACGCAGCACGTCCACGGGACCGATCCCCGACAGTTGCAACACACGGGGCGAGCTTACGGCCCCGGCGGACAGGATGACCTCGCGCGCGGCGGCCAAGGTTTTGACCTCCCCGCGATGGACCAGCTCGACCCCCGTGGCACGCTGCCCCTCCAGCGTGATCCGGTTGACCAAAGCGCCGGTCAGCACCACCACGTTGGACCGTTTCGCAGCAGGTGCCAGACAGGCCCGCGCCGAATGCATCCGCCGCCCGCCAGAGGTGTTGATCTGATAGGCCGCCGCCCCCTCGGGTCGGTCGCCATTGATGTTGTCGGTGACAGGCAGACCCAATTCCCGCGCCGCCGCAAAGTAGCTTTGGTTGACGGGATGGATCTGGTCGGACACGTCCTGCACGTGAACCGGGCCGGAGCCGGTGCGCGCGCCGCTGGCATCAATGCGCGTCTCCAACCGGTCATAGGTGGCGCGCACGGTCTCCCAGTTCCAGCCGGTGGCTCCTGCCGCCTCCCAATCGTTGAAATCCTGCGGTAACCCACGGGCGTAGACCAGCGCGTTGATCGCGCCCGACCCACCGATCCCCTTGCCCCGGGGCCAATAGCCGCTGCGTCCGCCCAAGGCCGGCTCTGCCTCTGTCTGGTATTTCCAGTTCACACGCGGATTGTAGAACGTCTTTCCATACCCCAAGGGCAGCGCGATCCACGGCGACCGACCTGCGCCACCGGCCTCGATCACCAGAATGCGGTGGCGACCGCTGGCGCTCAGCCTGTCCGCCAGAACGCAGCCCGCCGATCCCGCACCGATGATGATGTAGTCAAATGACGCCACGTTGCCCCGCCGATGAAAAAGATATGTGACAGGCGTATCGAAACGAGCGGCTGAACCTAAAACGAAAAATAATTTGCCGAAGGGTTAAAAAATTTTGTCGGTCTGCTAAAGCGCAGCCCCCGCCCGCCTATACGGTGGATCAATCGCTGATGGCGCTGGAATTGGCGGCGCAGGGCGTGGGCATCGCGTTGGTTGCCCGTGTTTTTGCGCAGCCCTATCTGGATCAGGGCCGGTTGCGGCTCGCGTCAGCATTCACGCTGCCGAAACAGCAAGGCCACCACACCGTGCTGCCGTCAGGGCGCAGCGGTTTCCGCCCCGAGGTCTCGGCTCTTGTGGCATGGTTGGTGGCAGAGGCAAACGCCCGTTAAACAGCCGCCAAGCCGCGCCGCGCCTGTGTCAGATCCTTGGGCCAGGACACCAACAGGATGGCGCAGCCTTCGATCTTTTCGTCGGACAGGACCTGCGCCAGTGTCTCCACCGTGGCGGTCAGATGGCGTTCGCCCTTCTTGGACACCTCCAGCGCCACATCCACCGGCGCATGTGGCGGCAGACCTTTGGCCATCAACCCATTGGCCAAACGATCCGCATGGCGCACCGACATGTAAAACGCGGTCACTGTGCCCGGACCGGCCAGCCGCGTGCATTCGGGTTCGGGATCGTCGGCGCAGCCTGTGCCCGTGGCCAGCACCAAAGCATCGGTCACATTGCGCTGGGTCAGGCTGCGCCCCAAAGACGCGCCCGCCGCACAGGCCGCCGTGATCCCCGGCACGATCTCTGTGGCGATGCCCGCAGCCTCTGCCGCTTCCAACTCCTCGGTCGCGCGGCCAAAGATACCGGGATCGCCCGATTTCAGACGGACCACGCGACGGCCCTTGGCGGCCTCTGTCACGATCATCTGGTTGATCCGCTCCTGCGGCCAGCTATGCGCGCCCACGTGTTTGCCCACAAACACCCGTTCTGCATCGCGGCGCGCCAGTTCCAGCACCTCTTCGTCCACCAGACGGTCGTAAAAGATCACATCCGCCTCTTGCAGACGTTCCACCGCGCGCAGGGTCAGCAAATCCCGCGCGCCGGGGCCTGCGCCCACAAGGCTGATTAGACCGGCACTGTCGGACTGAGGTGCCGCCCCTGCGGCGATGGCGTCCTTGATGGCGCGGGCCGCGTCACGTTCCTGCCCTCGGGTCCAGATGGCGCGCGGTGCGCCCTTGAAAACCCAAGCCCACAGCGCGCGACGCTGGGCGCGCGGCACCTGCCGTTCAACCGACGGGCGCAGACGCCCCGCTAGGGCTGCGAGCCCTCCGATGGTCTGCGGCAGCATCTGTTCCAGTCGGGTCTTGATATCGCGGGTCAACACAGGGGCCGTCCCCTCGGACCCGATGGCCACCACAATCGGATCGCGGTCCACGATGGCCGGTGTGGTCATGTCACACAGGTCGGGCTGGTCGACGACATTCACCATGGCCCCTGCCGCCTTGGCCAGCGCATGGGCGGCGGCGTCATAGCCCGGACAGCCGGTGCCGATAAAGACCATGGCCGCATCCGACAGCACTTCCTGGGTCAGATCGGCTGTGGCGCGCGCGCGCCCCTCGGCCACCAAGGCCGACAGCTCGTCATCCAGCTCCGGCGCGACCAGCACCAGATCCGCATCGGTTTTCAGAATCAGACGCGCCTTTTGTGCGGCCTGCTCGCCCCCGCCCACGATCACAACGCGGCGACCGGAGGTGCGGATAAACATCGGAAAGGCTTTCATAGCGCGGTCCTTTAAATCAAATTCAAGCGGGGAGCAGCGTCGGCCGGGTCGACCACAGGGTCTCGGCGCGGGTGTCTACATCGCCCAAAGTCTGCAGCGCAAGGGAGGCGGTCCCAAGCACCAGTTCACGTTCAAAATCCGCCTCTTGCCCGTGCCACAGATCGCTGAGCCGCAAATCATCGCTCTCGGACATGCGGCGCACCTGCGCCACAGAAGCAGGCGCGGGATCAGCCCAAGGCTGCCCATCGCGAAGGCCAAAAACGGCGATCTCCTTGGCCGGGTTGCGTTCGAATTCACCGCCTGCACCCTTGATAACGCTCATCCCGTGCCAGCCCAAAAGCTGCGCCGCATCACGCTGCAATTCGCGGTACGAGGGGTGGAACACGCCTTGGACGCTGGCGCGCGCCTGCGCGGGGTTCAGCATCCGGCAGACGGTGTTCACACAGGACCGCAGCCCCAGCACCGACCGCAGACCCAGCAGATCGAACAGCGGCGGGCACAGGGTTTCCAGCGGCAGATAGGCGATCCCGCCCTGATCAAGCAGCGCGCCCGCGTCCTCGGTTGAGGTGGCGCAGGGGATCCCTGCCTCTGTCAGACCGGCGCGCACCTTTGTGTCCGCCCCGTTCCACCCGTGAAGCAAAACGCGGTGGCCTGCCTGTGCCACCAGCTTGGCCGACAGCAAAAACCACGGCTCCCCCCGCGTGCGCCCTGCGGCATAGCTGGGCCAATCCAGATCCACGACCGGCAGCGCGGGCAAGGCCGCCTGTGCGGCACTGGCAAATCCTGCGATCTCCTCGGCAGTTTCGCCCTTCATGCGCAGCAACATCAACAGCGCGCCGGTGGCCTCTGCCGCGGCCTGCCCGGACAACATTTGCGTCATGGCGTCAAAGGCTTCGGCCTGCGTCAGGCTGCGCGACCGGCCCGGCCCTCGCCCCAATGTGCGCACATGTTCGGCAAGGCTCATTCTGCGGCCTCCCGCGCGATCAGCCCTTGCAACAGTTCCGCGATTTCGGGGCGGCAGGAGCCGCAGTTGGTGCCCGCGCCCAGCATCTCGCCGATGGCATCCACGCTCATCGCGCCACGGGTTTCCACCGCATCGATGATGGTGTTCACACCAACGCCAAAGCACGAACACAGGATCGGTCCGGGGTTGGGCATATCCGCAGGCGGACGGCCAATCAGCGCATCAGGCGTGTCGCTGCCCGGAAGGCTCGCGAGGTAGTCGCGCATCACCGCCACAGGACGCGCGGCCACAAACAACGCGCCTTTGATCACGCCATCATCGTGCAGCACGATCCGTGCGGTGCCGCGCGCCTCATCCGTCAGAACGGCAGCGGTGGCATCGCGCGCGCGCAGCAGGCGGCGGGCCTCGGCTTCCCAGTCGGAGGTGGGTGCAGAGCCCGCCAATTCCGCGCGATAGCCCTGCGCCGTGCGCGCCAAGGCCCAGTAGTCACAGTCGGGCTGCATCTCTGTGGCCGACACCGCAAAGCCATACCACGCCGCATCAAACCGCGTCACAGCCACCACGGCGGCCTTACTTTCGGGCTGGCCGGAGACGGGATCGACCTCGCCTGGGACCAGCGCATCAATGCGCGCCGACGGCGCGGTCTCGCCCGTCCAGTGCATCGGCGCAAAGACCTGTCCACGGCCCACCGCATCTGTAATCCGCGCGCGCAGGATAGAGGCACCGGTGGGGCTTTTGACCTGCACCAGATCGGAGGCGCCAATCTCAAGCGCGGCGGCATCCTCGGGGTGGATGTCGAGAAAGGGTTCGGACAGATGCGCCGACAGGCGCGGGCTGAGCGCGGTGCGTGTCATCGTATGCCACTGATCACGAAGCCGGCCTGTGTTCAAGCGGAACGGATAGCGCGGCGCGGTCTTGGCCGCAGGCGCGCGCCAACGTACCGGCAACAGCCGCCCCCGCCCGTCTGCATGGAAAAACGCCCCGTCGGCAAAGAACCGACCGCCCTTGCGTTCTGCGGTCACAGGCCAGCGCTGCGGGGGCATCTTGGCATAGTCCGTATCGCTCAGGTCCGAGAGCGCCGAGATGTCGAAGTCGCGGCCAAAGCGGCTGCCCAAGGCAGACAGCGCCGCATATTCGCGGAAGATCTCGACCGGCTTTTGGAAGTCAAAGGCATCCGCCCAGCCCATCCGCCGACCGACCTCTGCCAGAATATCCCAATCGGCACGGGTGCCGTCCGGCGCGGGCAGCACCGCGCGCTGGCGGCTGATGGTGCGGTCCGAATTGGTGACGGTGCCGTCCTTTTCACCCCAAGCGCTGGCGGGCAGGATCACATCGGCCAGACGCGCCGTATCGGTCCGCGCGGTAATGTCGCTGACCACGGTGAAATCGCAGCCTTTGATCGCGTCGCGCACCGCATCCGCGTCGGGCATCGACACCGCCGGGTTGGTGTGGATGATCCACAGCGCCTTGATCCGCCCCTCGCCCACGGCGCGGAACATATCGACGGCCTTTAACCCCGCCGCAACCGGCATGTCGGGGGCATCCCATGCGGCGCGTACCGCCGCGCGATGTTCGGCGTTTTCCAGATCGAGATGACAGGTCAACATGTTGGCCAGCCCGCCGACCTCGCGCCCGCCCATGGCGTTGGGCTGGCCCGTGACCGACAGCGGGCCGCAGCCCGGCGTGCCAATGCGCCCTGTGGCGAGGTGGCAATTCAGGATCGCGTTGACCTTGTCCGAGCCGGAGGTCGACTGGTTCACCCCTTGGGAATAGATCGTCACCACCTTGGGCGTGTCGATCCAAAGGTCGCAAAAGGCGTCAATCTCGGCTTCGGGCAATCCGGTGACAGAGGTATCCGCCTCGACCGCTGCCTCAAGCGCGTCAGTGAACCCACTGGTATTGCGCAGATAATCGCCGTCCACAGCCCCCCGATCCGCAATACGGGCCAGCAGGCGATTGAACAGCGCCACATCCGATCCCGGCTGCAGCGGCAGATGCATGTCGGCGCCATCACAGCTTGCGGTGCGGCGCGGATCGACCACAACGATCTTTGTGCCGCGTGCCGCGCGGGCCGCCAGCAGCCGCTGGTAAAGCACGGGATGACACCACGCGAGGTTCGACCCCACCAGCACCACCAGATCGGCCTCGTCGATATCCTCGTAGGTGCCCGGCACCGTGTCCGTGCCAAAGGCGCGTTTGTGCCCTGCCACCGACGACGCCATGCACAGGCGCGAGTTGGTGTCGATATTGGCCGAGCCCATGAACCCTTTCATCAGCTTGTTGGCGACATAGTAGTCTTCGGTCAGAAGCTGGCCCGAGACATAGAACGCCACGCTATCGGGTCCGTGCTCTGCGATGGTCTGGCGGAACCGGTCCGCCACCAGTTGCAGCGCGTCGTCCCAAGTGGCCTCTGCCCCGTTGACCCGAGGCGCAAGCAAACGGTGGCCAAGGCCCACCGTTTCGGCCAAGGCGCTGCCTTTGGAACACAGGCGCCCCTGATTGGCGGGGTGATCGGGGTCGCCCTTGACCTCGATCCCGCTGTCTTGTGTTGCACGCAAAAGGACACCGCAGCCCACCCCGCAATAGGGACAGGTGGACCGTGTCCAGGGCTGCTGTGTCCCTTCGGTCATGCGGCGCTCCGTCCTGACAGTTCGCGTGCGTCGATCAGGACGCGGTCGCCTTCGATGCGCAGGGCGTAGGTGGCGATCTGCCCGTCCTCGCCCTTGGCCTGTCCGGTGTTGAGGTCAAACACCCAGTTGTGCAGCGGGCATGTCACCGACTGGCCATGCACGATGCCCTCGGACAGGGGACCCGCCTTATGGGGGCATGTGTCGGAGGCGGCAAAGACCTCGGCCTCGGCGGTGCGGAAGACCGCCACGCAGCCCATGGCGGTTTTCAGCTTGCGCGCGCCGCGCAGGGGAATGTCGTCAAGGGCGCAGATATCGATCCAGCTCATGTCAAAAGACCTTTCATCACGGCGGCGACGCACAGGCCAAACCCCGCCATCACACTAAACATCGGCAGGCGCGCGGGCGGGGCTGCCCGGCTTTGCGTTTGTATCTGCCCGGCGGGCTGGCCGGGCAGACGGTGGTGACCGAGACGGAACATCATTCCGCCGCCTCCAGCGTCAGATCGGCCAGCGGCTGATAGCGTTCCGCCTGTGCGGCATGTTCCGCCCAAGGATCCTTGCGGTAGATGCTTTGCGACAGCTCGAACGCCTCGACCAGACGGGCGCGTTCACCCGCGTCATCCAAACGGTCCTTCACCCAGTCCAGCCCGACCTTGGCGACCCATTTATAGGGCCGGTCAAGATACTTGGCGTTCTCGCGGTACAGCTGGACAAAGGCCGTGGTCCATTCGATGGCCTCTGCATCTGTGGCCACATCGACCAGACGTTCGGTTTCCTTCACATCCATGCCAGCCGCACCGGCCACACCGATTTGATAGCCGCTGTCGACGCAGATGACGCCCACGTCCTTGCAGGTGGCCTCGGCGCAGTTGCGCGGACAGCCCGAGATGCCCAGCTTGACCTTATGCGGTGTCCACGAACCCCACAGGATCTGCTCCAGCTTGATGCCAAGCCCGGTACTGTCCTGCGTGCCAAAGCGGCAATGGTCCGTGCCGACACAGGTTTTGACCGTGCGCAGCCCCTTGGAATAGGCGTGGCCCGACACCAGACCGGCCTTGTTCAGATCCGCCCAGATATGCGGCAGGTCCTCGCCCTTGACGCCGAGCAGGTCGATCCGCTGGCCGCCGGTGACCTTGACCGTGGGCACCTTGTATTTGTCAGCCGCATCCGCGATGGCGCGCAGCTCGGCGGCATTGGTGATGCCCCCCCACATGCGCGGCACAACGCTGAAGGTGCCGTCTTTCTGGATGTTGGCGTGTTTGCGTTCGTTGACGAAACGCGACTGCGGATCGTCGCGGTATTCCAGCGGCCAATCCGCCAGCAGGTAAAAGTTCACCGCAGGGCGGCAGACGTGACAGCCGTTGCGTGTTTTCCAGCCCAGCTCCTGCCAGACGGCCTCCTGGCTTTTCAGCTCTTGGGATTTGATCAGGCGGCGCACGTCCTCGTGGGTCAGATCACAGCAGCCACAGATCGGCTGAGCCGTGGGCATCTGGAACTCATCGCCCAGCGTGACCTGAAGCAGTTGTTCCACCAGACCCGTGCAGGTGCCGCAGGATGCGCTGGCCTTGGTCGTGGCCTTCACCGCGCCCAGATCGGTTGCGCCCGCGTTGATTGCGTCAACGATGGTGCCTTTGCAAATGCCGTTGCAGCCGCAAATCTCCGCCTCAGGCGGCAATGCTGCAACGGCTGACAAAGGGTCCGCGGCGGCACCCCCTTGATAGGCGGGGCCAAAGATCAGTGTCTCGCGCATCTCGGAGATGTCTTCGCCCGACTGGATCAGGCCAAAGAACCAGTTGCTGTCGGCGGTGTCGCCATACATCACCGCGCCGATCAGACGGTCGGCTTCGATCACGAGACGTTTGTAGACCCCGCGCGACGGGTCGCGGAACACGATATCCTCGCGGCCCTCACCTTCGGCGAAATCGCCGGCGCTGAACAGATCACAGCCCGTGACCTTGAGCTTGGTGGACAGGGATTTCTGTTTGAACGCCGCTTCCTCGCCCAGCAGGGTCTTGGCCAGCACCTTGGCCTGATCGTACAGCGGCGCCACAAGGCCGAACAACGCGCCGTCATGTTCGACACATTCGCCCACCGCGTAAACATCCGCGACAGAGGTCATCATCTGGTCATCCACATGGATGCCGCGCCCCACCGCAAGGCCTGCGGCCTGTGCCAGCGCCACATTGGGACGGATGCCCACGGCCATGCACAACAGATCGCAGGGAAGCTCTGTCCCGTCGTCAAGCAGCAGCGCCCGCGCGCGGCCGTTCTCGCCCAGAATTTCCTTGGAGTTGGCGCCGGTCAGGACCGTGATGCCCTTCGCCTCCAGCGCCTTTTTCAGCAGATAGCCTGCGGCCTCGTCCAACTGGCGTTCCATCAGGTGACCCATGATGTGGACCACCGTGACGTCGACACCGCGCGCAGCCATCCCTGCCGCCGCTTCCAGACCGAGCAGACCGCCGCCGATGACGACCGCGCTTTGACCTGCGCCGAGATCCATCATCGCCTGCGTGTCTTCGAGATCGCGATAGGCGATCACGCCGTCCAGATCATGCCCCGGCAGCGGGATCATGAAAGGGTTGGACCCCGTACCAAAGACCAGCTTGTCATAGGGCAATGTCTCGCCCGCGTCGGTGGTGACGGTCTTGGCCGTGGTGTCGATGGCGTCGACCTTGGTGCCGAATTTGCACGTCACGTGGTGGCAGGCATAAAACGCATCGTCATGGGTGACGATTTCCTCATAGGTCTTGTCCCCTGCCAGAACCGGGCTGAGCATAATGCGGTTGTAGTTGCCGCGAGGCTCTGCGTTGATCAAAGTGATGTCGTAGCGGCCCGGAGCCTCTTCGACGAGATGTTCGATCATCCGCCCCGAGGCCATCCCGGCGCCGATAACAATTAGACGCTGCGCGCTCATGCGACGTTCTCCTTCGGATAGGCTGCGGCGATCATCACACCGGACAGCGTTGCGTAGGCTTCTTCCCATGCGGCCTGCACGTCGGGGGTGAATGCCTCCCCCAGACCGGCGGCCAAAGTGTCGATCAAAGCCGCGCCCACCGGCGCGTAGTGATCCGGCTTCACCCCGTAGGCCACATGCCCACGGGCAAGGTTTTCGGCCACTGGGACAATTTTCGGCAGATCAGTCAGACCCTTGACCACCACGCCCAGCGTGGTCATCAGCTTGCCCGCCTGTTCGGTCACATCCGACTTGAACATCGGACGCACCTCGGGGGCGATTTCAAACAGCCGCGCGTAAAAGGCTTCTCCCGCCTGCGGGGCGATGGGGGCGACACGCGCAAAGCTGTCCTGCACCAATGCGATTTGTTCCGGTGTCATCGCGCTCACTCCGCCGCAATGGATTTGGGGGCCTGCGCCTTGGACTTGGGCTTGGCGCCGTGTTCGTATTCCTCAAGGAAATCGAGCACTTCCTGACGGTAGGCGTAATAGTCGGGATGGGCGAGCAGCGCCTTGCGGGTGCGCGGACGCGGCAGATCGACCTCTGTGATCTTGCCGATGGTCGCCTGCGGGCCGTTGGTCATCATGACCACGCGATCCGCCAGCAAAATAGCCTCGTCCACGTCATGGGTCACGCAGATGGCGGTGACCTTGGTCCGGCTCCAGACCTCCATCAGCACTTCCTGCAGCTCCCAACGGGTCAGGCTGTCCAGCATGCCAAAGGGTTCATCCAAAAGCAGAAGTTTCGGCGACAGCGCAAAGGCGCGCGCAATGCCCACCCGCTGCTGCATGCCGTTCGACATCTCGGAAGCGGGTTTGTCCATAGCATCCGCCAGCCCCACCCGTTCGAGGTAGTATTCCACCACGTCCTGCCGCTCCGCCTGCGAGGCGCGCGGATAGACCTTGTCCACGCCGATGGCACAGTTCTCGCGCGCCGACAGCCACGGGAACAGGTTGGGCGACTGGAACACCACGGCGCGTTCGGGATCGGCGCCTTCGACGTGGCGTCCGTCGAGCTTGATCGCCCCCTTGGAGATCTCGTTCAGACCGGCGGCCATGGTCAGCACTGTGGATTTGCCACAGCCCGAATGGCCGATAAGGCTGATGAATTCGCCACGGTCGATCTTGAGGTCAAAATCCTCCACCACGGTCAGCGGCCCCTTGGGCGTGGGGTAAATCTTGTGCAGTTGGCTGAAATCAAGGAAGCGGTTGTCGATCATGCCCTTTTGCGCGTCCTGTACGGCTGCGGGCACACCGTGGATCGGCGTCACCTCGGGCAATGCGCGGGTGCCTTCGACCTTGGCCTCGATCCCCACATCCATCAGGTATTGCGTCACATCTGCGCGCAGCGCCTTGAACGTGTCGTTGGTGTTCATCTCCATCCGGTCGCGGGGACGCGGGATGGTGACCTTGAACTCCTCGCCCAATGTGCCGTCAGGGTTCAGGGCGATGATGCGATCGGCAAGAAGGATCGCCTCGTCCACGTCGTTGGTGATCAGCACACAAGTCTTTTTGTCCGCATCCCAGATCCGTTCGATCTCGTCCGCCAGATTGGCGCGTGTCAGGGCGTCGAGCGCCGAAAGCGGCTCGTCCAGCAGCAGCATCTCCGGCGACATCGCCAGCGCGCGGGCCACGTTCACCCGCTGACGCATGCCACCTGACAGCTCTGCCGGGCGGCGGCTGGCTGCGTGGCCAAGGCCCACCATTTTGACGTAATGGGCGACTTTCTCGTCCTTTTCCGTCTTCGACAGGTTCGGGAACACGGTGTCCACCGCAAGCCGCACATTGCCGCTGACCGTCAGCCAAGGCATCAGCGAATAGCTTTGAAAGATCACGCCGCGCTCCGGGCCCGGGCCGGTGATGGGCTTGCCACGATAGGTGGCGCGGCCCTTGGTCGGCTGTTCCAGACCGGCCATCAGATTGATCAGCGTGGTCTTGCCTGTCCCCGAGAAGCCCAGCAGGACGAGGAACTCCCCCTCCTGGACGTCAAGGTTGATGTCTTTGAGCACATGGCTGGCGTGTGTTCCGGTGCCAAAGCTCTGGCTGACGTTTTCGAGTTTGAGAATGCTCATGGCGTATCCTTTCGCGCGGTCAGCCCGCTCACCGGTGGTTGGTGAAGGTGAAGAGCGATTGCAGCGCGTACATCACACGGTCCAGCAGGAAGCCGATGATGCCGATGGTCAGAACCGCAACCATGATCTTGGCAAGGCTGGAGGACGACCCGTTCTGGAACTCGTCCCAGACGAATTTGCCAAGGCCCGGGTTCTGCGCCAGCATCTCTGCCGCGATCAGAACCATCCAGCCCACACCAAGGCTGAGACGCAGACCGGTAAAGATCAGCGGCAGCGCCGAGGGCAGCACCAGCTTGGTGATCTTGGTCCAGGTGTTCATTTTCAGAACCTTGGAGACGTTCACCAGATCCTTGTCGATGGAGGCCACACCGAGCGAGGTGTTGATCAGCGTGGGCCACAGCGAACACAGGGTCACGGTAACAGCAGAGATGATGAAGGATTTCGGGAACAGCCCGCCCTCAGTCGCGGCCAGTGCCGAGACGATCATGGTCACGATGGGCAACCATGCCAGCGGCGAGACCGGCTTGAAGATCTGGATCAGCGGATTCAGGCCTGCGTTGGCCGTGGGCGACAGACCGGCCAAAATACCAAGCGGCACGGCGACGACGGTCGCCAGCAGGAAGCCAAAGAACACGGTCTGGATCGACGTCCAGATCTGTTGGTAATAGGTCGGCGCGCCGGTGTAGGCGCGGGTCTTGGGCTCTTTGCCCTGCGCAATCAGACGCTCGTTCAGCTTGGCCACCTGCGCGTCAAAGGCCGCGCGCTTTTCAGCCTTGGCGACCGCGTCTTCATGCAGGTTGACCGCCTCGGTCCAGACCTGCGCCGGTCCCGGCACCGCGCCAAGGCTGGTCTGTACCTTCGGCGCCAAGACGCCCCACAGCACCAGAAATCCCGCGATGGCCAGCAAAGGCACCGCCAGCAGACGCCAGATGTCTTTCATCTGCGCGCGCGGGTTGTCACCGGCCGCCGCACGCAGCATCGGGGTCAGCCACGACAGGCCCAGCACCTGAAACCACTTGTCGGCGGCATTGATGCGGGTGAACAGGCGCGCGCGGCGTGCCTCGCGGTCGGCGCTTTCAGAGAAATTCGGATCGGCGGTGGTCATGGCTGTGGTCCTCGCGGGAAAAACTTGGCTCGGGTCATGTGGCTGCCCGGACCCCATGGGGGCGACGGGCCGTAGGGTGGGTTTTCAACCCACCGCCCGACGCATCTGATTGGCGGGGCGGTGGCGTGAAAGCCCATCCGTCGGGGGATGGACGCATCTGCCGAGGCCGGCAGATGCAATGGTTCGGGTCGGGCAGCGGACCATCGGGGAGCAAACCTTGGGCCCCTGCCCTGTCACGCCGCGCAGCATCCTGTCAGACGCTGAGTGGCCTGCGCCGGGGCGCTGCCCGTTCGGCACCCGGACCTTCCACTGGAAGGTCCGCCGCCTTACAGGCGGTGCGGTGCCTCACCCCTCGACTTCGGTGCCGACGACTCTCTGGTCGCCCTTCAGACCGATCGGCAGGCTGTCGAGGTAGGCATTGGGTGCGCGGCCGTCATAGGCGATGCCATCGATGATATCCTCGGACGGGGTCGGCGCTTTGTAGCCGTCGCTGTCCCAGGGGAAGTCCGCCTCGTTCGCCAGCCCCTCGTCGACCAGCAGGCGGGCCGCTTCGAGATAGATCTCGGGCTTGTAGACCGACTTGGCGACCTCGTCGTACCAGCTGTCGGCCTTCGGCTCGGCAATCTGGCCCCAGCGGCGCATCTGCGTCAGATACCAGATCGCGTCAGAGTAGAACGGATAGGTCGCGTTGTAGCGGAAGAACACGTTGAAGTCGGGGACATCGCGCTTGTCGCCCTTCTCGTACTCGAAGGTGCCGGTCATGGAGTTGGCGATCACCTCTGCGTCTGCGCCCACATATTCGGGACGCGACAGGATCTCGACCGCTTCCATGCGGTTTTCGTTGTCGTTCTCGTCCAGCCACATGGCCGCGCGGATCAGCGCCTTGGTCACGGCCAGCGTGGTGTTGGGATACTGTTCCGCGAATTCGTTGGTGATGCCGAACACCTTCTCGGGGTTGTTCTTCCACAGCTCGTAGTCGGTGATGACCGGAACGCCGATGCCTTTGAACACGGCCTGCTGGTTCCACGGCTCACCCACGCAGTAGCCATAGATGGTGCCCGCTTCGAGCGTTGCAGGCATCTGCGGCGGGGGCGTGACGGACAGCAGCACATCCGCGCCGATCTGGCCGGAGATGTTTTCTTCGGAGTAGTAGCCCGGGTGCAGACCACCTGCCGCCAACCAGTAGCGCAGCTCGTAGTTGTGGGTGGACACCGGGAACACCATGCCCATGTTGAAGGGCTTGCCCTGTGCGGCATAGTCTTCGACGACAGGCGCCAGCGCCTCGGCCGAGATCGGGTGCTGCGGGCGACCGTCATCCATCTTGGGGATATGCGGCAGCATCTGTTCCCAGATCTCGTTCGACACGGTGATGCCGTTGCCGTTCAGGTCCATCGAGAACGGTGTGATAATATGCGCCTCGGTGCCAAAGCCGATGGTCGCAGCCAGCGGCTGACCGGCCAGCATATGCGCACCGTCAAGCTGACCGTCGATGACGCCATCCAGCAGAACCTTCCAGTTGGCCTGTGCTTCGAGCGTGACAAACAGGCCCTCGTCCAGGAAATACCCCTGCTCATAGGCAACGGCGAGCGGCGCCATATCCGTCAGCTTGATAAAGCCAAAGGTCAGTTCGTCTTTTTCCAGTTCCAGAAGTTCCGCAAATGCCGGAGAGGCAAGCGCTGTTGTGGCTGCAAGGCCGAGGAGGAGCTTTTTCATGGCTGGTCCCTGTTGTTGGGCCCGCCGTTTCTGTGACAACGGGCTAAACGCAAAAAAGGCCGATCACTGACCACCGACACACATCGGCAGAAAGCGAGCGACCTTGCTCAGAATATCCCTGTCAGTGGGAGAAATTCGGATCGACCCACCCCGTTGCAGGTCGATGAAACTGTTTTGCGGCAGCGCAGCGGTAAGGACCAGAACTTTCGTCATGATTGTGGTGATTTTCTGCAGCGCAGCGGTTGCCTGCACAACATTTCATCACTCCGCACCGTCGGGGTCGAAAATCGCGCCATCAAAGAATCGATCCGGCAGCAAAGACAGCCGCCCCTTGGTCGACGCCACAGCCGTCGGATGCGCCAACGCCCCTTCCAGCTTGGCCGACGCGCCGGGCAAATCCGCATCGGTGCGGGTCATGTGCTGGCGGTAGATATCGGCGCGAAAAGCATTGATGCCGCCGGACAGATCGCCCGTAACCCCATGGGACAGACGCAAGCGGTCCGCGATCCATGCCGACTGGCTGCGCCACGGAAAGCTGGCGGCCGCCCCTTGGAACCGGAGGAACCCGGGGCATTCCCGTTGCTCCCCCTGCCCTGAAATCACCATCCGGCCCGTCAGGGCCCGGTCGATCAATTCAGAGGGCAGA
Organism: Sagittula sp. SSi028; assembly: GCF_048553715.1. Classification (NCBI taxonomy): domain Bacteria; kingdom Pseudomonadati; phylum Pseudomonadota; class Alphaproteobacteria; order Rhodobacterales; family Roseobacteraceae; genus Sagittula; species Sagittula sp. SSi028. The sequence goes on along the minus strand of NZ_JBLZNC010000001.1, from coordinate 289,337 downwards.
TCAAGAAAGCCCTTGCGCGACAGGATCTCGGCGGCCGCGATATGACTGTTGGGCTGCGCCAACCAGCGGCTGGATTTCCAGACGGCGCGCATCAGCCGCCCCAACAGGTCCGGCTCTGTCTCGGCCCAGTCCTGACGGACCGCCAGCACCTTTTCCGGCGCACCCTGCCAGATCGCCTGACCGGGCAACAACAACGCCCCCAGCCCACGATCCACCGCGACAGAGCCCCAAGGCTCCCCCACGCAGAAGGCATCGATGTCACCGGCCTCCAGCGCTTCGGCCATCAGCGGCGGCGGCACGGTGCGCACCTCGACACTGTCGAGCCCCAGCGGACTGCGTTCTGCCCAGTAGCGCAGCAATTCCACATGCATCGAAAACGGGAACGGCACGCCGAACGTGATCTTTCCCTGTCCCGCATCCTTGAGCGCGCGGGCCGCGGCAAAGGCATCTGTGAAGTCGAACCCGTAGCCCTGCGCGCGCAGCCGGTCCTGCAAGACCCGCCCCACGCCAATCACATTGCCATTCACCGACAGCACGGACACCGCAGCCAGCGGCGTGGTCATACCACCCAGCCCCAGCCCCATGGCCACAGGTGCGACCGACAGCATATGCGCCGCGTCGACCCGACCAAAGGACAGCATGTCCCGCAGTGACGACCACGACGGCGCTGGGATCAACTCAAGCGCAATCGCCTCGGATTCGGCAAACCCCATCTCTTGCGCGACAATCAGCGGTGCCGCGTCGACAAGCGGCATATAGGCCACGGGCAGTGTTACCGTCCTCATCCCAACAGCCCCGCCGCGGTGACCAGTGCCTCGGCCACATCGGCCACCTTGCGCCCCTGATCCATCGCCGTCTTGCGCAGCAGCGCATAGGCCGCGTCCTCGTCGATGTTGCGGGCTTTCATCAACAGGCCCTTGGCGCGGTCGATGACTTTGCGTTCTTCCAGCGCGCGGCGTGTCTCGGCCAGTTCCTGCCGCATCTGCCGGATCATGCCAAAACGCGCGATGGCGGTGTCCATGACCGGCTTGAGACGCTCGGGCGCCAGACCGTCCACCACATAGGCGGAAACACCCGCCTCGATCGCGGTTTGGGCAAGCCCGCCCGCCGCGCCAGAGACAAACATGGCCACAGGGCGGTCCAGCGGACCAGAGGCCAGCGTAAGCTCTTCCATCATGTCGCGTGTGGGATTGTCGACGCCGATCAACACGATATCGGGCGCATGCGCTGCGATGCGGGCCGCAAGACCGCGCGTATTGCTCACCACGTGCACGATACAGTCATCATTGCGCTGGAGCGCGCCGACAATATCGGCGGCGCGGTCACGATCTTCTTCGACAACAACAACGGTCAGGCGGCTTTGCATGATCCTGAGGTGCATCGCCGCTTTGCCCTGCACAATACGTCAGTGGCGTCACACCGTTTGACGCGGCAACATTTTCGGCACCGCGCCTGTTTTTTGGGCAGATGGCGGGGATTAGTCGTTGCGCGCCGCCGGGGGCGGACCACGACGGTCCATGGCGGAGGCATCGCAAACGCCGCCTTCGGTCTGCAGGGTGCAGCCGACCTCGCCCATGTGACATCCAAGGATGGCGTTCGATCCCGGCGCGCCCGCGTAATAGCGGTAGTGGCCATCCTCATCGGTCAGCCCGTTGCAGGAATCGAGCAGCGCCACCAGATCCGCGCGGTGGGCCATGATGGGAAAGCCGTCCATCGCAATGCCGATCTGGCGGTCTTGATCTGCCACCTCGGTGGTGGTGGCGGGCGCGTCGTTCAGACAATCGGTCACAGCATGATAGTGATACCCCACATGGGTGTTCACATGCCCGCCGCAGTCGTCAAAGGCTGCGATGGTATGCGCGGACAGGATGGCGTCCAGCGGCGCAGGCCCGTCAAGGCGCACCCCGTTATAAGCAAGACCCGATCCGGCCATGTTTGTTGGGGTTGGCGTCTCGCCCATCTGCGGCTGCAACGGTATAACATAAGTAATCACCGTGTCATCGGGCACATAGTCGGGCAGACACTGGACACAGTAGTTGTTGTAGGCCTCGTCTACATCCGGTCGCGCCGCAGCCTCGCAGCCCTCCAGCGTGCCGGTGTAGCGCACCTCTCCCGTCTCTTCGTCATAGAGCTTCCATTCACTGTCTCCGTAGATCTCTGCAAGGCGGGTGATAAAGTCGCCGGTGACGTCCTCGACAGTGCCGTCGACAATCCAGATCCCGCCCTTGTCCGCACCGTCGGTGATATGGGTGGGACACCACGGTCCGGGCGTATAGGTGGTGGGTTCAGGCCGCAGGGTGATCGAGAAACAGCTTGTCTTGGTGCCGCTGGACAGGGTGCAGTCTACCAGCTCAGGCTCGCTGACAGTGTTGGCGTCCTGAAAAAAGGTCTTCAGCCCGTCGATCTGCGCAGCGGTGTCTGTCTCGTGGGCGTGGGCGGGGATGGCTGCGCAGACCAGCAAGGCAGCAACGAATGGGGATCGGGGCATCATGGGTGTCTCCTGTCCGTATGGGGTCGGTTTGGGGCGGGGTGACGTAGAGTTAGCGCAATCCGCGCGCCGAGCTAGCGCAACAAAGCTGTCAAAATATGCAGGTCCCCAAGGCCGACCACCCCCTTGCGCCGTGGTACACGCACCGCGTCCCATAGGGTTAAACCATAGCAAATCATGCGAGAGGACACGTCTTGCCCATCCAGACCCCAGACCCCGCCAGCATTCCCAACCTTGATCCGGGGACCCTTCGCATGGACGCGAGCGAGGCGCTCAGCCTCACCGCCGCCGACATCACGCTGTCTCACGAAGAGATCGCGCGGATCGACATGCTGGCGCGTGCGGATGGCCGGATGGTGTCCCCTGACAGCCTTGCCCCGATCTGGGACGACTGAGTTTCAGGCACCCCGCCCACCTTGGGCGGGGTCAGCCACGCAAGACGACGCCCTGACAGGCGGTCGGATCCCCGCCACAGCAATCCTGTAGCAAGAAATTCACCAGCCCGTTCACGGCGGACAGCTGCGGCGCATACAACACCTCGCGGTGCTGGCGCTCTGCGCTGACCAGCCCTGCCCGCTTGAGCGTCGCGAGATGGCCCGACACAGTCGAGGGTTTGAGATCCAGCAGGCGGCCGACCTCCATCGCGGGCACACCGTCCGGCCCGCGCTGTACCAACAGGCGAAAGATCGAAAGCCGCGTGTCATGCGCAAGCGCCGAGAAGGCATCAATGGCGGTGGTCTGCTCCATACTTCGCAATTACGCGAAATGACGGATATTGACAAGCCACCGGCCCAGCCCCTAGACCGGCATCACTTCGTGATTACCCGAAATGACAAACAGACAGGAGCCATCATGTCCGAACCAATGGGACGTTTCGAACGCCTGCTGACCCTGTGGGTCGGGCTGGCGATGGTCGCAGGCATCGCAATCGGCGTGGCGGCACCGGGTCTGGTTCAGGCCATCGCCGCCGCCGAGATTGCCTCGATCAATCTGGTGGTGGCGGTTCTGATCTGGGCCATGGTCTATCCGATGATGGTGTCGGTGGATTTTGGCGCGGTTCGTGACGTGGCCAAACAGCCCAAAGGCCTGCTGGTCACGCTGGTCGTCAACTGGGGGATCAAACCCTTTACCATGGCGGCGCTGGCGGTTTTGTTTTTCGATCATGTCTTTGCCCCGTGGATCGCGCCCGAGGACGCGGCACAATACATCGCAGGGCTGATCCTGCTGGGGGCGGCCCCCTGCACGGCCATGGTCTTTGTCTGGTCGCAGCTGACGCGCGGCGATGCCACCTACACGCTGGTGCAGGTATCGGTGAACGATCTGATCATGGTTGTGGCCTTTGCCCCGATTGTAGCCCTTTTATTGGGTGTGACCGATGTGGTCGTGCCGTGGGACACGCTGGTGCTGGCGACCGTGCTGTATGTCGTGCTGCCGCTGATCGCCGGATTTATCACGCGCAAGGTTCTGGGATCGGATGCGGCCATCGATGGCTTTACCGCGCGGATCAAACCTCTGTCGATGCTGGGGCTGATTGCCACCGTGGCGATCCTGTTCGGGCTTCAGGGACAGACCATTCTGGCCCGCCCTGCCGTGATCGCGCTGATCGCCGTGCCGATCATTATTCAGTCCTACGGCATCTTTGCGCTGGCCTATGGCGCGGCCTGGGTCTTGCGCGTGCCGCACCGGATTGCAGCACCTTGCGCGATGATCGGGACCTCGAACTTCTTTGAACTGGCGGTGGCCGTGGCGATTTCACTGTTCGGGCTGAACTCCGGCGCGGCGCTTGCCACGGTGGTGGGCGTGCTGGTCGAGGTGCCGGTGATGTTATCGCTGGTGGCCTTTGCCAACCGCACCCGTGCACGTTTTACCGGAGCTTGACCATGACCGATCTGTCCCCCAACACGCCGCAGATGAATGATGACTGTTTTGCCCCCATCGACCCGGAGGCGCTGTTTGCGCAATCGCGCAGCACCCACGCTGCGCGCATCCTGATCCTGTATGGATCGCTGCGCGAGCGCAGCTTTTCACGCTTCGCCGCCGAGGAAGCCGCCCGCATTCTGACCCGGCTTGGCGCGGAGGTGCGGATCTTTGACCCGCGCGACCTGCCCCAGCCCGACAGCTGCGACGCCGACCACCCAAAGGTCGCGGAACTGCGCGACCTCGTCACATGGTCCGAGGGCATGGTCTGGTCGTCACCGGAACGCCACGGCGCGATGACCGGCATTATGAAAAGCCAGATCGACTGGATCCCGCTATCCTTGGGCGGAGTGCGCCCGACGCAGGGCAAAACCCTTGCCGTGATGCAGGTCTGCGGCGGCTCGCAATCGTTCAACACCGTCAACCAGCTGCGCATTCTGGGCCGCTGGATGCGGCTGCTGACCATCCCCAACCAATCCTCTGTGGCGCGGGCTTGGGATGAATTTGACGATGCGGGACGGATGAAACCATCGCCCTATTACAATCGCATCGTCGATGTGATGGAGGAGCTGGTGAAATTCACCTTGCTGACCCGCGACCTGAAGGACCATCTGACCGACCGCTATTCCGAACGGGTCGAAAGCCACGCGGCCCTGTCGGCGCGGGTGAACCAGACGAAGGCTGTCGACTAGGGCGCGGGGGTTGCTCTTGGCGCGGGGGAATGGTGATCTGGCGCAAAGTCCCCCGACGCGAAAGACCCGCCTATGAAAGCCATCACCTACGACCGTTTCGGACCCGCAGCCGAGGTTTTGCAGCTGTCTGATCTGCCAACCCCCACCCCTGCGGCGGGCGAGGTGCTGGTGCGGATTGAGCGGTCCGGCGTGAACCCGTCAGACATTCGCGCCCGCGCCGGAGGCCGCCCCGGTGTGACCGCCCCGCCCTTTCCGGTGATCGTGCCGCACAGTGACGGCGCAGGCACGATCGAAGCGGTGGGCCAAGGCGTCGATCCCGCCCGTGTGGGCCAGCGCGTCTGGCTGTGGAACGGCCAATGGCAGCGCGCCTTTGGCACCGCCGCCGAATACATCGCCTTGCCTGAGGCGCAGGCGGTCCCCCTGCCCGATGCGGTCAGCGTGGACCAAGGGGCGTGCCTTGGCATTCCGGGGCTGACGGCGGCGCATACGGTTCTGGGGGCCGGTCCGGTGGCGGGCAAAACGGTGCTGGTGTCGGGCGGTGCGGGATCTGTGGGGCGCATTGCGGTGCAGATTGCCGTGGCCTCCGGCGCGCGGGTGCTGAGCACGGCCAACCCCAAAGATCACGCGGACATTTTGGCCTTGGGCGCAGAAGCGGTGTTCGACTACCGCGCCGAGGATCTGGGCGTGCAGATTCTGGACCACACCGGCGGGCATTTTGTGGATCGCATCGTCGAGGTCGAATTTGGCCGCAACGTGCAGACCAACACCGGCATCATCGCCCCCGGCGGACGGATCACCGCCTATGGGTCAGCGCAGGATATGACCCCGCAGCTTCCGTTTTATCCGCTGATGTTCAAGGCGGTCACCATCGAGCTGGCGCTGATCTACTTGCTGGACGACCGGCTGCGCGATCAGGCCATCGCCCACCTGCACAATCTGCTCAGCCGTGATGCGCTGGATCTGCGGGTGGCGGACACCCTGCCCCTGTCGGACTGCGCCAAGGCGCATGATATGATCGCCACGGGCACGCGTCAGGGTGCGGTGCTGCTGCGGGTATAACCCCGCGCCCGAAAGCTCGGACGCGGGGCCGGTTGCCAGATCAGGCGGCTTCGGCGGCGACTTGCTGCAGAATTTGCAGGTAGTTGTCGACGCCTTGCGCGCCGGTCACCAGATATTTGCGCGCAAACACCATCGACGGCACACCGGAGATGCCTTGCTGCGTCCAGAACTGCTCTTCCTGCCGGACGGTTTGGATCAACCGCCCGCTGTCGAGCATCTCTGTCACCGCGCCTGCGTCCAGCCCGATTGAGGCCGCAACATCCGCCAGAACCTCGCGGTCCGACACATCGCGCTGATCGGTGAAAAAGGCCTTGAGCAGGGCCAGCTTCATCTCGTGCTGCTTGCCGGCTTCGCCTGCGAAATGGATCACCTGATGCGCCTCAAAGGTGTTACGCATGCGGCTGTCATCGCGATAGTTGAAGGTGAAGCCCAACTCCTCGCCTAAGGCCGTCAGCCGCGCGCGCGCCTGCACCGATTCCTCGGGCGATGTGCCGTATTTCTGCGCGATATGTTCGCGCAGGTCCTGCCCCTCGGGCGGCATTTGCGGGTTCAGCTCGAACGGGTGCCACGTGATCTCCAGCGGCTGGCCGATCTGTTCGGCGGCAATGCGCAGCTGGTTGTAGCCGATGGCGCACCACGGGCACACCACGTCGGATACGATGTCCACTTTCAATGGGGCTAAGGTCATATGTGTCTCCTGCCTTGGCCGCCTGTCACGACCTGCTTGCGTGCGATCAGGGCCTGTCGCCCTTTGGATCAGCCTAGTCACCTGTGCCCCACACCCCCCAAGGTCAAGCCCTGCGCGTTCACAAGCCGGTGTCACAGCCCGCCTCCACACTCGCGCCAGCCGATGCCCGTTTTTTCACCACACGCCACCTGAAACGGCATGGCCAGATTTCTCCACCACGCCGAGATGGTGAATAAATCTTTACCGGTTGATCAAATCCGTGTCAGGCTCCGCAACATACCGAACATCGACAGCGAAAGAGACCAGCCAATGACCAAAGCCCGCGCCTTGCATCCCTCGCGCCGCCAGATACTGAAAACAGGGGCCTCGCTTGGGGTGATCGCAGCCGCCACCCCCTTTGCCGCCATGGCCCAGACCCCGCTGAAGGTGGCGGGCATCTACACCGTACCGGTGGAGCAGCAATGGGTGAACCGCATTCACATCGCAGCTTTGGCCGCGCAAGAACGTGGCGACATCACCTACACCTATTCGGAAAACACCGCCAACACCGACTACCCGCGTGTGATGCGTGAATACGCCGAACAGGGTGTCGATATGATCGTGGGCGAGATCTTTGGCGCCGAGGCAGAGGCGCGCGAGGTCGCCGCCGACTACCCCGAGGTCGCCTTTCTTATGGGGTCGTCGTTCAAACATGACCCCGCCCTGCCCAACCTGTCGGTCTTCGACAACTACATCCAGGACGCGTCATACCTGTCGGGGATCATCGCAGGGGCGATGTCCGAGACCGGCAAGATCGGCATGGTCGGCGGCTTCCCCATCCCCGAGGTCAACCGCCTGATGCATGCCTTTATGGCCGGTGCGCGCGAGATGAACCCGGATATGGAATTTCAGGTCTCGTTTATCGGGTCGTGGTTCGATCCGCCCAAGGCCAAAGAAACCGCCTTTGCCATGATCGAGAACGGCGCGGATATGCTTTATGCGGAACGTTTTGGCGTGTCGGACGCGGCGCAGGAAAAGGGCATTCTGGCCATCGGCAACGTGATCGACACGCAGGCCGATTACCCCGAAACCGTCGTCGCATCGGCCATCTGGCATTTCGAGCCGACAATGGATGCCGCGATTGCCGCCGTCAAAGCGGGCGAATTCACCGCTGCGGACTACGGGGTGTATTCCTTCATGAAGGAAGGCGGCTGTTCGCTGGCCCCCTATGGCACATTCGAGGGCAAGATCCCCGCAGAGGCCACAGCCCTTGTCGAGGAAAAGACCGCTGCCATTTTGGACGGCTCCTTCGTGGTCGAGATCAACGACGCCGAACCGAAATCCAGCTGACATGACCCAAGACGACAAGGCGCAGCCGGTGGTGCTGCGCCTTTCCAACATCACCAAACGCTTTGGGCCAGTCGTCGCAAATGACGACATCAGCTTTGATCTGGCCCAGGGCGAGGTGATTGCCCTGCTGGGCGAAAACGGCGCGGGGAAATCCACGCTGATGAATATTCTGTTCGGCCAATACGCCGCCGACGCAGGCGAGGTCGAGGTCTTTGGCCAGCCCTTGCCACCGGGCAATCCGCGCGCCGCACTGGATGCGGGCGTGGGCATGGTCCACCAGCATTTCACGCTGGCCGCCAATCTGACGGTCTGGGAAAACATCGTTCTGGGGACCCAGAAGTTGGGTGCTGGATCGCTGTCTGCGCGTGCCGCCAAGGCCAAGATCCGCGCGCTGGCAGAGTCTTTCCAGCTGCAGGTCGATCCCGACGCCCGCATCGCCACGCTCAGCGTCGGAGAGCGGCAGCGGGTCGAAATCCTCAAGGCGTTGTACCGCGACGCCCGTGTTCTGATTCTGGATGAACCCACGGCGGTGCTGACCCCGCAAGAGGCCGACGGGCTCTTTGCCACCCTGCGGCAGGCCATCGCGCGCGGGCTGTCGATTGTCTTTATCTCGCATAAACTGCACGAGGTCATGGCGATCTCGGACCGGGTGGTCGTGCTGCGTCATGGCAAGCTGGTCGCCACCCGCACCACCGCTGACACCACCCGCGAGGAGCTGGCCCGCCTGATGGTCGGCGGCGAGGTGCAGCGCCCCGCCTTTGACGCAGCCCCGGCCGGGCCGGTGGTGCTGCGGCTGGACCGCGTCAGCACCAAGGCGCGCGGGACACAGACCCCGCTGCGGCAGGTGTCGCTGGATCTGCATGCAGGGCAAATCACGGGGCTTGCGGGCGTGTCGGGCAACGGTCAGGCCGCCCTGTCCGATCTGCTGTCAGGCATGATCGCCCCCAGTGCGGGGCAAATGACGCTGGGCGATGCCCCGGTGGATCGCTGGTCGCCGCGCGACGCCATCGCCCGCGGCATTGCCCGCATCCCCGAAGACCGGCATGCCACCGGCACCATCGCGGATTTCGATCTGACCGAAAACGCCATGCTGGAAACCTACGCCACGCGCTTTGCCAACAAAGGCTGGATCGACTGGCGCGCGGCGCGGCGCAATGCGCTGGCGCTGATCGATGCCTATGACATTCGCTGCCCCGGTCCTGACATCCGCATTCGGTTGCTGTCGGGCGGCAATATGCAAAAGCTGGTGCTGGGTCGCGTTCTGGAACAGGCGCCTCACATCATCCTTGCCAACCAGCCGGTGCGCGGCTTGGACATCGGTGCCGTCAATGACATCCATGCCCGTCTCAAGGCCGCCCGCGATGCCGGGGCCGCCGTGCTGGTCATATCCGAGGACCTCGACGAAATCATGACCCTGTCGGACCGCATTCACGTCATATCGGAGGGGCGGCTCAGCCCCGTCTTTGCCCGTGGCACGGTGGACGCTGACGAACTGGGCGTCTGGATGGCCGGTGACGGCTTTGCTGCGGAGATCCGCGATGCGTCTTGAACCCATTGCCGCCCCCAGCTTGGCGCGGCGCGTGCTGCCGATCATGGCGGCGATCCTTGCCAGCTTTGTGATCGCCGCCCTGTTGGCCATGGTGGCGGGGGGCGATCCGCTGCGCGTCACCGGCGCGATCCTGACGGGGGCCTTCGGGTCCAAATTTGCCCTGCTGGAGACGCTGAACCGGGCCACTCCCCTGATCTTTACGGGATTGGCGGTGGCCGTGGCCTTTCGCGCGAAGCTGTGGAACATCGGGGCCGAGGCGCAGCTGTATATGGGCGCGGTGGTTGCGGTGCTGCTGGGCACCGGCGCGCTGGCGCTGCCTGCGGGCGTGCTTTTGCCGCTGATGGGGCTGTGCGCCCTGCTCGCAGGCGGGCTGCTGTTGCTGGTGCCGGCCTTGCTGAAAACGCGGCTTGGCGTCGATGAGGTGGTCACCACCCTGCTGTTCAACTTTATCTTTCTGCTGTTCGTGTCCTACCTGCTTGAAGGGCCGCTGAAGGACCCGATGGGCATGGGCTGGCCCAAGTCGGCCCGCCTGATCCCCGAGGCCCGCCTGCCCCGCATCGTTGAAGGCTTGCGGCTGCATTGGGGGTTTGGACTCGCGCTGATTGCGGCGGTGGCGGTGTGGATCATCGACACACGCACCACGCTGGGGTTCGAGATGCGCGCCGTGGGCCAGAACGCCGAGGCTGCGCGCTTTGCCGGTATTCCTGTCACAGCCGTCATCCTGAAAACCGCTTTGCTGTCGGGCGGCTTGGCCGCACTGGCGGGCTTCTCCGAGGTGGCAGGCCTGAAAGGATCGCTGACGCTCGATCTGTCGCCGGGCTTTGGCTACACCGGCATCGTGGTGGCCATGTTGGCACTGCTGCACCCGCTGGGCGTTGTGGTCGCGGCCCTGTTTGTGGCCGCCATTTCGGTGGGGGCCGACGCCATGAGCCGTGCCATCGGCGTCCCGCCCTATTTGGCGCATATCCTGTTGGCCACGGCGCTGTTGCTGGTCGTGCTGGCAATCCTTGTCACCAAATTCCGCCTGCGAAGGGACTGAGCGATGGAGATGCTGGATATCCTGCTGTCGGCCTCTTTCTGGGCAGCCACCGTGCGCATCGCGGCCCCGTTGATCTTTGCCACCATGGGCGAGCTCTTGTGCGAACGCGCGGGCGTTCTGAACCTCGGGATCGAGGGGATCATGGTCGCGGGGGCCTTTGCGGGCTGGATCGCTGTCTGGGCAGGTCTGCCGCTGTGGGGCGGTGTGGCTGTGGCGATGCTGGCGGGCATGGTCTTTGGTCTGATCCATTCGCTGCTGTCGGTGCCCTTTGGCCTGTCGCAACATGTGGTGGGGATCGGGATCACGCTGCTGGCCACGTCGCTGACGTTCTACAGCTACCGGGTCATCCTGCCAGAGGTGTCATCCCCCCCAAAAATCGACACCTTCGCCGTATGGGAAATCCCGCTCATGTCAGACATTCCGCTGCTGGGGCCCGCGCTGTTTGCACAGACGCCGCTCGTCTACCTCGCCTTTGGGGTGGTGATCGCCCTGTCCTATGTGATGTATCGCACGCCGCTGGGCCTGGCCGTGCGCGCCGCCGGTGAAAGCCCCGCTGCCGTCGCGGCCCAAGGTCTGTCAGTCACCGCCATTCGCATGGGGGCTGTGATCGTGGGAAGCGGGCTGATGGCGGTTGGTGGTGCCTTTCTGACGCTGTCCGCCTTTGACAGCTTTTTCTTTGACATGGTCAACGGGCGCGGCTGGATCTGTATTGCGCTGGTGGTCTTTGGCGCGTGGCGTCCGGGCAAGGCACTGCTGGGCGCGGTGTTGTTTGCGGGCTTTGACGCTTTCCAGATCCGTCTGCAGCAGACCGACATCGGCGCAATCGTGCCCTATCAGATTTTTCTCATGACGCCTTATGTGCTGTCCATTCTGGCGCTGATCCTTGTGTCGCGCCGCGCCGAGGTGCCCGCCGCCCTCATGGTTCCGTTCAACAAAGGAGAACGCTGATGTTCGATATTCTGGTCAAAGGCGGCACCCTGCCCGATGGTCGCGTGGCCGATATCGCGATCAAGGGCGACCGCATCGCCGAAGTCGCGCCCGACATCACCGCAGAGGCGGGCGAGACCATAGACGCCAGCGGCGATCTGGTCAGCCCGCCCTTTGTCGATCCGCATTTTCACATGGATGCGACGCTATCCTATGGGCTGCCGCGTCTGAATGCCTCTGGCACGCTGCTCGAAGGGATCTCGTTGTGGGGAGAACTGCGAGACCTTGCCACCGTGGACGAGATGGTGGAACGCGGTCTGCGCTATTGCGATTGGGCCGTGTCGATGGGGCTGCTTGCGATCCGCACGCATGTGGACACCACCCCCGACCACCTCAACACGGTCACCGCCATGCTGGAACTGCGCGACAAGGTCAAAGACTATCTTGATTTGCAACTGGTGGCCTTTCCACAAGACGGGCTGTATCGCAGCGCCACGGGGCGGGACAATGTGTTGCGCGCGCTGGATATGGGCGTGGATGTGGTGGGCGGCATCCCGCATTTTGAACGCACCATGACCGATGGCGCGGCGTCGCTGACCGATCTGTGCGAGATCGCCGCCGCTCGCGGCCTGCCCGTCGACATCCATTGTGACGAGACCGATGATCCGCTGAGCCGCCACATCGAGACGCTGGCGTTTGAGACACAGCGCCTAGGGCTGCAGGGCCGTGTAGCTGGCAGCCACCTGACGTCGATGCATTCGATGGACAACTACTATGTCTCGAAGCTGCTGCCGCTGATCGCCGAGGCCGAGATCGCGGCCATTCCCAATCCCTTGATCAATATCGTGCTGCAGGGGCGTCACGACACCTACCCCAAGCGGCGCGGTCTGACACGGGTCAAGGAAATGCAGGCCTTAGGCATCACCGTGGGCTGGGGTCAGGACTGTGTGCTGGACCCGTGGTATTCGCTGGGCACCGCCGACATGCTGGATGTGGCCTTTATGGGGATGCACGTCGCGCAGATGACCCATCCAGATGAAATGGCCCGCTGCTTTACCATGGTGACCGAAACCAACGCGCAGATCATCGGGCTTCGCGATTATGGCCTGCTCAAGGGGGCGCTGGCCTCGCTGGTTGTGCTGGATGCGACAACACCGGTCGATGCCTTGCGCCTGCGGCCCGCGCGTCTTGCGGTTGTGTCAAAGGGCCGTGTGGTGGCGCGCAGCCCCCGTGGCGACGCCGGCCTGTCCCTGCCCGGTCGTCCCGACAGCGTACGCCGCCGCCGCTGAACGAAAAAGCCGCGGCCCCACATTCGGGGCCACGGCCATTGTCCTGTCCTGAGGGAGGCGTCAGTTCAGGCGTTTTCCGGTCTCGGGCTCGAAGTAGGACACTTTGCCCAGATCAAAGGACAGCTTTTGCCGCGCCCCAGCCTGTGCGGTCGTCTCTGCATGCAGGCGCGCGGTCACCGGTTTGCCGCCCAGACGCATCACCACAAAGGTATCCGCGCCCGCCGGTTCGACCATGTCGATCATGCACTCGGCTTCTTGCAGCGCCTGCCCGCCCCGCAGCCCCTGCTCCGAGATATCCTCGGGGCGGACGCCGATGATCACATCCGCAGGCAGGTTGCTGGTGGCCTCGTCCTTCAGCACGACGGTCTCGCCATTGTCGCCCGCGATTTCGATGTAGCTGCCGGTGCCGTTGGGCTTTGTTTTCGCGGGGATCAGGTTCATGGCCGGGCTGCCCATGAAATCCGCGACGAACATATTGGCGGGCCGGTTGTAGATCTCGGCGGGTGTGCCGATCTGCTGGATCACGCCGCCCTTCATCACCACGATCTTGGTGGCCAGTGTCATCGCCTCGATCTGGTCGTGGGTCACATAGACCATTGTCGCCCCAAGGTTCTGGTGCAAGGCCTTGATCTCTGTGCGCATTTCCACGCGCAACTTGGCATCGAGGTTGGACAGAGGCTCGTCGAACAAGAACAGCTTTGGATCGCGCACCAGCGCCCGCCCCATGGCCACACGTTGACGCTGGCCACCGGACAGTTGGCCGGGACGGCGGTTGAGCAGCGGCTTGATCTGCAACTGATCCGCCACTTTGGCGAGCTTTTGTTCCTGCACTGCCGGATCGACGCCGCGCACCTTCATCCCGAAGGTGATGTTTTTCGCGACCGTCATCGTGGGGTACAAAGCGTAGGATTGGAACACCATCGCAATGTCGCGGTCCTTTGGGCTGACGTTGGTCATATCCTGCCCGCCGATGCTCAGCGTGCCGCCAGTGATCGGCTCAAGCCCCGCAATGCAATTGAGCAATGTGGATTTACCGCAACCCGAGGGGCCAACCAGCACAAGGAAATCCCCCTTATCGATAGAGACATTGATGTCCTTGAGGATTTCGGTGCTGCCGTAGTTTTTATACAGCCCTTGGATGTCAAGAATAGGAGCCATGGGATCAGCCTTTCACAGAACCGGCGGTCAGCCCGCGGATGAAGTATTTGCCGGCGACGACATAGACAATCAGTGTGGGCAAGGCTGCGATGATCGCGGCGGCCATATCCACGTTGTATTCTTTGACGCCGGTGGTGGAGTTTACGATATTGTTCAGCGCGACCGTCACAGGCTGCGTGCCCGATTGGGAAAAGGACACGCCAAACAGGAAGTCATTCCAGATCTGCGTGAATTGCCAGATGATCGTCACAACAATGATCGGCAGCGAAAGCGGCAAGAAAATCGACCAGAAGATGCGAAAGAACCCTGCCCCGTCGACTTTGGCCGCTTTGACCAGCTCTGCCGGAATTGACACGTAGTAGTTGCGGAAAAACAGCGTGGTAAAGCCCAGACCGTAGACCACGTGGACAAAGATCAGCCCCGGAATGGTGCCCGCAATGCCCATCAGCCCCAGCATCCGCGCCATTGGCAAAAGGACCACTTGGAACGGGATAAAGCAGCCGAACAACAACAGCGCAAAGAAAATATTCGCCCCTTTGAAGCGCCATTGCGCCACGACGTAGCCATTGATTGCACCGATCACCGTCGACAGCAAAACCGCAGGCACCGCAATCAGCACCGAATTCCAGAAGAAAGGTCGCACGCCTTCGCACTGGATGCCTGTGCAGGCACCGGACCAAGCGGTCCGCCACGCATCGAACGTCACTGAACGCGGCAGGGAAATCAGATCGCCCGTGCGGATTTCCTCAAGGCTTTTCAATGACGTGGTCACCATCACGAACAGCGGCGCAAGGTAGAACAGCGCAAAGGCAATCAGCAGCACATACAGCAGCCAGCGCAGCACGGTCTTGCCGACACGGCTTTGCGTGCGGGCCTGACCGTAAGAAAGTGTTGCATCAGTCATTTTTCACTCGCAATTCTGAGTAGAGATACGGCACCACAATTGTGAAAACGACGGCCATCATCACCATGGCAGAGCTTGCCGCCTGACCGATATCGCCGCGCGAAAACGCCATGGAGAACATATAGGTCGCGGGCAAATCGGTCGCGAAACCCGGGCCCCCGCCGGTCAGCGCAATCACAAGATCAAAGCTTTTGATTGCCAAGTGGGCCAGCACGATAAAGGCGGACAAAAAGATCGGTGCCATCGACGGAATGATGATCGCGGAATAGATCCGCCATGTGGGGATGCCGTCAATCTGCGCGGCCTTGATGATCTCGCCATCCACGGACCGCAGACCCGCAAGAAACAGCGCCATCACAAACCCCGAGCTTTGCCAGATCGCCGCCAGAACCACCGTGTAAATGGCCATGTCGGAATTCACCAACCAGTCGAAGGTGAAGTTTTCAAAACCCCAGCTGCGCACCATGGCCTCCAGCCCCAATCCGGGGTTCAGAATCCATTTCCATGCGGTGCCCGTGACAATCATCGAAAGCGCCATCGGATAGAGGTAGATCGTGCGAATGGCCCCTTCGGCGCGAATATCCTGATCAAGGAAAATCGCCAAGGCCAGCCCAAGCAGCATCGAGATGCCGATAAATAGCCCGCCAAACAGGAACAGGTTGCCAAAGGCCGTATCCCAACGCAGCGAGCTGAACAGCCGTTCGTATTGGATAAAGCCTTCGATTTCATATTTCGGAAGCAGGCGGCTACGGGTCAAAGACACCCACCCGGTCCAGGCAATAAAGCCGTAAACAAAGATCAGGATCGCCACAAAGGACGGCGCCAGCATGATCTTTGGTAAGTTGCGTTCTAGGAATTGCATCCTGCCCCCTCGCACGTTTGGAGATCCTGCCGCCCGCGAAGGGGCGACAGAATAGGTTTACTAGATTGTGAACGAAGGTCTTAGAGGCTGTTTACCACAGCTGCTGCGAGCTGTTTGACCGCCTCTTCCGAGCTCATGTCGGAGTTGAAGTGCGAGGTCACCACATCGGTGATCGCGCCGGACTGCGCGCCGCGCAGCGCCATGCCGTGGGCATAGCTCGGCAGCAGGCTGCCGCTTTCGCTGGAGGCTGCCATGTCCTCGGACGAGGTGATCGCGCAGCTGTCAAAGGCCGACAGGTCCACATCGGTGCGCGCGGGGATCGACCCCTTGTTGAGGTTGAACACCTCTTGGAAGTTCTCGCCCACGATCAGCTCTGCCAGCAGCGCCTGACCTTCTTGCTTGTCGTCGCCGTCCACCTCGAACATGGCAAAGCTGTCGACGTTATACAGGAACCCCTCACCGGGCACGGAAGCGCAGAGGAAATCCTCGCCTGGTGCCTTGCCTGCGGCGAGGAATTCGCCTTTGGCCCAGTCACCCATGATCTGGAACGCCGCTTCGCCGTTCATCACCATGGCGGTGGCAAGGTTCCAGTCACGACCGGGGAAGTTCGGGTCCACGTAGCCGCGCATCAGGCGCATCTGGTCAAAGACCGCGACCATCTCGTCCGATTTCAGAACCTCCTCGTCGAGCTCGACAAAGGCCTTGCGGAACCCGTCGGCGCCCAGAATGCCAAGCGCGACTGCCTCGAACACTGTGGCGTCCTGCCAGGCCTGACCGCCGTGCGCCAGCGGGATGATCCCCGCCTCTTGCAGCTTGGCTGCGGCGGCGTTGAATTCATCCCATGTGGTCGGCATCTCGATGCCGTTGCTTTCCAGAACGTCGGCGTTGGCCCAGATCCAGTCCACGCGGTGCACGTTCACTGGCGCTGCGCACCATGTGCCCTCGCACTTCATGTGGTTGGCAATAGATTCAGGCAGCACATCCGCCCAGCCCTGCGCATCAGCCACGTCAGAGATATCGGCCAGAACGCCCTCTTCGTACCATTCCTGAATGGCGGGGCCTTTCAGCTGAACCGCTGTGGGCGCGTTGCCCGACAGCACGCGGGCGCGCAGGGCCTGCATGGCCGCATCACCGCCGCCACCGGCCACGGGCATGTCGGTCCATGTGCCACCCTTGGCGGCGAATTCCTCTTGCAGGACAGCGACGGATTTCGCCTCGCCGCCGGATGTCCACCAATGCAGGACCTCGGCTTGCGGTTCGGCTTGCGCGGCACCGGCGACGGCAAGCGCCAGCGCGGATACCGTAAATACGGATTTTTTCATTTTGAAGTTCCTCCCAAAACACACATCCGGCCGGATGTGCGCCCCTAGCAATGCCAATGCAGCTTTTTCTTTCAACAGCGGATCGCGTAGAATTTGCCAAGGGCTGCAATTTTTGTCAGCCCCTGTTACGGGCTGTTACAAAACCGTTGAATTTGTTGCTGGTTGTTACATCAACCTGTCGCAAGGCGCGGGTTTCTGGAGGGGAGCCCAGCGGTTTATCAATGACAAAAAGGGGGGAGCCTTGTGTCTATCTTGCGGATTCTGGTCGTAGATGACGACAGTGAAATGCGGCAGATCCTGACGCAGTTCCTGCAGCAAAGCGGCACCATCGCCCTGCCCGCCGCCGGTGAAGCCGACATTCGCAAGCATATGGCCAGCGGTCGCATCGACCTGATCCTGCTCGATGTGATGCTGGGTGACGAAAGCGGCATCGAAATCTGCGCCCGCCTGCGCGAAGAGGACGACGTGCCCATCATCATGGTCTCTGCCCTGTCCACGGACCAACAGCGCATGGATGGCTATGCCGTGGGCGCAGACGACTATATTGCCAAGCCGTTCAACACGCAGCTGTTGCTGGCGCGCATAAAGGCCGTGATGGCGCGCACCCGCCGCACAGCTTCGCTGGCCCATCGTCGCCGCGTGTCACGGTTCAGCTTTGCCGGTTGGACCTATGACGGGCGCACGGACGAGGTCACCTCTCCCCAAGGGTATCAGGTCACCCTGTCTCGGCGTGAAATCGCGCTTTTGCAAACCCTGCTGGCGCATCCGCACATTCCCCTCACCCGGGAAGAGATCGCCGCCGCGCTCGACAACAGCGGGGGTGATGCGGATGCCTCGGGGCGGGCCATTGACGTTTTGGTCGGTCGCCTGCGCAGCAAGATCGAGGACAACCCGAAGGCGCCGCAGCTGATCAAGACCCAACGCGGCATGGGCTATATCTTTGCCACCGACGTGATCCAGAGCGACGCGTGATGGTCGCCATGCACAGCATTCGCTGGGGTGGCCCCGCGCTGATCCTTGCGGCCTTCGTCACGGGCGCTGCGTCGGCGTCGATGTGGCTGGGGGCCTCACATCGCTGGCAGGCGCATCTGGTCGGCGCGCGCCACACCGGCGAGATCCTGTTTGATACGCTGACCACCAACGCCCCTGCCCCCAATGGCATCACCGTCCAGATCCCGCCACCGCCCGTGCAACGGCTGGCGCACGCGGGCGAGTTCGAACGGGCGCCCGCCGTGCCCCGCCCCGCCCTTGTGACACAGCTGACCCTGCGCCACGCCGAGGCGGATGCCCTGACCAGCGGCGCGGTCAAGCTCGCGGTGGTGTCCTCAGCCTTGCGCTATCCGCTCTCCGAACTGGACACCGACAGCACCGCCACGGGACGTGACACCATGGGTGCGGTTGTGGCGCTACTTGCGACCTATTGCAGTGACGCGGTGATCTTCGCCACTGTCACCGATGGCAGTTGGCGGGTCGTGTCGGGGCCGGATGTTTGGGGCTGCCATGCGAAACCCGGTGACAGCCGTTTGGGGGCCGTTCTGCTGGCGCTGATCGCCTTGGGGATGCTGTACGGGGCGACCACCGGCGTCTCCGCCCGTTTCACCGGTTTTGCCGAACAACTGCGGTCCAAAAAACGCGTGGGCGGCGCGGATCCCTTTGTCCCTCACGGTCCCGCCGAGCTGCGCGCGTTGATCGGCGCGGTGAATGACTACCGCGAGGTCGAACGCGCCCATCTGGCCGAACGCGCGCTGGTCCTGTCCGGCGTCAGCCACGATCTGGGCACGCCCGCCACGCGTCTGAAACTGCGCGCGGCGCTGATCGCCGATGACGCCCTGCGCCACAAGTTCGAGGCCGACATCGACCAGATGACCGGCATCATCGAAAGCGTGCTGACCTACACCCGCGCCGAGCTCAACACCGAAGAGCCGCGCCGCATCTCTTTGATGTCCTTGGTGGAAACTGTGGTGGACGACTACCGCGATATCGGCAGCCCGGTGGTCTTTGGCGGCAGCGCCCGCGTGGTGATCGAAGGCGGGCATTCGATTTTCATGTCCCGTCGCAGCCACACGGAGATCGGCGAAGACGTGCAGTTGGTCCTGCCCGCCCGCCCCATCGCGCTGCAACGGGCGCTGTCCAACCTGATCGACAATGCGTTGAAATACGGCCGCCGCGCCGAAGTCCGTGTGGAAACCGATGCCGACCAAGTGCATGTGCTGATCGAGGACGAAGGCGCGCGCAGCCCCGACGTGGACCTTGACCAGATGAAAGCGCCGTTTCGACGCGGCACAAATGCGACCCCGATCAAGGGGTTTGGCATGGGGTTGACCATCGCCTCGACCATCGCAATCGAGCATGGCGGCCAGCTGTCCTTTGAA
This sequence comes from Sagittula sp. SSi028, assembly GCF_048553715.1. NCBI lineage: Bacteria > Pseudomonadati > Pseudomonadota > Alphaproteobacteria > Rhodobacterales > Roseobacteraceae > Sagittula > Sagittula sp. SSi028. The sequence continues at coordinate 269,742 of NZ_JBLZNC010000001.1, read as the reverse complement.
CCCGGTCGCACAGGCTGGATCGCGCGGCTGAGCCTGCCCCGTGGCTGGCCAGAGCTGTGATCCAGCGCCGCCCCGTCCGGCATCCGCAGGTCGCAAAAGATTTTGCCGAAAAACCGAATTTCCTCTCTTGCAGCCGCCCGAGGATTTCTCTAAACGCCATCGGACCGGGTGATTAGCTCAGTTGGTAGAGCGCTTCGTTTACACCGAAGATGTCGGGAGTTCGAGTCTCTCATCACCCACCACTCCCCTTCTAGGTAAAAGTCTATTGCGCACGGCCAGACCAGTTCGGGCATGGGCGAAGGGCGCGAAAAGCGCTGCGCAAGATGGTCCGTGCGCAGAAAAAGCCGGATGCCTGACTGGCACCCGGCGTAGGATCTTTGCGAAAGCCAGATCTTAGCTCAACCGGCTGACAACCACGGTGACTTCGGGCTTTTTGCCGATTTCATTCTGGCAAGACTGGCGCACAACGCGGCGCAGCCCTTCTTCGAGCTTGTCGTCATCGGTCAGGGTTTTCTCACCCGCGCGGCCAATGAACTGCGACAGGTCCGCCTCCAGCACATCGGTCAAAGGCACATGGCTGGAACCGGTTTCCGCCAAGCCCATCAGATCCACCCAAGGCTCGCCCAACGGCTCGTCATCTTCGTCCATGATCAGCGTCACGACCACATGCCCGTTCAGCGCCATGCGGATACGGTCCCGCACGATGCCGTCCATCGCGCCGATCTGCACCGACCCATCCAGATAGGTGCGCCCGGTCTCGATATATTCGGCCACTTTCGGAGCATTGCCGGTCAGGTCGATCATCATCCCGTTGACGGCCAACACGGCCTGCCGGTTCCGTTGTTCGGACAGTTTGACGTGTTCGCGCAAATGGCGATGTTCGCCGTGCATCGGCACCACGATCTGCGGCTGCACCACATCCTGCATGGTTTCCAGATCGGGGCGGTTGGCGTGGCCGGACACGTGATAGTCGCCCATGCTGTCGGTCACCACATCCACGCCCTTTTCCGAGAGCGCGTTCATAATGCGGATCACGTCTTTTTCGTTGCCGGGGATGGTTTTGGACGAGAACAGGAAAGTGTCCCCTTCCTTCAGCTCGATCCCGTTGAACTTGCCACGCGACAGCTGGGCCGATGCGGCGCGGCGCTCGCCTTGGGAACCTGTGACCAGAAGCATCAGGTTTTCACGCGGGATAGAGGTCGCATCCTCCACCGGCACCACGGTCGGGAAACGGTCCAACACACCGGTTTCTACCGCAGCCTCGACCATGCGGCGCATGGCGCGCCCCAGCAACACGATGGACCGGCCTGCGCGCTCCCCAGCTTCTGCCAAGGTGCGCACCCGGGCCACGTTCGACGCAAATGTCGTGGCAACGACGAGGTTCGGCGCCTCTGCCACCAGCTTTTCCACCGCCGGGCCAACCGTGACCTCGGACCGGCCGGGGTTGGGCGAAAACACATTGGTCGAATCGCAGATCAGCGCCTTGACCCCGCCCTTGGACACTTCGCCCCAAAGCTCCGGGTCCCATGCCTCGCCCACCAGCGGCTGTGTGTCGAGCTTGAAGTCGCCGGTGTGGATCACGCGGCCTGCGGGGGTGTCGATCACAAGACCCGAGCTTTCGGGGATCGAATGCGAGATCGGCAAAAAGCCCAGTTTGAACGGCCCGATCTGGACCTGTTCCGGCCAAGGTGAACAGGTTTTGACCGCCTGCCCCTCGATCCCGTATTCCGCCAGCTTGTGGCGCGCGATATTCGAGGTAAAGGCCCGCGCATAGATCGGCAGGCCCAGATGTTCGAACGTATGGCCGACTGCGCCCACGTGGTCCTCATGGGCGTGGGTGATGACAAGACCCTCGATCCGGTTCTTGTTTTCTTTCAGCCACGTGATGTCGGGCAGGATGATGTCCACGCCCGGTGTCGTGTCCATGTCGGGAAACGCCACGCCCATGTCCACCACCAGCAGCCGTTCCTCGCCCGGTTTGCCATAGCCATAGACGTAGCAGTTCATGCCGATCTCGCCGGCGCCGCCCAAGGGCAGGTAAATCAGTCTTTCGTCGCTCATGCTTAAGCCTCTGTTACAGGCACATTACTCCGCATGAGCGTGCGCCTTGTTATGTTCGTAAATCACGGTCAAACCGTGCATCGTCAGGAATTCGTCAAAGGCATCAAATAGCGGCACCGACGCCTGGAACAAGGGCGCAAGCCCCCCCGTGGCGATGATGCGCATATCGCGCCCGCGTTCGTCTTTGATCCGTTCGCAGATCTCGCGTACCAGACCAACATAGCCCCAAAACACGCCCGATTGCATACAGGCCACGGTGTTTGTGCCCACAACCTGCGCCGGTTTGGATATATCCACATGCGGCAGCGCGGCGGCGGCCTGATGCAAGGCCTCCAGCGACAGGTTCACGCCCGGGGCAATCACGCCGCCCACATAGGCCCCGTCGCGCGCCACCACGTCAAAGGTCGTGGCTGTGCCAAAGTCGACAATCACCAGATCGCCGCCGAACTTGTTAAAGCCCGCGACAGTGTTCACCAATCGGTCCGGCCCCACCGCCGTGCCCGCATCCACGCGGGTCTCAATCGGCAGCAGACAGTCAGGCTTGCCCACAACCAAAGGACGGGTGCGGAAATAGCGGTCCGCCAGCACACGCAGGTTCCAGACCACGCGCGGCACCGTCGAGGAGATAATCACATCGGTGATGTCGGCGTCGATCTTCTGGAACTCCATCAGCGTCGACAGCCAGACGTAATACTGGTCCGCCGTGCGCTGGTGTTCCGTCGCCGTCCGCCACGTCGCGATAAAGCTTTCCCCATCCCAGATCGAGAAAACCGTGTTGGTGTTGCCGCAATCGATGGCAAGCAGCATTCGGCTAAGCCCTTTCAGAAAAACACATCTGCCGCAGCGATGTGCACACGGCCTGAGGGGGTGTTTAGGACAAGTTGCCCTGTGGCGTCCACCGTCTCGAAGACGCCGATGGTTTCCTCACGCGACGTCCGCGCGGTGATGGTATCGCCGATCCGCGCGGCACGGGCCAGCCAAGCCTCGCGGATGGCGGCAAATCCGTAGGTGACAAAGGCCTCTTCGCGGATGGCCCAGGCCTGCGCCAAGGCATCGAGCATCTTTTCGGGCTGGATGCGCACGCCGGTTTCGCTCAGCACGCTGACAGGGGCGACCGCGCGCGCCTCCAGCATCGCACGATCCGGCGCGGCGATCAGGTTCACGCCGATGCCAACGGCCAGTCCGCCATGGGGCAACCCTTCGAGCAGGATGCCCGCGACCTTTCCGCCGTTCAACAGCACATCATTGGGCCATTTCAGCGCGAGCCCGGCCTCTGTCCCGGTCAGATCTGACAGTGCGTCATACAGCGCCAGCGCCGCCACAAAGGACCGCAGCGCCACGGTCTCGGGCGGCTCGGTCGGACGCATCACCAAGGTGGCCGCAAAATTGCCCGCCGGGCTGTTCCATGCGCGGCCCCGCCTGCCCCGCGCGGCGGTCTGGGACAACGCGCAGATCCACGCAGGTCCCGCCAGCCCATCCATGCGGCGGGCTGCCTCGGCGTTGGTGCTGTCCACCTCCACCAGGACGTGGCGGGCGTAAGTTTCGGGCCATGGCATGCGGGCGTTCCTTCAACGGGTATTGTGTCCCCGTGACACAAACGGCGCGCCCCGAACAGGGCGCGCCGCTCAATTCATTGCAAAATCGGTCGGTTTTTAGCGGACCAAGGCAACCGCAGCCGCCCGAGCGCTGTCCTGCAGATCCACGGCCAGCCCCAGCGGGTTGAACACCAGCACCACGATGATGCCAGCGGAGGCGCTGAGGAACACCGACAACACGCGGGACTTGGATGTCTCCAACGCGTCGGTGCGGTCTTCGCCGAAGTACATAAAGAATACGATCCGCAGGTAGTAGTAGGCCCCGATCACCGAGGCGATCACACCCAGCACCGCCAGCCAGACCATGTCCGCCTCGACCGCGGCCATCATGACACCGTATTTGGCGAAGAAACCCAACAGCGGCGGCACGCCGGCCAAGCTGAACAGCAGCACCAACATCGCCAAGGCACGGGCCGGTTCCTTGCTCGCATACATGCCGAGGGCGGAAATATCCGTGACCGGCTGGCCGTCGCGTTCCATCGACAGGATAAAGGCAAAGGTGCCGACGTTCATGGTGACGTAGATCACCATGTAGATCAGCATGTTCTGCACACCCATCTCGCTGCCCGCCGCCAGACCAATCAGCGCGTAGCCCATATGCGCAATCGAGGAATAAGCCATGAGACGTTTGATGTCGGTCTGCCCGATCGCGGCAAGGGAGCCGAGGAACATCGACAACACCGCCAACAGCGCGATCACCTGACTCCAGTCCGGGATGGCACCGCCGAAGGCGTCAAACATAACGCGGGCAAACAGACCCATCGCCGCCACCTTGGGTGCGGTGGCAAAGAAGGCCGTCACCGCGGTGGGCGAGCCCTGATAGACGTCCGGTGTCCACATGTGGAACGGCACAGCCGAGACCTTGAACGCCATGCCGGAGATCATCAGCACCAGACCGATCAGCAGACCAATGGTCAGATGACCGTCCGTCGCCGCCAGAATAATCCCAGAGAACAGCGTTGTGCCCGCGAAGCCATACACCAGCGATGCACCATACAGCAGAAGCCCCGAAGACAGCGCACCAAGCACAAAGTATTTCAGACCCGCTTCGGTAGATTTGACGCTGTCACGGCGCAGGGACGCCACGACGTAAAGCGCCAGCGACTGCAGCTCCAGCCCCATGTAGAGCGACATCAGATCGCCTGCGGACACCATCACCATCATGCCGACGACCGACAGGGTCACCAGCATCGGGTATTCAAAGCGCAGCATGTCACGCTTCGCCATGTAGCCCTGCCCCATGACCATGACCGCCGCAGCCGACAGCAGTATCACCACCTTGGCAAAGCGCGAGAACGCATCGTTGTGGAACATGCCGCCAAAGGCCGCCTGCGCACCGTCGCCGGTGGCACCGATCCACAGGGCCAGTACCGTAAACAGCCCGGCGGTCACCCAGACCAGCATCGGGGCCAGATTGTCTTTGGCGGTGTAGACCGCCCCCACCAGTGCGATCATCGCGTAAAGCGACAGAATGATCTCCGGCAGGATGATGTTCAGATCAGCCGACATCAATTAACCCCTCAGTGTGCTTCGTCTGCTTCGGCCACTTGCGCATCCGCGCCGCGGCCCGCGCTGTCGAGCGCAGAATCGTAATTCGCCACCAGCGCCTCGACCGACGGTCCGATCCGGTCAAGGATCGGCGCGGGATACACCCCCATCCACAGCGTCATGGCCACCAGCGGCGTGAAGATCAGCTTTTCACGGCTGGTCATGTCCTTGATGGTCTTCAGGCTTTCCTTGATCAGATCGCCCATGACCACACGGCGGTACAGCCACAGCGCATAGGCCGCCGACAGAATCACGCCGGTCGTGGCCCCTGCGGCCACCCATGTGTTGACCTGGAACACACCAGCCAACGTCAGGAATTCACCGATAAAGCCGGAGGTCCCCGGAAGGCCCACATTCGCCATCGTGAAGAACAAGAAGATCAGCGCATAGGCGGGCATCCGGTTGACCAGACCGCCGTAGGCGTCGATCTCGCGCGTGTGCATCCGATCGTAGATCACACCCACACACAGGAACAGCGCGCCCGAAATGAACCCGTGGGAAATCATCTGAAAAATCGCCCCGTCCACGCCCTGCTGGTTGGCCGCAAAAATCCCCATGGTCACATAGCCCATATGCGCCACCGACGAATAGGCGATCAGCTTTTTCATGTCATCTTGAACCAAGGCCACCAAAGACGTGTAGACGATGGCCACCACCGACAGTGCGAACACAAAGTTCTGCATCACGTCAGAACCGACCGGGAACATTGGCAAGGCAAAACGCAAGAAGCCGTAGCCGCCCATCTTCAACAGGATCGCCGCCAGAACAACCGAGCCTGCGGTCGGCGCCTGAACGTGCGCCTCCGGCAGCCATGTGTGCACCGGCCACATGGGCATCTTCACCGCGAAGGATGCAAAGAACGCAAGAAACAGCATCGTTTGCATGCCGCCAACCACATGAATGCCCAACACGCTAAAGTCGTCGAAGGCAAAATTATGCTTGAGCAGCGAGAGATCACATCCGCCGATACAGGTCGTCCCCGCATCCACATACATCGCAATCATCGCGATCAGCATCAGCACCGACCCGAGGAACGTGTAGAGGAAGAATTTGAAGGATGCGTAAATCCGGTCTTTGCCGCCCCAAATGCCGATGATCAGGAACATCGGGATCAGGCCGGCCTCGAAGAAGAGGTAGAACAGGATCAGGTCCAGCGCCATGAACACGCCCAGCATCAGCGTTTCCAGCAGCAGGAAGGCGATCATATATTCCGTCACGCGGTGTTTCACGTCCCAGGAGGCCCAGATCACCAGCGGCATCATGAAGGTCGTCAGCATCACAAACAGGACCGAAATCCCGTCCACGCCCATCCGATAGGACAGACCCATGATCCAGGCGCCTTCCTCGACCATCTGGAAGCCGGTGTTGGCCGGGTCGAATTGCGCCAGAATGAATAGCGAAATCAGGAAGGTCGCACCCGACGCGATCAGCGCCAGCCATTTGGCGTTGCGCTGCGCTGCTTCGTCACTGCCGCGCAGGAACACCGCAAGGATCAGTGCCGCGAGCGCAGGCAGAAAGGTGACGATGGAGAGAAGGTTCGACATCAGTGTGCCCCTCCGGAGATGGTCATCCATGTGATCAGCGCCGCAATGCCGATCACCATGGCAAAGGCATAGGTGAAGATGTAGCCGGACTGGGCCCGCCCTGCGAGGCGCGTCAGGAAGGGGACAATCCCCATGGCAAGACCATTGATCGCGCCCTTGATCACAGCCTCGTCCCCCTGTTTCCAAAGGATGCGGCCGAGCTTTTTGGACGGGTTGACGAAGAGGAAGCCATAGACCTCGTCAAAGTACCATTTGTTCAGCAGGAACAGGTACAGCGGACGCTGCTGTTCGGCCAGACGTTTGGGCAGTGACGGGTTCACGATATAGAACCAGTAGGCCGTGATCAGACCCAGCAGCATCGCAATAAAGGGCGAGACCTTGACCCATTTGGGCGCGTGGTGCGCGTCATCCATCACCGTGTTGTCAGGCGCCATGTAGATGGCCCCCTGAGGCGCGCCGTGATGATCGGTCGCGTGCTCTTCTGCCGCGTGATCCTCGCTCGCCTCTGCCTCGGCATGTGCTGCGTCGTCACCATGCGCCACCTCTTCGTGGTGCGCCGGAATGCCGAAGAAACTGTTGACCGAGTTATGGTCACCGAAGAAAGAGCTGTACCACACCATCCCCGAGAAGATCGCGCCAAGGCTCAGCACACCAAGCGGCACCAGCATGACCGTCGGGCTTTCATGGGCGTGTTCATGGGTGTGCTTGTTGCCGCGCGGCTTGCCAAAGAAGGTCAGGAAGATCAGCCGCCACGAGTAGAACGACGTGAACAGCGCCGCGATCACCAGCATCCAGAAGGCATAGCCCCCCGCTGTCCCGGCCCAAGCGCTTTCGATCACAGCGTCCTTGGAAAGGAAGCCGGCAAACCCGATATGGGTCAGCGGGATACCAACGCCCGTGATGGCCAGCGTGCCGATCATCATCGCCCAGAAGGTATAGGGCAGCTTTTTGCGCAGCCCGCCATAGTTCCGCATGTCCTGTTCGTGGTGCATGCCGTGGATCACCGAGCCCGCACCGAGGAACAGCATCGCCTTAAAGAAGGCATGCGTAAACAGGTGGAACATGGCGACCGAATAGACACCCACACCTGCGGCCACGAACATGTAGCCCAGCTGCGAACAGGTCGAATAGGCGATCACGCGTTTGATGTCGTTCTGGACAAGCCCCACGGTGGCGGCAAAGAAGGCCGTGGTCGCGCCAAGGAAGGTCACGAACGCCATGGCGTTGGGCGCATATTCCATCAGCGGCGACATACGACACACAAGGAAGACACCCGCTGTCACCATGGTCGCTGCGTGGATCAGCGCCGACACAGGCGTCGGCCCCTCCATCGCGTCGGGCAGCCAAGTGTGCAGAATAAGCTGCGCCGATTTGCCCATCGCGCCGATGAACAACAGCACCGCCGCAACCTCTGCCGCGTTCCAATCCCCCCAGAGGAAGGAAATCTGCGTCTGCGCGATCTCTGGCGCGGCGGCAAAGATGTCATCGAACCGCACGCTGTCGGTCAGCATGTAAAGCGCAAAGATCCCCAACGCGAAACCGAAATCACCCACGCGGTTGACGATGAACGCTTTCATCGCGGCGGCATTGGCAGACGGCTTGCGGTAGTAGAACCCGATCAGCAGATAAGATGCGACACCCACGCCTTCCCAGCCAAAGAACATCTGGACCAGATTGTCCGAGGTCACCAGCATCAGCATGGCGAAGGTGAAGAACGACAGATAGGCAAAGAAACGCGCCTTGTAGCTTTCCTCGCCCTTCTTGAAGTTGTCGTCATGCGCCATGTAGCCAAAGGAATACAGGTGCACCAGCGACGACACCGTGGTCACAACGATCAACATGATCGAGGTCAGACGATCCAGCCGGATCGACCAGTCCGTGCTCAGCGTGCCGGATTCGATCCAACGCATGATCTGGATATGCTGGGTTTCCGGCCCGTGGGACAGAAACACCACCCAAGAGAAGAAACAGGCCAGAAACAGCAGGCCCGTGGACACCCATTGCGCCCCACGGATGCCGATGGATTTCCAGCCAAAGCCGGCAATCAGGCTGCCCACCAACGGGGCAAAGAGAATGATGCTCTCCATCAGGTCAGCCTTTCATCACGTTGACGTCTTCTACGGCGATGGTGCCGCGGTTGCGGAAGAAGCAGACAAGGATCGCGAGGCCAATCGCTGCCTCGGCGGCAGCCACCGTCAGCACGAACAGGGTGAACACCTGCCCTGCCAGATCCCCGAGGTAGCTGGAGAAAGCGACCAGATTGATGTTCACGGCCAGCAACATCAATTCGATGCTCATCAGCAGGATGATCACGTTCTTTCGGTTCAGGAAAAGCCCGAATATCCCGATGACAAACAACGCCGCAGCGACGGTCAGGTAATGTTCCAATCCGATCATACGTGTCCCTCCGGGCCTCTTGCCCGCTCGTTTTCGCATTCCGTAGCCTTGGGCAGAGATCCCAAAGCCAAATTCCACCGGACCAAGGCCCGTATTAAGCGATCTGCCTTAGCCAAGCGGATCGGTCGGTCGTTTCATCAGCCGCATGCGAACCAGTCTTTGTTCGGTCCACAGCCGTTGGCGCAGCGGCAGTCGCGCGACGATGCGCGCGATCACCCAGACGCCGACCGTCAGTTTCAGCGCCCAGAAACCGGCGTATAGAACCAGTCCCATCGGCGAGAAGACGATATCCCAAACTGCGTTCACAGCCCCTGCCCCGGTTTAACATCGCGCAGTTCCATCGCTTTGGCAGGATCGCGGTACATCTGCGCCAGCACGTCCTGACGTTTGACATCCTTGCGGTGCCGCAGTGTCAGCACAATCGCCCCGATCATCGCCACCAGCAGGATCAGACCCGCCAGTTGGAACAGCAGGAAATACTGGTCGTACAACACCAGACCAAGGGCCGCGGTGTTCTGGACATCCACAGGCGTCGGCGCAGACAGTTGCCCCGCGGCCAGCTCGGACGCTTCCCAGACGCCAAAGGCCATGGCGAGCTGCATCAGCACAACCAAGCCGATCAACAGCCCGAGCGGCAGATATTTTGCCATCTCGGCCTTTAGCTCGGCAAAGTCCACGTCCAGCATCATCACGACAAACAGGAACAGAACCGCAACCGCGCCCACGTAGACAATGATCAGCAGCATGGCGACAAACTCTGCCCCCAGCATCACGAACAGCCCCGCGGACGACAGGAAGGCAAGGATCAGCCACAACACGGAATGCACCGGATTGCGGCTGATCACCGTGAACAGGCCGCCGGCGATCACGCCAAGAGCAAACATATAGAAGGCAAAGACGGTCATTCTTCGTCATCCTTTTTATCGGCCATGACCTCGCGGGCCAGTTCCATGGCGCGGTTCATGGCGGGTATGCCTGCGAACATTGACATTTGTGCAATGGTCTCGGCGATCTCTTCTTCGGAGGCACCGGCCTCCATCGCGTGGCGCACGGTCATACGAAACGGTGTCTCAGCCTGCGCGCCCTGCATCGTCAGCCCGGCCAATGTGAGCAACAGCCGCGTCTTGGCATCCAACCCGTTCTTGGACAAGCCCTTGCCAAAGAACATCTCCATCGAATCCTTGGTCATGGTCGGCCAGAGCTTTTCAAATCCCTTGGGATCAAAGGTGGTCATGGCCGGGTTGAACGCCTTGGCCATTTCCTGCGCCTGTTCCATCATCAATTCGAACGGGGTCTTGGTGGTCATGACACGATCTCCTGCCAGCGCGCTGTTACATTATCTCGTGTCGCCAAATCACACGCACGCCGCGCCCGCCGGACCGACGTCCGTCGCACAGCACACAGGGCAGAGGCGCGTGTCGTGATCATCGGTACGGGGCGTCCAGTTCAAGGTTGCGGGCAATCTCGGCTTCCCAGCGGTCGCCGTTTTCCAACAGTTTGGCCTTGTCGTAGAACAGCTCTTCGCGCGTCTCGGTCGAGAATTCGAAGTTCGGCCCTTCGACGATGGCATCCACGGGACAGGCTTCCTGACAAAAACCGCAGTAGATGCATTTGGTCATGTCGATGTCATAGCGCGTGGTGCGGCGCGAGCCGTCCTCGCGCGGCTCGGCATCAATGGTGATCGCCTGCGCGGGGCAGACCGCCTCGCACAGTTTGCAGGCGATGCAGCGCTCTTCCCCGTTCGGATACCGCCGCAGCGCGTGTTCACCACGAAATCGGGGCGACAAAGGCCCCTTTTCATGCGGGTAGTTCAGCGTCGCCTTCGGCGAGAAGAAATACTTCAGCCCGAGCTGGAACCCCTTCACGAAGTCCGCCAGCAGAAAATACTTAACGGCACGCCTGTAATCGATGGTGGCCATCTACGCGTCCTCCTGTTTCACGGCTTCGCGCGCTGCTTCGAGCCGCTCCGCCTCTTCGGCGTCCATCAGGGGATCGCCAAATTCGTCAAATTCACCAAGCCCGGCGGTGATGTCGGCAGGGTCTGCGATAACCTCGCTGGCCTCGTCGCCGATCACTTCCTGCGCAATCGCCGCACCGATGGCAGACGCCGCCGGTTTGGATTTCGCCTCGCTGCTCATGGCCTGCATATCGGCGGCCCAGCGGAAGATCGCGGCCGCGATCTCATTGGCCTGCGGCATAAGGTTCCCGTCGCCATCCACATCCGGCAAGCCGCAATCACGGACAACAAAGTCCCCAAGCGCGACCATATCGATGTATTTTGCGTCCAGAATGGCCTTCTTCAGATCTGTCATCAGACGTCTCCCTGCTGTCCGGCGGGCGACATGCCAGCCCCCCAGCGAAACCATAGCAACCGAGCCTACCCAGTCCGTTGCGGTCCTAGAAACAGATCGTTTCCAAATCACCGACACGATCAGCCCCCTACCGCCCAGCGGGTGTAAAAGCCCCAGAACCATTCGAACCGCGCGGCAAAGGCCACAAAGACCACCCAAGCCAGCGACATCGGCAGGAAGACCTTCCACCCCAGACGCATCAGCTGGTCGTAGCGGTAACGCGGGGTGATCGCCTTCACCATCGAGAACAGGAAGAAGACGAAGACCATCTTGATGCACATCCAGAAGATGCCATCGGGGATGAATTCGACCGGCGAGAGCCATCCGCCCAAGAACAGAAGCGACACCAGCGCACACATCAGCACCACCGCTGTCAGTTCACCGATCATGAACAGCAGGAACGGGGTCGAGGAGTATTCCACCTGATAGCCAGCAACCAGTTCCGATTCCGCCTCCGGCAAGTCGAACGGCGGGCGGTTGGTTTCCGCCAAGGCCGAGATGAAGAACAGGAACATCATCGGGAAATGCGGCAGCCAGTACCACGACAGGATGCCTGCCCCGTCTTGCGACGCAACGATCTCGCCAAAGTTCAACGAACCGGCAGAAATCACGACACCGATGATGATCAGGCCGATTGACACCTCATAAGAGATCATCTGCGCGGCAGAGCGCAGCGAGCCGAGGAACGGGTATTTGGAGTTTGACGCCCAGCCCCCCATGATCACCCCGTACACCTCCAGCGACGAAATCGCGAAGACATACAGAATGGCCACGTTGATGTTGGAAATCACCCAGCCATCCCCAAAGGGGATCACCGCCCAGGCGATGAACGCCATGACCAGCGACACCATCGGGGCGAGGAAGAACACAAACCGGTCCGCCCCCGCAGGCACCACCACCTCTTTGACGATGTATTTCAAGAAGTCTGCAAAGGATTGCAGCAGGCCGAAGATCCCGACCACGTTCGGACCGCGTCGCATCTGGACAGCCGCCCAGATCTTGCGGTCGCCCCACATCAGAAAGGCCAAAGAAACCAGCAGCGGCACCAAAAGCGCGAGGATCGTGAAGACGATCCAGATCGCGATACCCCAAGGATTGTCGGAAAAGAAATTTGCCATCAGGTCCTCACACCATCGGTATTCCGTTCTCGGCACAGGCCATGGTGGTGACCTCTGCGTCGATTGTTCTCAGCCCTCGGGGCAGCGCGGCAGAAATTGTATATACCGCATCGCCCTGCCATTGGCCGCCCGTTTCGTTCACATTTGTCCGAACGTGCCGGGCAAAGCCGTAACCTCTGATCAATGCATATTGCGCTGCCGCACATTCGGCGTAGGCCTCTACATCGAAAGGGCCGCGCGCACCGCGCATGGCCACATGGAAATTCACCAGATCACCATCCAGCAAGCGGGTTTCGATTCCCTGATAACGCGGGGCAAAAGGCGTCCGCTCGGGCTGCGTCGGTTCGCATCCTGCAAGCGCCATCGCCCCGGCCATGGTTATCGCCCCCGCCAAACGCACTTATTCGGCTGCCATCGGCGCCTGATCGCGCAGCTTCTGGTTCTTGGACAATTCGGCCATTACCTCGGACGCGCGGGCAATCGGGTTGGTCAGCCAGTAGTCCTTGATCGCGTAGCGGAAATCCGCATTCCCCAGATCGCCCGTCTCCAACGGCTGCCATGGGTTTTCCGGCACCTCGTCGATCTGGGCCAGATGGGGCACATCGGCGACCAGTGTCTGGCGCAGCTGTGCCAGAGAATCCCACGGAAGGGTCGCGCCCATCTCTGCCGACAATGCGCGGAAGATGGCCCAGTTTTCCTTGGCCTCGCCAGGGGCGAACCCGGCACGCAGCGCCAATTGCGGACGCCCCTCGGTGTTCACAAACAGACCTTGTTCCTCGGTATAAGCTGCGGCGGGCAGGATGATATCTGCGCGATGCGCGCCACGATCGCCGTGCGAACCTTGATAGATGACAAAGGCACCCTCGCCGATTTCCACCTCATCCGCGCCATGGTTATAGATGACATCGGCCTCAGACACGGCATCCATGCCACGGTCGTTCACGGCGCCCACGTCCAAGGCACCAACGCGAGAGGCGGCACTGTGCAGCACCAGCATCCGCCCCGACGCAGCCATCGCCGCAGCAAGAACCGCCGCGCCGTCCGCCTCGTTCAGGGCGCTTTGACCGACGATCACAATGGTGCCCTCTGCCACATCCGCCTTGGCCAAGGCATCGCGACCGGCGCCGAGCTCCGTCACATCATAAGTCAGGTCAACCGGCGCACCGATGCGCGACACCTGCGCGCCACGGGCCCATGCGGCCCGAATGCGGGCGTTGAGAACCGGCGCTTCTTCGCGCGGGTTGGTGCCGATCAACAGGATCGACTCAGCGGCATCGATATCCTCGATCGCCACGTTGCCCACATAGGCAGAGCGATTGCCCGCAGGCAGTTTTGCGCCATCGGTGCGGGATTCGACCACACCGCCCTGCCCTTCGATCAGGGTTTTCAGGCTGAATGCGGCTTCGACCGGGGCAAGATCCCCCACCAGACCGGCCAGCTTTTCCGCGCCCGCAATCGCCTTGGCCGCTGCGGCCAGCGCCTCCGGCCATGTGGCGGGCTTCAGCTTGCCATCGACGCGCACATAAGGACGATCCAGCCGCTGGCGGCGCAGACCATCCCAGACAAAGCGAGTCTTATCTGAAATCCATTCCTCGTTCACGCCATCGTTGTTGCGCGGCAGGATGCGCATGACTTCGCGGCCTTTGGTGTCCACACGAATGTTCGACCCCAAGGCGTCCATCACATCGATGGTCTCTGTCTTGGTCAGCTCCCAAGGCCGCGCGGTAAAGGCATAGGGTTTCGACACCAGCGCGCCTACAGGACACAGGTCAATGATATTGCCCTGCATGTTCGATTCGAGCGTCTGGTTCAGGTAGGACGTGATCTCTGCATCTTCGCCACGCCCCGTCTGCCCCATCTGGGTCAGACCGGCGACCTCTGTGGTGAAGCGCACGCAGCGGGTGCAGGAAATGCAACGCGTCATATGCGTTTCGACCAGCGGGCCCAGATCCAGATCGGTCACAGCGCGCTTGGGTTCGCGGAAACGCGAGAAGTCCACGCCGTAAGCCATGGCCTGATCCTGCAGGTCGCATTCGCCGCCCTGATCGCAGATCGGGCAATCCAGCGGGTGGTTGATCAGCAGGAATTCCATCACCCCTTCCCGGGCCTTTTTGACCATGGGAGAGTTGGTTTTGATCTCCGGCGGCTCGCCATTGCGACCGGGGCGCATGTCACGCACCTGCATGGCACAGGACGCTGCAGGTTTCGGCGGACCGCCGACAACCTCGACCAGACACATGCGGCAGTTGCCCGCGATCGAGAGACGCTCGTGATAGCAGAAGCGCGGAACCTCGATCCCGACCTCCTCACAAGCCTGGATCAGGGTCATGGCCCCATCCACCTCGATTTCCTGACCGTCGATGATGAGCTTGCGCAAGTCTGACATGCCGGTGCCTTTCCAGATTGCAAATAGCTGCGCTGCAACCAAAGCCGCGCGCCACCTGCGCCGGTTCTATCGCCACCAGCGCCACGACACCAGATGCAGTAAGCGGAAATTGCCCCCAAAAATCGGGAAAAATCGACGCGGCTACGGCAGTTTGGGCGCTAGAACGCCCAAATTTGACCGACTAAAATACTTGGAAAAAGGAGCGCCGCGCAGGTTTCTCTGCACGGCGGCCCGAAGGAGATGTTAGCGCAAAAGGGATCCGATGTAGGTGCCCTTGGAAATCTGCTGACGTCCGAAGGCACAGAACGAATCGTTGTTCTTCGAATTCACGCCCTGACCCGACAGCCATGCCTCGGCGCGTTGACGCATCCGCTTCTTCTCAGATTTCGAGGTCACGTAATCCTCGATCTCGTCATTGCTGTAGCCCATCGATTTCGCCTGCGAACGCAGCTCGTTCAACTGGCCCAAGCCGCGGATCATGCGCGCATCAATATCGTCGCAGGTTTTGCGCAATTCATCGGCAATCGCGATTTGCATCAAGCGATCATCAATCTCTTTGACCTCGCTCAGATGGGGTTTGGCCATCGCGGGCGCGGCCAGCGCCACGCACAAGGATACTAGGGGAATAAGCCGCATCAGTGGCCTCCTTCACTCGAAACACTTGTGCTGAACAAAGGCAGTCTGGCGGTGATATTCAATATCAGTCGCGGGTTTTGATCCGCGTCGGCGGGTTTTCCCCGAACAGCCGCAACTACCTGTCGCGGCATTGCCCCGACAAACGCAGGACCTGATCGCTGACCGGAAGCTGCGCAGGCGGCGTATCCGGCCCCACCGTCCAGTCAATGTCCGAGGTGCCATAGGTCGTGATGCAGTATTTCACCGCCTGATAGGATGCGGCCTGAACCGCGCCGTCGAGAGATTTCGCGGGGTTATGCGCTGTGGCTACAAACATTGTCCGGTCCGTCTTGTCGCCTTTGGCGGAGGCGCGAAAGCTTTGCCCGTCAAAGGTCGCCGTTTGGGTGCGTCCGAAGTTGGGCGCTTGCCCGCAAGCCGCCACAGAGGCCACCAACACCACGCACAGGCCGATCCGAACCACAGCTTTGCCTACAGCCATCACATTGACGTCCTTCAATTAACCAGTTCCCGCTTGTCACCCGCCCAAGGGGTTAACGTCAAGCCTTCAGCCCTGCGCCTTAATCAAACCGGCGAAATCGCCCCAATTGTTTGAAGCAGGCTGCCGAAACCAAAAAGCCCCCGACACCGTAGGGCGCAGGGGGCTTAGGCTCATTTGACAGGCGCGATTATTCGGCCGCAACCGCGCTGAGCCGCCCGGCCTTTTGCGCCTTGATCCGGTCCTCGATCTCGTCACGGAAATTGCGGATGAGACCCTGAATGGGCCAAGCCGCAGCGTCGCCAAGCGCGCAGATCGTGTGGCCCTCGACCTGCTTGGTCACATCCCAAAGCATGTCGATCTCTTCATCATCCGCCTCGCCACGCACCAGACGGTCCATGACACGCATCATCCAGCCGGTGCCCTCGCGGCACGGTGTGCACTGGCCACAGCTTTCGTGTTTGTAGAACTTCGACAGCCGCCAGATCGCTTTGATGATGTCGGTGTCCTTGTCCATCACGATCACCGCAGCGGTCCCCAGACCGGAGCCCAGCTCGCCGCGCAGATAGTCAAAATCCATGATCGCGTCGCGCATGTTCTCGCCACGCACACAAGGGACCGAAGACCCGCCGGGGATAACCGCCTTGAGGTTGTCCCAACCGCCACGGATGCCGCCACAGTGCTTCTCGATCAACTCCTCAAAGGAGATCGACATCGCCTCTTCGACAACGCAGGGTGTGTTCACATGACCGGAAATGGCGAACAGCTTGGTGCCCGCATTGTTTTCGCGACCAAAGCCCGCGAACCACGACGCGCCACGGCGCAAGATCGTCGGCACGACAGCGATGGATTCGACGTTGTTCACCGTGGTCGGGCAGCCATACAGGCCCGCGCCCGCCGGAAACGGCGGTTTCATGCGGGGCATGCCCTTCTTGCCTTCAAGCGATTCGATCAGCGCGGTTTCTTCGCCACAGATGTAGGCGCCAGCCCCATGGTGCAAAAACAGCTCGAAATCCCAACCGGAACCAGCCGCGTTCTTGCCCAGAAGCCCTGCGTCATAGGCCTCGTCAATGGCGGCCTGCAGCGCCTCCTTCTCGCGGATGTATTCGCCGCGGATGTAGATGTAGCACGCATGGGCCTGCATCGCGAAAGAGGCGATCAGCGCCCCCTCGATCAGCGTGTGCGGATCATGGCGCATGATCTCGCGGTCCTTGCAGGTGCCGGGCTCTGACTCGTCAGCGTTGATCACCAGATACGCCGGACGGCCATCCGATTCCTTGGGCATGAAGGACCATTTCAGGCCCGTCGGGAAACCCGCACCACCGCGACCGCGCAGACCGGAGGCTTTCATCTCGTCGATGATCCAGTCACGGCCCTTGGCGATTATGTCCTTTGTGCCGTCCCAATGGCCACGCTTTTTCGCCCCATCAAGGGTGCGGTCATGCATGCCGTAAATGTTGGTAAAGATCCGGTCCTGGTCCTGAAGCATCGCTTATCCTTCATGTTCCTGGCGCGCGCGCCAGAGCCCGTATATCATCCAGATCGCCCAGATAAACCCTGCCAATGCAACAAGATCGAACAAAGCGCGCAGGCTCTGGCTCCATCCCAGAGCCTGCCCCAAGGCTGTTATGACAATCCAGAATATGCCGACACCGGCAATTGTCAACGCGACCTTACGTCCCCGCCGGTTAAGTTCTTCTTTGTTTGCCATAGCCTTGGGTCGTCCGTGGTCAGTGTTCAGGCCAGAAGGTCAGTGGCCTGCGCGACCCAAGCGCCCTTGGAGGCGCGACCGCGCACACCGGCCACATTGGCGTCAACCCATGCCACATTGGCATCGGTCCAGCCAGCAATCTGGTTCAAATGGTAAATACCTGCCTCGTTCAACGCAGCGGCGAGCTTTGGGCCCACACCATTGAGAACGGTCAGATCGTCCGCCGCCCCCTTGGCCGCGTCGAGCAATTCGGGTGCGTCCATTGCGCCGGCCACAACCAGATCGGCTGCGGTGGGCGCGTCCGATACAGCTGCTGCCGGTTCGGGCGCGGTCTCGGTGGGCTCCGCGACAGGCGCGGCCTCTACAACAGGCGCGGCTTTCGGCGCAACAGTCTCAGCCTTGGCAGCAGGCGCGGCGGATGACACGCCGCGCGGATTGCAGATGGACGCGAATCCTGCGGTCATCGCAGGCAAAGTCGGCATCTTGCCCACCGGCATGTTCTGCCAAGGCAGCATCGCCAGATCCATCATGGCCTGACCGGTTTCGATCGCCAGCTTGGTCTGCAGTTCCATCATCTTGATGACGGGCGAAAAACCGGGGGTAAAGGTGGTCATAGGGGTCTTCATCATGGCTCAGTCCTCGCATGTTCCGCGGCCGCAGATCACCTGCACCGCGTGCTTCGAAGCGCCGTTCCTCCCCAACAGTGCCACCTCCACGGGTGACACAACGGAAGCGACTTGGCAAGCCATGGCAATGTCGCAGGGCGCCCGAAGGCGCCCCGCAATCCGGGTCAGTACACGCCGCCCTTTTCGACGCGCTTGGAGAATTCCGTTTCCCCGCCAGAGGCAAGCGTCGCCGCCTGATCACGCCATTTGTCACGGCTGACACGGCCACGGAAGCCCATCAGATTGGCATCCACCCACGCGATTTCATCGTCGCTCCACGCGGCGATCTGGTCAAAATGGTAAACGCCCATCTCGTGGCACATTTTTTCCAGTTTGGGGCCAATGCCCTTGATCTGCTTGAGGTCATCCGCCGTGCCATCGCGAGGGCCGTCGAGAAGCTGAGGTTTCGCACCTTCATCCTTGCCCTCCATCTTGCCGTCGCCGTCGAAATCACGCGCGCCACCATCCAAAGATGCCGCGGCAGCCGCAGAGGCCGAAGCGGTCACAGGCGCGGCCTCAGGGCTGACGGCGGGGATCGCTACATCCTCCGCCGCAGCTTCGGCAGAAGCAGCCGCAGGATCTGCGCCGTCTTTTTCATAGGTCCAGCTGCCCTTGCGCTCGGCCAATTCGGCCTCGCCCGCCAATGGTGTCGAGGGTTTGATGACCGGGCTTGCATCCGTGCTGGCCGGCGTCGGATCGGTTGCAACAGGTTCTGCGTCCTGCGTCGCAGAGACCGCTTCGGAGCTGGCATCTTCGTCAGCAGCCTTATCGTCAACAGTCTCGCCAGTCACAGGTGTCGCATCTTCAGCCGCCATCGCCGCTGTCACATCCGCGGCCACCGCATCGGCAGCCTCTTGCGAGGTTTCCGGCTCAGCTGTTGTTGCCACACTGTCGTCGGCTGTGACCGTATCGGCAGCCGGGGTCGCAGCGCCGTCCGCAGCCCCGCCAGTCGCGACACCAGCCGCAGCCGCAGCCCCTGCGGTGCCTGCCACACCCGCAGCCGACGCGCGCGCGCTGGTGCCTGCGTCAAATCCGTCCGCCTGAGCCGGCATTGCCACCCCACCGGTTGATGTCGAGGCCTGCGGGATCGGCGCGCAGAACAGCCAGGTGAACAGCAATCCCAGCAATACGACGGTTAACAACCCCAAGATCAAAGCAGGTCCAAAACCCGCGCCCAAACGAAACAAAAACACCAATGCGCCAAACACCGCTGCCATGCTCCAGCATTTCATCGTACAATTGCCATCCAATCGCATGTCCACAATTCTCCCTTGTCGTTTCCGCTCTTACGGCTTTGTTTTGTATCCCTTAACACTTTTGCCGGAAGTCTTCGCGGTGGCAATTCCTGAATTGTTCCCCCGCAACAAAACAAAAGCGCCCGATACGGAATATCGGGCGCTTGAAACAAGTTTGTCACACAAATGATTGTGGATGTCGGAAAGCCTATTCAGGCACCGCGTGTTCCGGACTGGTCGCCCCACGGCGCGGCCAAGGGCACTTCGGTGCCGTCGATGCGCTTTACCGTGTCGCCAATGTCCGAGGCCAATTGCGCGCTGGCATTCAATTTGATCGAGGCGTTGACGTATTCGGTCAGCGTGGTCGCACCGCCCTTGGGCTCGGACCCCATGCGCCCGTTTTGCGGGCCGACCTGCGGAACCTCGCCATTGGCCAGTGCGTCCAACAGCGCACTAAGGCTCTCGACCGTCAGATCCTCGTAGTAATCCTTGCCGATCTGGGCCATGGGCGCATTGGTACACGCGCCGAGGCATTCCACCTCTTCCCAAGAGAATTTGCCATCCGCCGACAGAACATGCGGTTTGTCGGCGATCTTCTCACGGCACACGGCAACAAGATCCTCTGCCCCGCAAATCATGCAGGACGTGGTGCCGCAGATCTGGATATGCGCAACGGAACCAACGGGTTGCAGCTGAAACATAAAGTAGAAGGTCGCCACTTCCAGCGCGCGGATATAGGCCATGCCCAACATTTCCGCGACATATTCGATGGCAGGACGGGACAGCCAGCCCTCTTGCTCCTGCGCGCGCCACAACAGCGGAATGATCGCGCTTTGCTGACGCCCTTCGGGGTATTTGGTGATCTGCTCTTTCGCCCAGGCAAGGTTTGCCTCGGTGAATTCAAAGCTCTCGGGTTGGTCCGGGTGCAGCCTGCGCAGCATATCTATCGTCCCTTGTCTGGCGCCGATATCCTTGGCGCTCGCATTGCTTAGCCCGCTTGGGCCACCTGTTCCGCTGCCGGTTCCGCCACAGGTGCGCACACCCCGACCACCGACTCCACGCCGCCATTTTCGAGCGAGACAGCCTGCTCGCGGGCGACCTTGTATTGCGCGATTTCGATGACCTTTTCGCGCGGCAATCCGGTCTGCAATTCCACCGGCAGGTAGTCTTTCTCGGAGATCAGCGAGCAGCCGACCGAGGCCACTGCCGAATCCCATGCTGCCAGAATTTCAGGCGTCGTGCCTTCGGGCGCCATGCCCAATTCGACGCAGCCCGCCGTCAAAACCACCAGCGACAGACCTGCCAACGCGTTCTTCATCGTCATCTTCCTTACTTCGGCCCTTCTAGACCATACCGCTTAACGGTCGATTTCACCGAACACCACGTCCATCGTCCCGATGATCGCGGCCACATCGGCCAGTTGGTGACCGCTGGCCACGTGATCCATTGCCTGCAGATGCAGATATCCCGGCGCACGCAGCTTGGCGCGGTACGGTTTGTTCGTACCATCCGCCACGAGATACACGCCGAATTCACCTTTCGGCGCCTCGACGCAGGCGTAGACCTCACCCGCAGGGACATGGAACCCTTCGGTGTAGAGCTTGAAGTGATGGATCAGAGCTTCCATCGAGGTCTTCATTTCGCCGCGCTTGGGCGGGGTGATCTTGCCGCGGGCCAGCACATCGCCCTGCCCTTCGGGCGCGCGCAGCTTGGCAATGGCCTGTTTGATGATCGACACCGACTGGCGCATTTCTTCCATGCGGACAAGATAGCGGTCGTAGCAATCGCCATTCTTGCCAACGGGGATCTGAAAGTCGAATTCGTCATAGCATTCATAGGGCTGCGCACGCCGCAAATCCCATGCCAGACCGGACCCGCGCACCATCACGCCAGAGAACCCCCAGTCGAGGATTTCCTGCTCGCTCACCACGCCGATGTCAGCGTTGCGCTGTTTGAAGATACGGTTTTCCGTCAGCAGCCCGTCAAGATCGTCGACCACCTTCAGGAAAGGATCACACCACGCCTCGATGTCGTCGAGCAGTGCAGGCGGCAGGTCCTGATGCACACCGCCGGGACGGAAATAGGCCGCGTGCAAGCGCGCGCCACAGGCCCGCTCGTAGAAGATCATCAGCTTTTCGCGTTCTTCAAAACCCCACAGCGGCGGGGTCAGCGCGCCGACGTCCATCGCCTGCGTGGTGACGTTCAGCAAGTGGTTCAGAACACGGCCAATTTCCGAATAAAGCACGCGGATCAGGGAGGCACGGCGCGGCACCTCGACGCCGGTCAGCTTCTCGATGGCCAAGCACCATGCGTGTTCCTGATTCATCGGAGCGACGTAATCCAGCCGGTCAAAATACGGCAGGTTCTGCAGATAGGTGCGGCTTTCCATCAGCTTTTCGGTGCCACGGTGCAGCAGGCCGATATGCGGATCGCAGCGTTCGACGATCTCGCCGTCAAGTTCCAGCACCAGACGCAACACCCCGTGGGCCGCAGGGTGCTGCGGACCAAAGTTGATGTTGAAATTGCGGATCTTCTGTTCGCCGGTCAGGGCGTCATCGAAACCTTTGGAGCCGTCCATCATCAGTGCCTCCTTCTGCCGGATTTCGCGGCGCGCAGAATTGCGAGCCCTTCCGAACCATAATGATGCGCGAGCAGGCCCGCGCGATCCTCAATCATCGTGCCCGGCAGCCGTGCCGCCAGTTCATCCAGACACATCATGCCGACGTCGGACTGCGCCACCTTGCACAGGAACCCGATCAAGGCGGGCTTTTCCAGCTCGGCCTCGCCGCTTTCGGCGCAGTTGAGCACAAAAGCAAAGGCCCGCGCCGTGAATTCGTCATCCGCACGGGACACGACGTTTTCCAGCAAATCCCAGATCAATCCGCGCGCGGATCCGTCCTCGGCAAAATAGCCGGTGCAAACCAACGCATCAGACAGGTCGATCATCTCGGGCAACAGTTCGTTGGCCCAAGCAACCCAATCCTCGCCGCTTTCCAGCGTGGCGATGGCCTTTTCGGGTTCCCACCCCTCGCGCTCCAGCGCTTCTATGTCCGTCTCGAAGCTCACGTCGCCCCGTATCCTTTCAAATCCCCCCGACGCGGTCGTCGTGGGCAGGTCTTCTGCATCACAGGCAAATGGCGCACGGCAGACACGATATGTGGCCGCCGCTTCCATGGCTTACTTTGCCTCGTCTGTCTTTTCGTCACCGGGCAGCACATATTGCGCGCCTTCCCACGGGGACATGAAATCGAACTGGCGGTATTCCTGAACCAGCGAGACCGGCTCGTAGACCACGCGCTTTTGTTCCTCGTCGTAGCGGACTTCGGTGTATCCCGTTGTCGGGAAGTCCTTGCGTAGCGGATAGCCGCGAAAGCCGTAGTCCGTCAGGATCCGACGCAAATCCGGGTGGCCGGAGAACAAGATCCCGAACATGTCAAAGACCTCACGCTCGAACCAATTGGCCGAGGGGTGCACCGGAACGATCGATGGCACCATTTCATCCTCGCGGATCGACACGCGCAGGCGAATGCGGTGGTTCTGGTACATCGACAGGAAGTGATACACCACGTCAAAGCGTTTGGGCCGCTCCGGGTAGTCCACCGCCGTGATGTCCACCAGCGAGGAGAACCGGCAGGTTGCGTCGGTTTTCAGAAAATCGACAAGGCCGCGAATGTTCGCCGGTGCCACATCGATGTTCAGCTCTCCGTGGGTCACGTCCCACGCCAGAACGCAATCGGGGCGCTTCAGCTCGATATGGCCGCCCAGTTCTTTCAAAGCATCCATTCCGGTCACCTTTCTTCAACGACCTTTGGACCTGCAACGGTCCTTCAGATCAGCGCACCAACGTGCCGGTGCGGCGCATTTTCTTTTGCAGGGCCATGATCCCGTAAACCAGCGCCTCCGCCGTGGGCGGGCAGCCGGGGACGTAGACGTCCACAGGCACAATCCGGTCGCAGCCACGCACCACGGAGTAGGAATAATGGTAGTAGCCGCCACCGTTGGCACAGCTGCCCATGGAGATCACATAGCGCGGCTCCGGCATCTGGTCGTAGACCTTGCGCAGCGCGGGCGCCATCTTGTTGGTCAGCGTCCCGGCCACGATCATCAGGTCCGACTGGCGCGGCGAGGCCCGCGGCGCGGTGCCAAAGCGTTCCAGATCGTAGCGCGGCATAGAGGTATGCATCATCTCGACCGCGCAGCAGGCAAGGCCAAAGGTCATCCAGTGCAACGAACCGGTGCGCGCCCAGTTGATGATATCCTCGGTCGAGGTCAGCAAGAACCCCTTGTCCTGCAGCTCGGCATTCAGGGCCTGGGTGGCGTGTTCACGATCACCGCCAGCGGTATTCACGCCCGTCATCACTCCCATTCCAGTGCCCCTTTCTTCCATTCGTAGGCAAAGCCTGCGGTCAACACGCCCAGGAACACCATCATCGCCCAGAACGCCACATCGCTCAGCCCCTGAAAGGCCACGGCCCAGGGGAACAGCATCGCGATTTCGAGGTCAAAGATGATGAACAGGATCGACACAAGATAGAATCGCACGTCGAACTTCATCCGCGCGTCATCAAATGCGTTAAAGCCACACTCGTAGGCCGACACTTTCTCAGGGTCGGGATTGCGCACAGCGACCAAGATCGCCGCAAATATGAACACAAGGCCGATCACAATGGCAATGGCCAGAAAAACCAAGATTGGCAGGTATTCCCGCAGCATGTCTTCCACGAGGCAGCTCCTCAATTACGGGGGCGCGCACTGCACGGGGTGCAAGTGTGGCTTTTGTCCGTTGTCGACTTATCGCTGCAGCCCCTCAGGGTCAACAAGCGCTACCCATATTCAAAAGATTGATAATAAACAGGTTCCGCCCCGATTTCGGCAAGATTTGACCAAGCGATTTTGTCGGGTAGCGCTAACAGGAACCCGGCAATCGCTGCGCCGGCGTTTAGTCTCAAGGCCTTACCGGATTGGCGCCTGTGGGCAAACGCCCCTGCGCCAGCCATTGCGACCTTGACCGCCGCCCTGACTGCGCCGGGCGCGGTATGTCGTCGCGCACGGCTCTTTGCCCGTTTGCGTGGCGATCAGGGGCAAGGCGCCCTGCCCCGCGCC
Source organism: Sagittula sp. SSi028 (assembly GCF_048553715.1). Classification (NCBI taxonomy): domain Bacteria; kingdom Pseudomonadati; phylum Pseudomonadota; class Alphaproteobacteria; order Rhodobacterales; family Roseobacteraceae; genus Sagittula; species Sagittula sp. SSi028. The sequence continues at coordinate 244,917 of NZ_JBLZNC010000001.1, read as the reverse complement.
TTGGCTGATTCCATGTGGGTCAGCCCTGCCGCCAAGGCGGATCGCGTTTCTCGAAGAAGGCCTCGATGCCGGCGCGCGCTTCCTCGGTCTCCCAACGGTCTGCCAGTGCCGCGATGGCCATGTCCACATCCGCCTGCGCCACCTCGCCGGACAACCGGCGCAGCAACCGTTTCGCATCCGCAACCGCCCCGGGCGCGCAGTCCAGATACGGGCGCAGCTCGGCGGTGATCGCGGCGTCCAGCTCGTCCGCTGCGACTGCGCGGTTCAAAAGCCCCAGCGCCACCGCCTCACTGCCTGTGAATATCCGCGCATTCATAAACACCTGCCCCGCCGCGCGGCCACCAAGTCGCGCCACAACATAGGGCCCGATATTGGCGGGGATCAGGCCCAGACGCACTTCGGTCAGGCCGAACTTGGCCTCGCTGACACCAACGGCCACATCACAAACAGATATCAGCCCCAACCCGCCACCAAAGGCATTGCCCTGCACCCGTCCGATCAAAGGCTGCGGCAACCGGTAGAGCGCCCCGAGCGCCTCGGCAATGCGACCCGATTCCCGAATGCGGGTGGCGCGATCCATATCGAACTGCGCACGCATCCATGCCAGATCACCCCCGGCGCAGAAACTTGCCCCTTCGGCCTCCAGCACCACCACACGTACGGACGGGTCGGCCGCAACCTGCGCGGCGGCGTCGACCAGCTCTGTCATCATCCGCGCCGACATGGCGTTGTGTTTTTCCGGCCGCGCAAGGGTGATCCATGCCACCCGATCGGCGTCTATGCGCAGTTTGACCTCTTGCATGTCCTGCCTTCCCTGTTTCGTCATGGCCGCATGGCCCGCGCCATGGCGGCGGCCTCTGTCAGCACGGCGCGGTCCAATCCGGTGGCAAAGCCATTGGCGGTCAGGAAGTCATGCACCTGTTCCGTGGCGACATTACCGGCAGCACCGGGCGCATAGGGACAGCCGCCCAAGCCACCCACAGCCGCATCGAACACCTGCAGGCCCCGTTCCAGCGCCACCTCGATATTGGCCAGCGCATGGCCTGCGGTGTCGTGGAAATGCCCCGCAAGCCGGTCGGCGGGAAGCTCGTCCAGCACAGCGGCCAACATACGATCTACCGCATCCGGTGCCCCGCGCCCGATGGTGTCGCCCAGCGAGACCTCGTAGCACCCCATATCCCGCAAAGCCGCCACGACCCGCGCCACGTCCCCAGGCGCAACCGCCCCGTCGTAGGGGCATTCCACCACGCAGGACACATAGCCCCGCACCGGCAAGCCCGCCTCTCCAGCCGCCGCGCAAACCGGCGCGAACCGGTCCAACCCTTCGGCAACGGTCGCGTTGATATTGGCCTTGGAGAATCCCTCCGACGCTGATCCGAATACAGCGATCTCACTGACTTTTGCGGCCACCGCCCCCTCAAAGCCGCGCATGTTCGGCGTCAAAGCGGCATAAGACACGCCCGGGGCACGCCGGATCCCGGCCAGAACCTCTGCACTGTCGGCCATCTGCGGCACCCACTTGGAGCTGACAAAGGAGGCACATTCGATCCGCGCAAACCCGGCCCGCGACAAACAATCAACCAGCGCGATCTTGTCCGCTGTCGCGATGGCGCGCGCTTCGTTTTGCAGACCGTCGCGCGGCCCGACCTCGAAAATCTCGACCCTGTCCATATCACCCCTCCCGTGATGCTGCGCCGCTCAGGCCTCGGGCACAGGATAGAAATCCTGCGCGTAAAACCGCTGCGGCCCTTCGCGTTCAACACAGCGCTGATAGGCAGGCCGCGCCTGCATCCGCGCGACGTAAGCGTTGAGCTTGGGAAACTCGTCCATGCGCACGAAAAACGGCGCGGCAAACAGGTTGAACCCAAGCATGATATCAGCCGCACTGAACCCGCTGGCCAAGAGCCAGTCAGATTGCATGGCCTTCTCCAACCCGCGCAAGGTCTGGCGCAGGCGCGCCACTTGCAGTTTCACCACCACAGGCGAAGGCTTGGCGGGCGGGCGCAGAAACACCATCTGCAGGTTCAGGTTCTCGATCAGGCTGGCCTGCGTTTCCGCGTAATGCAGCCATTGCAGGTAGGCGGGGCCTTCGGGATGGTCCGCAGGCCGTGCGAGGTCAGGCGCATAACGCGCTGTCAGATATTGCACGATGGCTCCGGATTCAGACATACGCACGCCGTCCGACGTCTCGATCGCCGGAATGCGCAGCGCGGGCGACAGCCGCTGCAAATCGCTTTGCGCCATCTCGGGCGTGCCGATGCGATGTTCGACCAGCTCCAGCCCGCCGACACGGTCGAGGCCGATTTCCTCGAGCAGCCACAGAACCCGGAAGGACCGCGAATATTGCACGTGATGCAGGGTGATCATGCCGGATCCTTTGTCTGATGTGTGGTCGGGGTCATTCGGCTGTCTCCTCCATCATCACCAAGGCCGCGCCTGCTTCGACCTGATCGCCCTCGGCCACCAGAACTTCGGCCACGGTGCCATCGGCCAAGGCGGTCAGGCTGTGCTCCATCTTCATCGCCTCCAGAACGGCCAGACGGTCGCCCGCCTGCACGGTTTGCCCTGCCACCACATCGACGCTGACCACACGGCCCGGCATCGGGGCAAATGTTGCGCCACCCGGCGCCACATCGCCCTCGGCATCCAGTGGATCATGCAGGTCGAATACCAGCCCCTCACGCGCGAAGAGCGTGATCTGTTGCGGCCCGATGTGGGCGCCCTGCCCCCGTTGGCCGTCAAACAACCAGCCCGCAGGTGACGCTGTGCAACGCACCGTTTGCCCCGCAACGTCGACAGAGGCGGATTTGCCCGCGATCTCAACGCTCACCTGTCGCGTGTCATCACCGTGGGTCAACGTCACGTGATGGCGCAGCGGCTGCCACAGGGTGAACCCCTGCGCCCAGTCCCCCGACGCCGCCACGCCCAGCGCGGCCAAGGCGACCTCGGCCCAGTGCTGCGGTGTGATCTCGGTCGGCGCGGTCAACAGGTCCAGATCGCGGGCGATCAGGCCGGTGTCCACCTCCCCACGCCCGAACCCCTCGTGTTCGGCCAAGGCCCCGAGAAAGGCGAGGTTTGTCACCGTGCCCGCCACCCGCGTCTGCCGCAAGCCGCGTGCCAGCTTGCGCAAGGCCACCGCTCGCGATGGCCCATGCACCACCAGCTTGGCGATCATCGGGTCATAATGCGGGCTGATCCGGTCGCCGCTGCGCACGCCGGTTTCGGCGCGCACGCCTTCGGGGAAGCTCAGCTCGGCCAGTTGGCCTGTCGCGGGCAGGAACCCCGCTGGCACGTCCTCGGCGTAAAGCCGCGCCTCAAAAGCGTGACCTTTGATCGACAGATCGTCTTGCGCACAGGGCAAAGCCTCGCCCAGCGCCACACGCAATTGCCATTCCACCAGATCGACGCCGCAGATTTCCTCGGTGACGGGATGTTCCACCTGAAGGCGAGTATTCATCTCCATGAACCAGAACCCGTCGGGCCGCAGACCGTTTGCGCCATCGACGATGAATTCCACGGTGCCCGCCCCACGGTAGGCAATCGCCTCGGCGGCGCGCACAGCGGCCTGCCCCATGGCGGCGCGCATCTCGGGCGTCATGCCCGGTGCCGGGGCTTCCTCGATGACCTTCTGGTGACGGCGCTGGAGCGAGCAGTCGCGTTCAAACAGGTGCACCGCCTGCGTGCCATCGCCAAACACCTGCACCTCGATGTGGCGCGGCTGTTCGATGAATTTCTCGATCAGCACACGGTCATTGCCAAAGGCGGTCTTGGCTTCCGCCCGGGCGCGGTCCAGCGCGTCGGGGAAATCACCGGCGCGTTCGACCAGCCGCATGCCCTTTCCGCCGCCACCGGCGACCGCCTTGATCAGAACGGGATAGCCGATGCGCTCCGCCTCTAGCGCCAGCAGATCAGGGGTTTGATCGTCGCCCATGTAGCCGGGCACCACAGGCACGCCTGCCTGTTCCATCAACTGCTTGGCTGCGTCCTTCAGCCCCATCTTGCGGATCGCATCCGCCGATGGGCCGACAAACACCAGACCGGCGGCCTCCACCTGTTCGACGAAATCGGGGTTCTCCGACAAAAAGCCATAGCCGGGATGGATCGCCCCGGCGCCCGTGTCGCGGGCCGCCTGAATGATGCGATCCGCACGCAGGTAGCTGTCCGCGGGCGCAGCCCCCCCGATACAGACTGCCATATCCGCCATTGCCACATGCATGGCGTCCGCATCCACGTCACTGTGCACCGCAACACAGCGCAGCCCCATGGCGCGCGCGGTGCGTATGATGCGACAGGCGATCTCTCCACGGTTGGCAATCAGCAGCGTATCAAACATCGTCTCCCCTCCCCCTCGTGACGGTCACGCGTAGTCCTCCACCACGCGGAACCGCTCGCACATAATTTCCATGTCTTCACTCACCCCGCCATTGCGCGAGAAATACGCGCGGTAGGCTTTGCGCCAATGCGCCAGATCACGGAACTCTCCCTGTGCTGTGACCAGATCCTCGGTCATCTCGTCAAAGCGCATCACCTTGACCTCGGTGGTCTCGACCATCACGGCGGGACTGCCATCCCAATTCAGCGCCACGTCGCGCCGCCCGACCTGTGGCAGCGCATCCCCGCCTTTGCCGTAGACGCGCATCGCCTCCACCGTGGCGGTCTTTTTGCCAGAGCGGACAAGATCGATGATCTGCGCCGACAGCTTGGGCGTGTCCCCGAAACGAAAGGTCTCTGCCTCGGGGTTGGCGTCGATGATCTGCTGTAGTGTCTGTTTGGGCATGGCTGTCTCCGTTCACATGCGAAACACGCCAAAGCGCGTGTCCCCGATCGGTGCGTTCAGCGCCGCCATCAGCGACAGCGCCAGAACGTCGCGCGATTTGCGCGGATCGATAATGCCGTCGTCCCACAAACGGGCGGTGGCATACAGCGGATGTGACTGGCGTTCGAACATCTCCAGCGTGGGACGTTTGAAGTCCGCCTCCTCCGTGTCGGACCATGTGCCCCCCGCCCGTTCGATGGCATCGCGTTTGACCGTGGCCAGAACACCAGCTGCCTGCGGGCCGCCCATGACGGAAATGCGGCTGTTCGGCCAGGTCCACAAAAAGCGCGGCTGATAGGCGCGCCCCGCCATCCCGTAGTTGCCCGCCCCGAAGGAGCCGCCCACAAGCATGGTCACCTTGGGAACAGCTGTGCTGGCGACCGCGGTCACCATCTTGGCCCCGTGGCGGGCGATGCCCTCGTTTTCGTATTTCCGCCCCACCATAAAACCAGTGATGTTCTGCAAGAACACCAACGGGATCTTGCGCTGGGAACAAAGCTCCACGAAATGCGCGCCCTTCGCGGCACTTTCGGAAAACAGCACCCCGTTGTTGGCGATGATGCCGATGTCCATCCCCCGCAGTTTGGCTAAGCCACAGACCAGCGTTTCGCCAAAACGCTGTTTGAATTCATCAAAGTACGAGCCATCCACCAGACGGGCGATCACCTCGCGAATGTCATAGGGCGTGCGCAGATCGGCGGGCACCACGCCCAGCAGTTCGTCGGGGTCAAAGGCGGGCTCTTCTCCGGTGGGCAGCGCCGTGCCACCCGTCCCACCCAGAGCGCCTACCGCGCGACGCGCCAAGGCCAAAGCATGCGCATCATCATCGGCCAGATAATCCGCCACCCCCGACAGGCGCGTGTGCACATCCCCGCCGCCCAGATCCTCGGCTGTGACAACCTCGCCCGTTGCGGCCTTGACCAAGGGAGGCCCGGCCAGAAAGATCGTCCCCTGTTCACGCACAATGATCGACACATCCGACATGGCGGGCACATAGGCCCCCCCCGCCGTACAGGACCCCATCACCACAGCGATCTGAGCGATCCCTTTGGCGGACATGCGGGCCTGATTGTAGAAAATCCGGCCAAAGTGGTCGCGGTCGGGAAAGACCTCGTCCTGATTGGGCAGGTTCGCCCCCCCGCTGTCGACCAGATAGATGCAGGGCAGTTCGCATTCCTCGGCGATCTCTTGCGCGCGGAGGTGCTTTTTCACCGTCATGGGGTAATATGTGCCCCCCTTCACAGTGGCATCATTGCAGATCACCATGACCTGCCGCCCCTGCACCTGTCCGATGCCCGCGATCACCCCCGCGCAGGGGGCGACATCGTCATACATCCCGTGGGCGGCCAATGCGCCGATCTCCAGAAAGGCGGTGCCGGGATCAAGCAGCCCGGCCACGCGGTCCCGTGGCAGCATCTTGCCCCGCGACAGGTGGCGCTCCCGCGATTTGGTCCCGCCGCCGTGTGCCGCACGGGCTGCGACCTCGGCGATCTGGTCCAATGCCTCCAGATGCGCGGCACGGTTTACTTTGTAGCTGTCTGATCCCGTCAGGACCGCTGATTTCAACCTCATCCCTGTCTCCTCCCCCGATCCCTTAGTCTGTTGCGCGGGCCTGTGGCCGCTGTGGCGGCGGGGTCTCGGCCCAGCCTGCGACAACCGCCGGCTCCGCAGCCCCCAGAAAGCGCGCCAGCTGCCACGCAAGAATGGCGTTGGACAGCCGGTTGTTGGCCTCCCACGCGGTGCACCATGTGCGGCGCTGCGGGATGTCTCCGGCGCAGTCCGGCCCCGCCGAGGAGCCATGCGCCAGCGCATAGAGCCGTTGGTACAGCTCCCTTTCGACATCCGTGCCTGTTTCGCCCAGCGCGTCTGGCACCGGCAATCCCGCGCGCACTTTTGACGCCAGCACATCCTGTTCCAGCGCAAACAGCGACTGGCAGTTTTGCACGCGGGCCAGATCGCCCTTGCGGTCACACAGCACAAAGCCGACCGATCCGCAGTAGCCGGTGCCACGTGTATCGCCGATCTCGAACTTTTGCGGCGTGGACATGCCTTGCGCCGCACGCAATGCCCGCTCGTACCGCGCGGCTTCTTCGTTCATACAGTCGGCAAAGCTGGGCAGTGGCATCAGATCCTCGGCCGGATCTGCATCCTGCGCCGCGCTTTGCATTGCACCAAACATCACAATCGCCGCGCCCAGCGCGATCTGGCGCAGTCCCCCAGCACCTCGATGCAAAGCGTGATGTCCGTGGCGCCGCATTCCCATCACCGCACGTAGTTTTCCAAATAAAGCGCCTGTTCCCCCGTGGTCAGCATCAAACAGCCCAAGGTCGCAGGCCCCGCGCCGGTTCCCCCGGACCATAGCGCCGACGCCCAAGCGCAGCGTTTGTCCCGAAAGCCGATCCACGCGCGCTGCATCTCGCGCAGGGCGGTTTCCTGCGAAGGGGCGCTCACATTCTGGCTGGCCGCCTCGGCATCCGCCTCTTGCGCCTCCGACAGGCGCGCGCCAAAGGCCGCGTTCAGCCGCGCGTCCCAGTAGGCGCGTTCCGCATCGAGACAGCCCCCCATGCCAACGGTGGTGTCGCCCCCGTCCGTGTCGATCATACATTGATCCGCAGAGGCCCCGATACAGGCCACCCCGTTGGTCAGATCCTCTTGCAGGCATTGCATCGTGGCCTCAGGGCTAAAGGTCACTTCCTGAGCGAAGGTCGCCGCAGGTGCGGTCAAGCTTAGGCACAGAACGGCGCAGGCGCGAAGGGTCATCATGGTGTCCTTTCCAAGACAGGTGTATCGGAACCAACCCCGCGCCGCACAGCCGGTTCCCGCATGACGCCTATTGCACTGTCTCGCGCTGCAGCCCCCCGAAGCGGTTGATCGCATAGGTGTAGAGACGCCCGTTGCTGGAACAGCGCAGTTCCAGCCAAGTGTCCCGTCCGGGCGTGGCCAGACACTCGCCCACCGCGCCGCCGGTGATGCGGGCGTGACGCTGGGCGTAATGCATGATCGCATCGCTTTCGGTCAGATGCGCATCGATGAAGCCCAGCCGGAATGCCACCAGCGCGCCTGCCACCACCAACAGCCCGAACGGCACCCACCAGATCCAGCGCGGCATGGCCCGCCCCCTTCGCATGCGATACAGCACCAAAGGTGGCGCAGTCCCCCGCGCGGGTCCAGTGCGAAGCGCGCTGTGTGGCAGCCTGTCTCACCCCATGGTTCCCATCAGCTCGCGCCCCACCAACATGCGACGAATTTCAGAGGTGCCCGCACCGATCTCCATCAGCTTGGCATCGCGGAAGATCCGCGCAACCGGCGCATCATTGAGAAAACCCGCCCCACCCAGCGCCTGAACGGCCTGATGGGCCTGCACCATAGCCTGTTCGCTGGCATACAGACAGCAGGCCGCCGCATCCTGCCGCGTGACATCGTCACGGTCACAGGCCTTGGCCACCTCGTAGACGTAAGCGCGGGCCGAGTTCATGGCCGTGTACATATCCGCGATTTTGCCTTGCATCAGCTGGAACGACCCGATGGGTTTGCCAAACTGGTGACGGTCACGCAGATAGGGCATGACCTCGTCCATACAGGCGGCCATGATCCCCAGACCGATGCCCGCCAGCACCACCCGTTCATAATCCAGCCCCGACATAAGAACAGCAACACCGCGGCCTTCTTCGCCTAGCACATTGTCAAAGGGCACTTCGACGTTATCAAAGATCAGCTCGGCCGTGTTGGAGCCGCGCATCCCCAGCTTGTCGAAATGCGGCGAGGTAGAAAAGCCCGCCATCTCTTTCTCGATCAGAAAGGCCGTAATCCCCTTGGGTCCGGCATCGGGATCGGTTTTGGCATAGACCACCAGAGTATCCGCATCCGGCCCATTGGTGATCCAGTATTTGTTGCCATTGAGCACATAGCGGTCGTTGCGCTTCTCCGCCCGCAGCTTCATCGACACCACGTCAGATCCGGCAGAGGGCTCGCTCATTGCCAAGGCGCCGACGTGTTCGCCGGAAATCAGGCGTGGCAGGTATTTCGCCTTTTGCGCGTCATTGCCGTTCAGGCTGATCTGGTTGACGCACAGGTTGGCATGCGCCCCGTAGGACAGCGACACCGAGGCCGAGGCGCGTGCGATTTCCTCGACCGCGACGGTGTGGGCAAGATAGCCCATCCCGGCCCCGCCGTAGGCCTCATCGACGGTGACACCCAGCAGCCCCAGCTCCCCCATCTCGCGCCACAGCTCGGGCGGAAATTCATTCTTGCGGTCAATCTCTGCGGCCATGGGTTTGACGCGCTCCTGCGCCCAGCGATGCACCATATCGCGCAGATCGCCCACTTCGTCGCCCAGATCGAATGTCATGCTAGACAGAAACATATGACGCCCCTCCCCCGGTTGCCATGCGTTTATTGAACATGTGTTCATTAAAGGCCGCAGATGGGCGTTCGTCAATCCCGGATTTAGAAAATTCGAGGCACAGGACGCGGCACGCGTTTCCAAAAAATTAATATGTCCCAAGGCAAGGTTTGCGCGAGATCCAAACCCGCGGTGCAATGATCCCGCGCGGCGTTCCCCGCCACATCGGAGCCCCTTTTGCCGGAAGCCTTTTCCTTTCGATTTCAATCTGCGGCGACTTTGGTCTGCGTCGTTCTATCCGCCATAACATCGGTGTTCTTATGGTCGCGCACAGAGGATCTTCGCGCAGACTGGAACGCGGTGATCAATGCAACGGTCGAGATCGAACGCGCCCTTGGTTATGCGGGGTTTATTCATGATTTCAAGAATGCGGTGCTGCGCCCGAAGGATCGGACCTATATCACGCGGGCCCTCGAAGATCTCGAAAGCATCGACAAAGCGCTTATGCGGCTCGACACGCTAGGCCAATCCAGAGGCATCCAGATCGAAACCCGGTTTCTGACAGATACCCTGGACCGCTATCGCGAAAATTTGCTGTATCTGCGGGACGAACGTCATGATTATACAGATATCCACTGGGTGGACAGCATCGTACGTGTCCCGGACGGTGCCGCCCGTCGACAACTGACCCGCGCCACCGCCGATGTGAAACAGGCCTTTGCCGACGATTACTGGCCGCTGCGCAACACGTTATGGGCCAGCACGGCGGCCTTTGCAGTGTTCTCGTTGATGTACTGGCAACAGATGCGGCGCTTTGCCCAGTCGCGTCTTGAAGCGGCGCGGTTGGACACACAAACGCAGCTTCTGGCGGCTGAACGCGCCCATAACGTCAATCTGACGGCGGCAAACGGCATGCTGGCACAGATCAACCGTGAACAGGCGGAAATGGCCTATGCCATCTCCCACGATCTGAAATCGCCAACGAATACGGCCCGCATGTTGCTGGTCGCGCTCAAAGAAGACCTGAGTGAAGGACTTGATGAGGACAGTCGGGAGCTGATGGCCGATCTGGACAGCACGCTCGACCGGATGGGTCAGATCATCGAAGACATGCTGGAATACACGACGTCGCTGGATCAACAAAAATCCAAAGAGCCGATTTCATTGGATGACGTTTTGACAACGGTGATCGATGACATGCGTGCCGATATCAGCGCTCAGGACGTCACCATCGAGCGCGCGCCGCTTGGATCTGTGTCCGGTGATCCGCGGCTGTTGAACCATCTGATGCGCAACCTTCTATCAAATGCGATCAAATTCCGCGATCCTAGGCGCAAACCCGTGGTGCGCATTTCGCCTGCTGACGCGCCGCAGGGGTATATCGCATTTAACATCTCGGACAACGGGATCGGCATCGCGCCCGAGCATCACGATAAGATATTCGGCCTGTTTCGCCGTCTGCATAGGCACGACGAGATCGACGGCACGGGTCTTGGCCTACCGATCTGCCTGCGTGTGGCCAAAGCGCATGGCGGGGACATTCACCTGTCCTCCACCCCCGGTGAAGGATCGACATTCACAGTAAAGCTAAGGATGGACAGCACATGATTGGCACTTTGATGGCGATCGATGACGAGCCCATTGATCAAAAGCTGAACAAACGGATCGTCTCCAAATCGGGGCTGGTCGAGAATTTTGTGCAATATCTGGATGCCAAAAGCGCGCTGGAATATCTGGAAAATCCCGCCAACAGGCCGGTTGATGCGATCTTGCTCGACATAAACATGCCGGTGATGAACGGGTTCGAGTTTCTCGAAACCGCCTACGCGCGTTTTGGTCGCAACTTCTGCCGTGTGACTGTTGTCATGCTGACGACATCGGTATCAGAGGCGGACAAGGCGCGCGCCTCACAGTTCAACGTCGTGCAGGACTACCTCAGCAAACCTCTGACGCTGGAGCATTTGCAGCGCGTGGACGCCCTTTTGGCGCAGGCACAGGATGGGTGAACAGCTAGCCTGTGGTTGCCTGCCAGACGGCAGAGACTTCGGCACGGATGATCCGTGCGATCAATGCGCAATCCTCTATGCTGAAGGTCAGCGGCAGGCGCATGTCCAGCAACCCCGCCAGCACGCGGTCCGTGACGGGCAAAGGTGTTGTTTCGGCATAGCGCCAGGAATCGTAGCGGGATGTGAAACCTGCAGGCTCGACTCCTCCGAACCATTTCAGTTCCACCCCACGGACACGGCATCGGTCCAGCACCTGTTGCACCGCCTCTGCCGGCCAGTCCAGCAGCATAAACTGGATTGATGACCCGACGATCTTCCCGCGTGGATCGCGCATCACCCGTTGCAGCCCCGGCGTACCACCAAGCCCCGCCTCCACAGTCTGATACCGCTCGTTCCACCGCGTGATTTGCGCGTCCAACGCCTCCAGCTGCGGGCGCAGGATGGCCGCGCGCAGGTTATCCATACGGCCAGAGACATTCGGCGTGTGATATTTCACCCGCTCGAACACCTCCGCCGGGGGGGCGGCCAAATGGCGATCATACAGCATGTACGACCCCGACAGCAGGATCGCGCGGGCGGCGATTTCCTCGTCATCGGTGACGAGCAGCCCGCCCTCGCCCGAGTTGATATGCTTATACGTCTGCATCGAAAAACAGCCCACCGCGCCATGCCGCCCCGACGGGGTGCCGTTCCAGCTAGCCCCCATGGTGTGGGCGCAGTCCTCGATCACCAGAACGCCGGCTGCAGCGCAGATCTCGGACAGGCGGTCCATGTCACACAGATGCCCGCGCATGTGGCTGAGCATGAGCACTTTGACACGGGGGTCGCTTGCTTTTTCAGCCAGATCATCCAGATCGATCACAAGGTTTTCGGTCACCTCGACAAACACCGGCTCTGCGCCCAGACTGGCAATGGCCCCCGGCACCGGCGCTAGCGTGAAGGCATTGGTCAGCACCCGCTCTCCCGCGCGCACGCCCACCGCCCGCAAGGCACAGGCCAGCGCATACCCCCCCGAGGCGACAGCGAGGCAATATTTGGCCCCGATCTGCGCCGCGAATTCCTGCTCCAACAAGGCAGTCTGCGCGATTTCGTCCCCTTGGGTGTTGTAGCGGTGCAGTCGCCCGTGCTGCAGCACCTCGAGCGCCGCGTCGATGGCCCTTTGCGGGATCGGCTCTTGTTGCGTAAAGCTGCCGGTGAAGACGTCAGGCGTGTCGGTCATGGTCCATCGCTTTTGTTCTGTCAGAAGGCCCCCAAAGCCCCCATTCCCGGACCGTTGCTAACATTCGGACAGCGGTCGGGTCGATGACATTCCGCCGAACAAAGCGGATTTTGCATCTGTCCCCCGCGACAGGCGTGCACAAGAAAAACCCCGCCCGGCGCAGCAGCACCGGACGGGGCGGTTTCGAACCCATGCAGGCAGGCGTCTGAATTCGGGGCAGTTTACTTGCCTTCCAACTGCGACTTCAGGCCTTTTTGATAACAGGCTGTCTTGGCCTTGCCCTTTTGTTCATCGCATTTCTCCGAGACGATCTTGATCGTCTCCATGACCCGGTCCTCTCCGTCTTTGAAATCGGCGCGGAGGAAGCCGAATGTCTCCTCGACCTCTTCGGGGGCAACAATCGACCCATCGTCCCATGCCAGCTCGCCCAGACAGGTGAACCAATTGCCGCCCCCGTTCATGCACCGCTGGTAAGTGTAATAATTGGCCGACGCCGTGGTGGGCGCCGCGAGAGCCGCGGCAAAAAGTGCGGAGGCTACGAATGATGTCTTCATGATATTTCTCTTTTGATATGTCGTTTCAAATGATCGGCCCGGTGTTGCGCCGGACTGATCTTTTTCTCGGCCATCCGCGCCAAAAGCGCGATAGCAGGCGGTTGTTATGGGATAACCGCCGCTTGGTTCACTGCCATTTCAGACAGATGTCGTTGAGACGCAGCACACAGTTCTTACCGTTGTCCTGTGTGCCGACCGGGCTGTCGGGCGTGTCTTCACGCGGGGTTGGCTTGACCTGAATGGGCAGGCATCTGCCGTTGACCATGGGCAATCCGTTTTTGCACCCGCATGTGGTCTTCGATGTCTGCACCGCATTCTGGCTGTCGATGCAGACACAGCGGTCGCCCCGCAGCCGGGTGGAGCGTTTGTCGCAAGTCAGCGTTTCCTCCAAAAGCGGTGGCGGCGCAGGGACCGGATCGGGCGCAGGTCGCACGACCTCTTTGATACAGCCCTCGCCCGCGACAAAGGCATAGCCGCCCTTACACTGGCACGCCGTCGCATTGCGCCGGACCATGTTGTCATAGCGACACTGACAGCTTTCTCCTTTTTTCAGGGTGGTGGCGGCCTCGCACTGCAGGGGTGGTTTCGGCATACGCGGAAGATCCACGAGAACGCAGGATTGCTCGCCCGGTTTTGCCAAAGGCAGGCCCAGCGCCGCAAACAGCGCGTCGTCGAATTCGCGCTTGACCGGCAGGCCCAGCGACCTTTGCAGCGCCTTCAGCGCGGCGTAGGTTTTGCGGCCGGGTTTGCCGTCGACGGGCCCTGCATTCAGACCACGCGCATTCATCGCCTGCTGAATGGCGGCGACACGCTGCGTGCGGTCATCGGGGATGCCCACGGCGGCGCAGTTCTCCCACTGCCCGCCGTTGACCAGCCCTTGCACTTCCATCTCCAGCGCGATTTGCGACGATGCCGCAGGCGGAAGCGTCAGGCCCGCGTGCTCGCAGGACACTGCCCCGCCGACAGGCTGGGCACAAAGCCACCCGCCCTGCGACTGCTGCGTGATCGCCTGCGCCCACGGACTGCCGAAGGTGTCAGTGACCACAAGCGGCCCGCTGAACGGCGTGGTGCTGTCGTTGCGCACGCTTAGTTCGAACCCGCAGCTGTATCGCTGGGTGTTGCGGTTGGCCACGCAGTCCGACGTCTGCACCTTTTCTATCGTCAGACTGTGTTCGACGAACGGCGTGGGGGCCGGTGCCGCATCCGGCGCAGGCTCTGCCGCCTTCTGGTAGGCGATCTCGAACGGAGCACAGGCGCTGACCGTCGGGCCCGGCCCGACGGAAAGCCGTGCACAGTTTTCCAGCCCGCGATGCTGGGTCACATCATCGCGCGCCAAAAGAGCGGTCCACGTGGCCGTCACAGTGTTGCCCAGCGCAATCAGATTGCTGCTGTCCTCAAAGCATTCGCCCACAGCCGTCGGAGAGGCAAAGTTGTTACACGCCCAGTTGAGGCCCGGCGACGTTATGTTCGTAAAGTTGCCCATGAACGGGACAGAGTTCGACCCGTTCGGCAGGAACAGCGCATCGGACAGCCGCACCACCTGACCCGGCATCAGGTTCTGCGTGGTGATCTGGATCTCGCATTCCGCCTGCGCCACTTGGGCACCGGCTGCGAAAACCAAAGGCGCGCAGGTCTTTGTCACCTCATACGATGGCGGGGTGTTGATGGCCCCTGCTGTGCCATCCAAGGGCGGACCCGTCACAACGGGACGGCCCGGCGTGGGAATGTCCGGATTAACCGCAATGCCGCCCGTGCCGGTGTTTGCCGTGACCTCGAATTCAATCGGAACACAGGATTTGCCATTGCCGGTTGTGGGACCGTGCAGGCCAAGGCTTGCCACATCCACAAAGGCGCAGTTCATCGCCTGCGCACCATTGATCGGGCGTCCGACAGGCCCCTCAAAAGTGCCGGTGTAGGGAATGGTGATGCTGCCCGAGTTGAGCGTGTCAGTGGTCAGATCACAGCTTGCCGTGACACCGCCCGACATCTGACCACCGCCACAGGCGTTGGTCGCTGCGTTCATCTGCCCCGACAGCGCGGTCTGCGTCGTGGATGACATCAGCTCATCGGTGACACGGAACAGGTGACCGGCAGGCAGGTTCTGCCCCGTGATGGTCAGTTCACAATCGACGCTCCACTGGCCGTTGCCCGTGGACACCGCTGGCGCACAGGTCTTGACCAGATCAATCGCAGGTTCCTGCGACACAGGCACGATCTCGGTGCAGGTTTCGGCCACGATGTCGTCGGGATCGCTGCTTGGCGCATCACCAAGCGAAAGCGCCACGCAGTTCTCGGCGCCATAGGGGTCGGCCAGCGTACCAAACAGGTTCAGCGTCACATCCACGGTAGAGGTCGTGTGCGGAAACTGGCTGCCCTGAATTCCACAGGCAGGCTGCACCGCAGAGCCAAAGGGCGGCTGGGTGCATTCCCACGGATCGTTCGACGTCATGCCAATGATAGACTGGCTGCCGTCATGCGGCCCGTAGAGCATGTTTTCATCCAGCCAAAGCATGTCGTTGAACGGCACACCGTTGGACGTGACCGTGATGGTACATTGCATCTGCTGGAACCACGCGGTCGGCCCCATGGTCTGCCGATCACCCAGAGGTTTACAGTCTTTCGACACCTCGAACGCGGGACCGTCGGGCTCGTCAATCGCAACACAAGGCGCGCTGGCGACGGTCTGATCCCCCATGGTCAGCGCGGCGCAGTTCTCGAAATCCTGCTCTGCCAGAACGCCATTGGGGATCAGGAAAAAGCCCCCGATCTGATGGCCGCCGGTGCCGTTGAAATCCGCAGGCTGGATCGTGCAGCTTGCTGTTGGAACATCGCAGGCCCATCCGGTCGTGCCCATCAGGGCGATCAGGTATTGCGAGGCAGATTGTCCCGTGGTGGTGGAGCTGAACAGCTCGTTCAATGTCAGCGGCTGGGTGATCGGATCACCCCCCGTCTGCGTGACATAGATGATACAGTTGTACTGCTGCGCGTCGCCCTGCTCATAGGGTCCGCGACAACTTTTCTTGAGCGAGAACTCAGGCGGAGTGCTGTCGTCCGGTTTCCACGTGGTCGTCTGGCAGTTGCCCCCCACTTCCTGAGGCTCGGCCCCTTCGGCGGCGGTATAGACCCCGCTGGCGCAATTCGTCCAATCGATGGTCTCGCCATTGCTGGGCGCGAACAGGGTAAAGCCGACCGTCTCGGAACCGCTGCTGTCAAAGCTTGCCCCCGAAATGGTGCAATCGGTGCTTTGGGTCGGCAAACCGGGCAGACAGGACCAATCCGCAGGCTGCGCCTGATCGATGCCAATGATCTGCCCGCTGCTGCCGCTGATCGCGGTGGCGTCCTCGGTAAAGGTGAAGCTGCCCGCGAATGGCGCGGGGCTGGCCGTCACCTCGATCCTGCAGTCCCATGCCATGCCGGTCTCACCGTCATGGGTGATCTCGCGGCCATTGGCCTCGCAGATCTTTTCAAGCTTCACCTCCTTGGCCGGAGGGAGATCGATGTCGTCGCCCGGCTTGATGAAGCGGGTCACACACATCGGCACGCTTGGGAATGTTCCCGCCGCTGTCACCGCCTCGCCGCGGATACAGTTTTCCCATTCGATGGCTTCCTGCGTGCCGGTGAAGGGCGTGAACAACTCATATTGGACGGTATATGGCGAGGCAAAGCTCGCCCCTGCAAAGCTGCAGCTCAGCGTGTCGGTTCCCAAACCCTGACAAACGGTCGGCGTAGGCTCCGAGACGGAAATGAAAGACGACGTTCCGACCGAGATTTGCGATCCATCATCGGTAAAGCTGACATCCCCCGCAAATGGTGACGGAGCGACGCTGATGTTTGCCTCGCACTGCCAGACGTAGCCCGTCACCCCGTTATGGCTGCTTAGCACGGGCTGGTTGCAGGACTTCTTGATCTCGGGCGCGACCTTGGTTTCCAGCTGCGGGCCGGGCACATCTACATACACACAGCCATCAGGCATTTGCGGCCAACCGTCGGCTTGCGGCGCGATGCCCTTAAGCGGAGACCGCAAAGCGCTGCGCTGCCCTGATGCCTGATCGATATAGCTGTCTTCGAGGATTTCGGAGAAACGGCAATTGGCCACCTGCGTGGGCGCGGTATCCACATCAAACTGAAAGGTGATGTCCAGCGTGGATGTTCCGCCCGCATTCATCAGGTCAGCGGCGGGAAGTTCACAAACGCCCATCGAGGACGGCTGGTTCAATGCTTGATCAATGCAGTTCCAGTTCTCTGTCGAGGTGACATTCATGAACGTCGGGGCCACGGTCGCCACGCTGGGCGGCTGCGCGGCGAAAGCATCGATCACACTGACGAAACTGCCGCCCACGAGGTCGCTGCCCGTGACCGTGATCCGGCAGTTCATGGTATAGGGGGCCGTGGCATCTTCGGGGATCGGGTCGCAGGTTTTGACCACATCGACACCGGGCGCCCATGTGGCCGTCGTGCAGGCGGGCGCAACGGGCGTCATGGTGCCCGCGCCGTCGTCGATCTCTGCCGACGCACAGTTTTCCAACGGGTAGCTGTCGGCGGTATCCGTCGCCTCGACAAACACGTCGAAGGTAAAGCTTTCCGTGCCTGAACTGTCGAAATTCGCGCCCTCGATCAGACAATCGCCAGCAAAACACGATCCGTTGCCGCTGACCGATTGGCCGAGCAGGATTTCGCCATCGACAAGCGGTGTGTTCGTGAACACGTCATGCACAATGATGTCGCCGGCGAAGGGGGCAACAGTGGTGGTCACATCCACCTGACAGTCCCACCGCTGGCCCCATATGCCGTTGTGCATATGCGGCACCGGAGCTTCGCAGGTCTTGGTCAGCGAGACATCCTGAGCCTCCAGCGGCGGGAAGGTGCAGTCCTCGACGACCGTGATCTGGTCGACGTTCATCTGGGCGCCGATTTCCGCGACCACTGCGTAGGTCTGGCCCGCCTGAACTGTGGCCGATGTCGTATAGGGCAGCCAAGGGTCGGTTGCCGAATTCCCCGCTGGCAGGCCGTAGTCCTGCCGTGCGGCGATGTGATCGGTGATCAAAGGTTGCACAATTGCAGCTTGCGCCGCCGTTGGGGCGACCGCCGTCCCTGCGGGCTGTTCCATCAACATGTCTGTGACGGGCACGATTGACAGTGCGCCGGTGCCTGTGCGGTTCGGCGCATTGCCGTTGTGATTGTGGCGGCTGGTCGCAAAGACCGTGCCCACCACCGTTCCGTTGCAGCTCGGGGTAAAGTACTGCCAAGCATAAGCTGTCTCTGTGCCCCAACTGTCGAGATAGAATTGGCTGGGCCCGTTGTTTGTCGCGTCCTCTTCGGGCGCTTGCGCAACCAGGGTTGGCCCGCCCGGCCCATCGACATGCACCAGATTATGCCGGTTCAGCAGCAAGTTGGTCGGGGCATCACTTGAAACTGTGAACCAGCCCGGAATGATAAAGGACCCCAGATCGCCATAGGGTAAGCCCGGATCGACGTTCAGTTCGGAATTAAACAATAGGTTCTGCTGGGCAATGACCGGTGATGCGAGGCTGCTTAACACAGCTATGGTGCAGATTGTGTTTTTCATAAATTCACTTTCGTTAAATTTTAGCCGCGAAAGACGGCTGGAAACCAAAAACGGGCGGCAAACCTGCTGCCGCCCGTCGGGGAAACTCAATTCAAATTACAGCAGCCATAATGGGTGCCGGGAACGCCGCCCGACAGCAGCCGATCAAAGGATATTGTCATCGAGTAGGACGTATCCGACATGCCGTCAGAGCAGCTTTGCTGGTCCAAAGACC
Source organism: Sagittula sp. SSi028 (assembly GCF_048553715.1). Lineage (NCBI taxonomy): Bacteria > Pseudomonadati > Pseudomonadota > Alphaproteobacteria > Rhodobacterales > Roseobacteraceae > Sagittula > Sagittula sp. SSi028. The sequence continues at coordinate 226,200 of NZ_JBLZNC010000001.1, read as the reverse complement.
CTGTGTAGGGACCGGCCACAAAAGCAAACGGGTAGCCGCCACCGGAGGCGGGTGTGGTTTGCACCAGCGACACCATAGGGTCCGCCCCGCTGTTCAACTCGGTGTAGGTCACGCTGCGATCATCGGCGATGGACAGGGTCCAGAAGGGTTCGGTCCCGCGGCAGGTTACCCCTAAGGGGAAACCATTCGCGGTCTGGCTGCCGGATTGGCTGGACTGTCGGGTCAAAAAGCGCGCGTTCACATAGGCGCTTTGTCCGTTCACGCTTACACTGACCCAATTGCCGGTGGCAGGGCCGTTGACGAAAACCGACGCGCCCGGTGCGAGTGACGAAACAATGTCGCTTCCCGCATTCGGGGCGGCCCGCACATTCAACCTGTCATTCTGCGCCACACCGCTGACGGTGTAATATCCCGGCGACACCTGCGAGCCATCGGATTGCGAAGGTGCCTCTGGGGGAGCACTGCCGAGATAGGCGGTCGAGACAAACCCGATACCTGTCCCGAACCTGATCATGGCCCAGTCCCCGCCCTGCCTGCGTTCGATCACATGGACCGCTGTCCCCTGAGGCAGCACGCCGATCTGCGGATGGGAGGTCCCATCGCCCGAGCGCACGACCAGCCCCCCATCGGGATCATTCGCCGGAATGCCCGAGACAAAATGCGGCCCCAAGGCAGAGGACACCACAGGGACCACGCGCAAATAGCTGTGCGAGACCCACGCCAGTTGGCCGCGATAGCGTATCTGCGCCCATTTCCCGCTTTCGTCGACACTGAGAACATTTACGATAGCGGCGTTTTGCAGATCTCCGATATCGGCATGGGTCGCGCCGGGACCAAGCCGGACATTCAGGCTGTCCCCGGATGTGATGTTGTAGACTTCCATCAATTCGCTACGGGCGCTTGTCGCGGCGCAGAGCGCGACGATAGCGGCAGATAATACTGCATTCGCAATGTTCATAACAAAACCTTTCAAAGCTGCTGGAAGCCTTGCAGCAGCCCGGTCGTTATTCAATAACATTGTTGCCCCATTAACTAACGTTAGGGAAATATACGTTTTATTTTCGGTATAATGGCGCGGCCTGCAGGCGGGCTGATGCGGGTTTATTGCATCGGGATCGCTGGATTCGGGAGGGTGGACGGCCCGAGTTTGACACCAAACCGCCTCCACCCCAACGGCGTGGGTGCCCAGCCCGACGGCAGGGATTTAGGTATTTGGCCAAGGAAAAGCGGAAAGGCGCGCCTTACCGCAACAGGGCGTCGACCACCGCAGGCAGTTCGTCGAAGTGATCAATCGTCGCCTCGGGCGTGAGGTCTTTGACGCCGCAGCCTTCGGGCGAGAAGGTCACAAGGATGCTGGGCACACCCGCATTTGCAGAGGTGGTCCGGTCCGTGTCGCTGTCCCCAACCAGCAACGCGGCTTTGCGGTCGCCACCGCTTTGATCAACGGCGGCCCAGAAGGGAGCGACGTCAGGCTTGCGGGTGGGCAATGTATCGGCGCCGATCAGGGCGTCGAACAGGTCCCGCGCCCCGAGAGCACGCATGAGCTTTTCGGCCATCGCCTCGGGCTTGTTGGTGCAGATGCCTGTGGCGTAGCCATTGCGGCGCAGGGTTTCCACCGCCGCGACCGCGCCGGGGTAGAAATGGCTGTGAACGTCCAATGCGCTATCATATGCGCGCAACAGCGGCTGATACCAGGCTTCGACCAGCGCATCTGAATAGCAGCCGGCGCGTTCCAGCCCGGCTGTCAGCATACGTCGCCCGCCGCGCACGGCGATGCCCGCATCGCGGGTGGGGTCCAGACGTGCCATTTCACGCTGCGCTGCCGTAAGGTCCATTTGTGCGAAACAGACGTTCGCCGCTGCGATCAGATCACCGCTGGTGTCCGCAAGTGTCCCGTCAAGGTCGAAAATCACGCAAGGTTTCATAGCCCGCCCCGTTCTGTTTCGTCATGTCACAGACCGAAATCAACCGTGAGGGGCTTCGGCTTGCCATGTACAGGCAAACCTATAAAACGGCGCCGTTGGAAGAACAAACCGGATTGCCATTATGCCTGTTGCCCTGATCGTCCTTGCTGCCGGAAAAGGTACGCGCATGCAGTCTGATCTGCCCAAGGTGCTGCACAAGATCGCCCATGCGCCGATGCTGTGGCATGCGATGCGGGCCGGTCAGGCGCTGGAGCCGGACGCCTGTGTGGTCGTTGCGGGGCATGGTGCCGAGGCTGTGGAGGCCAGCGCCAAGAGCTTGGACGACCGGGCCGTGATTGCGCTGCAGTCCGAACAGCTTGGCACGGCGCATGCAGTGGCACAGGCCTTTCCCGCGCTGGAGGATTTTAGCGGGGATGCCATCGTTTTGTACGGTGACACGCCGTTCATCTCGGAGCATACGCTGGCCCGGATGGCTGAGGCGCGTGCCCGCCATGACGTGGTTGTTTTGGGGTTCGAAGCGGCCGATCCCGCCCGCTATGGCCGCTTGATCACCGATGGCGATGCCCTTTTGCGGATCGTCGAATTCAAGGATGCGAGTGCCGAAGAGCGCGCCATCCGTCTGTGCAATTCCGGCGTGGTGGCGGCGAATAAGACGACATTGGCCGCATTGATCGATGCCGTGGGCAACAACAACAGCGCAGGCGAATTCTACCTGACCGACATCGTCGAAATTGCCCGCGCGCGCGGATTGTCGGCGACGGTGGTGCGCTGTGACGAGGCCGAGACCATGGGGGTCAACTCTCGCGCGGATCTGGCGCAGGCGGAGGCCGCATTTCAGGCGCGCGCGCGGGCGGAGGCGTTGGAGAACGGCATCACGCTGGCTGCGCCGGAGACCGTGTTTTTTGCCTGGGACACTGTCATCGGGCGCGACACCGAGGTTGAGCAGAACGTGGTTTTCGGGCCTGAGGTCACAGTGGAATCCGGCGCGCGGATCCGGGCTTTTTCCCACCTTGAGGGATGCCATGTGTCGCGCGGCGCGGTCGTTGGTCCCTATGCCCGTCTGCGCCCCGGTGCCGAACTGGCCGAAGACGTGCATATCGGCAACTTTGTCGAGGTGAAGAACGCGATCCTGCATGAGGGCGTCAAAGCCAACCATCTGACCTACATCGGGGATGCGGAAATTGGCGAGCGCACCAATATCGGTGCTGGCACCATCACCTGCAACTACGATGGCGTTTTCAAACACAAGACAACGATCGGCAAGAATGCCTTTATCGGGTCGGACACTATGCTGGTGGCCCCAGTGACAGTGGGCGACGGTGCCATGACCGGGTCGGGATCGACCATCACCAGGGACGTGCCTGACGGTGCGCTGGCGCTGGCGCGGCCGCAACAGGTGACCAAGGACGGGTTTGCCACAAAGCTATTTACCATGCTCAAGGCCAAAAGGGCCAAGCAGTCGAAGCAGTAAAGAGGATAAGAGGTCATGTGCGGGATTGTTGGTGTTCTGGGCTCTCACGAGGTCGCCCCCATTCTGGTCGAGGCGCTGCGCCGTCTTGAATATCGCGGCTACGACAGTGCAGGCATCGCGACGGTGAACGCAGGTGTTCTGGACCGCAGGCGCGCGGTGGGCAAGCTGGCCAACCTGTCCGATCTGCTGGTTCACAGCCCGCTGGCCGGAAAATCCGGCATCGGTCACACACGCTGGGCCACCCATGGTGCGCCGTCTGAGGCCAATGCCCACCCCCATCGGGCCGGCAAGGTCGCGGTCGTGCACAACGGTATTATCGAGAACTACAAAGAGCTGCGCGCGGAATTGGCGGCAAAGGGCCTGACCCCGCAAAGCGACACAGACACGGAAACCGTGGCCATGCTGACGGCGATGCATCTTGACGCAGGCAAAGCGCCGGTTGAGGCTGCCATGGCGACGGTCGACGCGCTCGACGGGGCCTTTGCCCTCGCCTTTTTGTTCGATGGCGAAGAGGATCTGATGGTGGCCGCGCGCAAGGGGTCTCCGCTGGCGATCGGGCATGGCGACGGCGAGATGTTCGTAGGCTCCGATGCGATTGCGCTGGCCCCTATGACAAACCGGATCACCTATCTGGAAGAAGGCGACCGCGCGGTGCTGACGCGGAGCTCGGTAGAAATCCGAGATGCCTCCGGCCATGTGGTCACGCGGGATGCGCGCACAATCTCCATGGATGCCGCCCGCGTCGACAAGGCGGGTCACAAACACTTTATGGCCAAGGAAATCGCCGAACAACCTTCGGTGCTGTCGGACACGATCACCGCCTATCTGACGGACAGCGGCATCGCCCTGCCCGATCCGGGTATCGATTTTGCAGCGCTCGACCGGCTGACGATCACGGCCTGTGGCACAGCCTATCTGGCCGGGTTCACCGCGAAATACTGGTTCGAGCAGATCGCCAAACTGCCTGTGGAGATCGACGTCGCATCGGAATTCCGCTATCGTGAACCGCCGATCACCCCGCGCACCGCCGCCCTGTTCATCAGCCAATCGGGTGAGACCGCGGATACGCTCGCCGCGCTGCGCTATTGCCGCGGTAAGGCCGAGGCGATCTACTCCGTGGTCAACGTGCCCGAATCCTCGATTGCGCGTGAAAGCGATCTGGCCTTGCCGATCCATGCCGGTGTCGAGATCGGGGTTGCTTCGACCAAGGCGTTCACCTGCCAGTTGACGGTCCTGTTGCTGCTGGCGTTGAAAGCCGCCGAGGATCGGGGGCATCTGAGCGCCGAGGCCCGCGACCGCATCCTTGGACAATTGCGCGCCCTGCCCGGTGTGTTCAACACGGCACTGGGCCGCGACCAAGCCATCGAAGCCGTCGCGCAAGAGCTGGCAGAAGCCCGTGACATCCTGTTTCTGGGCCGTGGCGCGATGTACCCACTCGCCCACGAAGGCGCATTAAAACTTAAAGAAATCAGCTATATACATGCCGAAGCTTATGCGTCTGGCGAGTTAAAACACGGCCCCATCGCGCTGATCGACCAGCATGTGCCCGTGGTCGTCTTGGCCCCGCGCGACCGGCTGTTTGAAAAGACCGTATCCAACATGCAAGAAGTCATGGCACGGGGTGGGAAGGTTCTGTTGATCACCGACGCCGCCGGTGCGGAATCGGCGGGTGCTGACGCGTGGCGGGTGATCCAGATGCCCGAGGTGGACGACCTGCTGGCACCGATCCTTTACGCCCTGCCCGCGCAACTTCTGGCCTATCACACAGCCGTGGCCAAAGGCACGGATGTGGACCAGCCGCGCAACCTTGCGAAATCGGTCACTGTTGAATGACCCCTTGGGTGGCGGTCTGCCCCGCCACCCTAACCTTCTGCGCCCGTAGCTTGAGCAAAAACACGCTTTAACCAAACCCGGGTTCGTCATAATTTCGCGCAATGACGGCCCATGACACAGCAGACATCCCCCCAAGCAATATGCGCCCTCCCGCCATTGGCGGGCTTTTGTGGCTGCTGGCGGTCGCGGTGGTCTTTGCCCCCTTTAACGCGGCGCTGTCGCTGCTCGGGGTCTGGAAAAAGGTCTACGCCTCCGGCCTTGCGGAACGTTTGACAAACCCCGCTTCCGGCGAATTCCACCCCTACTGGTCAGAGCTTTTGTCCGTTGAACTGGGCTATCACCTTGTGCTGGTGCCACTGTTGTTGATCCAGCTTTGGCTGTTTACGCGCCGCAGCCGTCTGTTTCCGATCTTCTATGTCGGCATTCACACGCTGACCGCCCTTTTCCTGATGGGAAACATCTGGGCCGTGAAACAGATCCTGCCAGACGCGATGATGCTGGACGACGCGACATTGAAATCGCTGCTGGCGCTGGCTGTGGCCTTTGGGGTCTGGACGCCGTATCTGTATCTCTCGGACCGCGCCCATAACACATTCATTCGATAGGCCTGCCATGACTGACACTACGCTCACTGCCGCGCAGGCCATTGACGCCCTGCGCGCGGCCTCTGACCCGGCGAAAGCTGTCGATATGGCCGCCTACCACAAGGTCGACCGCCCCTATCTGGGCTGCCCCATGCCCGCGTTGAACGATCTGGTCCGCGACTGGCGGAGCGCTCTGACACTGGCGCAGCGGATCGATCTTGCAGCCGCGCTGTGGGATACGAACATCCACGAGGCCCGCGTGACTGCGGCCAAATTGCTGATACAGGCACGGATGCGGCCCGACGATGCAGCCGCATGGGCGCTGATCGAAACATGGGTGCCACAGTTTGACGGGTGGGCTGTAGCCGATCACGTGGCCTCTGCCGGTGGGCGCCGGATCATGGCCGACCTGTCGCGGCTGGACACGCTGGAGACTTGGACCACCTCGGACCACCTGTGGACCAAACGCGCCGCTTTGGTGATGACATTGCCGCTGACCAAGCTCAACCACCTGTCGGCAGAGCAACTGGTCGCACGGGACCGCGTTCTGCGGTGGGCCGCTGATTACGTCGGCGACCCGCAATGGTTCGTCCAGAAAGCCGTGGCATGGTGGCTGCGCGAACTGTCCAAACATGACGCCGATGCGGTGCGCGGGTTTCTTGAGGCGCACGGATCGGGGATGAAAGCCTTCGCCCGCAAGGAGGCAGCGCGCCTGCTGCCCCCCGCGTAGACCGTAACGCCGCCGGTTCAGCCGCCGGCAAAGACCTCGACCGTGGGCAGATCTGTCAGCGGTGCGCCAACCAGTTGCATGGCCGACAGCGACATCCGGCTGCCTGCGGATGCGGGGCCATCAATCGGGCGCAGCTCTACCTTGGCGCTTTGCCCGTTATAGGCCACCCGCCCCGACTGCACGGATTTGACCAACGGCGTCTCCAGCCAAAGCCCCGGCTTGGACGGATCCCCCAAAGAGGCCACCGTGCTGCCCAAAGCCTGTTCGCCCGCAGGGTCAGCGGGCGCGGCCTTGGCCGCCGCTTTTTCTTCGGCAGAAACGGTATCGAACTGCGCCGCGGTGCGCGCACCTGCAGGCGGCTTGGGCGCGGAAACCGTGGCCGGGCGCGCCTCGGGACGGCTTTGTTCTACCTCGCCTTGGACCGGATCGACCGGCGCGGGCTGCGCGTTTCGTTCAAAGGGTGTGCCCGAACAGGCCCCAAGCGACATCGCCGCCATCACACCCGCCATCATCGCAATACGCATATGCAACCTCTTATGCCTGTCATCTGAACCCTACCTACACATATTGGCCTTTTGTACACAATCACGCAGCAGGGCTTGCTCAGTTTCATGCCGAGCCCTACCTTGGGGTCATGACAGCACCTCTTATCGACCCGTTCATGCGCCCGATCTCTTATCTTCGGGTTTCCGTCACCGACCGCTGCGATTTCCGCTGCGTCTATTGCATGTCGGAAAACATGACGTTTCTTCCCAAAAAGGAACTGCTGACGCTGGAGGAGCTGGACCGGATGTGTTCGACCTTTGTGCGGCTAGGGGTCGAAAAGCTGCGCATCACCGGGGGCGAGCCCTTGGTCCGTCGCGACATCATGACGTTTTTCAACCGCATGGGGCGGCATCTGGACAGCGGCGCGCTCAAAGAGCTGACCCTGACCACCAACGGCAGCCAGCTGGCCCGCTTTGCCGATGATCTTTATGCGGCCGGGGTGCGGCGGGTGAACATCTCGCTCGATACGCTGGACGAGGCCAAATTTGCCGAAGTGACCCGCTGGGGGCGCCTGCCGCAAGTGCTCAAGGGGATTGACGCGGCGCAACGTGCGGGCCTGCGGGTGAAGATCAACGCTGTCGCCCTCAAGGGGTTCAACGACGACGAACTGGTGTCGATCACACAATGGGCGGCTGAGCGCGACATGGATCTGACGTGGATCGAGGTCATGCCGATGGGCGACATCGGCAATGAGGACCGGCTGGATCAATACTGGAAACTGACGGACCTGCGCGCGCAACTGGCGCAAAGCTACACGCTGACGGATCTGCCGGAGAACACAGGTGGCCCTGCGCGCTATGTCCGACTGGAAGAGACCGGTCAGAAGATCGGCTTTATCACGCCGCTGTCGCATAACTTCTGCGAAAGCTGTAACAGGGTGCGTCTGACCTGCACCGGTGAGCTGTTCATGTGTTTGGGGCAGGACGACAACGCAGACCTGCGTGCGGCCCTGCGCAACCATCCCGAAAGCGATGCAGCGCTGGAAGATGCCATTCGGGCTGCGATCCGGCTTAAGCCCAAGGGCCATGATTTCGACTATTCACGCCAGACAGTCGATGGTCGCGTCACCCGCCACATGAGCCACACAGGCGGGTAAGTGCGTGATCGGGCGCGCTGTCAAAGCGCCCGATTAACAATTGTTACTCAGAGATTTTGCGCAGGCGGGCAAACAGGCTTGAGGTGTCCCAGCGCCCGCCGCCCATGTTTTGGACATCTTTGTAAAACTGGTCGACCAGCGCTGTGACGGGCAGAGAGGCCCCAGTTTCCTCAGCCGTCTTCAGACAGATTGCCAAATCCTTACGCATCCAATCGGTGGCAAACCCGTGGTCAAAATGGCCGTCCAACATGGTCTCGAACCGGTTTTGCATCTGCCACGATCCCGCAGCACCGCCTGCGATCACCTCGACCACCGCGCGCCCGTCAAGACCGGCCTTCTCTGCGAAATGCAGCCCTTCGGACAGGCCCTGCACCAGCCCCGCGATACAGATCTGGTTCACCGATTTGCACAACTGGCCCGCGCCCGTCTCTCCCAGCCGTTTGCACAGTTTGGCGTAGGCCGCGATCATCGGCTCTGCCGCGGCGTAGGCGTCCTCTGACCCGCCACACATGACCACCAATTGACCGTTTTCGGCCCCCGCCTGACCGCCAGACACCGGCGCATCCACAAACGCAATGCCATCGGCGGCGGCTTGATCGTGCAACTCACGCGTGACCTGAGCCGAAACGGTTGTGTGGTCGACAAAGATGCCGCCGGACATTCCGGCGAACGCGCCGTCTTCGCCCAGACACACCGAACGCAAATCATCGTCATTGCCGACGCAGCACATAACAAAATCCGCATCAGCAACGGCCTCGCGCGGGGTTCTGCCAACCGCGCCGCCGTGCTCTGCCGCCCATTTTTCCGCTTTTGCCGTGGTTCGGTTGTAAACCGTTACTTCATGTCCAGCCGTGACCAAATGGCCGGCCATGGGATACCCCATAACGCCCAACCCCAGAAATGCTATCTTCGCCATTGTGCTCTCCCCACTGGCTGAGGGGATGCAGCCCTTGGCAACATGTCCCCTGCAAGTTAATCCTTCGCACCTGAATTAACCCGATTTCGCAGGAGAGTGAAATGGCCCGAGTGTTCCGCTGGCTTTTCAGACTGACCACAGTTGTTTTGGTCCTCGCTCTGCTTGCGGTGGGTTTGGTCCGGCATCTCGCACTGCGGTCCCTGCCCGACTATGACAAGACCCGCGCCGTATCGGGTATTACGGCTGACATCGAAATTATTCGCGATAACAACGCGGTGCCGCATATCATGGCGCTGTCTGACCGGGATGCGTTTTTCGGTTTGGGCTATGCGCACGCGCAGGACCGCCTGTGGCAGATGATGCTGCTGCGGCGCACCGCTCAAGGTCGCCTGTCAGAGCTGTTTGGCCAACGAACCGTACACACCGATACGCTTTTGCGTCGTCTGGATCTCTATCCTTTGGCGGTCGCCTCCGTCGAACATCAAGATGCCCAAACTTTGGATGCGCTCGAGGCCTACGCCGCGGGGGTTAACGCTCGTATCGAAGAGATTAACGCCGATGCCTTAGGACGGGGTGCGCCAGAGTTCTTCTTGTTTGATGCTGCGATTGCCCCGTGGCGGCCGGCCGACTCCATCGCATTGGTCAAACTGTTGGCCCTGCAATTGTCGGGCCATATCGGAGAAGAGGTCCTGCGGCTGCGCACCGCGCTGATGTTGGGGGATGAAAAGCGTTTGTCCGACATCTTGCCCGATATTCCCGGCGATGGTGTGGCTGCCCTGCCCGACCTCGCCTATCTAGATCAACTGGATCTGCCCAAGTATGCCGAAAGCCGTGCACCAAACACCCGGTTTTTGCCCGCCACACCGCCACGGGGCTTAGGCGGCGCCTCCAACGCCTGGGCCGCCGCTCCTGACCGATCGGCCTCGCGCGGGTCGCTGCTGGCCAACGACCCGCACCTTGGCCTGACCGCCCCCTCTGTCTGGTATCTCGCACGAATGGAGTTGCAAACCGGTGGGGTCATTGGCGGCACGATTCCGGGCATTCCGGCGATAATGGTGGGCAGATCGGAGCGATTGGGCTGGGGTTTAACCTCGTCTTACCTCGACGATCAGGATTTGTTCTTTGAACAGCTCAATCCGGAAAACGCGGAACAGTATCGCACGCCAGATGGCTGGAAACCATTTCGCACACGCAAGTCGATCATAGACATCAAGGGCGAGCAGCCCATCACCATTACATTGCGTTTTACTGACAATGGGCCGGTGCTGCCCTCTACGCATTTCGATCTCGACACGATAACCCCCGCAAATCATGTTGTGTCGCTTGGCTGGACCGCCCTGTCACCACAAGACACATCCATCTCGGCCGCCGTCGGGTTGATGATGGCCCAGGACGTACCGCAAGCCATTGATATTTCGCGTGCGTATGTCGCCCCCTCTCAGAACCTGACACTGGTCGATCGCGATAGCGTGGCCATGAAGCTTGTGGGCCATATGCCGATCAGGGACGAAGCACACCAAAGCCTTGGCCGACTGCCCGCCCCCGGATGGTTGGAGCAAAACCGCTGGCAAGGCACCTTTGCCTATTCGTCGAACCCTGCTTTTGTGGCCCCATCGGGTGGGATCGTCGGCAACACGAACAACAAGACCATCGACCGCCCGTTTCCACGCCATCTTTCGTTCGAATGGGGTGACAGCCAGCGCGTTCAGCGGTGGCGAAGCCTGATGCAAGGTCGGAAAGTTCACACTCGGGACAGTTTCATCGAGGCCCAGCTTGATACCGTTTCGCCCGCCGCACGCACTTTGTTGCCGCTGATCGGACGCGACTTGTGGTTCACCGGCGAATCCGCCCCCGAAGGCACGCCGGAGCGTCAGCGGCAACGCGCCTTGGCACTTCTCGCCGATTGGAATGGAGAGATGAACGAACACTTGCCAGAACCTTTAATCTACTCTGCGTGGATAAGGTTCTTGCAAGAGAGGTTAATCCGCGACGATCTGGGGCCGCTGGCGGAAAGCTACACCCATGTCGAACCGCTGTTCATCGAACGTGTGTTTCGCAATGTCGATGGTGCCGCCGCGTGGTGTGATGTCATAAGATCGGCGCGTATTGAGAGTTGTTCGGATATTGCTCGTCTGGCTTTGGATGATGCCCTGGTCTGGATATCCGAGACCTACGGTGGCCAGCTGGAATCCCTGCGCTGGGGCGATGCCCATGTGGCCATCCACGAACATTCCGTACTGGGCGAGATCCCTCTGCTGCGGAATATTGTGAACATTCGGCAAAACACCTCTGGCGGTGATTTTACGCTCCAGCGCGGCAGAACTGCTGGGACCGGGCCGGAACCCTTTGCCAATGTGCATGCCGCTGCCTATCGCGGGGTTTACGATTTCGCGGACCCCGACAGCTCTGTCTATATTTCGTCCACCGGGCAATCGGGGCATCCGCTGTCCCGTCATTACGACGATCTTGGGCAACTTTGGCGGCGCGGCGAGTATATCCCCATGTCTTTGGATACAGATCTCGCACGCGCGGCCGCAACAGGCATCACACGCCTGATCAAGCCATGATCACCGAGGCCGAAGCGCGCGTTCAGTTGTCACGCGTGCTTAACGTACACGGCATTACGGCAAACGTCCTGCCATTGAAGCCGCAGACAGGCCCCGTGGACGCATATGTCTTTGCCGACGAAACTAGGGTATTCAAAGTTTTCTCGCCCCTGCTTCGCGAACGCGCAGACCTCCAAGCGGCGCGCCAAGCGGAGGTTTCATCGCATGGCTTGGCCCCGCAGGTCTTGCTGTATGACGATCTCGTTTTCGCGATGCCGAGATTAGACGGCCCAGACATTTCACATTCTCCACAACTTGAGGATATTCAGGCTGCGGGACTTTGGCTCAACACGTTCCACGGACTGACCGAGCGCAAATTCCCCTTCCGCCCCATTGGTCAGCTGCGCTGGATTGCCCGCCTTCTACAGCAGGCAGACGCCCGAACCCGGTTCATTCCCGATCCGGACAGCTTTCGATTGGCAGCCAAGCGTACAGAGGATTACGCCCAGGACACACGCAAACAAAAATCACGGCGCGCTGTGACTCACCGCGACATGACGCTCACCAATCTGGTCCGGCACGGAAACCGGCTGTACGGTATAGATTTTGAAAACAGCCTTGAGGACGAGCCCCTACGCGATCTGTTCACCCTCTTGCTTGATCTCGCCACAATGGAACAGCTGCACTTATTGGCGCCTTTGCGGGAGAGCTATGGGGACAAGCACACCGCTGCGCCGGTCCGCCTGTTCCTCCAGAGATGCTTTTGTCTGTGGGTTTGGGCAAACACACCGGAACACCCATCCCGACGACACCTACGGCGGCTCGCTTTCGCCAAAGAGTTGCTGGCCGAAGATGTTCTGATCTTGTAGTCACAGATCGACTGGGCGTGCCGATCGCAAACCCTAGAGTGTTTCGAACCGCGCGCGATCCCTAGCAGACCAGCTTACGTTCACAGTATAGCCGTCCTCGCCCTGCTCTTCCGCAGTGACCAATCCCTTTTCATACAGCCACGCCCTTTTCCGGCCTTGGTCAAACCCCAGCACAAGCTGCTCTTCCCGGCGCTCTTCTCCGAGCGCTGCGGTCACAGCCTCAAGGAATGCGTCCAGCCCATCACCCGTGATCGCGGAGATTGCGAAGACATGCTCCTCCCGTTGCGCGCGCGCCAGAATTGCTGCTTGAGCTTCCCCGTCCAACTTATCAGTTTTGTTCCACAATTCCAGTTGAGGGGTTTCCTCGCCGACACCCAAACCGTCCAGAATAGAGCGCACATCCTTTGCCTGCGCCTCGGTCTCGGGGTGGGAAATGTCACGGACATGGACGATGACATCTGCCGCCAGCACCTCTTCCAAAGTTGCCCGGAAAGCGGCAACCAGCTCGGTGGGGAGATCACTGATGAAACCAACGGTGTCAGACAGAATGACATCCGCGCCTGTGGGCAGCTGCACAGCCCGCATCGTCGGGTCCAAGGTGGCAAAAAGCATGTCCTTTGCCATAACCTCGGCCCCGGTCAAGCGGTTGAAAAGCGTCGACTTTCCGGCGTTTGTGTAGCCCACCAAGGCAACAATCGGATAAGGGACTTTGGCCCGCGCCTTGCGATGCAGCTCTCGGGTTTTAACAACTTTCTCCAGCTGACGCCGCAACCGGACGAGCTGCTCATCAATCGCGCGGCGGTCTGCCTCAATCTGCGTTTCGCCGGGACCACCGACAAAGCCCAAGCCCCCCCGCTGGCGTTCAAGGTGGGTCCATGCGCGCACCAAGCGCGTACGCTGATAAGACAGCGCGGCCATTTCCACCTGCAGAACCCCCTCCCGGGTTGCTGCACGATCACTGAAGATCTCGAGGATCAAACCGGTCCGGTCGAGCAGCTTAACCTTCCATTCTTTCTCAAGGTTGCGCTGCTGTACTGGCGTGACAGGACCATCCACCAAGACCAGTTCGACCTCATTATCGTGTAGCAAGTCACGGAGTTCGCTGATCTTTCCGGTCCCAAACAGATGTCCGGGATGAGGGTCTCTCAAGGGCACAACCGTAGCTCCCGCAACCTCTAGGTTGGGGAGAGCAACGGCCAGAGACACGGCCTCCTCCAGCGCCATATCGGCATCTCGCCGAAGGCCCGGAGCTTTAATATCGGGATGCAGAACCCATGCGCGGGTTACTGGCGTATCGTGTTCTTTCAGTTTTCTTCACCGTCATAAAGATTGATCGGCTGACCGGGCATGATCGTGGAAATGGCATGCTTGTACACGAGTTGAGATTGACCATCGCGACGCAAAAGCACGCAAAAATTGTCAAACCATGTAATCACGCCTTGAAGCTTAACGCCGTTAATCAGAAAGACCGTCACCGGCACCTTCGTCTTGCGCACATGGTTCAGGAATGCGTCCTGGAGATTTTGTTTGTCGGAAGCCATTGGTTTCTTTGCCTTTGTTCTTGCCTTTGGCCCGTCCCTCGGGGCCGCCCTATTGTTCAGAGTATGTCCAACCCACGCCGGAGTTCCAGTCGAAAGTTTTAGTCTTTATTCACGCTGTTGCCACAAGGTCAACCACGCCAACTGTCCGGGCTCAACATCACAATTACTGCGAGCAACTCCAACCGTCCCAAGACCATCGCTGCGCAGAGCAACACCTTGGCGTGCCAAACATGGGCCGAAATATCCAAAGGCACTTCCGGCGCGACTTCGATCAACGGCCCTGCGTTGGCTAACGTCGCAATGGCCAAAGTGATCGAATGTTCGAGATTAAAACCGTAAATTCCCAAAATCATCGTCAAAGCGGCCAATATCACTGCGAAAAGCATGAAGAAGACCCATGCGATAAAAGCCCCCTCGCGCCGAAGTCTCCGCCCCATAAGGCTCGCGCCGCCGACCGACGATGGGTGGACAAGCCTTTCGATTTCACGCGTCCCGTTCAGATAAAGCGCGTAAACCCTCAGCAGCTTAACGCCACCAGCGGTGGTGGCCACTCCGCCCCCGATCAGCGCCAGTCCCATCAGAATAATCCCGGGCGTTGGCAGCCCGGACCAGCCTTGCGCGGTATCCCACTCCGAACTGACAAACCCATTGGTCGTGAGGAAATTTGCGGCCGTAAACAAAGCCCCCCACAATGCACGGACACCAGCAAGCCAGTTCTGCTCATCCCCCACTTCAAAAGCGGCCGCCCAATGGCGTAAAAAAAGAGTCAGCGGTACCACGGCAACAATCATCAACCCCATTCGAAATTCTGGGTCGAACCAAAGCCCTCTTTCCTGCCGCGTATCGTTCGAGAACGTCTGCCGTGACAAGGCAAATGCCAGAAACACAAAAAGGATAATTTCGCCACCAATTCCGCTGGGGGCACTTTCTACGCCGCCCAACGGGGAAATACCGGAAGTTGAAATAACCGCCATCGCATGGGTCAAAGCGATTAATGGTGGATCTCCAGCCACCAATAAAAGGATCGTTAAAGCAAGCGTCAAACCGCAATACAGCGGGACCAACGCTTCGATTCCGCGCCACAATCTTTGCTGTGGTTCGGTCACCTCACCTCGGGCAACGCCCGACAAAATAGATTGCCCAGGCTCCCCACTGGCCGTAACTTCGAACCCGCCAAGCGCCAAAGGCGCCATGATCGCGGCAGCTGCGACCCACATTAACATTCCGCCCATCCAACCGACCTGTGCCCGCCAAAGGTGTTCTGGGGCGGATAGACGTGGCGCGTCAAACAAGCTTGCCCCAGTGGTCGTGAAAGCCGAAACCATTTCAAAATATGCACTGGCAAAGGTGGTTGTCCGCACGGCCTCTTGGAACGGGACCGCCATTAACGCAGGTAGAAAAGCAAACGCTGCGGCAAGCGCCAAAAGCTGGCGCAGCGCGCTTCGGTTGTGGCTTCGATTGGACAGGGCAATTCCTACGAGCGTCGTGATGATCACTCCGATCAAGCCTGCGTAGAAGAACGTCCGCGCGTCATGGAACTCTTCAATGGCCAAGCCAAAAGCTGCCGGCAGAAACATCGACAATGAAACCACTGCGGTTAGAGAAAGGAACAGCGGCAGACGTACAATTGCGTTCATCCCAGCTTTTCCCCTGATGCGGCTAATTCGTCGTTTTGCTCAGAAAAAATCAATTGAGACCTGAAGCAATCGTTCAACCTCGGGCACGTCGTTCGAAAGACAGAACAATACAATTTGATCGCCCTCATCTATTCGCAGGCTGCCCGTCGGTTTGACCACCATGTCGCCTTTTCGCACGGCACCGACCAATACCCCTTCAGGAAAATCGATATCTCGAATCAAGGCACCACTGATCGGAGAGGTGGATAATACTTCCGCCTCGATCACCTCGGCCTCTGCATCTCCAATAGAATACACCATTCGCACTTTACCATGACGAATGTGCCTGAGGATGGATGAAACTGTGGTAGATCGCGGATTGATATAGGCGTCAATTCCCAAGGGCTCCATAAGTGGAACCAAGGTCGGATCGTTGATTAGCGCAATAACCATCGGACAGCCGGCAGCTTTTGCCCGAACGGCCGTCAACATGTTTACCTTGTCATCATCCGTCACGCAAAGCGCAGCATCGGCGCGCTCAACGCCCGCTTCGGTCAGCAGGGATTGATCCAAACCATCGCCATGAAGAACAATAGTCCGCTCTAGCTCTTCAGCGGCAAATTCGGCATTTTTCCGATTACGCTCAATGACTTTTGCACGAACGCGCTCTGTCCGTTTCTCCAACTGGCGTGCGACCGATAAGCCGACATTTCCCCCACCGACGATCACCATCCGTTCCAGCTTACGGACCTGTTTACCAAAGATTTCCAGTGTTCGCCGGACGTCTTCGCTGTGTACGGTTACGTAGCAGGAATCACCCGGGAATAGCTGATCGGCACTTTCAGGTGCGAAAAGCGTCCCTTCGCGACGGATTCCCACCACAACGGCTCGGAGAGTGGAGAACAGATCCGTTAACTGACGTAGTGGCGTATTAATAATTGGACAGTCGTCATCGATAGAGAGCCCTATCAACTGCGCACCACCGTCGAGAAATTTTTCGGTATCGAACGCGACCGGGGCTGAAAGCCGTTGCAAAGCAGCCTCGGCAACTTCCTTCTCCGGCGAAATCACAACATCAATCGGCAAATGTTCGCGGCGATAGAGGTCGGAATAGATCGCCTGCAGATAACTTTGCGACCGTAGCCGCGCGATTTTTCGCGGTACCGAAAACACCGAATGCGCGACCTGACAGGTCACCATATTCACTTCGTCCGAAAATGTTGCGGCAATGATCATGTCCGCATCGCGTGCGCCCGCGCGGTCCAAAACGTCAGGATAAGATGCAAAGCCACTGATCCCTTGAACGTCCAGACTATCGGTCGCACGCCGCACGAGATCGGGATTATTGTCGACGATCGTTACGTCGTTGCGCTCCCCGGACAGGTGACGCGCAATTTGCCAACCGACCTGCCCAGCACCGCAGATGATGACCTTCATGGTCTTCTCCAACTATTTCCTTTGGGATGGCACGCTTGCGCCACCCCGTCAACGCGCCGTCTGCTTAACCACCTTCGGCGACCCGAGCCTTCCATTCGCGCTTCCAGGCGAAAACGTCTTCGCGTGCTTCCCATTTGTACCTGGGATCCTCCAGAACAGCTCCCCACCAAAGACGTCCCAAACCCTGACGCCACGGATCCAGAACAATCCCCGCCTCCATCGGTGCCCCTTTCGCAGAAATGATCAAAACAGAATGTTCGAGTTTTATATTCCGCGAGTTAGCAATTGCTCTATGCAGATCAATGGTTTGCAGATCTTCACGCCACATGCTGACTTGTAGATCGTCTGCCCAATCCTTGCATAAACCGCGCTCTCTAAGGCCGTGGTTCACTTTCATGTTGTGGATGAGTGGCGGATCTTCGACGCGCCATTCCTTCGCCCATTCCAGGGGTTTCAAAACCGCGATCTCGGCAACACGCTGTGCTTCATGCGGATCGATGGCTGGCGACAGGGCCAAAATATCCGCTTGGAGCGCCGCAATCTTTTGCTCCAATGGCGCATTTTGTTCGGAAAAGGCGATTTCCGGCATTTTCACGTCTGTGCCGGGCATCGAACAACCCGCCAAACCGGCAACCAGCACACTGAACCCCAGTGCGCGCAGTTTCACTAACATCTCTCTAATCCTGCCCAATTTAGGTCTTCAACTGACCTCTTGTACCCGCTCTTCGTCAACATGCGCCACGCGGGCGCCAGTCTTCGCCGAGGTCACGACACCAAGCGATTTCAATTTACGATGCAAGGCGGAACGCTCCATACCAACAAAAGAAGCCGTCCGCGAGATATTCCCACCGAAGCGGTTGATTTGTGTTAGGAGGTACTCGCGCTCAAAGGCTTCGCGCGCTTCTCTCAAGGGGAGCGTGGCCAAGGTACCCGACAAGACCACTCTCTCTTCGCCGGATTCATCCGGGACAGAATCCTGTGGCAATTCCCGTGCCTCAATTGGACCGTTACCATCGCCTAGGATCAAAACCCGTTCGACCAAATTTTTGAGCTGGCGCACGTTTCCGGGCCAAACCATTGTCTGCATCAAAGCGATTGCATCATCTGTGAGATTTCTGAGCGGCAAACCCTGAGACGCATTGCACGCCTCAATAAAATGTTGCGCGAGAACAGGAATATCTTCGCGCCGCTCCGCCAAAGAAGGGACTGCAATAGGTACAACATTCAAGCGGTGATAAAGCTCCTCCCGGAACCGACCCGCAGAGATTTCTGCTTCCAAATCTCGATTGGTGGATGAAATAACTCGCAAATCTACTCTTACTTTATCGTTTCCACCAACACGTTGAAATTGCTGATCCACGAGAACACGCAGTATCTTCGACTGCGTTCCGAGCGGCATATCGGCCACTTCGTCGAAATATACCACACCGCCGTGCGCTTGTTCCAACAACCCCGGTTCAACACCCCGTTGCGCGGTTTCGCGACCGAACAACATCGTCTCCATCATATCCGGCTCAACTCCGGCACAATTTACGGTTACGAAAGGAGCATTCGCGCGATTGGAATTGGAGTGGATGTAACGGGCCGATACCTCCTTTCCGGATCCGGCAGGACCGGTCAACATCACCCGACCGTTGGATTTTGTTACTTTATCAAGCTGGCTGAGCAAGCTGCGGAAGGAAGGGCTGTCGCCGATCATTTCGGCCTGCTTCACCTCGCCGCGTTTGAGTTTCAAGTTCTCTCGACGTAGGCTCGAAACCTCCATCGCGCGCCGGATCACCACAAGAAGCTGGTCAATATTAAACGGCTTCTCAATGAAATCATACGCGCCTTGTTTGATAGCCGCGACAGCAATCTCGATATTGCCATGACCAGAGATAATAACGACCGGAACGTCCGGGTTATCCCGCTTTACCGCCTTCAGAATATCGATGCCGTCCATTTTGCTGTCTTTCAGCCAAATATCCAGTATCAGCAACGCAGGCGGTTCATTGTTGATAGACGCCATAGCGTCACTAGAATTCCCGGCCAAACGAGTTGAGTAACCTTCATCCTCCAGAATATCGCCGATCAACTCTCGAATATCGCGCTCATCATCGACAATCAGAATATCACTCATGCCGTTTTCTCCATGGTTCCGTGTTCAAACTCGTTATCAGATTGAATTGCCGCAGGTGTTAGCGGCAATCGAATAGTTGCCATCGCGCCGCGATGTGCACCGTCTTCAAATGCGGGAGCGTCTTCCAAAGCCAACGTCCCGCCGTGTTCTTCGATAATTTTTTTGACAATAGGCAATCCCAGGCCCGTGCCTTCGCTTCGCGTAGTAACGTAAGGCTCGAACAACCGCGCGCGGTCCTCCGGCAATCCGATCCCATTGTCCATAATTCGGAATACCGCGTCGCCGTCTGTAACACGCCCATCGATTTTTATCTGCGCCACGTATCCGTCCGGAGCATTGCCGGCACGATAGCTCTCCGTGGCCTCACCCGCGTTTTTCAGCAAGTTCGTAAACGCCTGACCGATCATTCCGGCATCCACCTCGGCGGGCATAACACCTTTCGGAATATCACTTGAAAACCGCACGTCAGGCTGGCCGCTGTCTTGCAGCAAAACGGCCCCACGCATGAGATCACCGATGTCCTCAGCCCGGCGTTCGGGTTCAGGCATCCGTGCGAACTTGGAAAACTCGTCGACTATTCGACGCAAACCGTCCGTCTGCCGAACAATGACGCCTGTCATCTCTTCAAGTTTGTCCGCATCATCTTCATCTAGCTTACGCGAAAATTTACGCTTGATGCGCTCAGCAGACAGTTGGATCGGTGTCAGCGGGTTCTTGATTTCGTGCGCAATACGCCGCGCGACATCCCCCCAGGCAGCCATTCTTTGAGCTGAAACCAAATCGGTCACATCATCGAATGCAATGACATATCCTTCGAGGCTTTCGTCGGCCCGACGACGTGTCGAAACGCGTACAAGGAGGTTTTCCAATCTCCCTTCACGCACGACTTTGATCTCTTCTTGCACAGTTTCCCGGTTTTCGTTGCGCAGACGGTCAAAGATATCGCCGAACTCCGGAACAGCGACCATAATCGGATCCGTTGAATGCGCCTCATCCCAGGCGAGGAGACGTTCTGCGGACCGGTTAACAAAAGTGACCCGACCAACAGCATCCAAACCGACCACACCGGACGTGACCGAGGTCAGCACCGAGTCAAAAAGACGCTGACGACGTTCAATCTGGCGCGTATTTTCCAGCAGGGTATCGCGTTGGACCTTTAACTGTTCAGTCATTCTGTTGAAGTATGTCCCGAGCATCGAAATTTCGTCGCCGGTGTCTTCTTCTGGGACCTGAACATCCAGATCGCCGCGCCCCACGGATTGTGCCGCCCCCGCCAAACGTCCGACCGGGCGGGCGAGCCGCTCTGCGAACCACAGCCCTGCCAGGGTCGCTGCAAGTATCAAAAGTACCGCGAAGCCGAGATATAGCAGCGCAAAGTCGAACAAACGGCGCCCGCGTTCACTCTCTTGCTGTTGGTAGAACCGCGCCGTTTCTTGTGTTTCATCCAACAGATTCAGGATCTTACCATCGACGTCGCGGCTAACATACAGATATCGGTCAACAAATGATGCCAGCGGCACCAAAGCGTGAAGCTCATTGATATCAAAATCAGAGATAAAAACGATGCCATTCGCATCCGCTTCGGCAAAGGCCGACGCGGAAGGTTTTTCATAATCGAACAGATAAGAACGTTCGCCCCGCGCACGAATTTCCCCGGCACCATCGATGACGAAGGCCTCTCTTAACCCGCGCTGAATCTGATTTTGCCCCTGCCCCAGCCAGCGCCGCAATTGCCCGTCATCGACAATGGTTGCAGCGCTCCGGTTCGCGTCAAGATACTGGGCGAGCGCAATAATATCCTCGCCCAAACCCTCTCTCGTCTGCGTTTCATAAGCTTCGGCCGCTTCGCGCGACGCGCTTACGACGTTCTGAACGCGCGTCGAAAACCAGGTTTCCAGACCAATATTGATCGTCAGTACGGCGAAAACAGCAACACAGATTGTCGGAAGTAGCGCCATCATCACGAAAGCACCGGTCAGCCTAAGGTGGAGCCGCGAGCCAGCCGATTGCCGCCGTCTGGCCGAGACCATCCGCGCAACGCGGAACAGCACAACCCCCGCGAGCAGCAACACATAGACAAGATCAGCCAGCAGAACCAATCTCAGGCTAAGTGCTGAGACACCTTGGTCAAGAGGCCCAAGAACCATAAAGGTCGCCAGCGCCAGCAACGGGCCAAGCGCGACCAGCATAAAGGTCATGAGGTTGTTGAACCACCTCTTCCGACGCAACCGCATGATCAATGCCCATGTCGGTGACCGAAAGGTCATTCGTGCCCGCGTGGCCACAGCCTACCCTCGCCAATAAGCCGCAAGACCCCTGATTTTCAGGTGATCTTGCGAAAACCGCCATTTAATGTGCGCCTTCTCACCGCGTTGGACGAACCAAGCATTGCGGCGGGGTCACACTTACTGTGGCGGTTTTACATCAACTTACGGCGTCGTGTCACGCGAATATCTAAATCTGTGATCTTTTTGCGCAAAGTATTTCGGTTGATGCCGAGCAAATCCGCACATTTCGCCTGATTCCCACCTGTGGCTTCTAGTGCGATTTCAATCAAGGGTGCTTCCACTTCGCGAATGATCCGGCCGTGCAAACCGGCAGGCGGCAGCATCGCGCCGTGCAAATCGAAATAGCGACGCAGATGGCGCGCGACGCTTTCACCAAGCTTATCGCTATCCCCGCCCCGGATGGTAGGACCGGTTTCTGGCTGATTGCCCAGAATGGTTTCAGCTTCCGCGCGTGTGATTTCTTCGGAACGGCTGGTCAGGCTCAAACGGCGCACCGCATTCTCGAGCTGACGCACGTTCCCCGGCCAAGAGTAGACCCGGAACAGATCGGCCGCCCCCTCAGACAGCCAGCGCTTCGGCGCCCCTTCCCGCTCGCCTCGGGCAAAGAAATGATCGGTTAACAAAGCAATATCTTCGACACGTTCGCGA
The DNA here is from genome assembly GCF_048553715.1 of Sagittula sp. SSi028. Classification (NCBI taxonomy): domain Bacteria; kingdom Pseudomonadati; phylum Pseudomonadota; class Alphaproteobacteria; order Rhodobacterales; family Roseobacteraceae; genus Sagittula; species Sagittula sp. SSi028. Next base: position 204,035 of record NZ_JBLZNC010000001.1, on the reverse strand, counting down.
AGGCTTGGCACCTGAATGGCAGCACCGTCCAATCGATAGAACAGGTCTTGGCGTACGCGGCCATCTTCGATCAAAGACTGAGCATCCATCTGGCTGGACGCAAGGAACCGCGGAACGTGATCGCCCGGCACATCCATCATTCGCACGATCCGAGCCTGAATTTCGTCCGGGACATCCGCGATTTCGTCAACCAGCAATGTGCCACCCTTAACGCGGGCGAGGATGCGCGCGGGACCGTCCAGATCGGACAAGTCGCTCGCAGTAACGGTGACGAAGGGCAAAGTGCGCCGATCAGAAAAATCATGCAACGCCTTGGCAATAAGGGATTTTCCGGTTCCGCTTTCGCCAGTGATCAGCACGGGAAGATCGGTGTTCATGACTTTCGCGACAAGGCGATAAAGCGCCTGCATCGCAGGCGTCTTGCCAACAAGCGGCAGCTCATCGGGCTCATCGGCGCCGACCACTTGCTCTTCACGTCGTGGCGCCGCCCGGCCCCGGGTGTCCAATGCCTTGGCAGTGCGTTTCATCAGGTCCGGAAGATCGAAGGGCTTTGGCAAGTAATCATATGCCTCAGCTTCCGCCGCCTGAATGGCCGTCATAATGGTATTCTGCGCTGATATAACAATCACAGGCAGGTCCGGGCGGTCTGCCTGTATCTTCGGAAGCATTTCCAATCCGTTCCCATCGGGCATCATCACGTCTGATATGACAACGTCACCTTTGCCTTCGCCAACCCAGCGCATCAGCGTCGTTAACGAAGATGTGGCATGAACCTTACATCCAGCGCGCGTCAGGGCTTGGGTCAATACAGTGCGGATCGTGCGATCATCATCTGCAACCAGAACGGTACCGTCCATCAGAGTGTCTCCTTCTTAGCCCGCGGAGGGCGCGGCAGGGAAATTCGAAATGCCGTACGTCCCGGCACAGATTCTACGGAAATCCAACCATCGTGATCGGAGATGATTTTGCTGACCAATGCCAAGCCGAGCCCCGTTCCATTTTCTTTGCCAGACACGAAGGGATCAAAAATATCTCCCTTGATATCAGAGGGTAGCCCGGGGCCATCATCGATGATCTCGATTTGCAGCGGCAATGCTTGACCGGAGCCGTCTTTGCGGCGCAAACGGAAGCTATGCTCGTAGTAGGTATGAAGCCTGATATTGCCGCCGTTGATGGGGTCGGCTGCTTCGGAGGCGTTTTTAACAAGGTTCAAAACAACCTGAAGGAGTTGGTCCGTGTCACCCCAAGCCATCGGCAGAGACGGGTCGTAGTCCTCTTGAATACGCATATGCGCGCCGAAGCCCAGCAGCGCAGACCGTCGGGCGCGGTCAAGAACATCATGTATGTTAACCTCGCGGCGATCTGGCGCGGATAGGTTTCCAAACTGCTCGACCTGCTCCAACAGCTTTACGATGCGGCGGGTCTCAGCGACGATAAGATCGGTAAACTCCAGATCTTCAGACGGCAGATTCATACTTAACAGCTGGGCTGCGCCCGTAATCCCGGCCAATGGGTTCTTGATTTCATGCGCAAGCATCTCGGCCATACCGATTGCCGATTTGGCCGCCGATTTGACGCTATGGTTCTGGGTCATCCGCCCTGCCAGCTCTCGGGGGGAGATCAGCATGATCATCCACCCCTCCTTTCCCTGCAGCGGCGCAATCTGAAGGTTGCAAACCAAAGGCGCACGGCTGCCCGTACCGACATCCACGTCATTCACGAACAGCGGCGTTCCATGCTCTCGCGCGCGCACCAAACTTTCTTCAAGCGGAGCATCAACGGCCAGACGATCCCAAATCGGCTGCCCGCGCAAACTTTTGGCCGAATTATTCAGGAAACCTTCGGCCGCAGGATTGAGGTCACCGATGTTCTCATCCGCATCGATCAAAATCGCGGGCACCGGCAAAGAAGACCAAATTGCAGTATCCATCCCTTACTCCTTAGGCCGCCATCGCTTGCGGGATCATGCGCATGACATTGGCGGGCACCTTTTCGGTCAGGATCGCCTTGCGAATGTCACCCGGCGGATTTGATCGGTCCATGTACCAACCGAGGTGTTTTCGGGCGACGCGGTTTCCCAACTCGCCACCATAAAAGGTCAGCATCGCCTCGTAATGCTCTGAAATCATGTCGATCAGGTCCGTTCCTTCCGGAATTTTCGGGCGTGGCGTACCGTAAAGTTCGGCTGCGACTTCCGCCAACACCCATGGCGCACCCTGCGCGCCCCGACCGATCATGACACCGTCGGCCCCAGACTCTTCCAGAGCCGTACGCGCCGTTACGGCATCCGTGATATCCCCATTGGCAACCAACGGAATATCTATTGCCTCACGGGTTTTACGGATCGCGGACCAATCCGCCTTGCCTTTGTAGAACTGGCACCGGGTCCGCCCGTGGATCACCACCATTTGCACACCGGCGCTTTCCGCGCTCCGCGCAATGTCTGGGGCATTCAATGCATCGTCGTTCCAGCCCAACCGTGTCTTTAGCGTAACCGGAACATCGACCGCCGCAACAACCGCTTCGATCAACCGCAAAGCGTGATCCGGCACCTGCATCAACGCCGAGCCTGACCATCCTCCAGTCACCTTTTTCGCGGGGCAGCCCATGTTGATGTCCACCACCCTTGCACCTAGATCAACCACCATACGCGCGGCTTCGGCCATTGGCCCGGCTTCGCGCCCGGCGATCTGGACGGACGTGTTTTCAACCTGTGCGCCAAGCTCTGCTTTTTCGCGCGTACCCGGCCGTGCGGTCAAAAACTCGCCTGAAGCAATCATTTCGGACACGACAAGCCCAGCCCCGAACCCCGAGACAAGATTCCGAAACGGCAGATCCGTGATTCCAGCAAGCGGTGCCAGCATCACAGGCGGCAAAATCTCTCGGTTTCCTATGGAAAGTGGCAATTGCCTAGTCCTTGTGCGACAGCATAGAGCTGCATCAGTATCTAACCGAGTTAGACTGTCCCTTGTTATTGTTCAATGTTTCAGCAGGAATTGCGCATTTGCGCAATACACCTCCGCCCATTTTTTAGGCACACCCCGAGAGCATTGCACCACCGCCTTTGCCGCCCTATGAACAGGAAAGTGAAGGATTCCAAGCCTATGGACATTGCAATCATCATCGTCGCGGCCGGACGCGGTCTCCGCGCAGGCGGCGATATCCCCAAACAGTGGCGTGAACTGGATGGCAAAACAGTCGCCCGCAGAACACTCGAAGCACTAAACCCCTACGGCTCCCTCATTTTGGTGGTTCATCCTGACGATGAAGCCACCGCTGCGTGCGAGACGGTCGGGTTGCAGGTCTTGACCGTTTCCGGCGGTTCTGACCGTCGGCAATCCGTCAAAAATGGATTGGAGGCAGCCGCCTCTCAGGGGGCAACGCACGTTCTCATTCACGATGTTGCGCGTTGCTGTATCACGCCGGACGTCATTCAACCGGTGATAGATGCTTTGGCATCGGCGCAAGCGGCTGCGCCGGCGTTGCCAGTGACCGACGCCCTATGGACTGGAATAGACAACCGCGTTTCGGGAACAAAGGACCGTAATGGCCTGTACAGGGCGCAGACCCCTCAGGGATTTCACCTTCAAACGCTACTGTCCGCCCATCGTACATGCGATTACGCCGCCGCCGATGATGTCGAGGTTGCCACAGCGGCCGGCATATCGGTGACGATCACGCAAGGCTCGGAAAACAACATTAAAATCACCACGCCCGAAGATTTTGCGCGTGCAATCAACATACTGCGAGGACAAATGGACGTAAGGCTTGGCAATGGATACGACGTGCATGCCTTTGAGGAAGGTGACCATGTCATACTTTGCGGGATCGAAATTCCGCATGATCGCGCGCTAAAGGGGCACTCGGATGCGGATGTCGGGATGCATGCTGTGACAGATGCGCTGTACGGCGCACTTGCCGAAGGCGACATTGGCCGACATTTTCCACCGTCAGATCCCCAGTGGAAAGGAGCGGCGTCTGAGATCTTCCTTAAGCACGCCGTCGATATCGCCCGTCAGCGTGGCTATACGATTGGAAATATCGACCTGACGCTTATTTGCGAACGGCCCAAGATTGGTCCGCATGCGACGGAGATGACACAACGCATGGCGGAGATTATGGCGCTGGAGCCAAACAGAATATCGATAAAGGCGACGACATCGGAACGCTTGGGCTTTACGGGACGCGAAGAAGGCATCGCAGCAATTGCCACAGCCACCTTGGTGCGGTCATGAAGTGGCTGGCATCCGTCGCCGGTGTTGGCTTTCTAAAGCCGGCACCAGGCACATGGGGGTCGTTCGCAGCGCTCCCCCTTGCGTATCTGATACATCAAGCCGGCGGTTTCTGGTTGCTGCTTACCGCCACGATTATTGCCTTTGTCGCGGGCTTGAAAGCGACGGAGACTGTGACAAGGACCGGCGATCACGATCCATCCTGGGTGGTGATCGACGAGGTCGTGGGACAATGGATCGCCCTTTTCCCGATCAGTTATGGGGCCGCAATGATGGGCGTTGATATTGTCCGCCTTTGGCCGGGTTGGATTGCTGCCTTTGTCATGTTCCGGCTTTTTGACATCTGGAAGCCTTGGCTTGTCAGCTGGGCAGATCGCCGTGGCGACGCGCTTGGCGTTATGCTGGACGATGTGATCGCCGGTCTTTTTGCAGCAATTGTCGTGATTGCTCTGGCAGCACTGGCGCATGGAGTTTTGATGTAATGTCTGCCGAACAGCTTATCACGCTGGCCAAACAGAAGGGCCTTAAATTAACCACTGCAGAGAGCTGTACAGGTGGCCTCGTGTCCGCGGCACTGACGGATATTCCCGGTTCTTCAGCGGTATTTGAACGCGGTTTTGTAACCTACGCAAACACCGCAAAGATGGACATGCTCGGCGTACACGGCATTACTCTGGAGCGCTTTGGCGCGGTTTCCGAAGAAACGGCCCGCGAAATGGCAGAAGGCGCGCTACAGCGCGCCGGCGCGGATATTGCCGTGGCGATCAGCGGAATAGCTGGGCCCGGCGGTTCTGAAACGAAACCCGAAGGTCGGGTTTGCTACGCCATCGCCACCAAGGCCGAAACCCTAAGCGAAACGATGGAACATGGCGCTTTGGGTCGGGCGCAAGTACGCGCGGCTGCGACACGCCACGCGCTGCAGCTACTGAAAGCTGCGACGCAAGAACAATAGTCGCTTCGTAAAGCGAACGCCTCCGTCGCACAGGTCAGGCAATGCTTAGGCGTCCATCAAAAGCTGCGCGGGTTCGGCCCCTGCTGTGGTCTCGTTCGCATCACGATACCCCTCCTCGGCCGCTATCCGCAGCAAATCAGCCTCAGCCGTCTCAGCGACCCCGAGGTCAGAACCTGCATCGCTTTCGGCAATCTCAGCACGATTTTCGCGGAAAGCGATTCCGCTTTGCTCCGTCCCGCGGGGCTCAGAGCTTGCCGCAATCTGCTCGGCCTGCTCCTCTGCGATGTCAGCGTCTGCCTGCTCGGCCTCAAGACGGGCATCACGCGCTTCGAGTGCGATCAGGGACGCCGCCGCTTGTCCGACTTGAGCATTCGAACCTGGCGCCACCACTGCAGGCTCCGCAGTAATGGCCGTAGCTTGTGTGATCGCGCCAGTCGCGCCACCGTTGGGTTTGCCCTCGGCTATCGAATATGAGCCTGTCGCCGCCCCGGTACGCGACCGGGACGCATACAAGGCATCGTCGCCTTCTGCACCTTTGCGGAGCGCATTGATCCCCGCCGTACCAGCTTGGGCTGAGAACAGTACATCCATTCCAGTTATCCCTTCGTAACCTTTATCAATCGATGAAGAAGATGACGGAGGAATCGGGCGAAAAGGGGGCTTTTGCCTTCTCCCATTGGGCATTTCGGTAAGCTAAGTGAACGCAGAGCTAAGGCCTACGACCAGACGATGCACCGGCCGCAGCAACGCAACCTACGCGTACAGCGTGTCCGCCCGCCGCTCGAATGCCCGGACAATCCTTTGCATCGCGTCGTAAAAGAACATGCCAGCCGCGCCTTGCAAGATCTTGTTTCTGAACTCGAAGTCCACAAAGAAAGAGACCTCGCATCCGCCATCGACATCCTGGAAGCCCCATTTCGACACCATGTGGTCGAAAGGCCCGTCGAGGTATTCTGTGTCAATGCGCAGATCGTCTGGCCACAATGTCACTTTGGACCCGAACTTTTCACGGAAAACTTTGAACGAAATAATCAGGTCCGCCAGCATAATTTCGTGATCCTCTTCCTGCGTGCGCGACCGGATGCGCGCGGCGGCAGTCCAGGGCAGAAATTGGGGATATGATGCAACATCCGCCACCAGATCGTACATCTGCTGCGCGGTATAGGGCAATTTGCGGGTCTCGGAGTGTGTCGGCATATGGTTGGCGGCGCGCTCTTTTCAGGTGTATGTACCCCGCGATGTCGTACGCCACAGGCGGAAAATCAAGAGGTTCTCATGACACAGCGCCCTTATGTCGTAGATGAAATGATCACGGCCAAGGCCATTGCCGCCCGAATCGAAGCGCTTTCGATGGAAATCCAGCGAGAGTTTTCGGACACAGACAAACTGGTTGTCGTCGGTCTGTTGCGCGGCTCTTTCATCTTTATTGCAGATCTGGTGCGAGAGCTGTCGCTCGCCGTCGAAGTCGATTTCCTTGAGGCGTCCTCGTACGGGAACGAGATGGAAAGCTCACGAGAAGTGCGCATTCTCAAGGACTTGCGCTCTGGCATCGAAGGCAGGGACGTGCTGGTGGTCGAGGATATTGTCGACACGGGCCACACGTTAAGCCACGTCACCGGTATGTTGCGCGCGCGCAATCCCAACAGGCTCAAGAGCATCGCGCTTCTGGATAAGCCCTCTCGCCGCGAAGTCGATTTCCGCGCCGATTGGATCGGCTTTGAGATCCCTGATGAATTTGTCGTGGGCTACGGCATCGATTTTGCCCAACGCAACCGTAACTTGCCTTTCATCGGCAAGGTCCGTTTCACCGACGACGGGTGACGCGGCCGCGAGACTGTCGTAGGCTGGAGCCACCCCCAGCCTAACGGAGCATTCATGTCGCGCATCACAAAGAGCATACTGCCCCTGATCGCGGTCGCGGCAGGCGTCGCCTATTGGCAAAGCGCGCCGGCCACCGTCGACGAAAACACCTATGCCGCGCTCTCCGGGGATGCCAGCGCAGGCGAAGGTATCTTTATTGCCGGGGGCTGCGCGTCCTGCCACGCGGCGCCTGATGCACAGGACAAGACGCTCCTGAGCGGAGGCCAAGCGTTTCCCAGCGATTTCGGAACCTTCTACGCGCCCAATATCTCCCCCTCTGATGCGGGACTTGGCGGATGGTCGTTAACCGAATTCGCCAGCGCCCTGACGCTCGGCACCGGCCGACAGAACGAACATCTTTATCCCGCCTTTCCCTACACGTCTTACGTGAAAATGGAACCGCAGCAGGTGGCGGATCTGTACGCCTATATGCAAACGCTCCCCGTATCAGACACGCCGTCCCTACCCCATGACGTGCAATTCCCCTTTAATATTCGCCGCGGAATCGGTCTGTGGAAGGCCCTGTTCCTCGAAAACGGCTATGTTGTTGCCGATCTTCCCGACGGGGTGACGGCGCGCGGACGCGAGCTGGTCGAAACACTGGCGCATTGTGCGGAATGCCACACCCCGCGCAACGCGCTTGGGGCACTGGACCGTGAACGCTGGATGGCGGGCGCCCCAAATCCCAGCGGACAGGGAAACATTCCCGGTCTGACACCCGCGCAACTGGATTGGTCCGCGGCGGACATCGCCTATTACCTCGAAACCGGTTTTACGCCGGACTTCGACAGTGTCGGCGGCCACATGGCTGCGGTGGTCGACAATTTCGCACAGCTGTCAGCCGCCGACCGAGAGGCCGTCGCCGCCTACATTAAAGCGCTGCCCGCGGCCGAATAAATGGGCCGCGCAACGTTAGACCGCGGCAGGTGCCTTGGCGAGCTGCGCCTCACGCGCGGCACGCAGCCGCGCGAAATCATCCCCCGCGTGATAGGATGAGCGCGTCAAAGGTGTGGCCGACACCATAAGGAAGCCCTTGCCGTAGGCCGCTTTTTCGTAGCCCGCAAATTCTTCGGGCGTGACGAAACGGTCCACACGGTGATGCTTTGGCGTCGGCTGCAGGTATTGCCCGATGGTCAGGAAGTCCACATCGGCAGCACGCATATCATCCATCACCTGACGGACAGAGGGCGCGTCCTCTCCCAACCCGACCATGATGCCGGACTTGGTAAAGATCGCCGGATCCAGCTCTTTCACCCGCTGCAGCAGGCGCAGGCTGTGGAAGTACCGCGCGCCGGGACGCACGGCAGGATATAGACCGGGTACGGTTTCCAGATTGTGGTTAAACACGTCCGGCTTTGCGGCGACCACGATTTCCAGCGCTTCAGGCGCACATTTCAGGAAATCAGGGGTCAGGATTTCGATCGTTGTGTCCGGCGCGCGGTGACGTACGGCCCGGATGGTCTGGGCAAAATGCTCTGCCCCGCCATCCTCAAGATCGTCACGGTCCACCGAGGTGATCACCACATGGTTCAAACCAAGCTTTTGCACGGCATCCGCCACACGTCCCGGTTCGAACACATCCAATGTGTCGGGTCGGCCCGTGGCCACGTTGCAGAAGGTACACCCACGGGTACAGATTTCGCCCATGATCATCATGGTCGCATGTCCCTGGTTCCAGCATTCGCCAGCGTTGGGGCAGCCCGCCTCTTCGCAAACCGTGACAAGATTATGCTCTCGCATGATCCGACGGGTCGCGGCATAGCCTTCGCCACCGGGGGCTTTAACACGAATCCAGTCGGGCTTTTTCGGCTGTGCGTTGTCGGGGCGGTGCGCCTTTTCGGGGTGGCGTTCGCCGGGGATCTTCAGATCACGCATGGCTGTTGTGCCTTTCGCAAATGCTGCTTTGGGGACCTATCTACGCCCATTGCATGAACAAATCCACCCCACCGCGTGTGTTTGACGGACATGCGCCCCATGCAACCCAAAGGGCAATAGATAAATCTTATTGCCGAATGACAAAACGCCGATGGAACGGACTGCCTGACCCTTCGTTAACTTTGCATCTGATTGAAAGGAGAGTTCAATGTCCCCTCGTCAAACAACAACGGCCGGCGCCCCGGTCCCCACGAACGAGACGTCGAAAACCGCAGGTCCGCGCGGCCCGCTTCTGCTGGAAGACTACCAGCTTTTGGAAAAACTGGCGCACCAGAACCGTGAGCGCATTCCAGAACGCACGGTTCACGCGAAAGGCTGGGGTCTGCAGGGGACATTCACCGTCACCCATGACATCACGAAATACACCCGCGCCAAAATGTTCTCGGAGATCGGTAAGAAAACCGAAGTGCTGTCGCGCTGGTCCACCGTTGCGGGCGAAGCCGGTGCCGCCGATGCCGAACGCGACGTGCGCGGCTTCAGCCTGAAATTCTACACCGAGGAAGGCAATTGGGACATGGTGGGCAACAACACCCCCATTTTCTTTGTCCGCGACGCCTATAAATTCCCCGATTTTATCCGCACCCAGAAACGTCACCCCAAAACCAATATGCGTTCGCCCGAAGCGATGTTCGATTTCTGGGCGGGTCAGCCGGAATCCGTTCATCAGGTCACGATCCTGATGTCGGATCGGGGTATCCCGAAAAACCCTGCCCATATGAATGGATACGGGTCACATACGTTTTCACTGTGGAACGCGGACGGCACCCGTTACTGGGTGAAGTTCCATTTCAAAACGCAGCAGGGTCACGAAACCTACACCAACGAAGAGGCGCAGGATCTGATCGGCAAAACGCGCGAAAGCTATCAGGAAGACTTGTGGAATATGATCGAGGCTGGTCAACACCCGAAATGGACGATGTTCATTCAGGTGATGGAGGAAGAGCAGGCCAACACGCTCGACTTTAATCCGTTCGATCTGACGAAAGTTTGGCCGCATGCCGATTTCCCGCTGATCGAGGTGGGTGAACTCGAAATGCACACAGTGCCGGAGAACTACTTTCAGCTCGTAGAGAACGCCGCATATTCTCCCTCGAACGTGGTTCCCGGTATTGGTTTTAGCCCCGATAAGATGCTCCAGGCCCGCGTCTTTTCCTACGCGGATGCGCACCGTTATCGTTTGGGCACACATTACGAGGCGTTGCCGGCAAATGCGCCAAAGGCAGCCCCGGTGCATCACTATCACAAAGATGGCGCGATGCGTTTCTTCCAGAACGATACTGGGAATCCGAACGCCTATTACGAACCCAACCAGTATGAAGATGCGCCACGGCCCGATCCCTCGGTTATGGAACCGCCGTTGAAAATTGACGCAGACGCATTCCGGTATCCTCAAGAAGTCACGGATGGCGATTTTGTCCAGCCGCGTAAGTTGTACGCAGAAGTTTTGAGTGACGACGAACGCAAGCGCTTGCACCAGAATATGGCGGGCGCGATGTCCCCATGCTCGGACGCGGTTAAAGAACGTTGGTATGCCGTTTTGGAACGGGTTCATCCCGATTATGCCAAAGGCGTAAGGGACGCCGTCGAAAGCGCCCCTGCCCTTCCGGTCACGGATGATACGCCGGTAAAATCAGATTCATAAACTAAAAAGGCGGCCCATTATAGGGCCGCCTTTCCCTTAAAGCGCCGGCAATTTGGCTCGTTGCCTCGCCTCGATGGAGGCTCGCGCAGCGAATGCGACGGTAAGAGAACCGGCTATGACACAGACATAAATGAGGGCCAAAACAAGCCCCAACACCTCCCAAGGTGCGGTTTTCAGATAAACACTTGCCCCTAAGGTCAAAGCTGAAATCCAACTGGCAACCGAAACGCCGGTGGCCATTGCCATCTGGAAATAATCCGACACCGGCAAATCCACTATCCGTCGCCCTGCTGCCAAATCGAGTTTGGTCCGTACGAACCGGCCAATGATAAATGCATTCGCCGTCAGGATCGTAACGACGAACAATTTGCACCATAGCTTCGGCGAAAATTGCGCGACGTCCAATCCTGTTCTCACATACAGAAGCACGAAGCCGGACAGCCACAAACCACCCACAGCAAAAAACACGAACTGATGCAGGGCGCGAAATTGTGCGATTTGTCGGTTTGACAACTCCTCCTTCGCGCACCTTAGGGCTTGCCAGTCAAAGAAACTTCCCGATCCAAGACCAAGCGCAAAGAAAATCAAATGTGCAATCCGCACCGCATCCAAATACTCAACCGCCATGGGCCCTTATGTCCTCGCATCAAAAACCTTCCCCAAGGCGTAGCAATCGAAGCGAGAATCACGGCAACTTGATTGATCTGTCAACACGATGCGCTTTCAGCTCCAGCATACTCGCACAAAAGTTGCAGTTAAATCACATACACAACCGACGCTTTGTCCGGATGTGTATGCAAGTGCATCGAGGCCAATTGATTAGGCGATTAAATCACCACCAGAGCGACCGCGCTCTTCGTAATGTCGGCGCAACCTTTGCAAAGCGATGCGCAGGACTATTTTCCCCGACCGCGCCGACCACCCCAATTGCCGTTCCGCAGTCTCAAGGCCCTCCAGGTAGCAACAACAGCGCAATGCGACATCCCCAAGACCGGCTCCTAAGTCTGTCAAAGCGGATTGCAGCCTTTCGTGCGCTGCGGTTTGCCCTCCTTCCGTCGGCGTCTTGATGCCCAATACTCCGTTGGTCAGAAACTGATCCCAATTCTGGGTGACGCGCGGGCCAATTTGCGCAAGCTCGAAATCTTCGCGCAGGCGCTCACCAGCGGCGATCAATTCATCAGACAAAAACGGCTGGCCATCTTTATCCCGGCGTCGGCCCAGAACTGTCAAAGGACTTTCCGCCAGCATGTAGCGGCTTTTCCGCTGGCGTGGATCGCGCTCGACCTCCTCCAAGGCAGCCTCTGCAGCGCGCCCGGTATCAAAGCCCGCCTGCGCTTCGGCAAATCCACGGACCTTATTTTCCTGATCCGCCATCAACTTACTTAGCGCGGCCCGGCCAACCGGTGTAATCCGGTATTTTGAAATACGCGCTGGCTTTTCGCAGGTAATCCACCCCTTCAATGCCATCGCCTGTGCAATTGAAACGTCTATGACGGCGGTGCGTGCACTTCCACCGCTGTCACTGTCACGCACAACAACGGCTTTTTCCATTTCGGCGGCCACCGCCAGAACGGCGCCCTGCTCGCACAATCGGCGCAAAACACGGCGCGCTTCTCGCGCAAAAGTAGCTTCATCTGGCGGCACCGGCATGTTCACGGCAGCGGTCATGGGCTCTTGGTCCTTTCTCGTCAATTTTGCCGGATCCCCAAATCCGGCGGCCCCCAGGTTGCATAGCGCTGCATCGATCAATGGGTCGTCTCTGCGTGTTTCGATCTTCCTGACCTGGCGTGACACGGTAGAGGCGTTCAGCCCCGTATGTCGCGCCAGTGAACGGATCGATTGCCCGCGTTCGGTATGCGCAAGATAGGTCCGCACCTCCAAAGGTACCCACCCGGGCAACGGTCGACCAGATGTACCCGGTGTCGCGGCCATCATTCGCAAAATCCCGTCTGCATTAGTTGTACACAGAGTTATCCCCATTTACCGATCAGCAACCTATGGGTGTGTTGGTTACTCATTCGTTAATGCAAAACTTCTCCGTCGATCTTTTCTAGTGAATGATAACCAATGGTAAATCCTTCGAACGGACCGAACGCACGTCATGCAACACCCGCCTGACGGCTGATATTTCTCCAATCTCCCACCGCAGTTTTCCACAGGTGGGCGACCACTCAACGGAGTTCTATCATGAAGGATATTCTAGGAGTATTGGCCGACATCAGACGCCCGCGCTTGCTGCTTTCAGCCGCGCGCGAAGTTGCGAAGAATGGTCGCCGTTCTGACAATTTGCAGCGCTTGCTTGGACCGCAGCGCGGGACGTCTACGGACGCGACGCTTTTGCAACTGTTGGAGTTGGAAGCCGGTTTGGACGACATGCGCCGCAAGCATATCGGAGGCTACAGCCCAAAGCGCCATATCGAGGTCTTAGCCGCCGTTCTTGGACAAGCAGAACAACTAAAAAGGGCGGCTGTTTGATAGCCGCCCGTTTCCGTTACGTGATCCCGCGAGATCTACGTTCCATTGGACGCCATTGCAAAACCCCGATCAGGTAAAGCTATCTGGCATAGAGGCCTTCTTTTCAGCCACATATTCCGTCAGTGCTTCACGGATTGACGGGTCCATGGCCGGCTCGGAATAGCTGTCGAGAAGCTTCTTCATGCGCGCCTGCGCCAAGCTGACAGTGTCCCGCGCGCCCTCTTCGGACCATGTCTCAAACGGTTTATAATCAAGCACTTCGGAGCGCCAGAATGCGTTTTTGAAGTTTGCCTGCGTGTGTGCACAGCCCAAGTAGTGACCGCCCGGCCCCACTTCTCGGATAGCATCCATGGCCTGCGCGTTATCGTCCATCGCTACGCCTTTCGCGAGACCATGCAACGCGCCCAGCTGATCGGCATCCATAACGAATTTCTCGAACGAAGCGACCAGACCGCCCTCCAGCCAGCCGCAAGCGTGGAGCATGAAATTGACACCCGAGAGCAACCCCATATTGAGCGAATTCGCAGTCTCATAAGCTGCCTGTGCATCCGGCAATTTCGAGCCACAGAAAGACCCCGCCGACCGGTACGGCAAACCGAGCCTGCGCGCCAGTTGACCCGCGCCATAGGTGATGTTGGCAGCTTCCGGCGTTCCGAATGTCGGCGCACCAGAGTTCATGTCGATCGAGGTCACAAAAGCACCGAAAATCACAGGCGCGCCGGGGCGGATCAGCTGGCTGTAGGCCACGCCCGCCAGCACCTCTGCCAAAACCTGTGTCAGCGTGCCTGCGACGGACACAGGGGCCATTGCCCCGCCCACAATGAAGGGCGAAATGATGCAGGCCTGATTGGCTGCGGCATAGACCTCCAACGCGCCCATCATCACGTCATCAAACGTCAGAGGCGAGTTAATATTGATCAGAGAAGTCATTACCGTGTTTTCGGAAACAAACTGTTTCCCGAACAAAATCTCGCACATTTCGACAGAATCGGCGGCGCGACTGGGATCGGTCACCGACCCCATGAAGGGCTTGTCCGACAATGTCATATGCGCGAACAGCATATCCAGATGCCGTTTGTTCACCGGCACATCTGTCGGTTCACAGACCGTCCCGCCAGAATGATGGAGCCATTTGGACTGTTGGCCGAGCTTCACGAAGGTGCGGAAATCCTCGATCGTGGCGTAGCGACGGCCACCGTCGATGTCACGGACGAAGGGCGGCCCGTAGACCGGCGCAAGCACGAGGTTCTTGCCGCCAATCTCCACATTCCGCGCGGGGTTGCGGGCATGCTGGGTGAAGCTGGAGGGCGCGGTGGCGGCCAGCTTGCGGGCCAAACCGCGCGGGATGCGCACCCGTTCGCCTTGCACATCGGCACCGGCTTCGCGCCAGCGCTCCAGCGCGGCCGGATTATTGACGAAGTTGACGCCGATTTCCTCAAGAACAGTTTCGGCGTTATGCTCGATGATATCGAGCGCCTCTTCATTCAAAATCTCGAAATTCGGAATGTTGCGTTCGATGAAACGGGCGGTTTCGATTGCGGTCGAGGTCCGCTCGGCACGACGCGCTGCGCCACCGCCACCTCTGCCCCGTCTGCGCGCTGCTGCTTCTGCCATGCTCTCTTGCCCTCGTGGCTGTGTGGACGCGCCTGTCGCGCCCGATGGTTCTGCGGGTTTATCGCTTACGCCGACCCGTGCCTTTGACGTTTCCGGCGATTCAGACCCGAAAACGACATATGGCGCATCGCTTACGGCGTTTGATGGCAATTCTTGACCAGTCGGGACCACATCTTGCCGCTGCAGGTCTTAACAATCGGTGCAAACACTTGCGCGTGACGCAGGTGCGGCCTATTGCAAGCGCCATGACCCAGCACCAGCGCCTTCTTATTATCGACTTCGGCTCTCAGGTGACGCAGCTGATCGCGCGTCGCCTGCGTGAATTGAACGTCTACTGCGAAATCCATCCCTACCAGAACGTCACAGACGCGTTTCTGGCCGATTTCGCACCCAAAGCCGTCATCTTTTCGGGCGGCCCTGACAGTGTGACCCGCGAAGGGTCACCGCGCCCGCCCAAATCCGTCTACGACCTCGGCGTGCCGATCCTAGGCATCTGTTATGGCCAGCAGGTCATGATGCATGACCTTGGTGGTCGCGTCGAAGCCGGTGAAAGCCATACCGCGGAATTTGGCCGCGCCTATGTGGCCCCCACTGAACGCACTACCGATTTTTTCACCGGTTGGTTCATGGATGGCACCGGGCGCGAACAGGTCTGGATGAGCCATGGCGATCACGTGGCAGAGCTTGCCCCCGGTTTCGAAGTCTACGGCACCTCTCCCGGCGCGCCCTTCGCGATGACCGCCGATCTGGACCGTCGTTTCTACGCGGTGCAGTTCCACCCCGAAGTTCACCACACGCCCAACGGTGCGACCTTGTATGAAAACTTTGTCAAATTGGCAGGGTTTTCCGGCGACTGGACCATGGGCGCCTACCGCGAGGAAATGATTGCGAAAATTCGCGCGCAGGTCGGCGACAAAAAAGTCATCTGCGCCCTGTCAGGCGGCGTCGATTCCTCTGTCACCGGTATTTTGCTGCACGAGGCGATCGGCGACCAGTTGACCTGCGTCTTTGTCGACCACGGTCTGCTGCGCCTCAACGAGGCCGAGCAGGTCGTCGCAATGTTCCGCGACAACTACAACCTGAACCTGATCCACGCGGATGAAAGCGATCTGTTCCTCGGCGAGCTGGAGGGCATCAGCGACCCCGAGGTAAAGCGCAAGACCATCGGCAAGCTTTTCATCGACGTCTTCCAGAAATACGCCGATCAGATCGAGGGCGCGGAATTCCTTGCCCAAGGAACGCTTTACCCCGACGTGATCGAATCGGTCTCTTTCAGCGGCGGGCCATCGGTGACGATTAAGTCGCACCACAACGTCGGCGGCCTGCCCGAGAAGATGGGCCTGAAACTGGTCGAACCGCTGCGCGAACTGTTCAAGGACGAAGTGCGCGCCTTGGGCCATGAGCTTGGCCTGCCGGCGTCGTTCATTGGTCGCCATCCGTTCCCCGGGCCCGGTCTTGCGATCCGCTGCCCCGGAGAGATCACCCGCGACAAGCTGGAGATTCTGCGCAAGGCCGACGCGATTTACATCGATCAGATCCGCAAACACGGTCTCTACGATGACATCTGGCAGGCCTTTGCCGCGATTCTGCCGATGCGCACGGTGGGCGTGATGGGCGACGGACGCACCTATGACTACGCTCTGGCGCTGCGCGCTGTGACGTCGGTCGATGGCATGACCGCCGACTATTATCCGTTCACGCATGAGTTTCTGGGCGAGACCTCGACGCGGATCATCAACGAGGTCAAAGGCGTGAACCGCGTCTTCTACGACACGACCTCCAAACCGCCGGGCACCATCGAGTTGGAATAACCCACTGCGCCTGAAGGTTCAGAAATGGACCAGTCGTAAAAAACAACGGCTGAGGACGATCACGCCCTCAGACCATGTAGGCAAACAATTTTCGATTTGACGCCTGCAGCCATAAGGAGCGATGACATGACCGACGCACTTTCCCGTGCCCTGACGAGCCGCGAATGGCTGCTGGCCGACGGGGCCACAGGCACCAACCTGTTCAACATGGGACTGCAATCAGGCGACGCTCCCGAATTCTGGAACGAAAACGAACCGGAAAAAATCCGCACGCTGTACCGGAACGCCGTCAATGCCGGATCGGATTTGTTCCTGACAAACTCCTTCGGCGCGAATGCGTCACGGCTGAAACTGCATGATGCAGGGCATCGCGCGTATGAACTGTCCAAACTCGCGGCAGAACTGGGCCGAGAAGTGGCAGATGCTGCGGATCGCGATGTTATTGTTGCAGGCTCGGTAGGTCCGACCGGCGAAATCATGGGGGCAGCGGGTACGCTGTCGCACGAAAGCGCCGTAGAAATGTTCGAAGAAACGGCCAAAGGCCTCATGGACGGCGGCGCCGACGTCCTTTGGGTCGAGACCATTTCCGCCCCGGAAGAATACCGTGCTGCCGCCGAGGCTTTTGGCAATATTGGTGCGCCTTGGTGTGGCACGATGTCTTTCGACACCGCCGGCCGCACGATGATGGGCGTCACCGCCCCTGCCATGGTCGAGATGGTTGATACGCTGCCAAACGCGCCAATCGCGTTCGGTGCCAACTGCGGCGTGGGTGCATCAGATCTCATGCGCACGGTTCGTGGCTTTGCGGCGACCGGCACCACCCGTCCGATCATCGCCAAAGGCAACGCAGGCATTCCCAAATATCACGACGGCCATATCCACTACGATGGCACGCCGGAATTGATGGCCGAATACGCCTGCCTTGCGCGCGACGCGGGTGCGCGAATCATTGGCGGCTGTTGCGGCACATTGCCTGAACACCTTTCCGCGATGCGTGCAGCGCTAGAAACTCGGCCAAAACAAGGCATGCCGACGCTGGAAGAGATCGCCGCCAAACTTGGCGGGTTTTCCTCTGAAACGGATGGCACGAACCCTGCCGCGGGGAAAATCCGCGAACGCCGCGGCAGACGTCGCGGCTGAACGGGTCAGAACAAATCAAGTTGATCGCCGGTGCGCGGAGGAATGCGAAACAGATCGCACCGCAGCGCCGGCTGAGCCGCATCTATCCCTAAACGTCGGATAACACGACGAAAACGTTGCGCGATCAGATCGGCGTAGCTTCCTTCGCCCCGCATACGTTTATGCCACTGGGCCGAATAGACTGCGCCGCCGTGCATGTCGCGCAGATGACCCATCACGCGATTAAATCGATTGGGATAGTGATGCTTGAGCCAGTCCTCCCAAAGGCCAGCGACTTCCCGAGGCAGGCGCAGCATGATGTAGCTGGCCGATGTCGCCCCCGCCTCCGCCGCACGCTCTATGATCTGTTCCAGTTCGTGATCCGTTAATCCCGGCACCAACGGAGATGCCATAACGCGGACAGGGATGCCCGCCTCGACCAACTGTTCAATAGTTTGAAGTCGTCGTTGCGGCGAAGGGCACCGAGGCTCCATCCGGCGCGATAGTTTTGCATCCAGACTGGTGACAGAGATGCCAACCCGCACCAATCCCGCCTCCGCCATCGGCGCGAGGATGTCCAAGTCACGTTCAATCATTGCCCCTTTGGTGACAATCGCCACCGGATGCTGGTGGTCTGCCAGCACCTCAAGGCAAGCCCTCATGACCCCCTCATCGCGCTCGACGGGCTGATAGGGGTCCGTGTTTGTGCCGATCGCAATCGGCGCGACCTTATAGCCGGGCCGAGACAGTTCTTTGGCCAATTGCTCCGGCGCGTTGCGTCGCACCGTCAAACGGGTTTCAAAATCCAGACCCGGCGACATTCCCATATAGGCGTGGCTTGGTCGCGCGAAACAGTAAACACATCCATGCTCACACCCGCGAAACGGGTTAATGGAACGGTCAAACGGGAGATCCGGAGAAGAAACGTAGTTAATGATTGACCGTGCCCGTTCCTCCCTAATTTCAGTGCGCAGTGGCGTGAGCTCCTCCGCGATGTCCCACCCGTCCTGAACTGCCACCCGATCATGCCGTTCGAACCGACCCGGCGCGCAAGTCAATGCACCACGTCCGCGCCGGCGTTCCTGTTCCAATATCCTGTCGCTCTGTTCCATCCAATACATATAGAACATTAAGCGAACATTTACAAACGCTGTATAATAATCGCGCGATACGTCGGAATGCCCATGTGCAATGTCGCAAAGCAACAATTGACGATGGCGCTTAATGCCGAGTAATCGCTCAATGGGTTACGCCCAGAAGACCGACACAGGGAATCGCGCCATGTCTGATGAAGAAGACGATATCATCCTCTCCGAACTCGATGACGAGGAACTTGTTCAACAGATGTTCGACGACCTCTATGACGGTCTGAAGGAAGAGATTGAGGAAGGCGTAAACATCCTGCTCGAACGCGGATGGCAACCCTACGATATCCTGACCAAGGCCCTGGTCGGCGGTATGACGATCGTGGGTCACGACTTCCGCGACGGGATTCTTTTCGTCCCAGAGGTTTTGCTGGCCGCAAATGCGATGAAGGGCGGCATGGCCATCCTGAAACCGCTGCTGGCCGAGACCGGTGCCCCGAAACAGGGCAAAATGGTCATTGGCACTGTGAAAGGCGACATTCACGATATCGGCAAAAACCTTGTCTCCATGATGATGGAAGGCGCGGGCTTCGACGTGGTCGATCTTGGGATCAACAACCCTGTAGAATCCTACCTCGAGGCGATTGCCCGCGAAGAGGCCGATATTCTTGGAATGTCCGCCCTGCTGACCACGACCATGCCGTATATGAAGGTTGTCATCGATACGATGGTCGAACAGGGTATTCGTGACGACTATATCGTTCTGGTCGGTGGCGCGCCCCTGAATGAAGAGTTCGGGAAGGCCATCGGTGCGGACGCATACTGCCGTGACGCTGCGGTTGCTGTGGAAACCGCTAAGGAATTCATCAGTCGCAAGCACAATCAAATGGCCGGCGGCGGCGCCTGATTACGGTCACAAATACTTCAGATAGGGCTCCGGCAAATGCGCGGGGCCTTTTACTTTCTCCGTATGTGCCCCATACTATGTAGCAGAGGAGAACGGTATGCCTGTCACGTCTTTCGCCCTTTTGGTTTTGTCCGGCTTGGTCGCCTTGATTTTCGCCGGATGGGCGTTCGTCAACTGGGGTTCTTTGACCTTTGCGGCTGTCGTTTTGGTGGTGATTGCCATCGCGCGATGGGCGGCCGCGCCGATGCCCCACCATGACGACCATTCCTTCTGACCACACACTTGACGATCAGCGACTGACAGATTGTGGGCTTCGCGCCCGCGGTTCGGGAAGGTTGCTGCTCATAGCCTGCGGCGCTTTAGCCCGTGAGATCCTGTCTCTCATCAAGTTGAACGGCTGGGACACGGTGGACGTCACTTGTCTGCCGGCAATTCTCCACAACCACCCCGAACGGATCACTGCAGCGGTTCAAGCCTCTGTTGTCCAACATAGATCCAAATACGATAAAATTTTCATCGTATATGCGGATTGCGGGACTGGGGGAACCTTGGCAGCGGCCTGCGCGGACCTCGGCGTCGAAATGGTGGCGGGCCCTCATTGCTACGCCTTTTTCGATGGAATCACGCAGTTTGAAGCGCGCGACGAAATCACCAGTTTCTACTTGACCGATTTCTTGGCCCGTCAGTTTGAGACCTTCGTTTGGAAACCCCTCGGGCTGGACCGGCACCCCGAGCTACTGCCGATGTACTTCGGACATTATCAGACGGTTGTTTACCTCGCTCAGACCGAAGATCCCGAGCTGACCGGAAAGGCACAGGCCGCGGCTCACCGGATGGGGCTGAATTTCGAAAGACGGTTCACCGGCTACGGTGATTTGGCACGAATTCTGGAAAAATGGGTGTCCGACAATTAGGTCGGTGGCTCAACCGTTTCCTTTAAGATTGTGGAGATCGGCACCAGAGTGATCGTGTTGCCGCGATCTTGCAGCCCCCACAACAAGAGCGCGGACACCGTATCGGCGCGGATGCGTCCCAACATCACAGCCCCCCCATCTTGGCGGGCCCGGAAAGACGCCTGATCCAATGTGCGACGAATGGCTGCCTGATCTTGCCCGTCGCTGTCGAGGTCGCGGAAAACAGATACGGAGGGCACGCCTTCTTTCAGCGCCAGTTTCTGCGCGGTATTCAGCCCTTTCGGCATCATGACCATACCGTGACCGGACGCGCCCAAAAACGCCGTAGCCTGTGCGGAAACTTCCCGGCTCTGTTGGAGGCTTCCACCCGGCGTCTCCAGAACGCCCACCGCCTCTGGGACGGTATCGAGCACACCATTTAACGACACTTCAACGTCTGTCGGTTCCGCCCCTTCCGGCAAACGCGCCAAAGCAAGAACCTCAAAGCCGCGCTGCCGATAGCCCTTGGCCACTTCTGCCGCATTTGGATGGCTGGGATCGACGGCAAAAGTCACAGGGAACGGAAAAGTTTCAAGCTCAGCCGGTCCCATCGGCCCGGATCCGTCGTCGATCAAAACAATTGCCATCCGTGGCACGTCGTCCTCCGGTGTGAAGGGCGAGGCAAACCGCACCAAGGGGCTGTCTCCAGAAAATGCTTCTGGCAGCGCCGCGCTATCTTCACTGTTTTCCGGCACTGCCTGCACGATGGAGGGAAGCCGCCCCTGAGGCACAGCTGGTGTGCGGTCAGTGAGGGGTTGAACCGCATTCCCGATACGCGGCGCAGCCGGATCAGACGCTGTTGACACCTCCGGAGCACTGTCGGCGACGACATCGGGCAATGGCGCGGGTTCTGTCTCAGCGACCTCCTCATCTGCGACAGGAGCCTCTTCCAACGGTAGATCTTGCTCGGGAACAGAAGCAAGACCGCTAGGCTCGCTTTGTGTCTCAGGCTCTGGCGCGGGCGCCTCAACCGCTAGAGGTTCACTGTCCCCGGCGGTCAAATCGGGAATGGAAACCGGCTTTTCCTGAACAATCTCAGCATCGTCGCTAAGGGGTTCAGGCAGTTCAGCCTCTATTTCGGGCACTTCCTGCACAGTTTCAGGCATATCATCTAGTATTACTGTGGTTTCAGGCTCAGACGCGGCGCCTAACGAGGTTTGATCGTCGGGCGTTGGTGAACTGTCCTCTCCTATCACTGGAGCTGCGGACTGCTCAGTGGCGTCTGACAAAACCGAGCCGGACATGGCGGCCGTTGCATCCCTCGTGGGCATCTCCAACCGGTCAGTCGACAATGACAACGCCCCTGCCCCGATTGCAGTCACTGCCGTTCCGCATAGAATTCCGGACAAAAAACCACGTGCCATCTTGCCTGTGCTCCCATCGTGCGCATTTTATCGAACTGTTCGTTTCGCCATCCGAACAGCGCTTTATCTCCGCCACTTGACCTCCCGAGCGGCGCCTGCGCATGTATACCGCGACGTGGGCCGCGCCCGCCAGTCCAGATCAACCTTGAAAGGCCAGCAATGCTGCTTCTGATCGATAACTACGACAGCTTTACCTACAATCTTGTTCATTTTCTGGGTGAACTCGGCGCTGAGGTAGAAGTCTGGCGCAATGATGCGATTGATGTACAGCAAGCGATGGCGTTAAAACCTTCCGGGATTGTTTTGTCACCGGGTCCGGGAACGCCGTCTCAGTCGGGAATTTGCTGCGCCATTACCGAGGCTGCTGCCGAGACCGAAACACCTCTGTTTGGCGTTTGTCTTGGGCATCAGACCATTGGCCAAGTATTCGGCGGAACTGTGCAGCGGCATACCGAAATCGTGCACGGAAAGATGGGGCAGATCCTGCATGACGGCAAATCCGTGTTCGCGGGCCTTCCCTCCCCTCTTGCTGCAACCCGGTACCATAGTCTGGTCGTAGATCGCGAAACGCTGCCAGACGATCTCGAGATCACAGCCGAACTTGAAGATGGGACCATAATGGGTCTGCAGCACAAAACACTACCGATTCACGGTGTGCAATTCCACCCCGAAAGCATCGCGTCCGAGCATGGCCATGCGATGCTTCAGAACTTTCTAGAATTCCTTAAGGTAACGGCATGAGCAACGATCTAAGACCCTTGATCGGCACAGCGGCCGACCGTGCGCTCACACGAGAAGAGGCTGAACGCGCCTTTACGATCCTGTTTGAAGGCGAAGCAACCCCTGCCCAAATCGGCGGTCTTCTCATGGCTTTGAGAACCCGCGGTGAAACCGTTGACGAATACGCGGCCGCGGCATCTGTTATGCGCGCAAAATGTAAGACTGTCCGCGCGCCAGCAGGGGCAATGGACATTGTCGGAACCGGCGGGGATGGAAAAGGAACCCTTAACATATCAACCGCGACCGCATTCGTGGTCGCGGGTGCGGGCGTCACTGTCGCGAAACACGGAAATCGCAACCTGTCGTCAAAATCCGGTTCAGCCGATGCGCTGGCGCAGATGGGAATTGATGTGATGCTATCCGCAGACCGGGTCGAGGCGGCATTAACAGATGTTGGCATTTGCTTTATGATGGCGCCCATGCATCACCCTGCTATGGCGCATGTAGGTCCCGTACGCGCCGAGCTGGCGACGCGCACAATCTTCAATATCTTGGGGCCTTTGACAAACCCAGCCGGGGTCAAACGTCAATTGACCGGCGCGTTTTCAAGAGATCTGATACGCCCGATGGCTGAAGTTTTGATGCAACTCGGCTCCGAGCGCGCTTGGTTGGTTCATGGCTCAGACGGCACGGATGAGTTAACGATTACCGGGCTTAGCTGGGTCGCCGCATTGGAAAATGGCCAGGTCCGAGAGATCGAAATTCATCCGGAGGACGCGGGGCTTCCCGTCCATCCTTTCGAAGCAATTATCGGCGGCTCGCCTGAAGAAAACGGTCAAGCCATGCGGGACCTGTTTCATGGAAGCCGATCCGCGTACCGTGATGCTGTTTTGCTGAATGCAGCGGCCGCGTTGACCATAGCGGGCAAAGCACCGGACCTGAAAGAAGGCGTCACAATAGCGGCAGAGGCGATCGACAACGGATCGGCCTTGGCCAAGGTTCGCGGATTGGCACGCGCGACGACTGGCGCATGACCCCGCCCAAAGCTTGGTCGCATCTGCCGTTTTTCGAGCAGGATTTCCCTACAATTGCAGGGGAACTTGCAGAAAACTCCGATATTCTGCCTCCTGCTGACGTACGATTTTCTGCTCTAGAAGCCTGTCCGCCGGAGAAAACGCGGGTTGTCATTCTAGGACAAGACCCCTACCCGACGCCCGGACATGCCAATGGCCTTGCCTTCTCGGTCGCACCCGAGGTCTCTCCACTGCCTCGATCGCTTGCCAACATCTACGCAGAACTGCAATCGGATCTGGGGTCTTGCCCAAGCAACGGTGATTTAACGTTCTGGGCCGAACAGGGCGTGTTGTTGCTGAATACAGCGCTAACCGTACCTGCTGGAAAAGCCGGCGGCCATGCTCGCATAGGATGGGGTTCATTGGCTCGCCAGGTCATACAGGAAGTATCCAAGCACCCAACCGCGTTCCTTTTGTGGGGCAGGCACGCGCAGTCTTTTGCGAACAATATACACGGATCCGAGCATATGGTTCTCGAAAGCGCGCATCCTTCCCCGCTATCGGCGCGGCGTGGATTTTTCGGCTCCCGCCCCTTTTCGCGGATCAACGACTGGCTTAGAACCCAAGGCCAAACCCCGATCAACTGGACCGGAGAGGCCCAATGACCCATACGATCCTAGACAAGATCAAAGCATACAAGCTCGAGGAAGTGGCTGCCGACAAGCAAGCCCGGCCGATGTCTCAGATCGAGGCAGAGGCCAAGTCTGCAAGTCCCGTGCGCCCCTTCGCTTCATCATTGGTCGCCGCCTGCGAAACGGGATACGGGCTGATCGCAGAAGTGAAAAAAGCAAGCCCATCCAAAGGGTTGATCCGTGAGGATTTCGATCCTGCTACCTTGGCAAAGGCTTATGAAGCAGGCGGCGCGACCTGCCTTTCAGTCCTGACAGACACGCCGTCGTTTCAAGGTGCTAAACCGTTCCTGACCGAGGCACGGTCGGCGACAGACCTGCCTGCCCTGCGTAAAGATTTTATGTACGATACTTACCAAGTAGCCGAGGCGCGCGCCTTGGGAGCTGACTGTATATTGATCATCATGGCCAGCGTTTCCGACAGTCAGGCGGCTGAACTCGAAGATGCCGCCGCCCATTGGGGAATGGATGCATTGATTGAGGTGCACGACCAGGCGGAACTGGACCGGGCGCTGCGCCTGAAATCCCAGTTGATCGGTGTGAACAACCGCAATCTCAAGACTTTTGAAACCACGCTGGAGACAACGCGCACTCTTTCCAAGAACATCCCGGCAGATCGTCTTTTGATCTCGGAGTCCGGATTGACCGACGCTACCGATTTGGCCGAAATGGCGAAATACAATGCACGTGCATTTTTGATTGGTGAAAGCCTTATGAGACAAGAGAACGTGCAGAAAGCGACTGAAACCCTGCTGAAAAATCCAGTAATGGTGTAAGACGATATGACCGGACTGACCCATTTCGACGATTCAGGCGCCGCGCATATGGTGGACGTGTCCGAAAAGCCCTCGACCGCACGTGTTGCCACAGCGACAGGTTGGATCAAAATGTCGCCGGAGACATTTTCGGTCATCACTTCCGGACAGGCTAAAAAGGGTGATGTCATAGGTGTGGCACGCCTCGCCGGCATCATGGGCGCGAAAAAAACACCGGATCTTATCCCTCTATGTCACCCTCTCGCGATCTCGAAAGTGACAATCGATATGACGCCGGACGAGGAATTACCAGGCATTCGAATTGCAGCCACAGTCAAAACAACAGGGCAAACCGGCGTCGAAATGGAAGCGCTTACCGCTGTTTCGACCTGCGCTTTGACAGTCTACGACATGGTGAAAGCCATCGACAAGACAATGGAAATTGGCGGCATTAGGGTCGTTTTGAAGGACGGTGGGAAATCCGGGCGCTTTGAAATCGCATGATATCGGTCAACGAAGCGTTAGAGACTCTGTTCTCCTTGGCCACAGTCCAAGATGTCGAGTTTGTTCCTTTGCGAAATGCCGTGGGGCGGGTTTTACGACATCCCGTGCGAGCGAAACGCGATCAGCCGCCCTTTGATAGCTCCGTCATGGATGGATATGCCGTGAGTTCTGCGCGGCCCGGAGAGCGATTGAAAATTATAGGTGAGAGCTCTGCGGGCCATGGCTTTGAAGGGAGCGTCTCGGAGGGGGAAACGGTTCGCATTTTCACCGGTGCACCGCTTCCCGAAGGCGCAACACGTGTGGTTATTCAAGAAGATGCGCAAAGCGACGGAACGCATATAACTATACGCGAAAATCCTGAAACCGCGCTCTATATCCGCAGTATTGGTGCGGATTTTGCCCAAAACGACCTTTTTCCAGCGCCAAAAACCCTGTCCCCGCAGGATATCGCCCTGCTTGCAGCCATGAATATCGAAACCGTGGCGGTGTCCAAGCGTCCACAGGTTGCCTTGATCTCCACCGGCGACGAACTGGTTATGCCCGGTGAAGCCCCGAAACCGGATCAGATCATCGCGTCGAATGCACTCGGCCTGATGGCGTTGCTGCAGCAAAATGGAGCAGATCCAAAGCTCCTTCCCATTGCCAAAGACAACGAGGCCTCTCTCCGCCAAGCGTTCTTTCTTGCCGAAGGCTGCGACCTAATTATTACGATCGGGGGGGCATCTGTCGGCGATTATGATCTGGTTGCCCCTGTCGCGCGCTCATTAGGCATGCAACTGGGCTTTCATAAAGTCGCAATGCGCCCCGGAAAACCTCTAATGTCCGGACGGTTACGCGACACGATGATGATTGGCCTGCCCGGTAATCCCGTTTCGGCAATGGTGTGCGGCCATGTCTTCGTGCTTCCAGTCATCAGATCCATGCTCG
The DNA here is from genome assembly GCF_048553715.1 of Sagittula sp. SSi028. NCBI lineage: Bacteria > Pseudomonadati > Pseudomonadota > Alphaproteobacteria > Rhodobacterales > Roseobacteraceae > Sagittula > Sagittula sp. SSi028. The sequence continues at coordinate 177,478 of NZ_JBLZNC010000001.1, read as the reverse complement.
GCCTGCCCCGCGAAGCGTCTAACTGGAAACGTGCGCCCACCCTGACCGACTTGCCGGAGAATGGACCCAGAGAGCACTATATGAGGGCAACGCAGACCGCCGAAGGTTTGACTGTCGCGCCGCGGCAGGATTCCTCGCTGTTGTCTGTATTGGCAAGTTCCAATGTCCTCGCCATCCGTCCGCCTCATGCCCCTGCGGCGAAGGCCGGTCAGCTCATACCTTATCTGGAATTGTAATCGAAACCTACGCAGTTGACACAAAACAAGAACATGCGTAGAACAAAAGTTAACGAATACCGTCTATCTTAGTTTTGTACTGCACATTGGGGACGTCTATGCTGACCAAGAAACAATTGGATTTGCTTGATTTTATCAACAAACGCATGCAGCAGGACGGCGTACCGCCCTCTTTCGATGAAATGAAAGACGCTCTGGATTTACGCTCCAAGTCCGGAATTCATAGGCTCATCACCGCTTTGGAAGAACGCGGCTTCATCCGCCGTCTGGCACATCGGGCACGTGCGATCGAGATTGTTAAGCTTCCTGAAACTTTGGGCGGTCAACCCTCGGGGTTCACACCACAGGTGATCGACGGGGACCGCCCCGACAGCCTCCCTGCGCAAGCAACGGAAATCTCCGCTGCAGGCGTGGCGGAACTGCCGCTGATGGGTCGTATTGCGGCCGGTGTTCCCATTCAGTCCATCAACGATCAACCGCAGGCGATCACAGTTCCAGGCGGCATGCTGCAAGGCGTCGGCCGGCATTATGCGCTTGAGGTCAAAGGCGATTCCATGATCGATGCCGGGATCAATGACGGCGATGTCGTGGTTATCCGCGAAACCGAAAGCGCCTCTGAGGGCGATATTGTCGTGGCCCAGATCGAAGGATACGAGGCGACGTTGAAACGGTTCCGCGAAAAGGGCGATATGATCGTTCTCGAAGCCGCAAACCCGGCGTATGAATCGCGCATGCTGCCTAAAGGTGCCGTTTCTGTGCAGGGTCGATTGGTGGGACTGATCCGCACCTATTAAGCTGTCATCGCTACGGCGCTAAGCTCCAAAGACGGTGACCACTGGTTTGCGACGCAGTGGTCACGACCACATTTCCATCCTGAAAAGCTAGCGCGACAGCCCCCGTGCGACTCAAACCGCCGATGTCATACACGGTACACTCCTCGTCGCTCGGGTAATCGACGCTGGCCACGATAATTTGGTGGGGTTGGCATGGTCCAAAACCGTCGACGGCCCGCTGTCCTTGCAGATGTACCACCTCATGCGTACCGATCCGCGCCCGAACTATGCTCCCCTCCCGAATGCCCGGCCAAAGCTCTGCGGCGTCCCCTTGGGTAAGCCCGTGGCCGTCATTCTCCAGCCAGTTTTGAGCAATGAAACTGGCTCCTTTTGATCGTGATATAGCGCGTCCCTGTTCTGTCATTATCCCTACGAGTGTCCCGTTGTCGGCGATCAACACCTCTGGACGGTCGGCCATAGCCCAAAACGCACACCCAATTCCGATAGGTAGAACCCCAGCGACCCGCCCAACGCCGCGCCATAAGCACAAAATCAGCCCCCCGCAGGCAATCACCGCCAGCACCGTTGGTGGCGGCGCCATCACCGCCCGTGTCGCCCCCGGCCAAGATGCCACCGCTTTGGCGACAGCCAGTATCCAGTCCAACCCCCACCCCATGACCGTAAGTGCCAGAACATCCACGCCGAACGGCATTAGCAGCACTGCACATACGCCAACTGGTACGACCAAAAGACCCATCACCGGCACGCTCACCAGATTGGCCAGCAATCCATAGACTGATGCTTGGTTAAAGTGGGCCATACCCACGGGCGCGGTGGCAGCACCGGCAACAGCAGACGACACGACCAACGACAATACGCCGGACAGAACCTTTGGTAGAGAGCCGAGAGCGTTCCGCCGCGACAGCCCTTCGAACACCGCGACCAAGGCCACCGTCGCCGCAAATGACATCTGGAAACCCGGGCTAAGCAATGCCTCAGGGCGCAGCAGCAGGACCATTAAGGCAGCAATTGCAACAGTACGCAAAGAAATGGCGCGGCGGTTTACCATGATTGCTGTCAACGCGACTGCCACCATGATGAAAGCACGTTCGGTGGCGATATTTCCGCCGGACAAGGCGAGGTAACCCGCCGCGACGATCAGGGCGCCTCCGGCGGCGAGTTTCTTAACCGGCCAATGATGGCGCACGGTCGGCACAGTCAGAAGCAGCAACCTTAAAGCCGCGAACACAAAGCCTGACAAAAGTCCCATATGCAGACCAGAAATTGCCAGCAAATGCGCGAGATTACTGTCGCGCAGCGCCTGCAACGTCGCTTGCCCCACATCAGAACGATCACCGCTCATAATCGCCGCAGCGAACGCCCCGGTTTCCCCGGGCAGCTTCTGAGTTACATAAGACGACAAAGCCCGACGGGCACGGAATACGAGCAACCCGCCAGACGGTTCGTCCAGCAGCAAAACCGGAGACCTCGTATATCCCACAGCGCCCAGCCGCAAAAACCATGCATGACGTCGAAAATCGAAGCCGCCCGGTTCAACCGCACCGCCAGGCGGACCTAAATGACCGGTCAGAATCGCGATCATTCCGGGCGTTGGCTGCACATTGGGCCCGCCATGCAGCGAAACGCGCACTCTTTTGGGAACATCCTTAGGGTCCGTGCGCTCCAACACCACGCGGTCCAGTGTCAAACGCACAGCGTCCGATGCCGAGCGGTCTATAGCAACGACACGCCCCTCAATCGCACCGTAATGGCGATACTTGATGACGGGACCGCTTACCGCATGCGCCCTTAACCCCGCGATTCCAAAACCCAGAGATGTCAGGCACATGCCGGTCAACAAAAGGCCAGCTACAGCGCCAAACGCAAAACGCCGGTGCGCGACAACCAAAAGCCCAAACGCCACGCACGCGCAAAGCATCCAGAAAGCAGGCTCAACCCGGAGGCTGAAATATGTCCCTATTCCGACCCCTAGCATTACAGGAGACCAGACAAACAGATGCCCGCTTTGCACCATAAGTGCCTGCTCGGCCAAAGCAATGAACCGTCGCACCAATCCGGGCCTCCGCTTGCCCCGATGCACGGGGCTGGGTATGGAACGCCCAAAGGCTAGCTCGCCACTGTTAGAATAAGGTTAACCAAGATGACCCAAGTCGTGACCCGTTTCGCGCCCTCGCCCACCGGCTTTCTTCATATCGGTGGCGCACGCACTGCGCTGTTCAATTGGCTGTATGCACGCGGTCGGGGCGGAAAATTCCTGCTCCGTATCGAGGACACCGACCGCGCACGCTCCACCCCCGAGGCGACCGAAGCCATTCTGAAAGGTTTGGATTGGCTCGGGCTCGACCACGACGGCGAGGTGATCAGCCAATTCGATCGGGCGGATCGTCATGCAGAAGTCGCGCATGAATTGCTCGCCAAAGGCGCCGCGTACAAATGTTTCGCGACGCAGGACGAGATCGAAGCTTTCCGCGAGGCCGCCCGCGCCGAGGGGAAATCGACCCTGTTCCAGAGCCCTTGGCGCGACGCTGATCCGGCGACCCACCCAGATCTTCCCTATGTCGTGCGCTTAAAGACCGCGCAAGAGGGGGCAACCGTCATCGACGATCAGGTGCAAGGCACGGTCACGATCCGCAACGACCAACTTGACGACATGGTCCTGCTGCGCTCGGACGGCACGCCGGTGTATATGCTGGCCGTGGTGGTGGATGATCACGACATGGGCGTCACCCATGTCATTCGCGGCGACGACCATCTTAACAACGCCGCGCGCCAAATGGGGATCTATGAGGCGATGGGCTGGCCTCTGCCCGTCTACGCCCACATTCCTTTGATCCATGGGGCCGACGGCAAAAAGCTGTCGAAGCGCCATGGTGCTTTGGGCGCGGACGAATACCAGAAAATGGGCTACCCCGCCGCGGGCATGCGCAATTACCTGGCCCGCCTCGGGTGGAGCCACGGCGATGACGAATTCTTTACCGATGATCAGGCAAAAGAATGGTTCGATCTGGAAGGAATCGGAAAGTCGCCTGCGCGCTTCGATTTCAAGAAGCTTGAAAATCTGTGCGGCCAGCATATCGCCGCCAGCGAGGATGCCGCATTGCTGCATGAACTGGAGGCATTTTTACAAGCGACCGGCGCACCCGCGCTGACCGAAGGTCAACGTGACGGGATACTGACAGGTATGTATTGCTTGAAAGAGCGGGCCAAATCCTTCCCCGAACTCCTTGATAAGGCACATTTTATCCTGACCGAAACGCCCATCGTCCCAGAGGAGAAAGCGGCCAAGTCACTGGATTCGGTATCCCGTGGTATACTGGGCGCGTTGACGCCGCATCTGCAAAATGCTAGCTGGAGCCGAGACGAACTGGAGGCGGAATTAAACCGCTTCTGCGAGGAACAGGGGATGAAATTCGGCAAGCTTGCAGCGCCAATGCGCGCCGCTTTGGCCGGCCGAGCCGCCACCCCTTCCGTCTTTGATATGATGCTGGTTTTGGGCCGCGACGCCTCTATCGCGCGCCTGTCCCAGGCGGCCGAAACGACAGCCTGACGGCGGTGGTGTTCGGCCATGTAGGAATTCACGCTTGGGCCGCGGAGGAGCGGCCCTGCCCCCATTTTGACGAAGGATGACAAGCATGGCTGAGACCGAAAAGACCGCAACACTGACCTTGGATGGTCAGTCCTACGAGTTGCCCGTGCACTCGCCCACCGCTGGCCCGGACGTCATCGACATCCGCAAGCTGTACGGTCAGGCGGGTGTCTTCACCTATGATCCCGGCTTTACCTCGACCGCGTCCTGCGACAGCACCATCACCTTTATTGATGGCGGCAAGGGCGAGCTGCTGCACCGTGGCTACCCCATTGATCAGCTTGCGGAAAAGTCCAACTATCTCGAAGTGTGCTATCTGCTGCTCTACGGAGAGCTGCCCTCCGCTGCAGAGATGGAGAAGTTTGAAAACACCATCACGCGTCACACAATGATCCACGAGCAGATGGTGAACTTCTTCCGTGGTTTCCGCCGGGACGCGCACCCGATGGCAACCATGGTGGGTGTTGTGGGCGCGATGGCCGCGTTCTATCACGACAGCACCGATATTTCGGATCCGCGCCAGCGCGAGATCGCGTCCCACCGTCTGATCGCGAAAATGCCGACGATCGCGGCATGGGCGTATAAATATTCTGTGGGCCAGCCCTTTGTTTATCCCCGAAACGACCTGACCTATGCAGAAAACTTCCTGCATATGTGTTTTGCTGTTCCGGCCGAACAGTATAACGTGGATCCGGTTCTGGCCCGCGCCATGGACCGCATCTTTACCCTGCACGCCGATCACGAGCAGAACGCCTCGACCTCGACCGTGCGTCTGGCGTCTTCCTCGGGCGCGAACCCCTTCGCCTGTATCGCAGCGGGCATCGCCTGCCTGTGGGGTCCGGCGCATGGCGGTGCGAACCAGGCCTGCCTTGAGATGCTCAAGGAAATCGGTTCGGTCGACCGCATCCCGGAATTCATCGCCCGCGCCAAGGACAAGAACGATCCGTTCCGCCTGATGGGCTTTGGCCACCGCGTCTACAAGAACTTTGACCCGCGCGCCAAAGTGATGAAGCAGTCCGCGGACGAGGTGCTGGATCTGCTGGGTGTCGAGGACAACCCGATTCTGCAGGTTGCGAAAGAACTGGAAAAGGCCGCTCTGGAAGATCCGTATTTCGCAGAGAAAAAGCTGTTCCCGAACGTCGACTTCTACTCGGGCATTATCCTCGAAGCGATGGGCTTCCCCACCTCGATGTTCACCCCGATCTTTGCGCTGTCGCGCACGGTTGGCTGGGTCTCGCAGTGGAAAGAACAGCTCAACGATCCGCAAATGAAAATCGGGCGCCCGCGTCAGTTGTACATGGGCGAAACAGCTCGTGATTACGTGGATATCGAAAAGCGCTAACTCGCTGCAAACGAGACAGAATCAATGGCCGCTCCACCTTGGGGCGGCCATTTCTGTTAAGGGGGAGTTTTCACGTAAAGTAACCAATGCATAAACAGTGCAGATATTGTTAACCATTTGCGCAGCGCCTAGCGCCAAATATGGCGGTGAATGGGCGGAAACGCACTGTTTCCGGCAAATGTCGGGAACCTGTGGCGAAATCGGGGCAAAAAGGTGCCGAACCTGCCTCTCCTTGCCGCATTCAACGGAGTTAACGAATGTCTACGTCACCCAGTACCGAGATCCTGCTCGGTTGCGATCCTCAGGTCCGCCTTGTCGTTATCGAAGACGGCGGCAACCTGCTGCTTCAGGTCTTTGCAGAAGACCCCGAGAACACCGATCTCGACGCGCTGTTCTTTAACCTGAACGATCCGTCGCTGGTCGATACGCTGACCATCTATCCGGGCTTCGATGAATCGATCGGCTCGAACGGCGAGAATGTGACCGGTTTTGATGTGGCCACCGGGTCGCTCAACCAGATGAACAATGGCGCGCAGATTCAGGACAACTATGACGTTCGTCTGGAATTCGGCACCGTGCCCTACTCGTCGAACGGCGATGTCGATCAGGCCATGCTGACCATGTACATGGACGGCGGCGACTACAATCTCGACATCTCGGATCTGGATCTGACCAACCTGACTGCCGTGGTGAACACGGAAACCGGCAACGGTCTGGCCCTGACAGGCGGCGTCGGCACGTCCACCGACACTCCCGGCGGCGTTTACGAGACCACCACCGTGCTCACCGCAGATTTCGAGGGCATCGCCCATGCCACCGACAGCGCGCAGGTGCAGTACAACGATGGCTGGGACATCACCAACGGGCAGCTTGAAACCAACGGCCACGACGACGGCAACATCTGGTTCGAAGCGGTCGATATCTCTGGCAATGCGACCGTCTCCTTTGACGCACGTGCCCCGCACACCGAATATTTCGAAGCTGGTGGCACCGCCGGTGACAGCCTTGCGGTTTGGGTCCAGATCGATGGCGCCGAATGGGAGCTGCTGGACACCTTCACCGTGAATGCCGATGGCACCGCGCTTGTGGGTGACACCACCGGCCAGACGATCACCGCAGACACCCAGACGCTGACCTATTCCGGCGGCGCGCTGGATGGTGCAAACACTGTGCAACTCGTTCTGTCGGCTGATATTTCCGCCGCAAACGAACAGATCTTCGTCGACAATGTCGAGGTGTCCGACACCGTCTGGACCGGGGCAACCGAAACCGTCGTTGAAGAGAACGAAGTACTGGTCGAGACCTTCGATTCCGGCTCCAACACCTCTGCAGCCCATGCTGATGCGGTCGACGGTCGCACCGGCTGGGACATGCGCCACGGCGAGCTGCAGACCGACGGCTATGACGACGGCGGCATCCGGTTCCAAGAGGTTTCTGTCGATGGGCCGGCCACAATCTCGATCGATGCCCGCACCCCGAACGCGGCCAACTTCGAAAACAGCGGTCATCACGCCGATACGCTGGAAATGTGGGCTTTGATCGATGGGTCCGAATGGGTCCATCTGGACACCTTCATGGTGAACGATGCCGGAACCGCGCTGGTGGGCAACACCACCGGCCAGACAATTGATGCCGACGGCGAAACGCTGACCTATGAAGGCGGCGCCTTGGCCGAGGCCAGCAGCGTGCAGTTCTACATGCGCTCGGACATCAGTGCCAGCAACGAACAGATCTACTTCGACAACCTGACCATCACTGAAACCGTCGAAACCGAAGTTCCGGTCGAAGGCGGCGACAGCGGCTCCGGCGTTGAAGTCGTTCAGGACTTTGACGAGGGCCAATCCGGTGACACGGTCAGCGATCAATACGCAGGCGTCACTGTCACGGCGCAGCGCACAGGCGATGCCGCCGACAGCGAAAACGACGCGATGCTGTTCGACACCGCGAACCCCACCGGCGGCGACAGCGATCTGGCGTACACGGGTCAGGGCAACGCCATCATCATCTCCGAGGACAACGACGCCTCTGATGCGGATGACAACGCCCATGGCGGCACGATCAGCTTTGAGTTCGACACCGTGGCAGATGTGGCCGGTCTGACCATCCTCGACGTCGAGGAAGAAGGCGGCTCCATCGATCTGTATGATGTCGACGGCGAATTGATCAACTCCGTTGCCATCCCCGGCGCGGGCAACAACTCGCTGCAAGAGATCGAGCTGAACGCCGAAGGTGTCGCCCGTCTGGACGTAAACCTGACAGGTTCCGGTGCCGTGGATGATCTGCGCTATACCGACAGCAGCTCGGCTGAGCATGCGGAATGTGCCCAATATGCGGTTCTGTTCGACGATCTGACCAAGGACGACGAAGAAGACGGTCTGGCCGAGGAAGAAGCCCAGCCCGCCGAAGAAGAGCTGGTCTTTATGTAGGACCGGCACATCGCCAAACACAAAGGGGCGTCCATTCGGGCGCCCCTTTCGTTTGCATCACGGTTTGGATCAGCGACCTTCGTACACCGGCGCGCGTTTTTCCATAAAGGCGACCACGCCTTCTTTGAAATCACGGGTCTTGCCGCATTCCCCCTGAAGCCGCGCCTCGACCGCCAGTTGTGCCTCAAGATCATTGCCAAGCGAGGCAAACATCGCCTCCTTGACCTTGGCATAAGCGGCTGTCGGGCCTTTGGCCAGATGCGCCGCGCGCCTCGCCACATGCGCCTCGAACTGGTCGTCAGGCACGTGCTCCCAGATCATGCCCATGGCATCGGCCTGCTCTGCGGTGATCCGGTCGGCAAACAGGGCCGCCCCCATCGCCTTGGCCATGCCGATCTGACGCGGCAGGAACCATGTGCCGCCCGCGTCAGGGATCAGGCCAATCTTGGTAAAGGCTTGCATGAAAAACGCGCTTTGCGTGGCAATTACCACATCCGCTGACAGGGCGAGATTGGCCCCCGCCCCCGCCGCCGCACCGTTCACGGCACAGATCGTCGGAACGGGGCAGTCGTAAATCGATTTCAGCATCGGCACGTATTCATCGCGCAAAATGCGTTCCAGATCCAAAGACGCCACGGTTTCGCGATCCCCCAGATCCTGACCCGAACAAAAGGCTCCGCCCTTGCCGGTCATCACCACCACGCGCGCCTCGCGCCCGCCACGGCCAAAGGCGTCCGTGATCTCGGCGCGCATCTGGGTGTTCAGCGCGTTCATCACCTCTGACCGGTTCAGGGTGATGGTGGCGATATCATCGCTTAGATCATAGGTGATCGTGTCGTAGATCATTGGGGGGCTCCTCTTGGCGTCGCAGCACGCCAAGCGGCCGCTTTGGCGCCATGAAACACCCCCGCCAAGGCCAAGGCAATGTGAAAGCCGTGTCAGGACGTCACGTCCCCGATGGCCCTAGTCTTCGAGAATTTCGGACAGGCGGCGCTGTTCCTCGGGACTAAGCGCCCCCTCACCCAGATCGTTGCCAGACCGTGACCGACGGCGGACATAGACCGCGCCCATCCCCAAAGCCGCCACAAACATCGCGGGCCCCGCCGCCCAAAGCAGCCAGTTCCATCCGCCTGCCGTGGGTTTGAGCAGAACAAACTCGCCGTAGCGTGCGACGATATAGTCGACCACCTCGACGTCCGTGTCCCCCGCCACAAGCCGTTCACGCACCAATAAACGCAAATCCCGCGCAAGCGAGGCATTGCTTTCGTCGATGCTTTCGTTCTGGCAGACCAGACACCGCAGACCTGCGGAAATGTCGCGCGCCCGCGCCTCTAGCGCCGGATCGTCCAGCACCTCGTCGGGCTGAACGGCCAGAGCGGCGCTGGCCAGCAGGGCGAACACCGCACCCTGCCCCCAACGCATGAACTGGGATCGAGACGTCATTGTGCAGGCACCCCCGATGCGGTTGTCTTGCGCGCACCGGCCGCAACACGGTAACGGCGGTCCGACAGGCTGATCGCCCCGCCGATCGCCATCAGAATACAGCCCGCCCAGATCCAGTTGGCCAGCGGTTTGATGTAGATGCGCATGACCCAGCCGCCATCGGGTTGCGGATCACCGATCACCACGTAGATGTCGCGCAAGAAACGATAATCGATTGCGGCCTCGGTGGTGGGCATTTGCTGCACCGGATAATTGCGCTTTTCCGGCGCCAGTCGTGCGATGAACGCGCCATCGCGGCGCACCACCACATCACCGCGCGTGGCGATGTAGTTCGGTCCCTGTTCGCGGGTCACATCCTGCAATTCAAAGGTGAACTGCCCGACCTCCCACGGAGCGCCCAAATGGACAGTCCGAATGTCCTCCTGCTCCCAGGCCATGAGACCCGCAATGCCAAGCATGGTGATCCCCAGCCCACCATGGGCCACGGATTTTCCCCAATCGGCACGCGGCAGCCGCAGCAAGCGTGACAGATCCCGATTGCGGCCTGTACGGCTCCACAAATCGGTGATGGCACCGGCCACCAACCACGCGCCTAGAAACACACCGACCGGCCCGAGCAGGCTGCGCCCCGTCTGCATCGCCCAGACAAGCCCGGCCAATGCCAGTGCAAGACCAAAGGCCGGCACAAGCTGGCGCATGACGCGGCCCGCCGTCGCCCGCTTCCACGGCAACATGGCACCGATCGGCAGCAGCAGTCCCAGCGCCACCATGAAGGGGGTAAACGCCAGTTCGAAAAACGGCGGCCCGACTGACAGTTTGCGGTCAAATGCCATCTCGGCCACCAGCGGCCAGATCGTGCCGACAAACACCACAAAGGACGAGACCGCCAAGAGGATGTTGTTGGCCACCAAAGCGGATTCGCGGCTGACCACACCGAAGACGCCCTTCGCCTCCATCACCGTGGCGCGCGCGGCAAACAGGGTCAGTGCCCCACCGGTGAACACCACCAGAATCCCAAGGATGAACACCCCACGCTCCGGATCATTGGCAAAGGCGTGTACAGAGGTCAGCAGCCCGGAACGCACGATAAATGTCCCGATGAGCGAGAACCCAAAGGCAAGAATGGCCAGAAGGATGGTCCAGCTTTTCAGCGCCTCGCGCTTTTCAACCACAATCGCGGAATGCAGCAGCGCCGCCGCGAACAGCCACGGCATGAAGGATGCATTTTCGACCGGATCCCAGAACCAGAAACCGCCCCAGCCCAATTCGTAATAGGCCCACCACGATCCCAAAGCGATCCCGATGGTCAGGAACACCCAAGCTGCCAGCGTCCAAGGGCGCACCCAGCGCCCCCAAGCCGCATCAACCCGCCCTTCGATCAGGGCGGCGACGGCAAAGCTGAAACATATGCTTAGCCCCACATATCCGAGGTACAAAAACGGTGGGTGGAAGGCGAGACCGGGATCCTGCAGCAGCGGGTTAAGATCCTGCCCATCCATCGGCGGCACCGAAAGCCGGATAAACGGGTTCGACGTGAACAGGATAAAGGCAAAGAACGCAGCCGACACCGACGACTGCACCGCCAGAACCCGCGCCCGCAAGGTCGGTGGCAGATTGCCCCCGAACCATGCCGCCATCGCGCCGAACAGGGCAAGGATCAACACCCACAGCAGCATCGACCCTTCGTGATTGCCCCAAACGCCGGAAATTTTATACAGCATGGGCTTCGCCGTATGCGAGTTTCCGACCACAAGACTGAGTGAAAAGTCCGACACCACAAAGGCATAGGTCAGCGCCGCAAAGCTGCCTGCGGTCAGCAGGAACTGCGCCGTCGCCGCCGGTTCAGCCACAGACATCCAGCCCGGCCAGCGTTTATGCGCCCCGATCAGGGGCACAATCGCCTGAACAAGCGAGACCAGAAATGCAAGGATGAGGGCGAAGTGACCGAGTTCTGCTATCATGGGGCGGTTATAGTTTGCCCGCAGACCAGCGCCAACGCCAAATGCCACGCCCCCCTATTCACAATGTCGCAGGGCTGCGCCATGCCGCCCCGCGACAGATCATTCAGCGCTCAAACGGAATGGCGCTTCCAGTCGGACAGGGCGGGGTTGTCGCCCGGGGTCACATCTTCGGCAGCCTCCGGTGTGATGTCGCGCATCGCCTCGACATTGCGAACCGTGTCCACGACGTTTGGCACTGCCGCCATGGTTGCCGCGATCTCGCGCTGGAAATCCTGTCCTTTGGCCTGATGTCGGGCCCCAAAGTAGAAGGACACGATCGCCCCCAACAGCCACCACAGCGGCTCTGGCACCAAGGCGATGCCCGCCATACGCGCTGCGAACCAGACAGGGTCCACCATGGCCGTCACAAACAATCCCAATGTGCCCAAAGCCATGGCGGGGCGCGGGATACGGTTCAACGCATCCATCAGCCGATCAAACCACGACCTTTGGACCACACGAAACTCATTGCCGAATTGCGCGAGGGCCGCAGCCTGTGCCGCAGCGCCCCGCACGGCCTGCTGTTCGGCATTCACGCGGAACACCTCGGCCGTTTCGGCCACAACATTGCGCCCCGATCCGAACAGCAAACCGGTCAAAGTCTGTATTAGACCCATGCCGCCACCCGTGCGCGGAATTCGGCCTCGGTCATGTGATAGCGTGGCGAGATGAACTCTTCGGCGCGTTTGATCCACCCACCCTTGGCCCCCGCCCGCGTGCGCGCATATTTGCGTGACGACGGGCGTTGATCCGCAAGGCGGAAATAGTAATTGCGCCGCGCAATGCCATAGGCATCGGCCAGATGATCTGGCGCTTTGCCGTATGCCCGTGCACAGGCCGCAATGGTCTGCGGACCGATTGCCCCGTCGACAGAGCACCGCTCGTCCATATCATTCAACAGCCGTTGGAGAATGCGCACCGCATGGGCTCCGGCGTTGACATACATGTCAAATACCGTCGCATGTAACACCTCCGGCAATTCCGCGATACGGGGCCTGTGAAAGTAATGGTCGATGTAGATATCCACCGCCTGCGCGCGGGTGATCCGTTTGACATCGGCAACATCGACCCGCCCGTTGCCATCCAGATCCAGACCCAAGCGGCGCATGGTGTGAATGGTCACACCGTAATTTGTCGCCCCACCGGGATCGTCGGGGTCGTTGACATAGCCGCCCTCGCGGGCAACGATTTCTTCGGCCATCTGCCGAACTGTTCGCTTGTTTGACATCTTTGTGCCTCCTGCTCGTCAAGCAATGCTTGATGCAGGCAAGCTGACCACGCAGGGTTAACCCATCTTCACAGGAGCGCACGTTGCCCCCTTACAGCCCCATGACAGCGGAAGAGATCATCGCCCTGCTGGACCTCCAACCGCACCCCGAAGGCGGCCATTACAAGCAGACATGGATCGCCGAGGCCGAAGCCGGTGTGCGCCCCTCCGGCACCTGCATCTACTTTCTGCTCAAGGCGGGGGAACGCAGCCATTGGCACCATGTAGATGCGGCCGAGATCTGGCACTGGTACGCGGGAGGCCCGGTGATCCTGTCGACGGCGGCAACGTCTGCCGGACCACGGGTTGATCATATGCTAGGGCCGGATCTGGCAGCAGGCCAGCGCCCCCAACAGATCGTCGAAACGGGCCACTGGCAAGCTGCTCGTGGCTTGGATCACTGGGCCCTTGTGGGATGCACCGTATCGCCGGCGTTTCAGTTCAGCGGCTTTACCCTTGCACCGGAAGGCTTTGATATCACGTGAAAAGACCCGCCGAAGGGCGGGCCTTGAACAGTCAATTCGATGCGCCGGTCATTCCAGATTCGCGGCATCATAGGCATCGCGATCCTCAAGCTGTTCCTCGGAATAGAATGTCACCACATCGTAGTTGCCGTCCTGCAGCGGGATCAGTTTGGCCTCATCAAGGGTCAGCATCACAAACTTGTCGCCAAGACCCAGAAACCCGCCGATCTCGGCCACCATGCCGGTGACTTTGCCATCGGCATCAATCACCAGATCCTGCACCGAACCGGCGCGTTCCCAATCCTCGCTCACGGCGTCATAGATCGCGGTCTCGTCCCACGTCTCGCCACCGCCGCGCATCACATAAAAGCGGCTGCCCACAATATCCTGCGCGGTGATCGTGCCAGAGATCCCCATCGGCGCAGGATGCCCTGTCGATGGATCAGGCCGCCCGTCGTCAAGCGGCTGGTTGCGCATGCCTGCGGTCATATCACGGTCCGCAAGCGTCGGGTCCATCTCGGTGTTCACGATTGTGTCGTCTCGGCTCGGCGCATCGGCGGAGCCGCTGTCAGGCGACAAACCGTTCTGCCCAGAGGACAGTTCAGGGGATTGGTCAAAGGATTGGTCGCCCTCCGCCCCGCCTGATTGCACCGGGCCATTCGACATCATCTCGCCGGACATACCATCCGATTGCATCATGTCCCCCGACGGCATCGCACCATCAGGCGCAGACGCGCTGTCGTTTTCCATCATCATTCCAGTGCCCTCGACACTGCTTTCATTCGATGCGGCTTGTGACAGGACGGCGACAGGCATCAACGCGACAAGCGCGCTGGTCAGAAAAATGCGTTTCATCTCAGGGACCTCCTAGGCTTGAGGATGAAACGCAACCGCTTGGAAATTGTTCCTGGTCAATCTTTGCCCAAGGCAAAGGAGGGGCAACAAGCACCTCCTCACAGATCACGCCCGCGCGCGCACGAAGGACAACAACTGGCTTGTGGATCCGTCCTTGCCCTCGATCGGGGCGTCGCCGGACACCAATGGACCCAAGGCAGTGGCCAGTTCCTTGCCCAGTTCCACGCCCCATTGGTCGTAGGAATTGATGCCAAGGATGACACCTTCGACAAAAACGCGATGCTCGTACAGCGCCACGATCTTGCCCAGCGTTTCAGGATCCAACTTGTCGTAAATCAGCGTCGTCGACGGGCGGTTGCCCGAGAACACACGATGGCGCGCCTGCCGCTCCAGCTCGGCCCCGTCGAACTTATCCGCGACCTTGGCGCGCGCCTCGTCCAGCGACCGTCCCCGCATCAGTGCCTCGGACTGCGCCAGACAGTTGGCAACCAACAGCTCGTGATGATGGCGCAGATCGGCTTCGTGCCCTTGTGCTGCCACCATGAATTCACAGGGCACAATCCGCGTCCCCTGATGGATCAGCTGATAAAACGCGTGCTGCCCGTTGGTCCCCGGCTCACCCCAGACAATCGGGCCGCTTTCAAACGGTAAATCGGCCCCATCCATGCTGACCCCCTTGCCGTTGCTCTCCATTTCGAGCTGCTGCAAATAGGCCGGCAGGCGCATCAGGCGGTTGTCATATGGCAGCACCGCGCGGGTCGCATGCCCCTGCCCCTGATTGTGCCAGATCCCCACAAGGGCAAGCATGACGGGCAGGTTTTCCAGCGGTGCCGCCTGTTGAAAGTGTTGATCCATAGCTTGCGCACCGCGCAGGAAGGCGCGGAAATTATCAGGGCCAACGGCAATCATCAGCGACAGACCAATCGGGCCCCAAACCGAATAGCGCCCGCCGACCCAATCCTCGAAGCCGAACACACGCTCGGCCGGAATGCCAAAGTCAGCAGCCGCCGCTTTGTTGGTCGACAGGGCGATGAATTTTCCCGCGTCGGACACGCCCGCCCGCTCCAGCCACGCTTTGGCGGTGCGCGCATTGGTCATTGTCTCGATCGTGGTGAATGTTTTGGACGCCACGATAAATACGGTTTTCGACGGATCGCAGTGTTTCAACGTGTCGGCAATATCGGCCCCGTCGACGTTGGACACAAAATGCGTGCGCGGTCCGTCATGATACGGTGCCAGCGCCAGTGTCGCCATGACAGGACCAAGGTCGGATCCACCAATGCCGATATTGACCACATCGCGCACGTCCGAGCCGCGCAGCGTTTGTGCCACCTCTTCCATACGGCCCAGCGTGGCCAGCACCTCGGGCATGACATCCGCGCCATCCACATGGATCGGCCCGCCATCCAGATTGCGCAGCGCCGTATGCAGAACCGCGCGCCCTTCGGTTTCGTTGATCTTTTCACCGGCGAACATCGCCGCCCGTCGCCCGGCCACATCCGCCCGGTCCACCAGATCAAGCAAGGCTTGACGGGCCGCGGCGTCCATTTGTGTCTTCGAGTAGTCGAACAGCATGCCCAACGCCGAGACACTGAAATCCGCCGCACGCCCGCTGTCGTCGAACAGCGCTTCGATCCGTTGCTGCGCGAGGCGCGCGGCCTCCACCTTGACCTTGTCGAACATCTTTATCCCCTGTCTTGCCGGTCTGTGGATCAGACGGCCCAATGCACTTTGGCGTCGGAAATCACTGCGTTGATGGGTGCTTCGGTTGCCGGGCGGCCCTTTGCATTGTCCAGTGCGGCGCGCTTTTCATCACCGAAAATGAGCACATGCTTGGCAAGCGCCCCATCCAGCACAGGCGCGGTCAGCGTGATCCGGGGCTCTGGCGCACCCGGTGCGCGCATGGCCATCAATGTAGAAGCATCGGGCTTCAATGCGTCTTCAAGCCGGTCCGCGCCGGGAAAAAGCGAGGCCGTGTGCATATCGGCCCCCATCCCCAGCAAAACCACGGCCAAGGGCAGCACGGCCTCAATCGGCTTTTGCAGCTCGGGCAAACCCTCTTCCGGTGTGTCGAAGGGGGCATATAGCGGCAGGAAACGGGCACTTGCAGCACGATCCTGCAGCAAACGAGACTTTATCAGCGCGGTATTGGACCTTGGGCTGTCTTCCGGAACCCAGCGTTCGTCGCCCAGCAACACATCGACCCGCGACCAATCCAGATCCGCCGCGCACAGATCGTCGAAGATCGGTCCCGGCGAAGTCCCGCCCGGCACGACCAGGGCAGCGCGATCGCGTTGCTGCAAAGCCGTGCGCAAATCGCCCGCCAAACGCTGCGCCAGCTCAATGGACAGCATTTCGCGGTCCGCATATTCGATAAATTCATACGCCATCGGTCAAATCCTCCCGTTTGGCAAAAGCGTCAGACGCGGATGTCGCGCCATTTGCGGCCGTCGCGATGCATCAACATCAACGCATCCTCGGGGCCATTGGACCCGGCCTCATACTCCTTGGGGACATCGCCACGGCGCTTCCAGCCTTCGATGATGGGGTCGGTCCAGCTCCAGGCGGCCTCGACCTCGTCCCCGCGCATAAACAGGGTCTGGTTGCCGCGGATCACATCCATGATCAGCCGTTCGTAGGCGTCCGGAATATCCTCGGCATCCGGCCCCAGAGCATCGGCAAATGTCATGTCCAAAGCCACATCTTTCAGGCGCATGCCCCCCGGTCCCGGTTCCTTGATCGTCACGCCAAGGTTCATGCCCTCGTTCGGCTGCAGCCGGATCGACAGCACGTTGGCATGGCGGCCCGCTTCGGGACCAAAAATCGAATGCGGGGCGTCCTTGAAAACCACGGCGATCTCGGAGGCGCGCGCTTTCAGCGCCTTGCCCGTGCGCAGATAAAACGGCGTGCCCGCCCAACGCCAGTTCGACACGCCGACCTTCATCGCGACAAAGGATTCCGTGGTCGAACGGGGGTCCTCGACGTGGCTGCGGTAGCCCGCCTGCTTCTCGTCAGGCCCGTACTGGCCGCGCACGATGTGATGCCAGTCCACGGGGTCCAGCGCACGGATCACCTTCAGCTTTTCGTCGCGCACCGCATCGGGCTCAAAGCGTGCGGGCGGCTCCATCGCGATCAGGCACAACAGCTGCATCAGGTGGTTTTGCACCATGTCCCGCATCGCGCCGGATTTGTCGTAATAGGCCCCACGCCCCGACACATCGACCGTCTCCGCCACCGTGATCTGGATATGGTCAACGTATTGCGCGTTCCACAGCGGCTCGAACAGCATGTTGCCAAAGCGGACCGCCATCAGGTTCTGCACTGTCTCTTTGCCCAGATAATGGTCAATGCGGTAGATCTGGGTTTCGTCGAAATGCTCCGCCAGCGTCTGGTTCAGCGCGCGCGCGCTTTCCAGATCCTTGCCGAACGGCTTTTCGACCACCACGCGGCTGTCGTCATCAGCCAGACCGAAACCGCGCAAACGTTCCGCCAGCGCACCAAACAGCGAGGGCGCGACCGAGAAATAGAACGCCCGCACCATATCCGGACGCAGCCGTCCTTTCAGCTGCTCCCAGCCGCCGTCGCCCATGGCGTCCACGTGTTCATAGCCGATCATCGACAGGAAATCGTCCAGCGTGCCGTCCTCGCAGGCCTGTCCACCGCCGAATTCCGCAATAGCCTCGCGGACCATTTGGCGGAAACCGGCATCGTCCATCTCTGACCGGGCCGCGCCGATAATGCGCGCCGCCTCCGGCATTTGGCCAGAACAGAACCGGCGGAACAAGCCCGGAAGAATCTTGCGTCGCGCAAGATCCCCGGTCGCGCCGAAAATCACCAGATCGAAGGGGTCCACAGGAATGACGCGTGACACCATGACGGATGGTCCTTTTTCTAGGGCGAACTGCGTCCACCTGCCCTGCTAAGGGACATGTTAGCGATAACGCAGCCTGTTGCCGCTGATCTACCCCATGTTCGCCGCAGAGTCTAACAGCGATATGGCGCTTCTCAATGGATATCGGTGATTTTTATGGCGAGCTTTTGGCAATGCCCCGCCAGCGCGCCCGCCATGGCTTGCGCCGGTCCCGCCCGCATGTCACCAACCTGTCCGACAGGAGACCAAGCATATGACCCAAGCCCGCAAAATCATCATCGACACAGACCCCGGTCAGGACGACGCCGTTGCCATTCTGCTTGCGCTCGCCTCGCCGGAGGTAGAGCTTTTGGGCATCACCACCGTCGCGGGCAATGTGCCGCTGGATCTGACCACCCGAAACGCGCGCATTGTCTGCGAGCTGGCCAACCGGCGCGATGTGGCAATCTACGCCGGGTGCGAGCGCCCCTTGGGCCGCACCTTGGTGACCGCCGAACATGTGCACGGCAAAACGGGGCTCGACGGTCCGGTGCTGCCGGAACCCACCATGCCCATCAAGGACCAGCACGGCGTCGACTACATCATCGACACGCTGCGTGCGGCCCCGGAAAAGTCCATCACGCTGTGCCCATTGGGGCCGCTGACCAATATCGCAACCGCCTTGCAAAAGGCCCCTGATATTGCCGAACGCATCCAAGAGATTGTGTTGATGGGCGGGGCCTATTTCGAGGTGGGCAACATCACACCCACTGCGGAATTCAACATCTACGTCGATCCCGAGGCCGCCAAGATCGTCTTTGACTGCGGCGCGCCGATCACTGTATTGCCGCTGGACGTCACGCATAAGGCGCTGGTCACCCCCCCGCGCAACGACGCCTTCCGCGACCTTGGAACCCCCGTCGGCCGCGCCGTTGCCGAAATGACCGATTTTTTCGAGCGCTTCGATCTGGAAAAATACGGTTCCGAAGGCGCGCCTCTGCATGACCCTTGTGTCATCGGCTACCTGATCGCGCCGAAGCTGTTCTCGGGCCGCAAGATCAACGTCGAGATCGAAACCCAGTCGGATCTGACACGCGGCATGACCGTGGCAGATTGGTGGGGCGTGACAGACCGGCCCGCAAATGCCTACTTCATCGGCGATCTTGATGCCGACGGGTTCTTTGCCCTGCTGGCCGAACGATTGGCCAAGCTATGAAGTCGCTGCACCTTGCCGGCGTGGATGATGCGCCAAAGCTCTTGCCTCTGGTGGCCGGATTCCATCAGGAGATGGGCTTTGGCACCAGTGCAGAGCATCAGGAACTCGCCGTCAGCCCCCTGCTCGAAGGCTCGCCCCACGGGGCGATCTGGATGGTGGGGCTACGCCGCGCGCCGGTGGGATATGTAACAGTCACCTTCGGCTGGTCGATCGAATATGGCGGGCTCGATGCCATCGTTGACGAGCTTTACATCCGCCCCGCCGTGCGCGGACGTGGCATGGGCCACGACGCCCTGGATGGCATCGCAAAAGCGCTGCGCGACGCGGGTGTGCGCGCCCTGCATCTCGAAGTGCGGCGCAGCGATGAGCGCGCACAGGCGTTCTACGCCCGCGCAAGGTTCAAGCCACGTGATGATTACATGTTCATGTCGCGGGTGCTGTAACCCCCTGTCAAACGGGGGCCGCGCCGCCTATATCCACGGGCATGACCCTGCACATCCCCTTTGACAACAGCTTTGCCCGGCTTGACGGTCCGCTGTTCGCCCGCCTCGATCCGACGCCTGTTTCCAACCCCGGCCTGATCGCGTTCAATCATGCTTTGGCGGAGGACTTGGGCATCTCGGGCACCGACGACGCGCACACGCTTGCGCAGGCGTTGTCCGGCAACCACCCCCCCGAGGGGGCCGAGCCTTTGGCGCAGGTCTATGCGGGGCATCAGTTCGGCGGCTTTTCTCCGCAACTGGGCGATGGACGTGCCCACCTGCTGGGCGAGGTGGTCACCCCGCAGGGCCGTTTCGACATCCAGCTCAAAGGGTCCGGCCCCACCCCGTTTTCGCGACGCGGTGATGGGCGCGCGTGGCTTGGCCCGGTTCTGCGCGAATACCTCGTGTCCGAGGCGATGCACGCGCTTGGTGTGCCGACCTCCCGTGCCTTGGCCGCCGTGCGCAGTGGCGACGAGGTGATCCGCGAACGCCCGTTGCCCGGTGCGGTGCTAACCCGTGTCGCTTCAAGCCACATCCGCGTGGGCACCTTCCAGTATTTCGCCGCACGGCGCGAAACCGACACCCTGCGCACCCTGTTTGACTACACCCGTGACCGACACGCTCCGAATGCCGATGGGCCAGAGGCCCTGTTGGCCGCCACCATCCAAAAGCAGGCGGCGCTGGTGACACAATGGATGGGACTTGGGTTCATCCATGGGGTGATGAACACCGACAATTGCACCCTGTCCGGCGAAACCATTGACTACGGGCCATGCGCCTTCATGGATGCCTATGATCCGCGCCGCGTGTTTTCGTCGATTGACCGGCAGGGCCGCTATGCCTTTGCCGCGCAGGCTGACATCATCGTGTGGAACATGGCGCAACTGGCCTCGGCGCTTGTTCCCTTAATGACGGACGAGGAGGCCGCCGTGACGCGGTTCCAGTCCATGATCGAGGAGATGCCCGACCTGTTGCGCCACGAATGGCTGACACGTTTTGCGGCCAAGCTGGGGATTGACGCCCCACGTGATGAGGACGGCCCGCTGATCGGCGAGCTGTTGTCGTTGATGCACAAAGGCGGCTCTGATTTCACCAACACATTCGCGGCCTTGACCGACGGCTCTGCCCGGGACGAGATTGCCGACCGCGCCGCCTACGATGACTGGCACGCCCGTTGGCAAAAGCGGCTGGAGGCAGAACCGGATGCCCAGGATGTGATGGCCGCGGCCAACCCTCGGGTCATTCCGCGCAACCACCAGATCGAGGCTGTCATCGCCGCCGCCGTAGATGGCGACGACGCCCCCTTTCACCGGCTGCACGCGGCGCTGGCCCAGCCCTACGATGCGCGGGCAGACAACCACTGGCTGCGCGCGGCCCCTGCCCCGGACGAGCGGGTGCAGGCCACATTCTGCGGGACCTGACCTAAACGGTCGGCTGGGACGGTGGGCGCGGCTTACGGCGGCGATTGATCAGCACGATCCCCACCGCCACCAAGGTCAGAGCGATCAGAAATTGCACACCCACCGGCTCGCCAAAAACCAGCCAGCCGAACACCACCGCCAAAACCGGCGATAGAAAGCTGAACGATGCCACATCCGATGCCGGATAGATCGTCATCAGGTGCAGCCAGAACAAAAAGCCAAGGCTCGCCACAACCACGCCATAGCCCATCGCGGCCCATGCCACGGCATCCGGCGCGCGCATCAGCAGCCCCATGACCGGCGCGAGCACCAGCAACACCACCGCCGAGACCGCCAACTGCCAGAACAACTGCCCCTCGGCGGGCAGGTCTGACACCCGCGTCATCCGCACGGTCAGCGCGATCCCAGCCCAGCACCAGCTTGCCCCCAAAGCCGCAACATCGCCTAGCAATGAGCCTTGCGTGCGGCTGCTCGGGTCCGTCAAGGCCAGAACCACGCCCCCCATGGCAAGACCCAGACCAATGGCACGGCGCAGCGACAGGGCCTCTCCCGGCAAAGCAAAATGCGCGATCAGCGCCAAAGACACCGGCATGGAATAAAAGATGATCGACCCGCGCGACACGGTGGTCAGATCCAACGCGGTGAAAAGAAGGATAAACTCCAGCGAAAACAGCCCGCCGAGAACCAGCCCCGGCCACAGTGTCGCGCGCAAGGACCCCAACCGTGCACCGCGCCACCAGACCCAAACACCCAGCACCAAAAGCGCCAGCAGCGACCGCAGCCCTGCCCCGAAAACGGGTCCGAATCCGCCATTGCTCAGCTTGATCACAACCTGATTGAACGCCAAGGCGACGGCAAAGCCTGTCAGCCCCAAAGCACCGGCCATATCCATGGAATCTTTACGTTTCATGGGCCCATGGACACTGAGCTGCCGATAAGGTCAATGGCTGCACTTGGCCTCGGGCGGACCAAAGTTTAAAAGAGAGAACAGCACAGAAAACGCGGGCCCATGACAGACACCATCCTAGAACGCTGCGCAGCACAGGGGCTGCGCATGACCGACCAGCGGCGCACCATTGTCGAGGTGCTCGAAACCGCGGCCGATCACCCCGATGTGGAGGAACTGCATGCCCGCGCCGCCGCGCTGGACGCGCGGATTTCTCTGGCGACGGTGTACCGGACCGTCAAACTGTTCGAGGAAACCGGCATACTGGAAAAAGTGGATTTCGGGGACGGGCGCGCCCGCTATGAAGACGCGGAACGCGAACATCACGACCATCTGATCGACGTAACCACCGGCGATGTCATCGAATTTGTCGACCCCGAGATCGAGGCCCTGCAGGAAAAAATCGCTAAAAAGCTGGGCTACAAGCTGCAAGGACACCGTATGGAATTATACGGTGTCCCGCTGAAAAAGCCTTAACCGAAGGCGATCGACACACGCCGGTTCTGCTTGCCCTTATTCTCGATCTTGCCCAGCGTCAGGTGACCGATTTCCGCCGTGCGCGCCACATGGGTGCCACCGCAGGGCTGCAGGTCAACCTGTTCAGACCCCCGCCCGATCCGCACCAGACGAATACGCCCCGCGCCCCGTGGCGGCTGAACGGACATGGTTTTCACAAGCTCGGGGCGGGCCGTCAATTCGGCCTCGCTGATCCAGCCTTCGCTGACTTCCAGATCACGATCCACCAAGGCATTGAGTTGCTCGGCAATGGCCTCGCGGTCGCTGGGTGGCTCCGGCATGAGAAAATCCAGACGTCCCGTTTGTGGTCCGATCTGCCCACCTGTCACCGGCAAGGGAATCACAACGCTTAGCAGATGCAGCGCCGTGTGCATCCGCATATGCCGATAGCGCAGATCCCAATCCAGCACCTGCACGACATGCGCCCCCATCGGCGGCAGCGCCATCGGCTCGGCCGGCACCAATACAGACCGCTGGCCATCTTCCGACTTAACCGCCGTGGCGATGGGCAGGCGTATGCCGTCCCATTCCAACCAGCCGCTGTCGCCGGGCTGGCCACCGCCCTTGGGGTAGAACAGCGCAGGTTCGACGATCACCCCACCCTCGGGCGTAATGTCGACCACGCGCCCCGGCGCTTCGCGCAGGTAGGCATCCTGTCGATACAAGGGGGTTGCATCTGTCATCTGTCAGCGTCTCCTTCGCCTGCCGTCTCGCCGTCGCCGCGCCCTTCGGGCAAATCCAGACCGCCGCCTGCGACCTTATCCGGTGTCTCGGGGGGGACTACGTCCTCGGGCGCGTCCTCAGCGGGCGCTGCCCTTCCTCCGGTCAGGGTTTCAGGATTGCGCAGCCAGACATCACGCTGCGCAAACGGCACCTCGATCCCTTCCTTGGCAAAGGTCTCGACGATCTGATGGCGGATCTCAGTCCGTACCGCCAGCCCCATCGTAATGTCGTACAACACGGCGCGGATCTGGAAATCGAGAGAATCCGCCCCGAAGCCAATGAAATCCACCCCCGGTTCAGGGTTCAGCAACACGTCATCATGACGGCGCACAATGTTCATCAACAACCGCTGCACTTTGCGCGTGTCGCTGCCATAGGCCACGCCGACGGGGATCACGATCCGCCCCATCATATTGCCACGGGTGTAGTTGGACACAGTGCCGGAAATCAGATCTGCATTGGGCACGATCATCTCGAAGCGGTCAAAGGTCTCGATCCGGGTGGAGCGGACAGAGATATCCTTGACCGTTCCATGTGTGCCGTTGACCTCGATCCAGTCGCCTTCGGAAATCGGGCGCTCCACCAGCAGGATGATCCCGGAGACAAAGTTCTGCACAATAGTCTGCAAGCCAAAACCGATACCGACAGACAGCGCACCGGCCACAATCGCCAATGAGGACAAATCCAGCCCGCCAGAGGTGATCGCCACGATGGCCGCCAGAAAAATCCCGATATAGCCCACGCCAGAGGTGATGGCCGTCTGGCCGCCCTTGTCGATCTTGGTCTTGGGCAGGACCGACGTCCTCAACGCCCCCTGCAGCAGACGTGTCAGCATGTAGCCGATGACAAAGACCACGATCACCACAAGGAAATCCGTGGGCGAAATGCGCGTCTCGCCAAAGACGAAGCCCTCGCGGAAGCGGGTCCAGAGTTCCAACAGATCGGCGGTCCGCGCGCCCCATATCAAGGCAAGGAACGGCAGCGCCGCGGCACAAAGCAGGAATGCCGCAAGCACCGGAAAAAGCCCGTCGTTTTCCGTGTTGAACCGATCCGACACCAGATCGCTGACGTCAAAGATGAACCGCTGCAGCACCATCAAAAGCGCGGCCAGCCCCAGCGTCGCGACAAAGGGGTAGACCGTCGCCTCGCCAAATTGTGCGTAACCGATCGCGGACATGGCGGTACCCACCACGGCCACCCCCTGCCCGATCCGCCCCAAAAGACGCATCATACGGGCGCGGAAAACGCTGGCTTCTTCGTCCTCTGGAACCTCGACGCTGTCCTCGCTGGCAAGGATGCGGCACAACCGGAATAGCGCCAGCGCGCTCAGCAGCAGGATCGGGAATTCGATCACGGCGGTCGAGGCCTCGGAATAGCCGTCCAGCTCACCCTGCGCGCCAACCACGTCCCACGCCACATAAAGCCACGCCAGAGCGTTGGCCAAACGCCGCCCCTCTTGGCGGGCGCCATCTGTCAGCTGAACCGTCCGCCGGTCCCCGATTTCGAGGAACAACTGATCTGCCAGCCAGCGCGTGCCCAGCAGCAACGCCGCCCAGAATTGCAACTGACCCAGCAAGGCCTCCCAACGGGTGCCGCTGAACCCTGTGGCAGACACCGCCTCAATCAGCGCATAAATACCTAAATAGGGCAGCACGATCGCGCCCAAGGAGACGAAGAACCGGAACACGCCGGTGCCACGCCGTGCGCCGCCACGCAAACGGTCTACCCCCATCTGCGCCCATGTCTTGCCGCGCGTGATCAGCATCACGCCGACCGCTGTCAACAACAAGACCAGCGGCAGATTGCGGCGCGCTTCGCTTTGATAAGACGGCGATTTTGCGTTGGCCACGACCTCGTCCCATGTGGCGCGGAGCGAGCCCATAAAGGCGCCAAGCGCCGTCGGCCAATTGGTCGGATTAAGCGGCGTCGGCCCCAGTTCCAAAAGCTCGCGGGTCTGGCGGTCGCGGATGATAGCATCAATCTCGCGGATGATCCCGTCGGCGCGGGTGTAGGCCTCTTCGGCCTGCAGCACCGGCGCACGCAAGTCGGCAAGCTGGGCGTTCAACTCGCTACGGCGCGCGGCGATGTCCTCGGGCTCTTCCTCGCCTTCTTCGGGGGCAGCCCCCAATGCGTCGATCTGCGCCCGCACGGTGCTGATGCGCGAGGCGTTGGTGTTCTGCGCCTCCAGAAACTGGGTCCGCCACGCGACCATGCGCGACCGGATGTCTTCCAACTCGGCGCTGGAGGCCGCACCAAGGTCCAGCTTCACCTCATCGGCGCGGGCGCGCAGTTCCCATTCCGCATAGTCCGGCTGCGTCACATCCTGCGCAAAGGCCGGAGTGTCCATGCCAGAAACAAAAAGGCACGCCGCAAGAAGCAGCGTGCCCAAAAATCGTGTCAAACAGCTCATGCGTCCTCAAATACGCCGGGGATCGACGCAGGCGCACGTGTCATCCATGGCGGTGTCGGCAACCCTTTGTCGCGCAGGAAATCGGGGTTGAACAGTTTCGACTGATAGCGCGTGCCATAGTCACACAGCACCGTTACGATGGTGTGGCCCGGTCCCAGCTCGCGCGCCATCTGGATCGCGCCCGCGATGTTCACACCGCTTGAACCGCCAAGGCACAGCCCCTCGTCCTGCAGCAAATCGAACACAATGGGCAGCGCCTCTTTGTCGGCGATGCGCCAGCAGAAA
Organism: Sagittula sp. SSi028; assembly: GCF_048553715.1. Classification (NCBI taxonomy): domain Bacteria; kingdom Pseudomonadati; phylum Pseudomonadota; class Alphaproteobacteria; order Rhodobacterales; family Roseobacteraceae; genus Sagittula; species Sagittula sp. SSi028. The sequence continues at coordinate 151,216 of NZ_JBLZNC010000001.1, read as the reverse complement.
TCGGGTGTGAACCCTTCGAGGTTGGCCGTGATGCGCCCCTGCCCGATGCCCTCGGTAATCGAGTTTCCGGGGTTTTCGGTGCCGGTGTAAAGCTTGAACAAACCGGCCCCTTCAGGATCGGCCAGACCGATCTTTACGCCTTTGGGCTGCAGCGCCATTCCGACACCGGCCAAGGTGCCGCCCGATCCGACCGCGCAGACAAAGCCATCGACCTTGCCGTTGGTCTGTTCCCAGATTTCGGGGCCGGTGGTTTCGATATGCGCCTGACGGTTGGCCACGTTGTCGAACTGGTTCGCCCAGATCACCCCTTCTGGCGTGGTGCGCGACAGCTCTTCGGCAAGCCTGCCTGAATACCGTACATAGTTGTTCGGATTGCTGTAGGGCGCTGCGGGCACCAGAACCAGCTCGGCCCCGGCCAGACGCAACATGTCTTTCTTTTCCTGACTTTGCGTCTCGGGCATGACGATCACCGTCTTAAAGCCCATCGACGCCCCGACCAGCGCCAGACCAATGCCCGTGTTACCGGCGGTCCCTTCGACGATGGTGCCGCCGGGTTTCAACAAGCCCTTTTCCACGGCGTCCTTGATGATGAACAGCGCGGCGCGATCCTTGACCGATTGACCCGGGTTCATGAATTCCGCCTTGCCCAGAATCTCGCATCCGGTCTCTTCAGAGGCTTTCTTGAGTTTGATCAGCGGGGTGTTTCCCACCGCCTGTGCGAGGTCGGCTGCGATACGCATGTGGCGATCCTTTTTCATCTCTTGCCAAAGGGTGTAGGGCTGCGGTCACCGGAACTCAAGGCCTGCGCGATGCCATCACCCCGCCTGTGCGCGCCGTACGTTCGCGGCAAGCCCTGCAGACGGGACCTGATGTCCTGCAGGATGCAAACGTTTGGCAAAATATTTCCCGTCTAAAGCGCAATCAGAGACGCTATTTCTTTCTCAGGCTTTCGCGACGTCCCGCCAAGGCAAAGATCAACATCTGCAGCGGCACTGCGTTGATCTCTCCGCTGGCGACCAAGTCCAGTGCTTTATCGAAGCTAATAACGTGGTTGCGAATATCCTCATTCTCGCTGGCCAGCCCCGCCTGACTGCGGCTTGCGCGATTTGATAGATCACACAACCCGATGAAAGTGTGATAGAATTCAGTGCTGTATCCCGGCGAGGCATAGCCCGTCGAAATGGGCAGGAGTTCATCCAGTTGAAGGCCCGCTTCTTCAACGGCCTCGCGTCGCGCGGCCTCTTCCGGCGTCTCGCCCGCGTCAATCATGCCTGCCACAGGCTCCAGCACCCAAGGCGCAGAATCCCCCCGATGGATTGGCCCGAACCGGCATTGTTCTGTCAGCAAAATTTGGTCCGAGATCGGATCATAAGGCAGCACCAGCGCCACGTCATAGGCCATGAAACACTCGCGGCGCAGAGGTTTGCCCCAGCTCCCGTCGAATTGTCGATACCGAAGTGTAAAGGGCTGCAGGCGAAAGAAACCGTCGTATCCTTCGTGCAGATCCAGGATTTCAACATCGCGCTCTTGTGTCAGATCCGAACGGATGGAACGCGCGGTTGGCGCTCCGGCCAGTATCTTTGACCACGCACGGTTGCGAAAAAACGGCAGCAAGGTCGCCACACTCTCGCCACCCGTTTTTCCGAAACGCGACATGGCTTCTGTGGCGGCCAGACAGGACATCCTTCCCCATGTGTCCTGCCAATCGCTCAAGGACCACGGGCCGCCAACGGGCATCGGAGCATCGGGAAAATAGACGACCGTATCAACCGGACCGATGTCCGTAACCACCTGTACGGCGCGAAGAGAATAGCCAAAGCCACCCTCATAAAAGTTAAGCCGATCAAGGTCTTCTTCGGTGAGCCCCTGCAACAAGGTCCCAACGATGGATCCCTCACCCTCCCGTATTGTCGGGTACGGCTCGCCGGGCACCTCCAGCGCGAGATACCCGCATAGCGTCGCGTCACGAGAGTCGACATCGCGGCCCAAAACGATCGCCCTCAGATCGGGGCACCGCAATGTGCCGTAGCAAAACAAACTGTTCAAATTCAGCTCCAGCGCCTACCGGCGATTTCAGCGATCAACCCGCTGATGATCCCTCCGACGAGCACCGCCAAGATGATCTCCGCTTGAAAAATGCGGGCGCCAAATTCCAAAGCGAGCTCGAAAATGGCGCCAACCGCCTCGAACGGGCTGTCATAAAAACGCCGGAAGGACCGGTCGACCATTTCCTCGGTCGCATACACAAACACGCCCCAAATAACGACCATTACAGCCGCTGTTGTGCCGTTAGATATCGACGCCGCAAAGCCCCGCCCGGTCCGCGGACCAAGCAAAATCCAGCCGCATAGAAACCCAATCAGCGCATTCCAATAATCGAAGTTGTGAAAATCGGTCCCCTCCGGCCAGAGGGGACGCACCAGTTGCGAAATCACAAGCGCCATAACCGCCAAACACAGACCAGCGACGAGTTTGGAGGCAGTGGGCATGGATCAAGCGGGCCTTTGGATCGTGATTTGTGTCACGTCACAATTACCGCTGTGAAAGGTCGCCGCGCAAGAGGCGAGGTAGAAATTCCACATCCGGCGGAAACGATCATCGAAACCCATGTTCGAAATTTCATCCCAATGATCGTTGAACGTATCATGCCAACGGCGCAACGTCTGGCTATAGCTCTCTCCGAATTCAAGGCTTCTAACAACTTGAAGCCCTGCACGTTCCACTTCACCACGAAGGATTTCCGGGCTGGGCAACATGCCGCCGGGAAAGATGTACTTCTGAATAAAATCGACGCCCCGACGGTACACTTCCCAACGTTTGTGCTGCAAAGTGATGATCTGCAGCGTTGCATGCGCCCCGGGTTTTAGCCGCTCACGAACCGTCTCAAAATAGACGGGCCAATATTTCTCGCCGACGGCTTCGAACATCTCAATACTGGCAATCCCGTCGTATTGCCCACGTTCATCACGGTAATCCTGCAATTTCAGGTCCACCATATCGGTCAAACCTGCACGCTTCATACGATCCTGCGCGTAAGCCAGCTGTTCCTTCGAGATCGTCAAACCCGTCACACGAAGCCCGCGTTCTTTTGCTGCGTATTCCGCGAAACCGCCCCAGCCACAGCCGATTTCCAGAATATGGTCGCCGGGCTTTGCGCCCATCTGGTCCACCATGGATTTGTATTTCGCGATCTGGGCCTTTTCGGTGCTTTCCTGCCCTGTCTCGAAAAGCGCCGAACTGTAGGTCATCGTTTCATCCAGCCAGAGGCTGTAAAAGTCGTTCCCCAAATCGTAATGGTGCGAGATGTTCTTTCTGGCCTGACGTTTGGTATTGCGCTGCATCCAGAAACGAAACTTCTCCCAAACCCGCACCAGCCCCTGCCCCGGAAACCCGTCGAATAGGCTGTCTTCGTTTGCGTGGACGAGATCGAGAAAGGCCATCAGGTCCGGCGAGGTCCAGGATTGATCCATGTAGGCTTCGCAGAACCCCAGATCGCCCTCGCGGATCAATCTGCCAAAGATATCATCGTCGTGCAGGTGAACTTCGGCGACTGGTCCGGGCGCGGCACCGTCCGCGCGAAACCGGCGCCCGTCGCGCAAAACCATATCCAACCGCCCCTTTTCCATGCCCTGTGCCATGCGGAACACATGTCCGAAATAGCGCGGCAGATCAGTTTGGTGGTCAAGGGACGTCAGGGCCATGTGGTGCTTTCATATCACGAGGAATGTTCGGGAATTTTATGCCAGATAATCAATGCGGCAAGTGTTCTTAGTTTGGAATTCCCGCAAAGAGGTGGTTTACTTGATACATACGCGGGGCCCGGCTGAGCGGATCATAGATTTTGAATGCCCCCTCAAAGAAATTTACAGGAGTGCACGTCGTGACACGGCAAATGTTAGTATCAGGCCTGCTGGCAATTATTTTGGTGGGTTGCGGCGAAATACGCAACGTTGCGCTTCCGACCGGTGGGAATACGGACGCCCCGAATACCCGTGGCCCGATCACGCTTTCCGGCGGGGGATCTCCCAATCTGTCCAGCCCTGCGCCAATCCAGCAAACACCGGCAAGCGCACAAAACTGGCGCCGTGACCTGCCGCGTAACATCGCTTATTTCAACTTGGGCAACACCGCCGTGACCATTTACGATTCCGCCGAGCAGACGTCTTCGACCGGTACCCTGTTACCCGGCGAAGGTGGCTATATCCGGACCTGTGACGATACCAAACCCGTGTGTCGGATGGATTTTGGCAACGGCCGCCAGGGTTGGGTACAGATGTCATCTATGGCCGGTGTTTCCGGCTGACCCGAATTCAGAAATCGCGGTTTTGATAAGCTTCCAATGCCCTTTGCCGCCCCTCTTTTACGTCGACAATCGGGTCGGGATAGGCATCATCCGGAGACAACGGCCAGCTTTCGGGAATAGCGTCGAAATAGCTAAGGGCCGTCGCGCTTGGGTTGCGGCGATCCTCGGCAATCCAGCGGTCAATATAGGACCGGTCCGGGTCAAATTTTTCACGCTGCGTGACGGGATTGAAAACGCGAAAATATGGCGTCGCATCCGGTCCCGATCCCGCTGACCATTGCCACCCCATTGCGTTCGACGCAGGGTCCCAATCGATCAGACAATCGTCAAACCATTTCTGTCCGATTTTCCAATGGCACATCAGGTGTTTGGTCAGATAGCTGGCAACAATCATCCGGACACGATTGTGCATGCGGCCCGTGACATACATCTCTCGCATGCCCGCGTCGACAAAACGAATACCGGTTCTGCCCTGTTTCCACGCCTTCACTTCGCTCAGACGCTCGTCTTCATTCCACGGGAAGGCATCCCAATCCTCGCGCCAATTGTCGGTCAAAAGGCGCGGCGTATGCCACATCAAATGATATGCAAACTCCCGCCAAACCAGCTCTTTCAAGAAGGTTTCCGCGCCTGCTTTGCCGGCCTCCATGGCCCTGCGGCCCGCATGCCAACATTGCGCAGGTGAAATCTCGCCCACGGCAAGGTTCTCGGACAACCCCGACGTCCCATCCACCGCCACGCGGTCACGCGCTTGCGCGTAGTCATCAATCTTGTCACGGACGAACACAGACATACGGTTCATCGCTTTTTCTTCACCGACATGAAGATAAGGGTACACCACATCAGCGCCGCGCCTCATCGCGGCGGCCAAACCCCAATCCGTGATCTTTTCACTTTCAGGCCAGCTACTTGGGGCCATAAGCTCATGTGGCGCTGGAAGCGGTGCGGGGACGTCTCTGTCTTTGACCGACTTCCAGAATGGCGTGTACACTTTGTAGAATGCGCCCTGCTTAGTCTCGACGGTCCATGGCTCGAACATGATGTGGCCCGTGTGGCTGGCGGCGTCCACGTCGAGGTCCTTTATTGCCTCTTTTACCCGACGATCCCGGTCGACGCTGTCGGGGTCATAAGCGCGCGACCAGTATACAGCCCCGGCACCGGTTTCCCTGACCAACTCCTCTAGCACTTCGCGCGCAGGCCCGGACCGCAAGATCAATCGGCTTCCTTTGGCCTCTAGGGTCTTTGCCAAATGCTCGACGCCCAGACCCAGCCGCCATTTCGGCGCGGCCCCCAGTTGATCGACCAGAGCATCCCGGATGAACACCGGAATGACCGGCCCGCCCCGTTCCACAGCAGCCGTTAAAGCCGCATTATCACCCAGACGCAGATCACGCCTGAACCATACCAGCGTCGGAGATTTGCTCATTCTATTCCCTCGTTTCCGCAGACACTTAGCGCGCAGTCGCTGGAGACAAGATCACAAATGGACGTATCAACCGTTTTCCTCGGTCCGGGTTTCCAGATCGGGCATAAAAACCAGATCGGACACCGGCGCAGCCAAACCCGCCGATGTCAGCATGGCGTGGATTTGCCCGCGATGATGGGTTTGGTGATTGAACATATGCGTCACGCATATTGCCATCGCGCGTCGAATGTCGGATTGGGCGGAGCCCGAAAACCAAACAAGATCGCGGTCGAGGTCGCTGTGGGTGAGCGCTGCGGCCCAATCTAAAATCCGCGCATCCAGATCGCGCCTGCGCCCACCCCATCCTTCTGCATTTGCCGTCAATCGCGGGCTGTCAGGCAAAGGCACAGATGGGGGCGCCACATCCGCAAAACGCGACATCCACATCTGATCCGCCCAAAGAACATGGTTCGCCGTGCCAAGGATCGAGCCGAAAAACGCGCCCCTGTCAGCGCACAGATCCCCTGCCCCGGCGGTCGCGAATATGTCGATCAGCTGCGCGTTTTGCCAAGCATTATAGCGCGCCAAGGTTCGTACGTGATCGGGTGTCATGCAATGCGTCCTATCGAGGAATAGCTTTGATCAAAGCTAGCCCCGTTGGCCCGCCAGAAACAATGTTTCTATACGCCATCTGCGGGCTTGCAGCATATCCAACTGCATCAACAACCATGTTCATCAAGGAAATGGCGCACCCGATAGGATTCGAACCTATGGCCTCTGCCTTCGGAGGGCAGCGCTCTATCCAGCTGAGCTACGGGTGCCTGTGGGTGCATCTACCGTGCCCCGCCACAGGCTGCAAGCGCGATCTTCATGACCTGCGCGCTTCAACCCGGTTTCTCCGCCACCGCCAGCATGGTCATCTCCGGGATCATGTCAGAGACCGAGATATCAACAAAGCCAGCCTTTTCCAAAGCGGCCGTCAGCCCACCGACATCCAGCGACCTCGCGTGGGGGGTAAAGGCCGTGTGCTGCAGCTGCCAAAGCGCCGCCAGTTTGGGCCCTGTGCGATCCGCATGAACCACGAAATCATGCAACAACAGCAAACCGCCGGGCTCCAACCGGTCAAAGGCTTGCGACAGTAGCCCCGAATGGCTCTCGCCCGGGACACCGGAAAACAAGTAGGACATTAGCACAAGATCCTGCCCCGCTGGCCAATCGACCTCCAGAGCATTACCGTGATGATAGCGGATACGGTCTGTCAGCCCTGCGGTCGCTACGTAGTCCTGCCCGAGCGCTGCAACATTGGGAAAATCCACGATGGTCGCGCTCAGGTCCGGCAGCGCCGAACACAGTGTGATGGACCACGCCCCTGTGCCACCGCCCACGTCCAGCAAGCGGCGCGCCCCGCTAAGGTCGACCTTGCGCAGCAATTGCCGCGCCGGTCCCAGCGATCCGGCATGCTGCGACTGGGAATAAAGACGTGCTTGTTCCGGGTCGGAAAACCACTCTGCATAGGACGCAGTCGCGCCCTCGGGCAAACGGTCTGTCAGGGCATCCTCGATCTGATCAAGCAGACCGTACATCTGGCGCCCCACTTGCAAGCGCAGGTAATCGCCGAAATCGTATTTCGCACCTTTGACCAAAAAGGCCTCCGCCGCGGGGGAGTTCGCGTAACACCCATCCGTCCGCGTGACCAAGCCAAGGCCCGTCAAAGCGGTCAACAGGGTTTCAGCCCGGTCGCCATCCACCTCGGTGCGTGCGGCCAGCCCCTGTGCCGACAATGGTCCCTCGGTCAATGCGGTAAAAACGCCGATTTCCAGTGCCGCAAACAGCGCCTTTGATCCCATGAAGCCGAATGCAATATCCGACACCTGATCCGCAGTTTCCAAGACAGCCATGATCCCCCCTAGGTCAGCTTCACTGACACAGTAGCGGGGGGATCATCACTTGGAAAGAAACGACATTGAAATGTCGCAATCAGACATTGGCAGTGATCAAGGCTTAGCCAAACAAATCATGCGCCAGTTCAAGTGCATCCACCAAGGCATCGACTTCGGCCGTCGTGTTGTACAGGCCAAAGGACGCGCGGCAAGTCGCACTGACCCCCAGATGATCCATCAGCGGGCCCGCGCAATGATGGCCTGCGCGCACGGCAACGCCCTTTTTGTCCAAGATGGTCGAGATATCATGCGCATGCGCCGCCCCTTCCATCGTGAAGGAAAAGATCGCCGCCTTGTCCGCCGTCGTCCCTTGGACGTTGATCCAGTTCAGCCCGCCCAGCCGGTCCACGGCGTAGTCGCGCAAGGCGGCCTCATGCGCGGCAATGTTCTCCATCCCCAGATCCATCATATAGTCCAGAGCCACCCCCAGACCGATCTGCTGCACGATACCGGGGGTGCCGGCCTCGAACTTCATCGGCGGATCGTTGTAGGTGATGTGGTCCTTGTGAACCTCGCGGATCATATCCCCGCCGCCCATAAAGGGCCGCATCTCGTCCATGCGCGCGCGTTTGATCCAGATCGCGCCCGAGGCGGACGGACCATAAAGCTTATGACCGGTGATGGCATAGAAATCACAGCCAAGGCTTTCGACATTGACCGGCATGTGCACTGACGCCTGCGAGCCATCGACCAGCACCGGCACGCCTTTGGCCTGCGCCGCGTCACAAATCGTTTTGACGTCCACGACCGTGCCCAACACATTCGACACCTGCGTGACAGAGATCAGTTTGGTCCTGGGCGTGATGGCATCAATCACCTTTTGCGGATCAAGCGCGCCGGTGGCATCCACATCGACCCATTTGATCACCACCCCCTGACGTTCCCGCAGGAAATGCCAAGGCACGATGTTGGCGTGATGCTCCATCACTGACAGGATGATCTCGTCCCCGGCCTCCAGATGCGGCATAGCCCAGCCATAGGCCACCAGATTGATGCCCATCGTGGTGCCGGTGGTGTAGACGATCTCTTCGGGGTCAGAGGCCCCGAGGAACCGCGCAATGGTGCTGCGCACGCCCTCGTATTTGTCGGTGGCAAGGTTGCTGAGATAGTGCAACCCACGGTGAACGTTGGCGTATTCCTCGGCATAGCCACGGGTGACCGCATCGATCACCACCTGAGGCTTTTGCGCCGACGCACCGTTGTCAAGATAGACCAACGGCTTTCCGTTCACCTCGCGGGACAGGATCGGGAAATCCTTGCGGACCTCGTTCACGTCATACATTGCCAATCAATCCTTCCGGTGAGACGCCGGCCAGTGTCATCAGCATCGACAGCGCAAACCCCAGCGCCAGCAGCGCCAGAATGAACACGCCAAACGCTTTTAACAAAGTACCGTAACCATGCGCCTCGGCTATAAAGTTCAACAGGATCCAGAACCCGATCACCATGGCGACAAGGCTCATCAGACCTGACAGCGGCGGGATTGCCACCAGTAAAATCAACGATGCCGCCTGCACTGCTGCGTTGAGCGCCTGCAACCAGATCAGCAGCAGGGCCACGTCCTCGAACCGGCCCGCACCGCCCATCAAGCGCCCGACAAAGGTCAAAGACGCGATCATACCGGCAAGCGAGACCACCTCGACCACCGCATAGCCCACGGGCTGCGCCAGAAAGATCGACGTGCCCGCAGGTGGCGGCGCCAGCAGCAGCGTCAGACCGTAGAGCACCGCATTCAGGGTGATCACCAACGCAAAGGCTGTGGCCAGCACCTCGCGGCTGAGGTGGGCGGCCATCAGCTGCTGCGCCACGCGGCGGGGGCCGGTGATCGTCTCCAGCGCCATACGTACAAGGCCTTGGGTCAGGGTCATTTCGGCTCTCCTGCCATTCGATGTGCTTCGCGCACCCCGGTGCTTACGAACCACAAAACCGCCATCAGCCACAAGACACCCACCAGCGTCAAAGCGACGCCGGAGCCCACAAAACCGCCGGTCAATCCGCCCAGCAACGCCAAGGGCACCGCCGACAGCAGCCCCCAGAACAGGCTAAGCCGCACGTCATACCCCGTGACCCTGCGCCGCGCGAGACGCAGCAGCAGGTGGATCACTGCCGCCAGCGCATACAGGATCAAGGGCCAGAAGATCATGGTCGCCAACAGCGCCCCACCCAGTGCAGGCTGTAGCGCGGCGTTATACGCCGCGGGCTCTGCCGCCCAACGCGCGGGGTCCGACAGGGACACCTGCCGCGCCACGGTCGGAAGTTGCGCCACGAACATGAACCCGCATGCGCCCATCAGATACGCCAGCGCGCGAGGTTCGCTTTCCTCGCGCGCCAGTTTCCGGCGAAGCACCTCCGCCGGGCGTCGGTACATCGACGCGATATCGCTTGAGACCGGCAAGTGTCAGCCCCGACGCCGTGCCAGCCATGCGGCCACACGTTCGTTCAGCTCTTCCTGCAAGGTCTCGTCTTCGATCTCCTGAACCGCCTCGGCGATGAACGCGATGGTCATCATGTCCTCGGCCGCGCCGCGCGGCACGCCACGGGCCCGCAGATAGAACAGGCTGTCCTCGTCGATCGCGCCCGAGGTCGAGCCGTGCGAACAGGCCACATCATCGGCGTAGATCTCAAGCTCGGGCTTGGCGAGGAACTGGCTGTCGTCGTCCAGCAGCAGCGACTGGCTGATCTGGTAGCCATCGGTTTTCTGCGCGCCTTCCTTGACAAGGATCTTGCCCTGGAACACGCCGACCGCACCGTTGCGCAGCACCTTTTTGAACACCTGACGGGATTCACAGTTCACCGCATCATGGGTGATGAACACCGTGTCATCGTGGTGGAACGCGCCGTCGCCCATGCAGGCACCTGCCACGTGGGCCACCGCATCGTCGCCCGTGAACTCGATGATCGCCTCGTTGCGCGTCAGCACACCGTTCACCGTCAACGTAAAGCTCTTGAACGTGCTTTCCGCGCCCAGACGGGTAAAGGTATGCGTCACCGCGCGGCGGTCGTGGTCACGGCCCTGCGCCCGCACATGATGGAGCGCCCCGCCATCGGCGATATCCGCCTCCATCACGTGGTTGAACCGCGCCGCCGCCGCCCCGTTTTCGAGGATCGTCAGCTCGGCACCGGCATCGACCTTGACCACATGGTGCAGGATCGCGTCGGAACGTGCGTCCTTGTGCACATAGTTGATGTGCAACGGCTTCGACGCCTTGCCTGTGACGTGGATCAGCAGACCATCGCTGGCAAAGGCGGTGTTCAGCGCTGCCAGCGGACGGTTGACCGGGGTCTGGCCGTTGCTCTCCAGAACGCCGTAGATGTCCTTGGCCCAGTGGATGTCGCTCGCATCCGCGAGACGTTCGATGGTCACACCCTCGATCGCCAGATCATCAGACGCCTCGGCATCAAAGACACCGTCGACAAAGACCACTTCGACCCGGTCCCGCGCGCCAAAGATGGGGGCCTCATGGGCCTCCATCGCCGCCGCCTCGGGGGCATCGACAGACACCAGCGCATCGGGGCGGGTGTACTTCCAGTATTCATCACGCGCGGTGGGCAAGCCCATGGCCTGCACGCGGGACAGCGCATCACGGCGCGCCGCCTCGGCCCAGCCGCCTTCGGGCAGGGTCAAAGCGTTCAAACGCGCGTCGGTTGCATCCTGTTTTGCTTTGGGCAGCGACATTTACGCCTCCTCTGCCAACAGATCGGCATAGCCGTTGTTTTCAACTTCCAACGCCAGCTCGGGGCCGCCGGTTTTGATGATGCGACCGTTTGCCATGATGTGCACAACATCGGGTTTGATGTGGTCCAGCAGGCGTTGGTAGTGGGTGATCACAAGGAAGGACCGGCCTTCCTCACGCAGGGCATTCACACCGTCCGACACCAGTTTCATCGCATCGACATCCAGACCGGAGTCTGTCTCGTCAAGGATGCACATTTTCGGCTCCAGCATAGCCATCTGCAGGATTTCGTTACGCTTTTTCTCACCACCGGAGAAGCCCACGTTCACGGGACGCTTCAGCATCTCGGCATCGATTTTCAGCGATTTCGCTTTCTCGCGGATCTCTTTGAGGAAGTCGGCTGCGGACAGTTCTTCCTCGCCACGCGCTTTGCGCTGTGCGTTCACTGCCGTGCGCAGGAAGGTCATGTTACCGACACCGGGGATCTCTACCGGATACTGGAAGGCAAGGAACAGGCCAGCGGCGGCGCGCTCTTCCACTTCCATCTCGAGGATGTCCTCACCCAGAAGCGTCGCGGACCCATCCGTGACCTCATAGCCGTCGCGGCCGGACAGAACATAGGACAACGTCGATTTACCGGACCCGTTTGGGCCCATGATGGCATGCACCTTGCCCGGCTCGACCTTCAGATCGACGCCTTTGAGGATTTGCTTGTCCTCTTCTTCCAGCTTTACGTGCAGGTTTTTGATTTCCAACATAGTTCTCTTCCTTCTTGTTCGATGTGCCAGCAGCGCGTCAGGGGTTTTGCATCAGCTTGATGACCCACATCAGCCGCTCCGGCGGGATGGGACGGGGCGTGACGCACCAATGCGCCATGCGCCCGATGATTTCGGGTTGGCCGAGGATCTCCTCGACCTTGTGATAGTGTTTGCGTTGCACATAATCGTCGAAGAACAGCGTAACAGGGGCCTTCGACATAAAGGCGCAGGCCAGCGCACAGCCCTGCCGGAACCGCCCGTCCACCAGAACCACATCGGGCTGACGGAAATGCGGCTCTCCCCAGACCTCCAACGGATAGCGGGCAAAGCGTTTCCATTCCGTATGGTCGACCGGATGGCCCCATTGCTTGGTGGCTCCGATGTCGGACCAGATGATGTCGACCTCACTGCCCTGCGCGGGTGGGTGGCTGTCGAACCATTGCCGCATCATCTGCGCCCAGGCACGGTCGGATTCCACGCTAAAGACCGTCTTGCCCGCCATTTCAGCGGCCATGACGGTGGACCCACCGGAGCCGTACTCTAGGATCACATCGGCCGCCTCATAAGCGGCGCGCAAAGCGCGACCTTCGGCCTCTGGAAAGGTAAGTTCGGGGCGTTGCAGAGTCTGGGTCATGCCACCCTCCGCCACGGCCCGCGTGTCAGATCAGCGCGCCGATCCCCAAAACAGTGGCCGCCAGAACAAGTCCCCCTGCCCCCGCCAGAACGGGCAACCGCAGATGGGTCCGTTGCGGCTCGGGCTCCAACGCCTCGTCCGCAAGCATCGCCTCGCGCAGACACACCTCTTGTTCGCGCTGGATTTCCCAGCTCTCCAAGGCATCCTGCCCGGACAAAGTCACGGAATTGGTCATAACGACATCCACGTTGAAACGCGCCCCCACGCAAGGCCACATTACGCCGCAAAAGTGGCGCAATTGTGGCTTTGACAAAGGATTTTCCGAAAACCGACAAGATTTCGTCCCGTTTCACTGAATCGTAGGTGTTTTTTCGTTAGCCCAACACCACAGCGGTGCCAGATGCCGATACCATCAGCATGTTGTTGATGACTTCGTAATCCAGATCGACACCCACAACCGCATTGGCCCCAAGCGCCGTGGCGCGCTGTTCCAGCTCGGCCAAGGCGGTCTCCCGCGCCTCGCCCAGCGATGCCTCATATGCACCGGACCGGCCGCCAAGAATGTCGGTGATGCCGGCAAAGACATCGCGGAATACATTGGCGCCAAGAATGGCCTCGCCCACCACGATGCCCTTGTAGTCGGCAATCTGGTAGCCTTCGACGCTCGGTGTGGTTGTCACGATCATGATGTCATCCTTTCGCAGTCTCCGGCGGGTCGGCCCGCCCTGTAAGGCTTGGATACCGGCGGCGATGCCAGCGCACCGCCGCACCGGATAAGCGCGTCAGGTCACGTAGGTCGGGGCTTCGCGCCCCGACTTAGCCCACCGACCCTTCGAGAGAGATGGCAACAAGCTGCTGCGCTTCCATCGCAAATTCCATCGGCAGCGCCTGCAGAACCTCGCGGCAGAAACCGTTGACCACCAAGGCCACCGCTTCTTCCTCGTCCATGCCGCGCTGACGGCAATAGAACAGCTGGTCGTCATCCACCTTCGACGTGGTCGCCTCGTGCTCACACCGGCTCGAGTTGTTCTTCACCTCGATATAGGGAACCGTGTGCGCCCCGCATTTGTCACCGATCAGCAGCGAGTCACACTGCGTGTAGTTGCGCGAGTTCTTCGCCTTCGGGTGCATCGACACCAGACCACGGTAGGTGTTCTGCGCCACACCGGCAGAGATGCCCTTGGACACGATGCGCGACTTGGTATCCTTGCCCAGGTGGATCATCTTGGTGCCGGTGTCCGCCTGCTGGTGGTTGTTGGCAATCGCGATCGAATAGAACTCGCCTTGCGATTCATTGCCGCGCAGGATGCAGGACGGATACTTCCACGTCACAGCCGATCCGGTTTCCACCTGCGTCCACATCACTTTGGCCCGGTCGCCGCGGCAATCGGCGCGCTTGGTCACGAAGTTGTAGATGCCGCCCTTGCCGTTTTCATCCCCGGGGAACCAGTTCTGAACGGTGGAATATTTCACCTCGGCGTCTTCTTCGACGATGATCTCGACGACAGCCGCGTGAAGCTGCGCAGTATCGCGCTGCGGCGCGGTGCAACCTTCAAGGTAAGAGACATAGCTCCCCTTGTCCGCGATGATCAGAGTGCGTTCGAACTGGCCGGTGTTCTCCGCGTTAATGCGGAAATAGGTCGACAGCTCCATGGGGCAGCGCACCCCCGGCGGCACGTAGACAAACGAGCCGTCCGAGAACACCGCCGAGTTCAGCGTCGCATAAAAGTTATCCGACTGCGGAACCACAGACCCGAGGTATTTCTTCACCAGCTCGGGATGCTCCCGGATCGCCTCCGAGATCGAACAAAAAATCACACCCGCCTTCTTCAGCTCCGCCTGAAAGGTCGTGCCAACAGAGACGGAATCAAACACCGCATCCACGGCCACCTTGCGGCCCTCGGAGGGCGCATTCTCGGCCCCCTCGACACCGGCAAGGATCATCTGCTCTTTCAGCGGAATGCCCAGCTTTTCATATGTCGCCAGCAGTTTGGGGTCCACCTCGTCCAGCGACTTGGGCTTTTGCGTCATGCTTTTGGGGCGCGCGTAGTAATATTGCTCCTGAAAGTCGATCTCGGGGTAGTCGACCATCGCCCAGCTCGGCTCTTCCATCTTTGACCAACGTTCAAAGGCCTGCAGACGCCATTCGGTCATCCACTCGGGCTCTTCGTTCTTCTCCGAGATCAACCGGACAATATCGGGGTTCACGCCCTTGGGCGCATATTCCATCTCGATCTCGGTATCCCAGCCGTATTTATAGGTGGACACCTGCTTGACCGCGTCGACGGTTTCCTGATCGACACCTTCTTTGACATTGACGTCTTCTATCACGGACATGTTCATTTCCTCTCTCATGCGGCCCGCGCGCGGAACCGCTGGTATTTCTTCCGCCACGCTTCAACAAAGCGCGACACATCCTCTTCGGTACTGTCCAGCCCCAGGCTCACCCGAATGGCCGAACTGGCGACATCATCGCCAAATCCCATGGCACGCAGCACGCGGCTGGCGCGCACCTTGCCCGACGAACAGGCCGACCCTGCACTCACGGCAAACCCCGCCAGATCCATCTGCATCACCTGCGTCTCACCCTTCCATCCAGGAACGGCAAAACAACTCGTGTTGGGCAGACGGCGCGCCTCTTTGCCGATGAAAATAGTGTCTTGTGCGACGGCTGCAATCTCATTTTCTAGAATGTTTCTAAATTTCTCGATCTCGGCCCAACGCCCCGACGTCACATCGGCCAAAGCCGCCTCGGCCGCCGCGCCAAACCCTGCAATCCCGACAACATTCTCGGTGCCGGACCGGCGCCCCATCTCCTGACCGCCGCCACGCAGAATCGCTTGCGGGTCTTCAGCGGTAAAATTGATCAACGCCCCGACCCCCTTGGGCCCCCCGAATTTATGCGCCGACAAAATCGCATAGGACGGCGTTTCCGCCCCATAATCCACCGGCACCTTGCCCGCCATCTGCGTGATATCACACAGCGCGGACACCGCAGGCGCACCCCCAAACAAGCCATCACCACTGCCAACCACAAGACCGTCCGGCATCATCACGCCGGTTTCGCTATTGGCCGCCGATACAGCCAGCAAAGCGGCCCGTGGCCGCCCCGCCTGCTCAGCGATCCAGCCAGCCACCTCGCCGACCCCGGCACCAAGCGCGCCATCCGTCCCGTGGATCGCCGGCAACGCCGCCTCGCTCCAGCTGTGGACGGCGTCATGCTCGGTCTCCAATGCGGCAAACACACCCCCGTGCTGCGCCTTCTGCGCCACGGCCAAGGCCGCCGCCTCCGTCGCAGAGCCGGTAAAGACCACCTGATTGACCTTGCACCCCACCAGCGCCGCCACCTGCGCCCGGGCATGCTCGACCAGCATCTTGGCCGCACGCCCTTCCGCATGCACTGACGACGGGTTGCCAATCACATCCATCGCCGACATCATCGCGGCTCGCGCTTCCACGCGCAGCGGCGTTGTCGCGTTATGATCCAGATAGACCCGTGTCACAGCCTTTTCCCATCAACCAAAAGCGCGCCTTTGCTTTTTCTTGGCGCAAATACCTCGGGGGACGCCCGCAGGGCGGGGGGCAGCGCCCCCATTGCCCTCAATCTTCGTCTTCCACCACATCAAACAGGGCCGGAACCGCCGGACAGGGCACCAAGCCGGCCTCGACCACATCCGACAGGCGGGTCTGGTGCAAAAACACGTAGACATGCGCGGAAAGCGACTGCCACAGCCGGTTCGACAGCGATTGCGCCTTTGACCCGGACAACCCGCCAGAGGCCCCCGCCCCCTTGTGCATCGCGTCCACCGTTTCATCGACCGCCGCCAGAACATCCACCACCCGGATCTCGGCCGCAGGCCGCGCCAGACGGTAGCCGCCACCGGGCCCGCGCACCGATTCCACCAGCCCCGCACGCCGCAGCTTGACGAAAAGCTGCTCCAGATAGGGCAGCGACAGACTCTGACGTTTGGACACATCGCCCAGCGTCACCAGCGTCTCGCTGGGTTGCAGCGCGATATCGACCAGCGCGACCATCGCATAACGCCCCTTAGTGCTCAGCTTCATCTGTCTTCTCCTAACTCAGGGGCATCCATCCAAGATGCATTCCGGCCACGTTCGCCAATCCGCGCAGCACTCACAGGCGCAGGGCAATTGACGTTGCGCGCCTGATTGCCTATCTGCATCCAAGCCCGTTCCGGCCCCACGGCCTCTTTGGAACGTTTCTAAGTTGGCTGAGTGAAGTTGTCAAGTTTCTCCGGCCCGCAACGCAGCGCCGCTTCCGGCGCATCAGATCAGGAGCCCGCGCGCACACATGCCCGAGGTCATTTTTCCCGGACCCGAAGGTCGTCTCGAAGGCCGCTACCACCCGCAAAAAGACCGCGACGCGCCCATCGCCATCGTGTTGCACCCCCATCCGCAGTTTGGCGGGACCATGAACAACAAGGTGGTCTACAACCTGCACTACGCCTTTTATAACATGGGCTTCACCGTGCTGCGGTTCAATTTCCGCGGTGTCGGCCGCAGCCAGGGCGAATACGATCAGGGTGTGGGCGAACTGTCGGATGCGGCATCGGCGCTTGATTACCTGCAGTCGATGAACCAGAACTCGAAACACTGCTGGGTGGCCGGTTTCTCTTTCGGTGCCTGGATTGGCATGCAGCTTCTGATGCGCCGACCCGAGATTACGGGCTTCGTCTCGGTCTCGCCGCCTGCGAACATGTACGATTTCTCGTTCCTTGCCCCCTGCCCTTCTTCGGGTCTGGTGATCAACGGCGCCGCCGACCGCGTGGCCCCGCCTGCCGACACCCGTACGCTGGTCAACAAACTGCACGAACAAAAGGGCATCACGATCACCCATCAGGAGATCGAAGGCTCCGGTCACTTCTTTGAAGAGCCGCACATGGACACGATGATCGATTCTGTCACCGGCTACGTCAAACGTCGCCTGACGGAAAACTCCCGCTAACCCGGAGCCACGCCGATGTCTGTCGTCGACGACCTTGCCGATAAACTCGCTCAGGATGTCATCAAGGCGATGGACGCTTTGGGGGATGAGAACCTGCCCGATCAGGTGGCCAATGTGCTGGGGGCTTCGTCCCCCTCCTCCGAAGAAGTCTTTCGCGCGGCGGTGCGTATCCGCCTCGCGGAACGCCGCGCCCGCACTTTCCTCACCGACCACGTCCAACAGGCGCTGGAGGCCAAAAAGCGCGGCGAGGCCATTCCCACCGCCCTTGCCCCCGGCAGCGACAACGAAAACCTATGACCTTGCCGGCCGCTGTCACCGACCGGCTGGATCGTCAGATGGCCTTTCTGACAGAGGCCGACAAGCTCAAGAGCGTGCTGCGCCATAACGTGCTGATGGATCTGTCCCGCGCGGAAAACGTGGCCGAACATTCTTGGCACGTCGCGCTTTGGGCCATTGTCCTTGCCCCCGATATGCCCGCCGGTTGCGATCTGGCCCGCGCCATCGCCATGCTGCTGATCCATGACATTGTCGAAATCGACGCGGGCGATCATTCGGTCGCAGTGGCCTATGATCCCGACGAGATTGCGGCCAAGGAACAGGCCGCCGCCGCGCGGCTGTTCCCGCTTCTGCCGCCCGATCAGGCCAAGATGGTCGACAGCCTGTGGCGAGAGTTCGAGGCCATCCAGACCCCCACCGCTGTTTACGCCAAACGCATCGACCACATGCAGCCGATCCTGCAGGTCTTTCTGGCGCCGTCATGGCACAACGGCCACCCCGAGATCGCGGGCCACACCCTAACCCAAGGCCGCGCAAAGCGCATGGCGCAGGACTGGCCGGAACTTGACCGGATCGCACGCAGCCTGATGCGGGGCGAGACACCGCCCGACAGCGATCTGATGCGCCGCCTTCGCTTTCTGGCCGAGGCGGACCGTCTGAAATCCGTCACCCGCGCGACCCGTGTGCTGTCCGGCGCACGCCACGAGAACAGCGCCGAACACAGCTGGCATGTGGCCTTATATGCGCTTTTGCTGGGCGAGCACGCGAAACGCCCCGTTCGAACCGACCGCGTTGTGCAAATGCTGATCCTGCATGATCTGGTCGAGATCGACGCCGGCGACGCCCCTGTGTTCGGCACCTCGGACGCTGCCGCCACTCAGGACGCGGAACAAGCCGCCGCAGACAGGCTATTCGGCCTCTTGCCCCCTGCCGAAGGCACGCGGCTGCGCGCCCTCTGGCAAGAGTTCGAGGACAACCAGAGCGCGGATGCCAATTTTGCCAAATCGCTGGACCGCTTCAATCCGCCCAACCTGAACATCGCGGCGGGCGGCGGGTCGTGGGTGGATTACCGCGTGGACCGCGCCCGCTTTGACAGCGCCGTCGGTGCCAAGATCGAGGCCGGCGCGCCCATCTTATGGCAGTGGATCGCGCCGCGCGCCCATGCGATGATCGACCGCCTTCAAGCTGAACAGGCCTAACCGTCAGGCCGCTTCGCGTTCTGCCTGCATCTCGCGCAGGACACGGCCATAGCCCCCGTTCGTCAGAAAATCCGTCTCGGCTGCAGTGTTGTGACGGCCAAGCGCTGCGTTGCGATAGGGAAAGCGCCCGAAGCGTCGGATCACCTCGCGGTGGACCTGCGCATGCAACAGGTTCGACGCGCCGGTTTGCGGCATGCGTTCCTTCATCAGCCGCACACAGCGGTCCTGATCGCACAGGTTCTCCGAATGCATCATCGGCAGGTAGAAAAACTGCCGTGCCGGCTCATCGATCTTGAGATCCCAGCCGCGATGCACCGCCTGTTTGGCCGCTGCCAGCCCGATCTGGTCCGAGGCGAACGCCCTTGCCTGATCGCGGAACATGTTGCGTGAAAACTGATCCGCCAGAATGATATAGGCCAGAGTGCCCGCAGGATAGGTCAGCCACAGGCCAAACCGGCCCTGCATCATCCCCTCCCACGTGGTGCCGAACCGCGCGCGGATTGTGTCATCCAGCGCCGCATCCTGCTTGTACCACCCCTCTGGGCCGGTATCGTCCAACCAGAATGCCAGTATTTCCTCTGGCGAAGCCATGTCACCCTCCTTCACGGTGCACCGTATGTAACGTTACGGTAACCATAGGTGGGCGAAGCTGCCCAATCACGAATTCTGTCAATTTCTGACAGCGGACCGGGCAGCTATCCAAGCGCGCAAACGACACGTGTCCTGCGCTTACTCCTCTTCTTCTTCCTCGCTCTGCTCGATGAAATATTCCTGCGCGGCTTCGACCGCGATCAACGAGCCTTGCGGCGCCAATGGGGCGTAGGCGCCCGTATCCTCGACCGACGGTGCGGGGCGTTGTGTCATACGATACAGTGCGTAGACCGACACCAGTGCCAGCAACCCCGCAATCAGGGCAAAGAACGCCCAAGGGGCCACAAGCTGCATCAGGTAGCCGATAATCAGCGGACCGGCGATCGCCCCCACCCCGTTGATGAACAACAGTCCCGCCGAGGCTGCGGCCATATCCTCGACATCCATCAGATCGTTGGTGTAGGCGATCAGCAGCGAATACAACGGGTTGGAACAGCCGCCGATAACAAACGCCATGCTGGCGATCATGCCAAAACTGCCCGATGCAATCGCCACACAAGAGGCCGCAGCGCCCACGGCAGCCACCACAGTGATCAAGCCACGACGGTCCACGCGGTCAGAAATCCAGCCCAGCGGGTACTGCATGACCAAGGCGCCCACGTAAAACGCGGAGATAAAGATGGAAATCTGGCTCAGCGTCATGCCCGCCTCGGTGGCGTAGACCGCCGCCATACCGAATTGCGCCGCAAACACCCCGCCCAGCAGGAAGATACCGACCATGCCCAAAGGCGAGATGCCGTAGAGCTCTTTCAACGTCATCCGTTTCGTCGACTCAAACGCTGGCGTGGGCGAGATCGACAACAGGATCGGCGCGAAGGAGATCGAAACCAGCACAGACGGGATGATAAACAGCAAAAAACCCGAGGCATCCGGCACCAGCAGCAACCCCTGCGCCGCAATAATCCCCGCCATCTGCACGATCATGTAAGCAGACAATGTCTGCCCGCGTGTATCATTCGAGGCGGTGTTGTTCAGCCAGCTTTCCGCCGTGACGTAAACGCCGCAGAAACAAAAACCCAGAACAAAGCGCCCCAGAACCCACGCCGCCGGATGCTGCAGCGCGGGAAACAGGATCAGCACGGCCGAGATAAACGATCCCAGCGCCGCAAAGACCCGCACATGGCCCACACGCCGGATCATCGCCGGTGCCATGCGCGACGCGAACAAAAAGCCTGCGAAATAGGCCGACATGATGATCGACATGGTGCCCGCCGAAAAGCCCGCATCGGCCCCGCGCACACCCAGCAAAGACCCCTGCAGACCGTTGCCGACCATCAAAAACAGCATGCCCAGCAGCAATGCCCATGAATTTCCCAATACGCCCAGCATGCTGTGCTCCTTTGTCGGTCCGGCGGTCTGTTGTCGGTGCGCAGTGCCCGTGATGGACCACTGCCAATTGGCCTGTAGCGACCTTTGACACGATTCTATGTCGTTTTACGAACAAGTCCTGCTTTGCCGCGCGCACGCGGTGCAACCATCCGCCTATCGCGGTGGGAACAGCAAGGACGCGTCCCCGTAAGAGAAAAAGCGATAGTCCTGCGCGATAGCGTGGTCGTAAATCGCGCGGATGCGGTTTTGGCCCATCAGCGCCGACACCAACATCATCAGCGTGGATTTCGGCAAATGAAAGTTCGTCATCAACGCGTCTGCCACGTTGAAGGTAAAGCCCGGGTAAATGAAGATATCGGTCACGTCTTTGAACGGCGCGATGTCACCGCCACGGGCGGCGGTCTCGATCAGGCGCAAGGCGGTGGTGCCCACCGGAATGACCCGCCCGCCTGCCGCGCGGGTTTGCGCGATCTCGGCGGCGGCCTGCGGCGTCACCTCGCCCCATTCACCGTGCATTTTGTGGGTCGTCACGTCCTCGACCTTCACCGGCAGGAAGGTGCCTGCGCCGACGTGCAGGGTCACATGGGTGAATTCCACCCCCATCCGAGCAAGCCCGTCCAGAACGTCCTTGTCAAAATGCAGTGACGCCGTTGGGGCCGCCACGGCCCCGCTGTTGCGCGCCCAGACCGTTTGGTAGTCCTCGTGGTCCTGCGCATCCGCCGGGCGTTTCGCCGCAATATAAGGAGGCAAGGGCATGGCCCCTGCCGCATTCAACGCCGCGTCGAAATCGTCGCCGTCCAGATTGAACCGCAAGAGCGCCTGACCATCTTCTTTGGACACAAGCTCGGCTCTGAGATCATCGGAGAACCTCAAGCTTTCCCCCTCGCGCACTTTTTTGAGCGGCTTCAAAAGCGCGGCCCAGCTCCCATCCGCGCGCGGCTCCAACAGGGTCACATCAATCTGCGCCACGGTCTCGCCCTGTTCGGAGGTGCGGTGGCGCTGGCCGGTCAGACGCGCGGGAATAACTTTTGTATCGTTGAGCACCAGACGGTCGCCGGGCCGCAGCCATTTGTGCAGATCGAAGACACGGGCATCGGTGATGGCATCGCCTTCGGCCACCAGCAGTCGCGCCGAAGACCGCGGTTTGGCGGGGCGGGTCGCGATCAGCCGCTCAGGCAGATCAAAGTCGAAGTCATCAAGCTTCATCAGTGTAACCTTTTGATATCACTGGGACAGGTCAGGGGGCGGACGGCGGAAAATGTCGCGGAACATGCCGGGGGTCAAGGCCGAAAGCGGGTTGACCGACACACGCGGCTCGGCCACCGTGCCGCGCAAGTTGAAGTTGAAACCGATCAAGCCTTCGCCCTTGCGCGCAAACAGCCGCCCCACCGCGTTGACGACGTAGATCGGCGACAGAACGCCCTGCATGTCCATCGCGCCATTGGCCAGATTGTAATAGCCATCCAGCGAAATCCCCATCGACGGACCCACGGCGCTGCTTTCAGAAATGATGACCTGAGTTGGGGTCAGGCGAAAGCGGGCGTCGACCTCGGAAAAGAAGATCCCCGGCCCGTTCAACTGGTCCAATATGCCCACCACGGAAATCGCATCCAGCAGGGAGGCGATGGCAGGTGCTTTTTGCAGGCGCGCGCCGTTGACCTCCAGATAGCCGTCAAAACTGCCGGCCTGGCCACGCACTGGCGCAAGATCAAGGTCAAAGGTCCCGTCCTGCACGGTTTTCAACAGCCCCGCCGCCTTAAGGATATCGCCCGCATCACGGCCTTTGATCTGGAACGCGCTGCCGCCGTTTTGCGGCACCACGCGACCTTCGATCTTGGCCTTGCCGGACAGGCTGCCGGTAAAGTTCCCCTCCAGCCCGCGCGAAAGATCAAAGGTGCCGCGAAAACCGTAGACCTCGATGTTGTTGGTGACCTGCAAGCGGTCCAACGCCAATGTCAGCGGCCCGCCCCCGCCAGAGCTGCCGCCGCCCCCACCGCCGCTGGCCCCGAATGGCGCGCTGCGCAAATCGGCCCGGCCCGACGTGATCTCGACCGCGGGCGCGGCATTGGCGCCACGACCGCGCAAGACCCCCGCCACATCCAGCCAGTCCGCGATTTTCAGTTCGGACAGGGTCAGCCGGTCAAAGGCCCCGCCCGCCGTCAGCGCCAAGGTCCCTCGCGCCCGCAATCCGGCCCCGTCCAGCGCGATCCGGTCGACGCTGACAGGCTGCGTCAGACGGCCCGAGATTTCGAACTGTCCGGTGGTGTTGCGCGACAATCCCCAACCGATCTGCGGCAGGGACAGGGCAATTCCGGCAAGATTGCTTGTCAGCTTGAACGCAGGCGCAGCCCCTGCTGCCAGATCAACCGTCAGCTTGCCGGTGCCCGCACCGCTCAACATGCCCTGCGGCAGTTTGATGCCCAGTCGGGCCAGCGTGTCCGGCGTGACGGAGACATCCGCCACCACCTGCGATCCCCCGCCAAAGGTCTGCCGCCAGCGACCACTGGCGGGGACACCCGACAGGGTCACATCTCCCGTCAGGGTCAGCGACCGACTGTCCAGCGCCAGATCAAGCTCATCAGCGGCCAAGGGTTTTCCCGGCACGATCTTGGCGCTTTGGACATCGCGCAGACGCCCTGTCAGCGCCAGATCCACATCCGCAAAGGTCAGCCCTTTCTGCAACGGCAGCGTGACGCGCCCGGACACGTCTGCGGTGCCCGAGGCCAGCGTTGCATCCCGCCCTGCCCGCCGCAGAACGCGCCACTGATCGTTGTCCACATAGGCCAGAATGGCCGACAGCGGCCCCTGCGCCTTGACGGCCAGCTGTCCGGTGGCAGGCCGCGCGCGCAGATCGGGGATGGTGAAGGTCGAACCATCCAGCGCAACCGCGCCCGCCTCTGCCATATCCACCACGCCACGATCGAGCCGCAGGCCAAGCCGGTGGTCATAGATCGTCAGCCGTCCCGAGGCCGCGCTGACTTGCGGCAGATCGGGGGCGTATTGCACCCGCCCGTTGTCAAAGCTCAGGTCCAGAAACGTATCCGGCTTGGCCTGCCCCGCCGCCATCCGCAACGCAAAGGTCCCATCGCGCACGTCTCCGGCCAGCAGGTTGTTCATCACCCACTCCCGCGCGCGCGGCCCCACCGTCGCAGGCCAGAACGACCGAACTTGGGCCGCCGTGGTGCGCGCCACGCGGGTATCCAGCGCAAGCGCCCATCCGTCCTGATCCGCACCGGCCCAACCGCTGAGGCGCACGGGAAACGCAGGATCGGTGATCCGCAGCGACCCCAGATCCACGCGGAACGGATCCAGCGACAGGCGAAACGCCGTCTCTGCCCCGGACAGAACGATGGGGCGGTCCATGACGGTCCCTTGCGCCAAGGCGATGTCGCCCACGGTAAACTGTGCGGTCAACGCATCGGGCCAGCCGCGCGGAGACATGTCGATCTGTGTCACCCCGGACGCCCGCACCCGCAGGACAGACGACAGGACCTCTATCTCGTTGAACCGCAGGGTGCTCTCGGACGGATCATAGCTGAAACCGGTGCGGGCAAGTCGAAAACGGATCGGTTCCGCCCCTTGTGTGGGTTGCAGCACGCCCGGACCGATGTCCAGACTGGCCTGCATCTGCCCCAACGTGCCGTCCTGCGCAAAGGACGACGACAAAGAACCGGAAATCGGCGCCTCCAAGGCATCCAGCCACGCCAGAGCCGGGCTTTGCGTGGCGATATCGACAGAGAAGACATTGTCCAAGGCCACGGAGAAGGAAAATCCGTTCTCGCCAATCCGGCTTTGGGCATCCAGCGTGGCGGTGGCAACGCCGGTGCCGCCCGACAACAGCGCCACATCGCTGTTTACACGCAACATGTCCCCCTCGCGGGTCAGGGACAAACGCCCGCCGTCTGCGGTCCAGCCGCGACGGGCGCGCAGGTCCTCGTAGCGGATCGTCAGAGCCTCGGCCTCGAACCGGTCGAGCATTGACAGGCGGGTGTCCTGGGCCAAGGCATCCACCTGCGCGATGATGTCCGCCAGTTCCGGCACCTGCGTGCCAGAGCCGAAAGCATCCCCCAAAGCCAGTCCAAGCCGCCCTTCGCCATCGCGGCGCACCGTGACAAAAGCCCCCGAGACGCGTGCGAATTTCAACGCCCATTCCCGATCCAGCAAAGACACCGGCGCAATGCCCGCCTCCACATCGCCAAGTTGGACCGCGATCACCCCTTGATCGTTGCGCACGGTCACATCCCACAAGATGATCCGCGCCAGCCAGTCGTCTTCGATGCGCAGCCCCATGCGGCCAAACGTGACCGTCAGTCCCGGCAGGCTTTCGGCGATCCGCGTCTCGATCCGGTCGCGCAGCCAAAGCGGTGCCGACACCTCGCGCCCGACCATCGCCCATAGGCCAACCGCCACCATACCGCAGACCGCCAGAACGCAGCCCAATCCCCAAAGCACGATCTTGCGACGGCGTGGGATGCGGGTTTTCTGCTGTGCCTGCGGTTCACTCACTGGAAGCCTGCGCTCGCTGCGTTATTCTTGGGGTTCAAACGGCTTTGCCGTGAAGCATAGAGCAAATCAAGCGAGGTTCATACGCATGAGCGAACAGACGCCTTTCGAGGCCCCCGCCTTCACCCTTCCGGCCACCAATGGCGAGGCTTCCAGCGCCGCACTGGCGGGCAAACCCTATGTGCTGTTCTTTTATCCGCGCGATGACACCTCGGGCTGTACCAAGGAAAACATCGAATTTACGGAACTGCTGCCGGAGTTCGAAAAGGCAGGCATCGCGGTTTACGGGATATCCAAAGACACGCTCGCCAGTCATGAGAAATTCATGACCAAGAAAGAGCTCACCGTCCCGTTGATCTCTGATGCCGAGGGCGATCTTTCCGAACGCTATGGCGTGTTCAAAGAAAAGAAGATGTACGGCAAGACCTTCATGGGCATCGAGCGGTCGACCTTTCTGGTGGATGGCTCCGGTCAGGTCGTGCGCGCTTGGCGCAAGGTCAAGGTGCCCGGTCACGCGGCCGAGGTGCTGGAGGCCGCGCGCGCCCTATGATCTGGCGGCGCGGTGGACACCCCTCTGCCGCGCCCGTTGCCTGCGATATTGCCATTTGCCCCTGCGCCGTGGCACATCGCCACCATGATGACGCTTTGCCAAATGGCGGTGGATGTTCTGACCACCGCGGACGGTCGCGAAAAGACCGCCAAATCCCGAGACTACGCCGCGCAGTGGTTCGCGGCGCGCGACGCCGGCACGCCGATCGAGATCGGCGCGGCCAAGCCGCCGTTGCGTCCCGCGCGACCTGAAAAGCCCGAGCTTCTGAACCCGCGCGATGTGCCCAAACGCAAACCCGGCAGCCCGCAAGGCCGGATCGCCCTGCTGCACGCCGTGGCCCATATCGAGCTGAATGCCGTGGATTTGCATTGGGATATTATTCCGCGCTTTGCCCATATCAAGATGCCCATTGGCTTTTACGATGACTGGGTCAAATCCGCCGACGAGGAAAGCAAACACTTCAATCTGATGTGTGACTGTCTTGAAGAGCTGGGCAGCCACTATGGCGCGTTGCCGGCGCATGCGGGCATGTGGCGCGCCGCAGAGGACACCATCGATGATTTCATGGGCCGCCTTGCCGTCGTGCCCATGGTGCTGGAGGCGCGCGGGCTGGATGTCACGCCGGGCATGATTGACATCTTCCGCAAGGCCGATGCGACCTCTGCCGTCTCCGCGCTGGAGACGATCTACGCCGAAGAGGTCGGCCATGTGGCCTACGGGTCAAAGTGGTTCCACTTTCTGTGCGGGCGCCATGACGAAGACCCAAAAGACGCCTTTCACAGCCTCGTCCGCAAGTATTTCAAGGGCAACCTCAAGCCGCCCTTTAACGAGGAAAAGCGCGCCGAAGCCGGTCTGCCGCCGGACTTTTACTGGCCGTTAACCTGACTTATCCCGAAGCGAAGCCCTTGAATCCGCAGCAAATGGGCAAAATACCGCCCATTTGGCCGCTTCTCGCCCATCGACCGTCGGGTAAGGTCCAAAAATGTTGCACCAACTGCCCCACGCCGGTAAGCCCTTCCCTTGAAGCCGGGTTGGGGGACCTTTGGCTCGGAACGGGGACAACAAAGGGACGGTCAGGGTGCGAACACGTCTGGCAATAAAAACACATGCAATTCTCGAACGCTTCTTTCCGGAGCGTCGACTTTTCCTCCGATCAGATACCGACACGCGGTTTATCCGCCTGAAATCCGGCACACAGGCCGTGGGTTTCACAGGCGCGGTGCTTCTGATCTCTTGGACAACAATCGCCACCGCCATTTTGCTGATGGATTCCATCGGCGCCGGTAACTTCCGCGAACAGGCGAAGCGCGAACAGATCACCTATCAGCAACGGCTCAATGCCCTGTCCGGCGAACGCGACAGCCGCGCCGCAGAAGCCGTGGCCGCGCAGGACCGGTTCAACGCCGCGCTGAAACAGATCTCGGCCATGCAAAGCGAACTGCTGGATTCCGAGACCCGCCGCCGCGAGCTGGAAACCGGCATTGACGTGATCCAGACCACGCTGCGCGACACGATGAAAGAACGCGAGGAGGTTGCCGACCAACTGGCCAACCTGACCGAGCAGGTCGAAGGCGGTGTCGCCCTCGCCGGTGCCGCACAAGACGACGGCACAATGGACATCCTGTCCGATGCACTGGCCCGCACCGCTGCCGAACGCGACCGCGTTGTGGCAGACGCACAGGCCGCTCTGGTCCGCGCCGCTGAAATGCAGGCCGAGATCGAGCAGATGCAGGACAAGAACGACACCATCTTCCGCCAGCTCGAAGACGCGATGACCGTTTCGGTCAAACCGCTCGACAAAATGTTTGAAAAGGCCGGCATGGACCCCGACCGTATCCTGAGCCAGGTGCGCAAGGGATATTCCGGTCAGGGTGGCCCGATGGCGCCGCTGTCCTTTTCCACCCGTGGGGACGCGCCTTCGGCAGACACCCTGCGCGCCAACCGTATCCTGAACCAGATGGACCGGCTGAACCTGTATCGCATCGCGGCACAAAAGGCGCCCTTTGCCTCGCCGCTGAAGGATCCGTTCCGCTTCACCTCGGGCTTTGGTTACCGCTGGGGTCGCCTGCACGCTGGCACCGATTTTGCCGCGCCGCATGGCACACCGATCTACTCTACCGCCGATGGTGTGGTCGTTCACGCCGGTTGGTCCTCGGGCTATGGCCGTTTGGTCAAGGTCCAGCACGAATTCGGCATCGAGACGCGGTACGCGCATATGTCGAAAATTCGCGTTCAGGTCGGCCAAAGGGTCTCGCGCGGGCAGCGTATCGGTGATATGGGAAACACTGGACGATCGACCGGGACCCACCTGCACTACGAGGTCCGCGTCGGCGGAAAACCTGTCAATCCGATGACTTATATCAAGGCTGCGAACGATGTTTTCTAAGAGCAAAATCAACGAACCCGGTCCCGGCGGCGACACTGCTGCAAAGCCGTCCGTGCCCGAATCCCCGAAACCGTCCGCAGGCGATTTCAAACCTTCCGCGCCCAAGGCAAAGCCGCCGGCGTCGATCCTGTCGGCTGATCTGCACATCACCGGCAACATCAAGACCACCGGCGACGTTCAGGTCGAAGGCACCGTGGAAGGCGACATTCGCGCCCACCTGCTGACCATCGGCGAAAGCGCAACCATCAAGGGTGAAGTCATCGCGGATGACGTCGTCATCAATGGCCGCATTGTTGGCCGCGTCCGTGGCCTGAAGGTCCGCCTGACCGCCACCGCGCGCGTCGAAGGTGACATTATCCACAAGACCATCGCCATCGAATCCGGCGCCCATTTCGAGGGGTCGGTTCAGCGTCAGGACGATCCCCTGAACGGTGGCAAGGCGCGCGCAGCCGCCGCAGGTGCCGTCGCGGCAGACCCTGCTCAGGGATAACCCCTTCCCCATCACGCACATGACAAAGCCGCCCTTCCGGGGCGGCTTTTTGCATTAGGTGGCACAGATCAGGCTTCCAGTTCTGCATCCCAATACAGGAAATCCATCCAGCTTTCGTGTAAGTGGTTGGGCGGAAAGCGGCGGCCCATGTTCATCAACTCACCCGCTGTGGGCTGACGCGGCACCTTGCGTAGGGACAGCCCGGAATGGCGTAGGCTTTTGGATCCTTTGCGAAGGTTACAGGGCGCGCAGGCGGCGACGACGTTTTCCCAACTGGTGATCCCGCCGCGCGCACGGGGGATCACATGGTCAAAAGTCAGATCCGATTTGGTCCCGCAGTACTGGCAGCGGAATTCGTCCCTCAGAAATAAATTAAAGCGCGTGAAGGCCACGCGCTTTTGAGGTTTTACGAAATCTTTCAGGACGACCACACTGGGTATGCGTATCTCCATACTGGGACTGCGGACCACTTCGTCATATTCCGCAACAATGTCCACGCGGTCGAGAAAGGACGCTTTGACCGCTTCCTGCCAGGTCCACAAGCTCAGCGGATAATACGACAGCGGCCGATAATCCGCATTCAACACCAGCGCCGGATGCTGACGCAAGGCGCCTTGTTCTCTTACGAAGTTTGTCCTGAAATCGCCGTCCATGGGTGACTCGTCCTTCGCCCTGTCTGCTTCTGCCCGAAACACCAGAGCGGGAGCACCCCGCCCCAGCCTATGCAACCACTATATCTCGGGGATCACCCATGGCAAGCCTGACATATAAAGTGGTTGGTCAATGGCGTAAGACGATTCTGTTACGGCTACATGACAGGCAGCCCCAGCATTTATCCACAGTTTGATACACAACGCGCAGGGCTGGCGCCTGTGGCCGCCCCCGCATAATGTGCGCGCAGCATCTATTGGAAGGACCGCTTCGATGGAATTTGTCATCACGCCCCCGCCGCAGCCCAGTGCCGCCGTCATTGACGACAGCGCACGTTTTCCGATCCGACGGATCTTCTGTGTCGGGCGAAACTATGCAGCCCATGCGCGTGAGATGGGCAAAGATCCTGACCGCGAACCGCCGTTTTTCTTTACCAAACCGGCAGATTCGATTGCCCCCGATCAGGCCACCCTGCCCTACCCGCCCCAGACCGAGGATCTGCACTACGAAGGTGAGCTTGTCGTGGCCATCGGAAAAGGCGGGGTCGATATCCCCGAGGCGGACGCATTGAACTACATCTGGGGTTATGCGGTCGGCAATGACCTGACCCGCCGCGATCTACAGGCCGAAGCCAAATCGCTGGGCCGCCCGTGGGACTGGGGCAAGGGTTTCGACAATGCCGCCGTCATCGGACCGATCCACCCCGTCAGCCGCACCGGACATCTGGCCCAAGGGGCCATCACATCGCGGGTCAACGGGGTCCTGCGCCAAACCGGCGATCTGACCGATATGATCTGGTCGGTGCCAGAGGTGGTCTCGATCCTGTCGCGCAGCATGGCGCTGGCGCCGGGCGACTTGATCATGACCGGCACGCCCGCAGGCGTTGGCAGCCTGACCATCGGCGATATTTGCGTGGTCGAAATCGCGGGGCTTGGGGCGTTGACCACCACCATCGGGCCGCGCGCCTGAGGTCATGGGCGGGCCTGTCGCAGGCCCGCCGTCACCCGATCAAAAGCCGCATTTGTCGCGGATAAAGGCCAGTGCAACCGACAGGCCGTCGGGCGCGATGCCATGGGCGGTGCCCTTCATGACGTGGGCGAAAACCTCTTTGAAGCCAGCCGCTTGCAGCGCTTCTGCGGCGTCAGGCAAGGATTGCACCGGCACCACGTCATCCTGATCCCCATGCACCAGAAGAACCGGCGGCTTTGTCTGCACTTCGTCCGTCAACAGCTCCGGTTCCAGCAGACGCCCCGAAAACCCGACGATCCCCGCCAGTTCATCCTCGCGCCGCGGACCAACATGCAGGCTCATCATCGTGCCTTGAGAGAAGCCGAACAGACAGACCTGTTCCGGCAACAGATCCTCGTCTACCATCAGCGCGTCTAGGAACGCATTCAGATCATCCACCGCGCGGGTCATGCCCGCCATGGCCTCTTCTTCCGAGGAGCCGTCGATCCACGGAATCGGGAACCATTGGAACCCGAATGGCGCGCCCGCGCAGCTTTCAGGCGCATCGGGGGCCACAAACAGCGTATCCGGCAGATGTTCCCCCAAAGGGTCGGCAAGCCCCAGAAGATCCGCGCCATTGGCCCCGTAGCCATGCAGGAAGACCACGCAGGACCGCGTATCCCCGGAAACAGGCTCTTTGCGTTCGGTTTTCAAAACCCGTGTCATTGCGTCGGTCCTTTCTGCAGCGCCGGTCCAAAGCCGGCTTTGACACAAGCGATACCGCGCTTGGCCTATGACTGCGAGCAGGATTTTACGGCTCAGGCAATGCCTTCGCGTTGTTTTTCCACATGATACCACGCCCACAAAATGCGCGCCGCCACGGATTGCCACGGCGACCAATCCAGCGCCATCTGGCGTAGGGCGCGCTCTTTGGGCCGCTCGGGCAGCTCAAACAGGCTGCGCGCGCCTTCTTGCAACGCCAGATCGCCGGGCGCAAAGACATCCGCCCGCCCCAAACTGAACATGGCGTAGATCTCGGCCGTCCAGACACCGATGCCTTTGACAGCGGTCAGGATGCGCACCACGTCAGCGTCGGGCAAATGCCGCAAAGCGTCAAAGTCGATGCCCGCCTCGGCCAATGCCAGCGCATAAGACGCCTTTTGCCGCGACAGACCAAGCGCACGAAGCTCATCCTCGCCCGCCGTCAACACCGCCCGAGGGGTGGTCACGCCCGCGGTCTCTATCTTGGCCCAGATTGCACGGGCCGAGGCCACGCTGACCTGTTGGCTGACGATCGCGCTGAGCACTTGCGCAAACCCGTCGGGTCTGCGCCGCAATGGCAAGGGGCCTGTCGCGGTCAAAGCACGGGCAAATCGCGGCTCCTGCGCCGCAAGCCACGCGGCGCCTTCGGCCACACAGGCGTCGGTTTCAATGATACGTCCAATGGTCATACAACCGGTTTCGACGGCTCGACCCGCCCCGTCAACCCGAAGCCTGCGCATAGATAGCTGACTTGTGTAAGGTTTCGCGCCAATGATGCCTTGCGCCGTCTCGCCCGCGCTCCTACCAATTGCGCATGACGATCACCGCTCCCGCCCCGCGCGCCCGCCGCAATGTCACCGTTCTGGTTCTGGCTCAGGCTATCCTAGGCGCGCAGATGCCGATGATTTTCACCATCGGCGGTCTGGCGGGGCAAAGCCTTGCGCCCAACCCCTGTTTTGCCACCCTGCCGATCTCGCTGATCGTGTTGGGGTCCATGCTGGCGGCCACGCCGGTCTCTGCCATGATGCAGCGGTATGGGCGGCGTGCAGGGTTCGTTCTGGGCGCGATGAGCGGTGCGCTCGGCGGGGCCATTGGTGCTTACGGCTTGTTCACCGCGTCTTTCGGGATATTCCTGCTCGGCAGTCTGGTGACCGGTGTCTATATGTCGGCGCAGGGGTTTTATCGCTTTGCCGCAGCCGATACCGCGTCGGATGACTTTCGGCCCAAAGCGATTTCCTACGTGATGGCAGGCGGTCTGGCCTCCGCCATCATTGGCCCGCAGTTGGTCAAACTGACCGCTGACAGCTATGTCATCCCTTTCCTCGGAACATACGCGGCCGTCATTGCGATCAACCTTGTGGGCGCGTTGTTGTTCCTGTTCCTCGACATTCCCAAGCCTCCTGTGCCGGAGGAAGATGCCCCCAAAGGGCGCAGCCGTCTGGAACTGCTGCGCACACCGCGCATCGCCGTGGCGGTCATCGTCGGTGCGGTCTCCTACGCGCTGATGAACCTGGTTATGACCTCCACCCCCCTCGCCGTTGTGGGCTGCGGGTACGAGACGTCGGATGCCGCCAATGTGGTCACGGCCCATGTGCTGGCCATGTTCGCGCCCAGCTTTTTCACCGGCCATCTTATTGCGCGGTTTGGTGTGGAACGGATCATGGCCATTGGCCTTGCCATTCTTGCCTGTGCCGGTCTGGTCGGACTGTCCGGCGTGGCGCTCGATCAGTTTTTTGTAGCCCTTGTTCTGCTGGGGATCGGCTGGAACTTCGGTTTTATCGGGGCGACATCGATGCTGGCCGGTGCCCATGCCCCGCATGAGCGCGGACGGATGCAGGGGCTGAACGATCTGATTGTTTTCGGCGCGGTCACCTTCGCGTCCCTCGCCTCTGGCGGGTTGATGAACTGTTCCGGGGGCGCGCCGCAGGCGGGCTGGGCCTCGGTCAATCTGGCCATGATCCCGTTTCTCGCCCTTGCCGGTGCCGCACTCATCTGGCTGTGGTTGCGGCCAAAATCACCCTCGGAGGTCTAGAACCCGCCGCGCAAACTGGCCCGCAGCCGCGCCCAGCGAACCGCAGCCTCCGGCGGCATGACCGTCCCGTCAGCAACATGCGCGGGCCGCGCCCGAACACGGCGCAACATGGCCCCCGCGATCGACGCCGGCATCAAAGCCGCACGCGCCGTGCCGCTGACGCCCGGTGCCCGACGCGCCTGCTGCAGCAGATCCAATCCCCGCTGTGCCAAAGCGCGCAAGGCCTCCGGCCGCCCATCGGGCAAGGGCAACTTGCCCCGCGCCTCCAGCTCTGGCACGGCGCGCAGGTAATTGGCGAGCGCCAAAGCCGTCCCCGCCGCCTGCGCCCGACGGCCATAAGGCTCCCCCAAAGCGCGCGCAGATACGGTCATCAAACCACCGCCGGTGGCCTCCAGATAGGCCCACAACGCCGCCTCATCCCCGAAGGGCGCGCGTTCGATATCCGCCCGTCGCGCCTCGATCAACGCGTCCAGAACCGCACAGGCCTCTTTGTCCAGCAAAGCAGCCAACGGCGTGGCCACCTCGTGTCGGCGCACCGGACCGCCAGTGGCGATCTCATCCAGCACATCACGCCACCATTGCAGGCGCATTTCTGCGATCATAGGCTCAGCCGTGACCCAGGGCGCCCGCGACACCTCTGCGTTGAAGGCGTAGATCGGGAACAGAACGGCTCGCGCCGCAACCGGGGCCGCCATGACCGTGGCAAACCGTTCAGGATCAGACCGTTCGACCTGCACCGCACAATTCCAAAGATCGGAGCCTTCCTCGATCACCTCAGACCGCCTCCGCCCGGACCAGCTTCCAGCGCACCGCATCCAGCAGAGCCTCAAAGGACGCATCGACAATATTGGCCGACACCCCCACCGTGGCCCACCGCCGCCCCGAGGAATCCTCGCTGTCGATGATCACCCGCGTGACAGCCTCGGTGCCGCCTTGGGTGATACGCACCTTGAAATCCACCAGCCGCATGTCGTCGATGATATGCTGATAGCGCCCCAGATCCTTGGCCAGTGCCTTTGACAACGCGTTGACCGGCCCACGATCACTGCCCACATCATCCATGCTTTCGGACACCGACATTTTCTTTTCACCGTCGACCTTTACCACGACGACAGCCTCCGACAGCGACACCATCTGGTCATGCTTGTTCTTGCGCCGCTCGACCGTCACGCGATAGCGTTTGACCTCGAAGAATGCGGGCAACTGCCCCAGTTCCTCTCGCGCCAACAACTCGAAAGACGCCTGCGCCGTGTCATAGGAATACCCCTCGGCCTCCCGCGCTTTGACCCGCTCCAGAATCCGCGCCAGTGCCGGATCGCCCGCCGCTACCTCGAGCCCCGCCTCCGACAGACGGCGGCGCAGGTTCGACTGCCCCGCCTGATTGGACATGGGGATCACCCGCCGGTTGCCCACAAGCGCTGGATCCACATGTTCATAGGTCGAAGGGTCCTTCAGGATCGCGCTCGCATGCAAGCCCGCCTTATGCGCAAAGGCCGACGATCCAACATAGGCCACCTGTTTCGATGGCACCCTGTTCAGAACATCGTCCAACATACGCGACACCCGGGTCAGCCCCTCAAGCGCCTCCACGGTCACAGAGGTCTCGAACCGGTCAGCATAAGGCGCTTTGAGCAACAAGGTGGGAATCAAGGCGGTCAGATTGGCATTGCCACAGCGCTCACCCAATCCGTTCAGCGTCCCCTGTATCTGCCGCACGCCCGCATCGACCGCTGCCAGACTGCCCGCGACGGCCATCTCCGTGTCATTGTGCGTGTGGATGCCCAATCGTGCACCCGGCACCCCGTTTTCGATCACTTCGGTCACGATCCGCCCGATATCATTCGGCAAACACCCGCCATTGGTATCGCACAGCACGATCCACCGCGCGCCGGCCTCCAACGCTGCACGACAACAAGTCAACGCATACTCAGGGTTCGCCTTGTATCCGTCAAAGAAATGCTCCGCATCAAACAAAGCCTCCCGCCCCTGGGCTACAACATGCGCCACCGATGCCCGGATATTCTCGACATTCTCCTCCAGCGAAATCCCCAAGGCCGTCGTCACATGGAAATCATGGGTCTTGCCCACCAGACACACGGATCCGGTTCCGGCGTTCATCACCGCAGCCAGCACATCGTCATTATCTGCAGACCGCCCTGCCCGCTTCGTCATGCCAAAGGCCGTCAGACGCGCGCGGGTGTCACCCACCTCTTCAAAAAACGCCGAGTCTGTCGGGTTCGCCCCGGGCCAGCCTCCTTCGATGTAATCTACACCCAGGGCATCCAGCGCCGCCGCGATCTTCAACTTTTCCGCGGTGGAAAACTGTACACCCTGCGTCTGCTGCCCATCCCGCAACGTCGTGTCATACAGGTAAAGCTTCTCACGCCCCATCACCGGCTCCCCCCTCAGGGCCGCGCACCACGTCCCCTGCTTTTCCTTGGTCCAAATACCTAATTCCCACGCGCCTCAAACGCGCCGCGGTGGGCCGGAACACAACGCCGCCCCACAAACATCCCGACGTCACAGCGCGTCCAGCTTGGAGGCATCGAACTGCGCGCCCGGCACCAGTTCGACACCGGCCTTGGACATGCGCACCTCCACCCCTGCGGCGACCAACGCTTGCTTGAGTGCATCCACCGCCGAGAAATCCTTCGACTGCATCGCGGCATCCCGCGCCGCAGCCAGTTGAGCAGCATAGCGCGACAGGTCCACATCCGGCGTCTTGGCCCAATCAGGAACGGCCTCACCGATCAACCCCATCACGGCCAAGCCTGCCCGCAATCCGGCCGCATCCTTGAGCCCCGCCAAACGGTGCAGTTCGGCAATGGCGCCCGCCGTATTCAGATCATCGGCCAATGCCGCGACAACGCCGTCAGCCTTCCCCGGTGCCACCCCGTCAACCAACGCATACCACTTCCTCAGATGCATCGCGGCCTCAGCCGCCTTCTCCGCCGTCCAGTCCATAGGCCGGCGGTAATGCGTCGACAGCATCACGAAACGGATCACCTCACCGGCAACGCCCTGATCCAGAAGGTCCCGCACGGTAAAGAAATTGCCCAAGGACTTGGACATTTTCTTGCCCTCGACCTGCAGCATTTCGTTGTGCAGCCAGACATTGGCCATCCGGTCGGTCCCGTTCGCACAGCAGCTTTGCGCGATCTCGTTCTCATGGTGCGGGAACAGTAGATCATTGCCGCCGCCGTGAATGTCGAACACCTCACCCAACAAAGCTTTGGACATGGCCGAGCATTCGATATGCCAACCGGGCCGTCCCCGTCCCCAAGGGCTGTCCCACCCTGGCGTGTCCGCATCCGACGGCTTCCACAAAACGAAATCCATCGGATTGCGCTTATAGGGCGCGACCTCAACCCGCGCGCCTGCGATCATATCGTCCAAGGACCGCCCCGACAGCGCGCCGTAGCCGTCTTTCCACGAGTCGACCGCGAACAGGACATGCCCCTCAGCCGCATAAGCATGGCCGCTCTCGACCAGCCCTGCGATCATGGCGATCATCTCGGCGATATATGCGGTGGCGCGCGGCATGTGATCGGGTTCCAGAACCCCGACCGCGCCAATGTCATCAAGATACCATTGCGTGGTCTCGGCGGTGATATCCGCAATCGACCGGCCGCTCTCGGCCGCCCGGGCGTTGATCTTGTCGTCCACGTCGGTGAAGTTGCGCACATAAGTCACGTGATCCGCGCCATAGACGTGGCGCAGAAGTCGCGCCAGCACATCGAACACAATCGCCGGACGCGCGTTGCCCAGATGAGCGCGGTCATAGACCGTCGGGCCACAGACATACATGCGCACGTTATTCGGATCGATCGGGGCAAAGACCTCCTTCGATCGGGTCCGGGAATTGGTCAGCTTGATATCCATGGCACGTCCTCGGGCGGTGGCTCCCGGCGGGCTTAGCAACTTCAACTCTGAGAGGGAATAGAAGACCGGCCCGCCGAATGGTTCAGCGGGTAATGCAGCAAATGATGGTGGCTACGCGGTTCATGCTGCGGTGTTAGCAACCTTTCCCCTGCCTGCCTAGCCCCCAACGCAAAAAGCAGCCCCCTCGGGAGCTGCTTCTGTCGTGGCGAATGGGTCGGTGGGCGGGCGAATTGGCGCAGCCAAGAGAGCCGCCCCGACCCATTCATCCCTCAGTTGTCGCGTGCACGCTCCAGCGCGCGATAGGCCGCGACATTGCGGTTATGCTCGTCCAGCGTTTCCGCAAACAGGTGCCCGTCCGACGGATCCAGCGTCCGCGCGACAAAATAGATGTAGTCGGTGTTGTCGGGATCCAACGCCGCCTCGATCGACGCGCGACCGGGGTTGGCAATCGGGGTCGGCGGCAGACCGGCGATGACATAGGTATTCCAGGGCGTTTCCCGCCGCAGCTCGGATTGGCGCAGACCTCGTCCCAGCACGCCCTTGCCTTCGGTCACACCATAAATCACCGTCGGGTCGGTCTGCAGCCGCATCCCGCGTTCCAGACGGTTGGTGAACACCGACGCAACCACCCCACGCTCCTCGGCGTTTCCGGTTTCCTTTTCGATGATCGAGGCAAGGATCAGCGCCTCTTCGGGGGTTTCCAACGGCAGGCCATCCGCGCGGTTCGCCCAGGCTTCGGCCAGGATACGCTCCTGCGACGTCTCCATCCGCTCAAGCACGCTGGCGCGGCTGTCACCGGGCGATACCTCGTAGCTGTCCGGCGCAAGCTTGCCCTCTTCGGGCACCTCCACCTCGCCTTCGAGAATATCGATCGCTTTGAGTTCCTCGACCACCTGCCAACTGGTCACACCCTCGGCCAGGGCCACGCGGTAGCGGGTGTCACCTGCCTCGCGCACTTCGGTGTATTCCGCCGGCGCCTCTTCCGAGGCCGGGTCAAACTGCGCCATCGTTTCATAGCGCCCGGTCGCCGGATCGATCTGACGGACCTGAACCGTCGCACGGGTCACACCGATGCGGTAAACCACTTCGGTGCCACAGGTCGATGCGCCGCCGCGGGTGATCACATCGGTGATCTCCGCCATCGACGCCCCCTCGGGGATCAGGTAGCTGCCCGCCTTCAGTTGCGATGTCTTGTCTGCGTAATCGGCACCGACGCGGAACATGAACCCGCTGGACACCGCGCCCTGCTCTGACAGATTGTCCGACACGCGACGCATGTTGGACCCGCGCGGGACCTCCAGACAGATCGGTGCGGCAAGCGGCCCTTCGGCACTGTATTCACCGCGCGCCCACATCAGGATGCCACCAAAAAGAAACAACGCGACAACCATCAAGGTCAACGCGTTAGAGGCGATACTGCGCCACATGATAAATGCCCTTTTGTCTGTGCGCCCCGACCCGCAAAGGTCGGGGGCCTGCCCCATTCGGGTCTCAGTCTACCTTGCCGAAAATGACACTGGCATTTGTCCCGCCAAAACCAAAGCTGTTGGACAAGGCATAGGCGATGTCCCGCTCTCGTTTGGCATTCGGAGCCAGATCAATGGCCGTCTCCACGGCCGGGTTGTCGAGGTTGATCGTCGGCGGCGCGACCTGATCGCGGATCGCAAGGATCGAAAAGATCGCCTCGATCGCGCCAGCAGCGCCCAGCAGGTGGCCCGTCGCCGATTTGGTCGAGGACATGGTGACCTTTGCGGCCGCCTCGCCCAGCAAACGCTCAACTGCGCCAAGCTCGATCGTGTCGGCCATTGTCGATGTGCCGTGGGCGTTGATGTAGTCCAGCGACGACGGGTCGATCCCCGCGTCCTTCAGCGCCGCTTTCATGGACCGCTCGCCGCCTTCGCCATCCTCGGACGGGGCCGTGATGTGATAGGCATCGCCGGACAGACCGTAACCGCAGACCTCGGCATAGATCTTGGCGCCGCGCGCCTTGGCGTGTTCGTATTCCTCAAGGATCACAACGCCTGCGCCCTCGCCCATGACAAAACCGTCGCGGTCGGCGTCATAGGGACGGCTGGCCGCCTTGGGGTCGTCCTTGCGCTTGGTCGACAGCGCTTTGCAGGCGTTAAAGCCCGCGATGCCGATTTCGCAGATCGCGGCCTCGGCCCCACCGGCAACCATAACATCCGCATCGCCGTATTTGATCAAACGGGTCGCATCACCGATGGCATGTGCGCCGGTCGAGCAGGCGGTGACGACGGAATGGTTCGGCCCTTTGAACCCGTGCCGGATCGACACGTTGCCGGAAATCAGGTTGATCAGCGCGCCCGGGATAAAGAACGGGGACACGCGACGCGGCCCCTTTTCCTTGATCATCACAGCGGTGTCGGCAATCGACGCCAGACCACCGATGCCCGACCCGATCAGCACGCCGGTGCGCAGAAGGTCCTCTTCGTCGGTGGGTGCCCAGCCTGAATCCTTGACCGCCTGCTCTGCGGCGGCAATCCCGAACTGGATGAACGTATCGACCTTGCGGGCCTCTTTCTTGTCCATCCAATCGTCGATGTTAAAGGTGCCATCGGAGCCATCCCCAAAGGGCACCTCGCAGGCGTAATCCGTGGCCAGATGGCTGGCATCCCAGCGCGAGATCGTGCCCGCGCCCGACTGGCCATCCAACAGACGGCTCCAGGTTTCTTCCACACCACAGGCCAGCGGCGTGACCAATCCCAGTCCGGTGACGACAACGCGACGTGCCATGACGCTGCTCTCCTTTATAAAACTATGGCCTTGCTCATACAGTGCATTTGTCTGCGGGAGCAAGGGGATGCCGTTCACCGCGCCAGTGGATCGGCAGCATTACGACACCCTCGAAAACATTGGGCTAGGCCCACTTATCCCCTAAATCGGCGCGCGCCCGGTCGATCCAGTGATCGCGCAGCCAGCCGCAGGGCTTGGAATACCGGATGACAGAGCCGGTCCAGCCGTCGATGGCATCGGTCATCTTCGGACGCCCGTGAAAGCACACGACCCGCGCGTCGTCAGGCAGACGCGGCGCGCGCAAATAGTTGGTCGGGAACGGGTTACAGTCATACTTGAACGACACCACCCAATCCTCTGGAATATATGTGAAAACGCCGCGATCCATCGCCTTGTGCGAGGTATAGCGCTGCTCCGACCCACGGGCCTGTTCCACCTCTGCATAGGGGTTCTGCGCGAGCTCATCGTACAGAAACCCGTGCTCCGCCGGATCAAACCGGAACACAGACCCATGCCCTGTGGGACGGCCCTTGCGTTTTTCGGTCCAGTCATGGCGCATCGCGACAGTGCCCGGTGCAAGATCATGGATGTCATCCAGATTACCCGTGATCACCACGTCCAGATCAAACCCCAAAACAGGGCCTTCAAGATCGGGGATCAACCCTTTGCGAAACAGCGATGTTTTGCGCATGGCACCTTGCCGGTTCGCCACCGCCAAGGCCGCATTCATCGGCTCGGCATAGGGTTCGTTCGGCAGATCGATCACTTCGATGTCGGGGTGCAGCCCCTCGCCGTGCTCGGTCATGCAAATGAACCGGACAGGGCGGCTGATGTTGCGCCGTACACCTGAATACAGGCGGTTGACATATTCGGGGCCAAAGAGCGTGCCCCACTTGATGCACATGATATTGACGGTCTGGGTCATAGCGGCTGTGTATCGCCCCGCGCCCGCCACCGCCAGAGCGAAAGAAACAGGGGGCGGCACACCGCCCCCCGTTGTCGTCAGTTCAACGGCATGCGCTGCTCGACAATTTCCGCCCACCACGAACAGCCCGCCGGAATGGCCTCGTCGTTGAAGTTGTATTCCGGGTGATGCACCGGGGCGGTGTCGCCGTTGCCCACCAGAATATAGGCGCCGGGACGTTCTTCGAGCATAAAGGCGAAATCCTCGCCGCCCATGACCAGCGGTGCCTCGTCACACTTGCCCGCCACGGAGCGTGCCACATCGGCCGCGAATTCGGTCTGATCGGCGTGGTTTGCCATGACCGGGTAGTTGCGTTTGTAGCGCACGTCGACCTCTGCCCCCATGGCCGAGGCCACGCCGTTACAGATTTCCGCGATCCGCTTTTCCGCCAAGTCACGGTTTTCGTTGGACATCGTGCGGACGGTCCCCATCAGCTCGACCGAGGACGGGATCACGTTGTAGGACTTAGATGACGTCTGGAACGAGCAGATCGAGACGACGATCTGGCTGACCGGATCGGCGTTGCGGCTGGCAATTGTCTGCAACGCCGTAACAATCTGCGCGGCGCATACGGTCGGATCCACTGTCTCATGCGGTTTCGCCGCATGGCCACCTTTGCCCGTCACGGTGATCTCCAGATGGTCCGCCGCTGCAAAAAACGCGCCCGGACGGATTGCAAAGGCCCCCACGGGCATGCCCGGCCAGTTGTGCATGCCATAGACTTCCTGAATGCCGAAACGGTCCATCAAACCGTCGTCACACATCTCCTTGCCGCCGCCGCCGCCCTCTTCGGCAGGTTGGAAAATGACCACGACCGTACCATCAAAGTTGCGGGTCTCGGAAAGGTACTGCGCGGCCCCCAACAGCATCGCCGTGTGGCCGTCATGGCCGCAGGCATGCATGGCCCCGTCGGTCTTGGACGCGTAGTCCAGCCCCGTGGTCTCGTGGATTGGCAGCGCATCCATGTCCGCGCGCAAACCGATGACCTTATCGCTCGACCCGCGGCCTTTGATCACGCCGACCACCCCGGTCCGGCCCAGCCCCGTCACCACATTATCACAGCCAAAGGCGCGCAATTTCTCCGCAACCAAAGCGCTGGTGCGATGCGTTTCAAAAAGGATTTCAGGATGTTGGTGGATGTCGCGGCGCCATTCTGTGATCTCGGCCTGAAGTTCGGCGAAACGATTTTTGACGGGCATATCTGTCTCCTATGAGCGTGTCTTGCGCGGCCCTTCGGCCATTGGCGCGGAGCCTAGCGAGATACATGCCAAGCGCAAGCATCTGCCGCAGTATGTTTGATCAAAAGAGCTTATATGTCGATTCTTTGCGCACCCGTCAGGACAGATCCGCGACAAGATCGCGCATGAATTGCTCCCCCGCCTGAAGCTGCGACAGGCTGAGGTATTCATCGGGCTGATGCGCCACACCGATAGAGCCCGGACCGCAGACCGCGACCTTGTAGCCGGCGGTCTGGAAATGGCTGGCCTCGGTCGCGTAGCTGACGAAATTGTCGGAGTTGTCTCCGGTCAGACGACGGGCCAGACCTTCAGCCGTATTATCCTGTACGGGTGCAAAGGGCGGCAGGGTGAACCGTTCGGTGACCTCGATCCACGCCTCCTCGCGGACGGCTTTCATCTGCGCCTCTAACGCCTTGACTTCACGCATTAAATCATCGCGATACTGGTCGAGCGTTTCGCCCGGAACCACGCGAAAGCCCAAGCCGAACGAACAGTCCTTGGCGGTGATGTTATGCGCGGTGCCGCCGGAAATCGGGCCTACGTGTACATTCGTGTACGGCGGGTCGAAGGACGCAGCCATACCTGCAGGAACGCGGCGGGCCGCCGCATCATTCATCTGGTTGGCCCATTCAATCAGCTTGGCCCCCCACATGATCGCGGAGACGCCGGTGTGCAGGATAGAGGAATGCACCTCGAACCCGTGAAAATGCACCCAGAAGGACAAGCCCCCCTTATGGCCGGTGACGACTTTCATCATCGTAGGCTCGCCCACGATCACGTCAGAAGCGCGCGTGAGCTCTGCCATCGCGTCGATCAGGTCGATCACGCCAGTGCAGCCGATCTCTTCGTCATAGCTCAGCGCAAGCTGCAGCGGACGCGAGACGCCTGCATATTGCGCCTCGACCAAGGCCCAGATCGCCAGCGCGTCGAACCCTTTCATGTCACAAGCGCCGCGCCCGTACAGACGACCGTCGCGTTCAACCATCTCAAAAGGATCGCTCGACCACGCCTGTCCTTCGACGGGCACCACATCCGTGTGACCCGACAACACAACCCCGCCGGGCGTTTGCGGCCCTACATGGGCAAACAGCGCTTTCCATCCCGGCGCACCGGGTTTGTCGATCACCTGCGGCGTGATGCCATGGCCGGACAAATAATCCGCCACCCAATCGATCAGGGCACGGTTGGGCTGATTACTGACCGTGGGAAATCCCACCAGACGTTCCAGAATGGCGCGCGGGCTAAGACGGTCTGGCATGTTTTAGTATCCGCTGTCGGTCGTCAGAACGAAATGGCCCGGGTTGACCTCTTGATAGGCAGAGGGTTCCGGCGCGTGACCAACAGGGTGGATGGGCGAGGGAATAGGCTTGAAGTTCAGATCCTTGGCGGATTTGCGTCGCTGCGGATCCGCGATGGGAACGGCCTTCATCAAGGCCTGCGTATAAGGGTGGCGCGGGTCCTCGAACACCGCGCGGCGCGGACCGATCTCGACGATCCGGCCCAGATACATCACGCCGACCGTGTGGCTGACACGTTCGACCACCGCCATGTCGTGGCTGATAAAGACATAGCCCAGCCCCAGCTCGGCCTGCAGTTCCATCATCAGGTTCACCACTTGCGCCTGCACCGACACATCAAGCGCTGACACGGCCTCGTCCGCTACGATCAGCTTGGGGTTCAGTGCCAAGGCCCGTGCAA
Source organism: Sagittula sp. SSi028 (assembly GCF_048553715.1). NCBI lineage: Bacteria > Pseudomonadati > Pseudomonadota > Alphaproteobacteria > Rhodobacterales > Roseobacteraceae > Sagittula > Sagittula sp. SSi028. The sequence goes on along the minus strand of NZ_JBLZNC010000001.1, from coordinate 107,223 downwards.
TCGCGATCCGCTGCCGCTGACCACCGGACAATTCATGCGGGTAGCGCTGCATAAAACTGCGCGGCAGCTCCACACGGTCAAACAGCATCGCCACGCGGTCATCGCGTTCCGAACGGCTGCCGACGCCGTAATTGACCAGCGGCTCGGCCACTTGGTCGGCCAGCTGCAGCTGCGGGTTCAACGAGGCAAAGGGATCCTGAAAGATCATCTGCATTTCGCGGCGCGCGTCCCGCAGTCCGGACTGCGACAGGGACATCACATCTGTGCCGTCGAGATTGATCTTGCCCGACAGCGGCTCCACCAGTCGCAAAAGAGAACGGCCTGCAGTGGATTTCCCGCAGCCCGATTCGCCCACAAGGCTGAGCGTCTGTCCCTTCTTCACCTCGAAGGAGACATCCTCGACCGCGTGGACATTGGCCACGGTCCGCCGCATCAGCCCACCTTTGACCGGGAAACGGGTGGTGAGGTTTTCCACCTTCAGCAGAACCTCATCGCTGCCGCGAATCGGATCGGTGTTCTGATCCGCCTGTCCCACCAGCTTCATCGGGGCGGGCAAATCGGTGCCGTTCATCTCTCCCAGACGCGGGACAGCGGCCAAAAGCGCCTTGGTATAAGGGTGCTTGGGGCTTTCAAAAATCTCCTGAACAGTGCCCTCTTCAACCTTGTTGCCGCGGAACATGACCACCACGCGATCCGCCATCTGCGCCACGACGGCCATGTCATGGGTGATGAACATCACGGCGGTGCCGGTTTCACGTTTCAGCCGGTCGATCAGCGCCAGAATTTCGGCCTGAATGGTCACATCCAGCGCGGTTGTCGGCTCGTCGGCGATCAAGAGGCGCGGCTTGCAGGCCAAGGCCATGGCGATCACGACCCGCTGGCGCATGCCGCCTGACAGCTCGTGCGGATATTGGTCCAGACGGCGCTCCGGTTCCGGGATGCGCACCTGTTTGAGCAGGCTCAACGCCTCGGCCCGTGCTTCGGATTTGGACATGCCGCGATGCACGCGCAGCCCTTCGGTCAACTGGCGGCCCACGGTGAAGACGGGGTTCAACGCGGTCATCGGCTCTTGGAAGATCATGCCGATTTCATTGCCGCGGATATTGCGCATCCGGCCCTGATCCTGCGTCGCGAGGTCGATTTCGCCATGATCGCGGCTGTCGAAGACCAGTCGCCCGCCCGCGATCGTGCCGCCGCCGTATTCGATCAACCGCATCAAGGACAGCGAGGACACCGATTTGCCCGAACCCGATTCGCCCACGACACAGACCGTCTCGCCCGGACCGATGTCAAAGGAAACGTCCTCGACCCCCGCGACGGTGCCCGCCTTGGTCTGGAATTCCACCCGAAGGTTTTCAATCCGCGCGATGGCTGTATCGGTGTCGTCCAGCATATGATGCTCCCCTTGCAGGCCTAAAAACTAGGCGCGACTTTGCGCAGGTGTAAAGCCGGAACTGTTCCGGGGATGCAACCGGATCCCTGCCGCGCCCCCATACAAAAAAGGCCAAAACCCCTTGGAAGGCGGCGCAAAACCCGCATTCGCATGCCAATCACCTGACCACGTGGTCAAAAAAGCGCCCGCCTTTGCATCGCGAATGCTTGCATTTTAGGCGTTGGCAGTTTTCGATAGCGGGTACTCGGGGGATTGCAGCTGTCTATTTGTTTGCCGCTTGTCACAGACACGCGCCGATTGCAGCGTCCCCTCAGTTAACAAGCGGGCCGGACAAACATGGCCCCGACCAACATGGAGAGACGAATGACTCTGAAATCCCTAATGCTGGGCGCCGTCGCGTCGATGGCACTCGCGCCGGCAGCCTTTGCCGAGCGTGGCTCTGACGGCGAAGTCAAAATCATCTACTGGCAAGCGCCTTCGATCCTGAACCCGTTCCTGTCCGGCGGCACCAAGGACGTCGAATCGGCCTCGCTGATCATCGAACCGCTCGCGCGCTTCAACGAAAAGGGCGAGCTGGTTCCGTGGCTGGTCGAAGAGATCCCCACTGTTGAGAACGGCGGCATTTCCGAAGATCTCAAATCGATCACATGGAAAATCACCCCCGGTCTGAAATGGTCCGACGGCAGCGACTTCACCTCGGCTGACGTGAAATTCACCTATGAATACTGCACCCACCCCGAAGGCGGCTGCGCGCAGGTCACCAAATTCGAGCCGGTCGCATCCGTCGAAACGCCCGACGACCTGACCGTGGTGGTTAGTTTCAAAGAAGCGACCCCCTACCCCTACACCGCCTTCGTCGGCGGCGAGAGCCCGATCCTGCAGAAAGCCCAGTTCGAAGCCTGCCTTGGCGCTGCGGCCTCCACCTGCACCGAGCAGAACTTCAACCCGATCGGCACCGGTCCGTTTGTGGTCGACGACTTCAAGCCCAACGATGTGATCTCGCTGTCGGCCAACCCCGAATATCGTGACCCGGCCAAGCCCGCCTTTGCCAAGGTCACCTTTAAAGGTGGCGGCGATGCCGAAGGCGCAGGCCGCGCGGTCATGCAGACCGGCGAATTCGACTACGCATGGAACCTGCAGCTGGCCCCCGATGTGGTTGCCGAAATGGAAGCAGGCGGCATGGGCGTCCCCGTGGCAGGCTTTGGCCCGCTGCTTGAGCGTATCATGCTCAACAACACCAACCCCGACCCGTCGCTGAGCGCCGAAGAGCGTTCCGTGATCCGTCCGCACCCCTTCCTGGGTGAGCCGGCCGTCTACAAAGCGATGTCCATGGCCATCGACCGCCCGCTGCTGGTCGAAGTCGGCTACGGTCAGGCCGGTAAAGTGTCCTGTTCCTGGGTGCCCGCACCCGAGGCATTCGCCTACCAGAACGAGGACTGCGGCACGCAGGACATCGAAGGCGCCAAGGCGCTGCTGGATGAAGCAGGCATCGTCGACACCGATGGCGACGGCATCCGCGAAAAAGACGGTGTGCCGCTGAGCATCCTGTACCAGACCTCGACCAACGCCGTCCGTCAGGATTTCCAGGCGCTGATCAAGGAATGGTGGTCGGAAATCGGCATCGAAACCGAACTGCGAAACGTGGACGGTTCCGTGTTCTTCGGCGGCGACGCAGGCAGCCCCGACACCTTCCAGAAGTTCTACGCCGACGTGGAAATGTACGCCAACACCTTCAACGGCACCGACCCGCAGGCCTATCTGGGCAACGGTCTGTGCGACAAGGCACCGCGCCCCGAAACCCAGTGGCAGGGCGAGAACATCTCGCGCTTCTGTGACGAGGAATTCGACGCGCTGCACCTCGAGCTGTCGCAGACCGCCGACATCGAAAAGCGTCAGGAAATCGGCCGTCAGCTGAGCCAGATCGCTTATGAGCGTGGCGCGATGATCCCGCTGGTGCACCGTGGCCGCCTGTCCGCACATTCCAACACGCTGGGCGGTGTCGTCCTGAACGTGTGGGATTCGGAACTGTGGAACGCCGCTGACTGGTACCGCATGGAGGAGTGATCCCTCCTAAGGTGGTGCCTGCGGGTGCCACCTGAAAATCAAACGCGAGGCGGGGTTGACCCTGCCTCGCGACACGACAAAAACCCGACCGCACCAGAATATCTCAAACGACAGGAACGGGGCAGACACGCGACATGCTTACCTACGCCACGCGCCGGTTGATCCTAGCGATCCCGACGCTGCTCTTCATCAGCTTCGTCATTTTCATGTTGCTGCAACTCGCCCCCGGCGACCCCATGGCACAGGTCCCGCTGACCGTGCCCGACGAGGTCAAACAAAAGATGCGCGAGGCGCTGGGTCTTGGGGCCCCGCCGCTGGTGCAATACTGGAAATGGCTGGTCCAGATCTTCTGGATCGAACCGCAGGTCCTGATCGACCATCTGTTTGGCACGCATTTCGCGTGGCACTGGGACACCCCGACAGAGGCGCTGAGCGACAGCCTGCGCGCCACCCTGTCCGAGGCAGGTCGCCTGCGCGAGGTCGACGGCGTCACCCAGGTTCTGGTTCAGGACCAGCGCGTGATCTCTTGGCAGACCCGCTCGCCTGTGATGGACATCATCCTACAGCGTATCCCGCAGACCCTGTGGGTCGTAGGCGTGGCCTATATCGTGGCGATCCTGATCGCCCTGCCGATTGGCGTCTATTCCGCCTACAAACAGTATTCGGTCTTTGATCAGGCCGGTACGTTCGTGACGATGATCGGCTTTTCGATCCCGCCGTTCTTTACCGGCCCGCTGCTGATCGTGATCTTCTCGGTGCAGCTGGGGTGGTTCCCGTCGATCTATGACACCACCCATCAGGTGACGGATTGGGCCTCGTTCAAGTTCCAGCTTCAGCAGATGATCATGCCGGTGATGGTGCTGGCGCTGCAAATCACCGCACAGCTGTCACGTTATATGCGCGCCTCGATGCTGGACAATCTGGGGCAGGATTACGTGCGCACCGCCCGTGCCAAAGGCCTGTCCGAGGCCATCGTGGTCAACGTGCACGTGCTGCGCAATTCGATGATCCCCGTGGTCACCGTGATCGCACTGGGCATCCCGGCGATTTTCGGCGGCGCCATCATCACCGAAAGCGTGTTCAAGGTGAACGGCATCGGGCAGCTTCTGCTCACGGCCCTGTTTGCCAACGACCTTCCGATGGTCATGACCCTGACCTTTATTTTTGCCGTGCTTATCGTGCTGTTCAACCTGATCGCCGATGTGCTTTACGGCCTTCTCGACCCGCGGATCCGCTATGACTGACAGCCCACAAAACGACGTGATCCTCGCCGAAACGGCGGATGTAGAGGCCCCCACAGCCATCGAGGCATTGCAGGACAAAGGCCCCACCGCCCCGCCGACCACGCGCGGGCGCGACATCTGGGAACAGTTCCGCAAGCACAAAGGCGCGATGTTCGGCCTTGGGTTTCTGATCTTCATCACGCTGGCCGTGCTGGTCGGCCCGTATATCTACACCGTCGATCCGCAAAAGCTCGACATCCGCAACAAGGACTTCCGCCCGATCTACACCGCGCTGTGGGACAGTTCGGCCAAGACCGGCTGGCACAAACCGCTCGGCTCGGACCAGTTGGGGCGTGACAACCTCGCGCAGATGCTGGCGGGGGGACGCGCGTCGATGGCCGTGGGCTGGGCCGCGATGTTGCTGTCCGTGCTGATCGGGACGGCAGTGGGGGTTCTCGCCGGGTTCTTCAAACGGCTCGACGGGGTGCTGATGCGCCTGACCGATCTGTTCCTTGCCCTGCCGATCCTGCCGCTGTTGCTGTTGGCGGTGACACTGTTCCGCCAACCCTTGCGCGCCAGTTTCGGACCCGAAGGCGGCATGTTCATCCTGATCGTGACCATCGTTGCGATCACCTCTTGGATGCCGACCGCGCGCATCGTGCGTGGTGACGTGCTGGCCATCAAGGAACGCGAGTTCGTGCTTGCGGCGCGCTCCATCGGCTCCACCCCGGGCAAGCTGATCCGTCGGCATATCCTGCCCAACGTTCTGTCGCCCATCATGGTCTCTGCCGCGCTGGGTCTGGCCACGGCGATCATCACCGAAAGCGCGCTGAGCTTTCTGGGTGTGGGTTTCCCGTCGGACTTCCCCACTTGGGGCAAGATGCTGGCCGACGCGGTGCAGCGCATGGAACGTTTCCCCGAGCGCGTCATGCTGCCGGGCATCGCGATCTCGATGACGGTTCTGTCGGTGAACTACCTTGGTGACGGCTTGCGCGATGCGCTTGACCCGCGCATTCGCGGGCGCTGATCCCATAACCAAACCAATATCAGCGGGCCGCATCCAGTGCGGCCCGTTTTTCTTTGCCCTCAATGTTCCTGTTCCGAATGCCGGCGGATGCGACGGATCATCAGCCAAACCAACAGAACAACGGGCCCCGTGGCCAAAGCCATCAACATCCCCTTGGACAGACCGGTGGCGCCCGCCAGCGGATACAGCGCGTAGCCCACCAGACTGACCGCATAGTAGCTGATCGCTACCACAGACAGCCCCTCGACCGTGTGTTGCAATCGCAACTGCAGCTCCGCCCGGTGATCCATGCTGCGCAAAAGTTTCTGGTTATGCGCGGAGCGCCCCACCTCGACCCGGGTGCGCAGCAGATCGGCGGCGCGCGCCGCACGGGCGGTCATGCTATCCAGCCGCGCTTTGGCGGATTTGACCGTGCGCATGGCCGGATCGTAGCGCCGCATCATGAACTCGCCAAAGGTTTGCCGCCCCTCGAACCGTTCCTCGCGCAGTACCTCGATCCGCTGCATGACGATGGCCTCATAAGCCCCCGTCGCGCCGAGCCGGAAAGACACCTGCGCCGAGATGTTTTCAAGCTCTGCACTGGTGGTCAAAAGCTGCTTCAGGGTGCGTTCTTCCTGATCGGAGCCGTCGTCATTGGCCATGGCCTGCATCAGATCGCTCAGCTTTGCGTCAATGTCAGACAGTTGCGGCCCAAGCGCTCGCATCCGGCTGAACCCCAACATGGACATGGCCTTGTAGGTCTCGATCTCGCACAGGCGCTGCACGATGCGTCCGACCCTGCGGCTGCCCACATCCGGCTTGGCAAATACTGCAAAGCGTTGATGCCCATTGCTGTCGATACGGAAATCACCCGCGATGACCGCATCTTGGTCCAGAACCTCGGAGACGGCGATGCTTTCAGGCACCATCCAGTCGTCCAGCCGCGTGCGGATCGCATCGTTCTGGTGGCGCGCCTCGACCCGTATCATGGCCGACGTCACCCGCACGCCGGGCGCCTGCGCCAGCCAGTCCTGCGGAAAGACCTCGAAATCGGTGGGATCATAAGGGCGGTCCCCCAAGCCCGGCAGGAACATCGTGTAGGTCACAAATTCCGTATGCTGCTCCCATTTCAGAACCAGCTTGCCCAGATCGGCGCTGAAATGGGTGGCGTCGGGCTGTGGATGCTGCGCGCCATGCCGGTCTAGCAGCGCCTTAAGGTGATCCAGATCTGCCTGTTTGTCCCGCGTCGCCGCATTTTTGGATGGTTTGATGGCCAGAAACACCGCCCGACATGGCGGTCGCAAAGACGGAAACGGCCGCGCGTGCAACTCATTGGCCAAGGCATAGCGAAGCGGATGGTCTTGAAGCGCGGGCATGGCAGGGTCTTTCGCTGACGTAAGGTTACCCCCATTCCTGCCCGCGATAATACACCCTGTAAATCATTATTTCCCGTAAACTCAATAGCTTAACGGAATACATTGGTATACCGACTACCGCGTGTAGCGGCTTGTCATGGTATAATCCTTACGCGGGCCGTGCACTTGCCAGACCACCGTCCACGCTGGCCAGTCCGCGAAATCATAGCGCACATCGTATTGGTCGGGATCACACCAATGCCCCGTCGCGCCCCCGCCTGCCGGAACGCGGTGAAAGAAACGCCCGTCGTCAAAGTAGACATCCAGTCCCGGCGTCCAGTGATAGCGCCGCTCGGCTGTGAACCGCCCGCCCCCCATCTCCAACTGGCCGGTCTCGGCATAATCCGCCCCACCGTCGGGGCGCTGCGTCCAAGTGCCGTGGCCCGTGAACAGCGCGCGGGTCCCATCGGCCTGCGCGATCTCGCGCGAAATCTGCCAAAAGCCCAGAAAATCGGTCAAATTGCGTTCCATTCCTGCCCCATATCATTGCGTCAAATGCCGCGCCAGCGGCCTTACCCTTGAGGAAAGGCGCCCATGCGCTTACACGGCAGCAAACCCGAACGCGCGCAGGAGACCTTGCAATGATTCCCCGTTATTCCCGTCCCGACATGGTTGCCATCTGGTCACCCGAGACCAAGTTCCGCATCTGGTACGAGATCGAAGCCCACGCCTGCGACGCGCAGGCCAAACTGGGGGTCATTCCGCAAGAGAACGCCGACGCCGTCTGGAAAGCCAAGGATGTGGAATTCGACATCGACCGCATCGACGAGATCGAGCGCGAAACCAAACATGACGTGATCGCCTTCCTGACCCATCTGGCCGAACACGTCGGCAGTGACGAGGCGCGCTTTGTCCATCAGGGCATGACATCCTCGGACGTGCTGGACACCTGTTTCAACGTGCAGCTCGTGCGTGCCGCCGACATCCTGATCGCAGACATCGAAGGACTGTTGGCCGCGCTGAAGCGCCGCGCCTACGAACACAAGGACACGATCCGCATTGGCCGCTCCCACGGCATTCACGCGGAACCCACAACGATGGGCCTGACCTTTGCCCGCTTCTACGCTGAAATGGATCGCAACCTGTCGCGGATGCGCGACGCACGCGCTGAAATCGCCACCGGCGCGATCTCTGGCGCGGTGGGCACCTTTGCCAATATCGACCCGGCGGTCGAGGAACACGTCTGTGACCAGCTTGGCCTTGTGCCCGAACCGATCAGCACACAAGTTATTCCGCGCGACCGTCATGCGGCATTCTTTGCCACGCTGGGTGTGATCGCCTCCTCTATCGAGAACATCGCCGTTGAGATCCGTCACATGCAGCGGACCGAAGTCCTTGAAGCGGCGGAATTTTTCTCGATGGGTCAAAAAGGGTCTTCGGCGATGCCGCACAAGAAGAACCCCGTTCTGACCGAAAACCTGACCGGTCTTGCACGCCTTGTGCGGATGGCTGTGATCCCCGCGATGGAAAACGTGGCGCTGTGGCACGAGCGCGATATTTCGCATTCCTCGGTCGAACGTAACATCGGCCCCGACACCACGATCACCTTGGATTTCGCATTGGCGCGCCTGACCTCGGTTATCGACAAACTGTTGGTCTATCCGCAGAACATGCTGGACAACATGAACAAATTCCCCGGGCTGGTCATGTCGCAGCGCGTTCTTCTGGCCCTGACCCAAGCGGGTGTTTCGCGCGAGGATGCCTACCGTCTGGTGCAGCGCAACGCGATGAAGGTCTGGGATCACCGCACGGATTTCCGCGAAGAGCTGTTGGCCGATGACGAAGTGCGCGCCGCGCTCTCCGAGGATGAGATCAACGAGAAGTTCGACCTTGGCTATCATACCAAACACGTCGATACGATCTTTGCCCGTGTGTTCCACGAAGGCTAAGTCTTAAGCGTCAGCCGCCCGCCATCTATGTGGGCGGCTGCCCTCTGCGGTCTGTCAATGCCGACGATCCACCGTCTCGGACAGCGTCATCAACATATCCTCCAAAGCGTCCAGATCGTTCATCGCAGCGCGCGGTATGCTGCGCCGTGCGGTGGCGCGTGCGCGTCTAAGTGTGCGCAGCATACGCGATACATTGCTCGCCAACCCCGCCTGAACCGTATCCCCGAAATCGCTGATCGCGCGCCCGACGTCAGTATCGGGATCAAAATTGCGCTCCGCCAGAAACACATCCACCAAGGCCCATAGGCTTTGCGGCGTCAGGTCGTGTTTCGCAATCACCGGCACATGGGCGGTATCCAGTGTACTGGGGTCCGCGCTTGTGACGACACAGATCAGCGTGTCCGACCAAGTGCCATGAGACTGCAATTCACGCGCAAAAGACGCCCCCTCCCCATCGGGAAGAAAGTGATCCAGCACGATCATGTCCGGGCGTGACTGTTCCAGAAAACGACGCGCTGATCCCAAGGTCGAGACCTCGAACAGATCCAGATCCGGGCGATCGCGCCCGATGCAGCGACGCATCAGATTGCGATCAAAGGTGTCATCTTCGACGACAAGGTAACTGTTTGGCCCGCGCCAGTCGTTTGTCTGCATCTCACCCCCTCTTGCTGAACCACTTCACCACTTTCAGGTTGCCTCGTGAAGAATGAAGACTGTCCTAACGCGCCAAGGGTAATAGATTGAATTCTACGTAAATTATCACGGCCCCGCCCCCGCTGCGCTTAACACGCCAGCAACCTTGTATCGCTAGTTACAGTGGCATCAGACTTCGGAGATATTTCATGTCATCCTTGGCTTTAGCCGCCCTTCCAGATCCGATGGGGCACGGATCGCCTGGCCTGTCACGCAAGGCGAAGGCCGCGATTATCGTTCAGTTCTTGCTGAACGAAGGGTCCGATGTGCCGCTATCATCGCTGCCTGACGACCTGCAGGAAGAGCTGACATTTCTGTTGGGGAATATGCGCTACATTGATCGTGAAACGCTCAATCAGGTGGTGAACGAATTTGCCGACGAGCTGGAGGCTGTTGGCCTCTCCTTTCCCGGAGATATGGCCGGCGCATTAACCGCATTGGACGGGCGGATCAATCCACGCACGGCCTCGCGCCTGCGCAAGGAATCAGGCGTGCGCCAAACCGGCGACCCATGGGACAGGATCAACGCCCTGCCGCCCGAACGGCTTGAAGAACTGGTGATGTCGGAGAGCACCGAAGTCGCCGCCGTCATGATGTCAAAAATTGACGTGGGCAAGGCCGCTCAGGTGCTCGCAAAACTGCCCGGCGACAAGGCGCGGCGCATCTCCTACGCGGTGTCCATGACGACCGGCGTGACACCCGACGCAGTGGATCGAATCGGCCTCGCCCTTGCGGCGCAGATTGATGCGGAGCCAGAAAAAGCCTTTGCCAAACGCCCCGACGAACGGCTTGGCGCAATTCTGAACTATTCCAACGCTGCCGTGAGGGACGAATTGCTCCAGCAGCTTGAAGAGGAGGATGAAGAATTTGCCAATGCCGTACGCAAGGCGATCTTTACCTTTGCCAACATTCCCGAACGGCTGAACGCAATTGACGTTCCCAAGATCACGCGCGACGTGCCGCCAGACGTTCTTGCGACGGCCATTGCCGGTGCCACATCCGAAGAAGACAGTAAATCCGCCGAGTTTCTACTGGCGAACATGTCGAAACGCATGGCCGAAAGCATTCGTGAGGAAGCAGACGGCAAAGGCACAGTCAAACCGAAGGTCGGGGAGAAGGCGATGGGCGCGGTGGTTTCCGCGATCCGTGATCTTGTCTCCGTCGGGGAAATCGAACTGCTGGATCCCGACGCCGACGAATAAATGTTCGCGCGCGCCTATCCGCTCGCCCCCTTGCCGCTTTGGGGGCGGCGGCGTAGAACCACGGTCAAACAACGCAGTGGATCAACCGTTTGGCAGATCAGCCCACACCTATGACCGCGCTGTCCGGCACCCGGATGGAACGCGCGGCGCATATCGCTCTGAACAGCTATATCGCAGTGGGTCACCTGTTGCCGGTGCGCCAACGCCTGGCGCTGACCAGTTGGCTGGTGCGGCGTATGATAGCGCCGCGCCTCGGCTGGTTTGATCGCATCGCAGCCAATCTTGACCTCGTCTGGCCAGACCTGTCTGCTGCGCGAAAATCGGAAATCGCCGAGAAATCCATCGACAATCTCGCGCGGGCGCTGATCGAAAACTACTACCCTTCCGAGATGCTCAAACGTGGCGCGGCGTTTCCGGTGAGCGGGCCGGGTCTGCCGATCCTTGAGCAGGCAAAAGCGGACGGCACCCCTGTCATTCTGATCACCGGCCACTACGGCAGTCCCATCTGCGCCCGCGCCGCTCTGGTCGCCCGCGGCTATACCGTGGCAGGGCTGCTGCGCCCAATGTCCAATGCTTTTATGAATGCGCGCTACATCCGGAACTATCGTGAAGTCGGCGAACCGGTGTTCGAACAGGGGCGGCGCGGCACCATCGGTCTCGTCAAACATATCCGCGAAGGCGGGATCGCCGCGATGGCCTTTGACGTGTTCGAATCGTCCGGTGCAATGATCGATTTTCTGGGACACCCTGCGCCCACCGCCACCTCTCCCGCCGATATTGCGCTGAAGACCAAGGCGATCCTGCTGCCGTATTTTGGTGTACGCCGGTCTGACCGCTACGGTTTTGACGCCATCATCGAGGAACCGGTCCCCCATAGCGATCCCGTCACCATGATGACCGAAGTCACCAAACGTCTGGAGGCACGCATTGAAGCCGATCCGGGTCAGTGGATGTGGTCACATCGCCGATGGAAGCCGAAACGCGTCGCCAAACGCATGAGAAAAGCCGCGCAAGCCGCTGATCAGAAGTGATTAATCGATCTGTGCAGCCGCAAGGATCGGACCCGATTTAGGCGCCTGAAGCAGAACCACGACGGGTTCGTTCGCCGCCACGGAAACTTCGGTTTCGAAATCACCGCGCCCATTCCAACGCGCCGCAACATCCCATTCGCGCACGATGTGGGTGTAATTCATGGTACGGCCCGCGTTTTCACCGCGCTTGATGTACACCTCTTCCGCGGGATTGTAGCGAATGACGTGAATGTCGCAAGGCTGGCCATCGGCATCGCCCTGCGCACGGATCACAACCTTATCGCCGCGCCGCTCCACCATCAGTTTCGCAGGGCCAGTCTGGTCCTGATGGCGATCGATCAGGGCCTCAACCTCTTCGGTGCGCGATCCCACGACATCTTCGTAGCCGTTCACCACCATCTGCGGCGTGTAAACCATCTTCCACCCGCGGGCACGGGCATAGCCCTTTTGACGGCGGGTGAATTCGGGCGAGGCGAAACGGTCTTTCCACCCGATATAATCCCAGTAATCCACGTGATACGCCAAGGCGATGACGTCATGACGCTCCCCCAGTTCGGCGAGGAACTTGTCCGCCGGGGGACAGCTCGAGCACCCTTGCGAGGTAAACAATTCCACCACCACAGGGTTGGTGTCGTCGGCGGCTGCAGGCGCTGCGCCCGCCAAGGCTACGCCAAGCCCCATCCAGACCGCTGCCCCGTATGTCAGAATTCCACGCATAAGATTCCGTCTCGCACTTGTCTCGTTGCTTTAGCATCTATCTCTTGCAGAGAGCACAAACCAATCAATCATTTGAGAGAGGATGTGACAAAGAGGAAACGGCAGGCCCGCCCTTGACTGCATACCGTTGCATACCAAATCTAACACAAAGCTTGAGTCGCACCACGCGATGCGTCACGACTTAGGCTGAGACACCCAGATCCGTGGCTTTATCGGAGGCATCCAAATGACCATTACAGTCGGACATGACAGCGCCAAAACGCGCAAGACGCTGACGGTCGGTGACCAGTCGGTCGCTTACTATTCCATCCCCGCCGCAGCAGAGGCCGGGCTTGGTGATTTCACCAAGCTGCCCGCCGCATTGAAGGTGGTGCTGGAGAACATGCTCCGTTTCGAGGACGGCAAAACCGTCACGCTGGACGATATCAAGGCGTTCTCCGATTGGGCCAACAACGGTGGCAAGGGCAACCGCGAGCTGGCCTACCGCCCTGCCCGCGTGCTGATGCAGGATTTCACCGGCGTTCCGGCGGTCGTCGACCTCGCGGCCATGCGCGACGGGATCAAGGCTCTGGGCGGGGACGCGCAAAAGATCAACCCGCTCAACCCTGTGGATCTGGTCATTGACCACTCTGTCATGATCGACGAATTCGGCAATCCGCGCGCGTTCCAAATGAACGTGGATCGCGAATATGAACGCAACATGGAACGCTATACCTTCCTGAAATGGGGCCAGACCGCGTTCAACAATTTCCGCGTTGTGCCTCCAGGCACGGGCATCTGCCATCAGGTGAACCTGGAATACCTCAGCCAGACCGTCTGGACCGATGCGGACCAGAATGGCGAACAGGTGGCCTACCCCGATACGCTGGCGGGCACCGACAGCCACACCACCATGGTCAACGGCGCGGCTGTTCTGGGCTGGGGTGTCGGCGGGATCGAGGCCGAGGCCGCCATGCTGGGCCAGCCGATCTCCATGCTGATCCCCGAAGTCATCGGCTTCGAGCTGACCGGCAAGATGGTCGAAGGCACAACCGGCACGGATCTGGTGCTCAAGGTGGTGGAAATGCTGCGCGCCAAGGGGGTGGTCAGCAAGTTCGTCGAATTCTACGGCGACGGGCTGGACAACCTGCCGCTGGCCGATCGCGCGACCATTGCCAACATGGCACCTGAATACGGCGCGACCTGTGGCTTCTTCCCGATCGACAATGAAACCCTGCGCTACCTGCGCAACACAGGCCGCGACGAGGACCGCATCGCGCTGGTCGAGGCCTACGCCAAGGCCAACGGCATGTGGCGCGACGAAAACTACGCGCCCATCTATACCGACACGCTGTCGCTGGACATGGGGACGATTGTGCCCGCCATTTCCGGCCCGAAGCGCCCGCAGGATTACATCGCGCTGGACAAGGCGGCCAAGACCTTTGCCGAATACGTCAAGGGCGTGCGCGAGGGTCAGGATGGCACCGCCAAGGAAGAGGTCCGCTGGGAGGGCGAAGGCGGCGCGCCGGAACCGCGCGAGATCCCCGGCGACGAGGGCAACCACAAACGTGGCTATGTGGAAACCGATGATGGCCACTATCAACTTCATGACGGGTCCATTGTGATCGCCTCGATCACCTCCTGCACCAACACATCGAACCCCTACGTCATGATCGGCGCGGGTCTGGTGGCGCGCAAAGCGGCGGCACTGGGGCTGAACCGCAAACCCTGGGTGAAAACCTCGCTCGCACCGGGATCGCAGGTCGTCTCCGCCTATCTGGAGGCCGCAGGCCTGCAGGAAGACCTCGACAAGATCGGCTTCAACCTTGTGGGCTATGGCTGCACCACCTGTATCGGCAACTCCGGCCCGCTGGACGCGCCGATTTCCAAGGCGATCAACAAATACGACCTGATCGGCACCTCTGTTCTGTCGGGCAACCGCAACTTTGAAGGCCGGATTTCCCCGGATGTGCGCGCCAACTATCTGGCTTCGCCGCCGCTGGTCGTGGCCTATGCGCTGGTGGGTGACATGAATGTCGACATCACCAAGGACCCGCTGGGCCAAGACAAGGACGGCAACGACGTCTACCTCAAGGACATCTGGCCGTCGCAGGCCGAAATCGCGGAGCTGGTCGAACAGACCGTCACCCGCGAGGCGTTCCAGTCCAAATATGCCGATGTGTTCAAAGGCGATGACAAATGGCAGGGCGTCGAGGTCCCGCAACAGGAGACCTATGACTGGCCGTCCACATCGACCTACATCCAGAACCCGCCCTATTTCCAAGGCATGGGCAAGGACAAAGGCGCCATCACCAACGTCGAGGGCGCGCGCGTTCTGGCCATGCTGGGGGATATGATCACCACGGACCACATCTCGCCCGCGGGTTCGTTCAAGGAAACCACCCCCGCAGGCATCTACCTGACAGAACGTCAGGTGCCCCTGCGCGAGTTCAACTCATACGGGTCGCGTCGTGGCAACCACGAGGTGATGATGCGTGGCACCTTCGCCAATATCCGTATCAAGAACGAGATGCTCGACGGCGTCGAAGGCGGCTACACCAAAGGCCCCGATGGCGAACAGATGTCGATCTATGACGCTGCCATGGCCTATCAGGAACAGGGCACGCCGCTGGTGATCTTTGGTGGCGAACAGTATGGCGCGGGCTCGTCGCGGGACTGGGCGGCGAAAGGCACCGCATTGCTGGGCGTCAAAGCGGTGATCGCCGAAAGCTTCGAGCGTATCCACCGCTCCAACCTTGTGGGCATGGGCGTGATCCCGTTCGAATTCACCGGCGGTGACACCCGCAAATCTCTGAACCTCACAGGGGCAGAGACGGTGGACATCAAGGGCCTCGACGATGTGAAACCGGCGCAGGACACCCCCTGCACCATCACCTACGCCGATGGCAGCACCAAGGACATCACCCTGAAATGCCGCATCGATACGGCGATCGAGGTGGAATACGTCGAACACGGTGGCGTGCTGCATTACGTGCTGCGCAACCTCGCACAGGATCCGGCCATTGCGGCCGAATGAGTCGGCATCCCGTAGGTCGGGGCTATTGCCCCGACCCGCCAAAAGGCGCCCCTCACAAGGGGCGTCTTTTTGATTCCGGGTCAGGCATTCCAGACCTGCCAAGGCCTTCTGTCAAAGTTATTGTGAAGCGGCAAACCAGCCGTTGGCAGCAGATCGCCCATTTCGGCAAGCTGCGGCGCTGTTTTGCGCAATTTTGGACGTATTCGATTTCAATGGGGATCATTTCCTGACGGTTCCCCTGTCATTTGCCCGCGACAGGCCCCATTTATTTTTTACAGAGGCCAAGAATGGCCCAGCATAGCGAGGCAAGCATGAAGGTTATTACAGTTATCCAGGCAGGTGTTCTTTTGCTTTTGGCAGTGTTTGGCGCCTACGCCAGCACGACCACGACCCAGCCCACGGTTCATTGCCCACAAAGCATGGTCGAGACGGTCTGCGATCTCTAAGGCGAAAACGGCCCCGATCACGGGGCCGGATTTCTGTATAGGCAGGTTATTCCTGAGCGGCCAATGCGGCCTCCAGCGCGGGCACAAACCGTTGTTCATAGTCAGAGCCCACCAGCGGGCCTACGAACTTGAACAAAACCGTCCCATCGCCATCCAGAATGAACGTCTCCGGCGGGCCGGTGACTCCCCATTCGATCGCCGAACGCCCCGCCGGATCAAAGGCAACCGCTGCAAAGGGGTTGCCATCCTCTGCCAGATAGGCGCGCGCGTTCTTTTCGATATCCTTGAAATTCACCCCGACGACATGCAGCCCCTCGGCCTGCATTTCCAACAGGCGCGGATGTTCCACCCGACAGGGCGGACACCACGAGGCCCAGAAATTCACGATTGTTACCTCGCCTGCGGCCAGCACCTCGGGCGTGATCGGGGGATAGCCGTCCAGCGCGGTCTCGGTCATGGGCGGCGCGGGTTGGCCGGTGAACATGCTCTCCAGATCATCCGCCCCCTCGCGCCCCAGGCCGAAATAGGCCAGCGCGCCGAAGGCTGCAAAGATCGCAGGCGGCAGGATCATCAGCGGCGACACCTTAGCCATTCTTGCGCTCCTCCACCTTTTGCAGCGCACGGCGCACCTGTGCCGCGCGGCGCAGCGAGACCGCAATGAACACCACCAGCAGTCCCAAAGAGACCGCATAAGACATCAGAACCTCAAAGGCGTATTTCCCAAGATCGGGCATCATGCCATCCGCTCCCTTGCCACAAGCGCCCTTGTCCGGCGGGCGCGAATCTCCGTTTGTGTGCGCAGCAGAACCAGCGCCACGAACAACAGCGCAAAGCCCGCCATGCAGATGAACAGCGGCACGGCGAAAACATTTGATACCCGTTCTTCCGTATCGCCCGCCAAAGCGCCCGCCCGCATGACAGACGCCCCCTGATGCAGACCCTGATTCCAGAAATTCACCGCATAGCGCGACAGCACCGCAAACACCGATCCCACCAGACACAGGATAGAGGTCAGGTCAGCCGCGGTGTCATCGGTCTCGATCGCCTCCCACAGGGCCATGTAGCCGAGATAGAACAAAAACAGGATCAGAAAGGACGTCAGCCGCGGGTCCCACGCCCACCACGTCCCCCACATGGGCTGCCCCCAGAACGCGCCGGTCACCAAAGCGATCAAGGTGAACACGGCCCCCACAGGGGCTGCGGCCCGTGCCGCAAGCGCCGAGACATGATGCCGCCGCACGATCCAGACCAATGAGGCCACCAGCATCATCAGCCACGCGTTGATCGCCATCAGGGCTGCGGGCACGTGCAGGTAGATGATCTTGACCGTGGATCCCTGCCGAAAGTCCTCTGGCGTAAAGAAAAATCCCCACACCAACCCGATGCCTAGGCTCAGCGCCGCAAGGCCGGACACCCACGGCAGCAGGCGGTCGGCGGTGCGAATGAATTTCACCGGATTGGCATATTCCCAGATCGACGCCATGTCGGGTGGTCCTTCCTGCGTGTTTCGCGCCCCATACAGCGCAATTCGGCGCGGCGGGCAATAACTTCGTGCCGCGCCCAAAGGCCACGGCCAGCACGGATCAACGTAAATTGATCCGCAGCACGGCGGCGCTGGCAAAGGGCAGCAGAGCCATCACGCCAAAACTGATCCCCGCCAGCATGGCCAATGGCGTGGACACCGCCAACCCTTCGGCACCGCGGCGGGCCACCTCTGCACCGAAAATCAACGTTGGCACATACAGTGGCAGCACCAGAAGGCTCAGCAGCATGCCCCCGCGTTTCAGCCCCACGGTCAGCGCAGCCCCAAAGGTGCCGATCACCGACAAGGCAGGCGTGCCCAGACCGAGGCTGACAAAAATCCACAAAAACCCGTCGATGGGCAGGTTCAGCAAAACCCCCAGCACCGGCGCGACCATCACCAGTGGCAGTCCCGTGGTGATCCAATGCGCTAAGGCTTTGACCGCGACAATGCCCTCCATTGGCAGCGGGGCCGTGGCCAACAGATCAAGCGAGCCGTCCTCCCAATCCAGCGCAAGGATGCGATCGAGCGACAGCAAACAGGCCAACAACGCACCGATCCACAGCACACCCGGCGCAATGCGACCCAGCAAATCAGGCGCGGGGCCAACCCCGAAAGGCACCAGAACCGTCACGATCAGAAAGAACGCAAGCCCGAGGCCAAAGCCCCCGCCCGCGCGCACCGCAAGCCGCAGATCCCGCATCAGCAACGCGATCACAGGAAAGCCTCGTCATCCGCAGCCGCCCGTGGGCGCGCTTTGTACGGTGCCACGTCCAACACATCCGCCTCCAGCCCCAGATCGATATGGGTGGCCATCAAGGCAGCCCCTCCCGCAGACAGGTGGCCGCGCACAGCTTTCGCGAACAACGCCACCGACGCCGCATCCAGCGACACCGTCGGCTCGTCTAGCACCCAGACCGGTCGCCCCGTAACCATCAACCGCGCGAGCCCAAGCCGCCGTTTCTGCCCCGCACTCAGCGATCCCGCCAAACGGTCACGCAAGCCGGACAGATCAAAGCTGCGGATGGCCG
The DNA here is from genome assembly GCF_048553715.1 of Sagittula sp. SSi028. NCBI lineage: Bacteria > Pseudomonadati > Pseudomonadota > Alphaproteobacteria > Rhodobacterales > Roseobacteraceae > Sagittula > Sagittula sp. SSi028. The sequence goes on along the minus strand of NZ_JBLZNC010000001.1, from coordinate 88,575 downwards.
TCTCGATGTCGGATGTGCCAAAGACCGACGCCCAGAACTGCAGGTTCTCTTCGACGCTCAGCATGGTTTTCAAACCGTCGGCATGGGCGGCATAGGCGATGCGGTCCCCTGCCCCCTCGATGTCGCCCGACGCCGCCGGTTGCAATCCGGCTATGGTGCGCAACAACGTGGTTTTGCCAGATCCGTTGGGACCGCGCAGCACCAGCGCCGCCCCCTCGCCCAGATCGAAAGACAGCCCCTCGAGCACCGGCAGCCCGCCCCGCGTCACTGTCAGATCCCGGACGCGCAGCACGGCGTTATACCGGCAACACGGCAAGCGCGACGCGCCGCCCTTCGGAAATCAGCACATTGTAGGTCCGGCAGGCGGAGGGGGAGTTCATAACCTCGACCCCCAGCCCCGCCTGTTCCAGCTTCTCGCGCAGCTCTGCAGGCAGAAAGGCAATCTCTGCGCCGGTGCCGACGAACAGCACATCAACCACCCCGACAAAGCCCAGCAGGCTGTCGTGATCCTCCAGACCGCCCCAATCGGCGCGGCCCTTGTCCCACAGCAGCATCGGGCCCTGATGCACCTCGCCCGCGATCCGAAAGAACCCCGGCCCGTAGCCATCCACGGGACGGGCGTCGGTAAAGATCACTTCGTTCAGGCGCATATCAGACCCTCCGCTGTTCAGGCGTCCACATCACCGAATTGCGTGCCCGCGCCACCTTCGGTGGGTTTCGACCAGTCGCGTTTCACCCCAAGGCGCAGCAGCACCGCCGAGGCCACGAAGATCGACGAGTAGGTGCCGACCACAACGCCCCAGATCATCGCAAACACAAAGCCGCGGATCACGTCACCGCCCAAGGCAAACAGCGCAATCAGTGCGATCAGCGTGGTCAGCGATGTCATGATTGTCCGGCTCATCGTCTCGTTGATCGACATCTTCAGGATCTCTTTCAGATCCTTGGATTTGAACCGCACGAGGTTTTCGCGCACACGGTCGAACACCACCACCGTGTCGTTCAGCGAATAGCCCACAATGGTCAGCAAGGCCGCGATGATGGCAAGGTCGAACTTGATCTGCAGCTCGGAGAAGATGCCGATGGTCAAGGCCACGTCATGCACCAGCGCCAAAACCGCGCCGAGCGCGAATTGCCATTCGAAGCGCAGCCAGATGTAGATCAGCACCGCACCGATGGCGAGCGACACAGCCAGCGCCGCCGTCTGGATCAGCTCACCGGACACTTTGGGGCCTACCGATTCAACGGAGATGAACTTGATATCGGGGGCGACCTCGGCCAGCGCGGCCTCGGCGCGATCAATCACATCTGTGCTGACCGCCTCTTCGCCCTCTTGGGCACCGATGCGCACCATGGCCACGAATTGATCGTCACGGAAGGTCGGGTCGAACACTTCGGAGATCACGACATCCGCAAGACCGATCTGGTCAAGCGCGTCGCGGTATTCGCCCACATCCACCGGTGTGGTCGTTTCCGTGCGGATCGTTGTGCCGCCTCGGAAATCGATGCCGTAATTCAGCCCTTGGACAAAGAAGCTGGCCAAGGCGACGACCGCCATGACCGCCGAAATACCAAGCCACAGGCGGGACCGTTTGAAGTAGTCCCAGTTCAGGTCGTCTTTTACCAGTCGCAAACGCATATCAGACCCTGCCTTATACTTCGATGGATTTGGGACGGCGGCGTTCGAACCAGATCACCACCAACAGGCGCGTGACAAAGATCGCCGTGAACACCGAGGTGAGGATGCCGAAGCCAAGCGTGACGGCAAAGCCGCGCACCGGACCGGACCCGATGACATAAAGGATCACCGCCGTGATGAAGGTGGTGATATTGGCGTCAACAATCGCCGACAGCGCCTTTTCATAGCCCAGCTCGATGGCGCGGGCCGGACCTCTGGCGGTCTTCAGCTCTTCGCGGATGCGTTCAAAGATCAGCACATTGGCGTCCACCGCCATGCCGACGGTCAGCACGATGCCCGCAATCCCCGGCAAGGTCAGCGTAGCGCCGATCATCGACAACATCCCGAACAGCAGCGCCACGTTCAGGATCAGCGCGATATTGGCAAAGACGCCGAACAGCCCGTAGCTGGCCACCATGAAGAACAGCACAGCGGCAAAGGCCACAGCGGTGGCAAGCTTGCCCGCGTCGATGCTGTCCTGACCCAATTCGGGGCCGATGGTCCGCTCTTCGAGGAAATCCAGACCGGCGGGCAGCGCCCCTGCCCGCAATAACACGGCCAGATTGGTCGATTCCTCGATGGTGAAATCGCCGGTGATGATACCGGCCCCACCTGCGATGTGGCTTTGGATCACTGGCGCGCTGATCACCTCTTCGTCGAGGACAATCGCAAAGGGCGAGCCGATGTTGGCGGCCGTGTAGTCGCCGAATTTGCGCCCGCCAGCGCCGTTGAACTGGAAGCTCACCGCGGGACGGCCGTTCTGGTCAAAGGTCGGCTGCGCGTTGGTCAGCTCTTCGCCGGTGACCACGGGCGACTGTTCGAGAATGTAGAACAGCCCCTCATCGTCGAGCGAGGGCAGGATCTCGTTGCCGGCACCGGGTGATTCGTTGCCATTGGTCGTGCGGCTCACCACCGGCTGAAAGGTCAGCTGCGCCGTGGTGCCGATGATCTCTTTCAGCTCGGCAGCCGATCCGATGCCCGGCACCTGAATAAGGATACGGTCCGCGCCTTGACGCTGGATCGTAGGCTCGCGCGTGCCCACCTCGTCGATGCGGCGGCGGATGATTTCCAGCGATTGCTGCATCGTGCGGTCATCGGTGGCCTGCTGTTCCGCTTCGGTCAGCGCGATCACCAATTCGTCGCCTTCGCCACGGGCCTCGAAGTCATGGGTGCCCGCGCCTGTGATGGACACCACAGGCTGGCGCAGCGTGTTCACCAGTTCGATGGCGCGCGGCATGGCCTCGGGGTTGGAGACAAGCCGCACGCGTAGCTCGCCCTGATCCACCGCGGCGGAATTCCAGCGGATGGTGCCGACCTCGTCACGTTCGGCACGCAACACGCGCAGAACCTCGGGCCAGAGCGACTCCATCCGTGATTTATAGACGTCTTCGGTGCGCACTTCGGCCAGAAGATGCGCACCGCCCCGCAGATCGAGACCCAGATTGACCAAACCGGACGGCAGGAAAGACGGCCAGGCCGCCTCTGCCGCGCGGTTTTCGCTGGTGTCAGCCCCGCTTTCGATGGCCTTTACGGCGTCGTTGTGCATTTCCACCCGCGGGTAGAACACGTTCGGCAAAGCAAGAAGAAGGCCCACCACAACGGTGAGCCAAATCAGCCAGCGTTTCCAGGCATCGATCTGCAACATGGTCTATCAGCCTTCGGCAGGTTCGGTCTTGGATTTCACCGTGGCGATGGTCGAGCGCATGACGCGCACTTTCACACCTTCGGCGATCTCGATTTCAAGCTCGTTGTCGTCCTTGACCTTGGCCACCTTGCCGATGATGCCGCCTTGGGTGATGACGATATCGTTGCGGCGGATCGCCTCGATCATCGCCTTATGTTCTTTCATCTTCTTTTGCTGCGGGCGGATGAGAAGAAAGTACATGATCGCGAAGATCAGGCCCATCATCACAAAAGAGGAAAGGGTCTGCTGGTCCATGGGATGCTCCTTGTTCTTTGGTTGTCTGGTGCAGCTCGACGGGGCATCCCCCGTTAAATTGCGCGATACCTAAGCGCCCCACGCGCCGGATGCAAGGTATCGGCGCTGCGGCAGCATGACATGTGGATTGTTGGACGCGCGGCGATAAGCTGCTGCCATGCTGCGTTTGCTGTTGTTTTTGATCTGCCCTGCCGTGGCCTGTGCAGAGGACGCCGTCGGGCGGCTGAACATCGCGGGCTATCGCCACCGCGAAATGTGTTCGGCCACGCTGGTGGCGCCGGACCGCGCGTTGACGGCGGCGCATTGTGTTGCAACCGTTGCGGACGGGTACCTCAAACGCATTGCGGATATGACCTTTGTTGCGGGCTGGGACGGCACGGACCATGCGGGCTCTGCGCGGATCACCGCCATCGATATGCATCCCGACGCTTTTGCTGACGGGCGGTTCGACTTGCGCCATGATCTCGCACTTGTGCGCTTGGACCGCGCGCTGTCACCGCCGCCCCGACCAATTGCCAAGGCCGACGCCACCGGCCCTTTCACCTTGATCGGGTATCGCCGCTCTGCCCCGCATCGGCAGACCGAAACGCCCTATTGCTATGGCGCGCCGGCCTCTGGGCTGTGGCGCATTCGCTGTCGGGTCGAGCCGGGCCAATCCGGCGGGGCGGTTCTATCAGACAACGGGGATCTGGTTGCCACGATTGTGGCCGTCACCGAGGAAGAGGCGCTGGTCGTTCCGGTGGACGACTGGCTGCAGCGCGCCTTGCGGGATTAGGCCGACCGCGCAACCAAGACACGCACATTGCCCGCCAGATCGCGGGCGAGCGCGTGGGAAAAGACGACCGTATCGCGGCCCGCCAGCGTCAATACCGCCCCGCGATCCTCATCACGCCACTCCGGGCTGGGCACTGCCCCGTCAGCGTCCAGCAAGGTCGGATCATAAATCAGGATCTCCACCGTTTCATCCGGTTCGATATCCGTGATCACCACCGGCGCGTCGTCCTCGGCGTCGTGGATATTGGTGAAAAAGTCCACGCCCGCGCCACCTGTCAGGGTATCGCCGTCGTCCCCCACCAGCCAGTCATCACCCGCCCCGCCAGACGCATCGTCTGGCGCAAAGGGCGTGCCGGGATGCAAGTCAACCGTGCTGATACTGTCATCGCCCCCATCACCGGACACCACATTCGCGCCTCCAGTGGCAAAGATCCGGTCGTCGCCCGCCCCGCCGGACAGGGTGTCGTTCCCGAAATCGGGATTGATCCAGCCCCCCTTCCCCTGCTGCACCTCGCGGTCCCACGGGTGGTCGGAAATTGTGTCATTACCGCCCCCCGCGCGCACAACATCATTGCCGTAATGCGGCAGAATAACCTCTGCCGCGTTGGAGCCATCGATCACATCATCCCCTCGGCTGCCCGCGATGGTGTCATCGTCACGGATGACGTCCTCCCCCGGTTCCGGGACGTCTTCGACAGCGGATTGAATGGCCATCAGAACCATCGTCCCGACGACCGCCAGCAGGCCGAACCCCATGGCGATGCTCCTTGATCTGGCCGGTGGCCTCATACACCGGCTGTGGACGCAGTATGCCCGCGACCCCCAAACATCCCGTTAAGCCGGAAAAACACCGTTGCCAAAGGCGAAACGCTGCCGCCGCTCGCCCCTACCCTCCTGCGCAAAGATGGGGCATAAGCGTCGCGACTCGCAGACCAGACCAAGGAGAAAGAGATGCACGACATCCGCGCCATCCGCGAAAACCCCGCCGCATGGGATGCGGCGCTCTCTCGTCGCGGGGACAAGGCGATGTCCTCCGAGGTTCTGGCCCTTGACGAACAGCGCCGCGCCGCAATCCTTGCCGCCGAGACGGCACAGGCCGAGCAAAACAAGGCGTCCAAGGATGTGGGCCGCGCCAAGGCCAGCGGTGATGAGGCGGAGTTTCAACGCCTGCGCAGCCTTGTGGGCGAGAAGAAGGCCGAAGTCGCCGAAATGAACGAAAAGGCGAAGGCGCTGGATGCACAGCTGACCGATCTGCTGATGGGCATCCCCAACCTGCCACTGGAGGATGTCCCTGCCGGCGAAAACGAAGACGACAATGTCGAGATCAAGCGCTGGGGCGAACCGCGCGCGCTGGATTTCACGCCGAAGGAACACTACGAGCTGGCAGGCGTCGTCCCCGGCATGGATTTTGAAACCGCAGCCAAGCTGTCGGGCGCGCGTTTTGTAGTGCTCAAAGGGGCGGTCGCGCGGATCAGCCGCGCTCTGACGCAGTTCATGCTCGACACCCATGTCGACGAACACGGGCTGACCGAAACCTGGACCCCGGTTCTGGTGCGCCCCGAGATGATGTACGGCACGGGGCAGCTGCCCAAATTCGGCGAAGACAGCTATGAGACCACAAATGGCTGGTGGCTGATCCCCACCTCCGAGGTCACGCTGACCAACACCGTCAACGGCGAAACCGTCGATGCCGCAAGCCTGCCGCACCGGATGGCGGCCTATTCGCAGTGCTTCCGCTCCGAGGCAGGCAGCGCAGGCCGTGACACCGCAGGGATGCTGCGCCAGCACCAGTTCGAAAAGGTCGAAATGGTCACGATCTGCCACCCCGACGAGGCGATCAACGAACATGACCGCATGACCGGCTGCGCCGAGGCGATCCTTGAAAAACTGGGGCTGCCCTACCGGACCGTTGTGCTGTGCACAGGCGACATGGGCTTTGGCGCGCAGAAAACCCACGACATCGAAGTCTGGCTGCCCGGGCAGAACAGCTACCGCGAGATTTCCTCGGTGTCGACCTGTGGCACCTTTCAGGCACGCCGCATGAATGCCCGTTTCAAACCGGCAGAGGGTGGCAAGCCCGAATTCCTCGCCACGCTGAACGGCTCGGGTCTGGCCGTGGGCCGCTGCCTGATTGCCGTGTTGGAAAACGGGCAGCAGGCGGATGGGTCGGTTGATTTGCCCGCCGTGCTCCACCCCTATCTGGGGGGCAAAACACGTCTGACAGCCGAAGGCACATTGGCCTGACACCCCCTTCCCCGTGGCGCGCGCAGGGCGGGCCACGGGAACCGCATTGGCGGGCTCACGTTGACATCCCGCCAGCGCTGACCAAAATTGGTGCCGCAGCGCAGCAATGCGCACAGTTACGAAACACCGGAGAAGCCGCGATGACGAACCGCCTTTGGGCCTATGTAACTTTGTTGGCCACGGCAGCCTTCATCGCGTCCTACTTTGTGGTGCCGGATTTCAACGGGTTCACAGCCGATCAATTCCCTGTCGTCATCGAGGAACCGCCCGTCCAGCCCTCGGGCTATGCCTTTGCGATCTGGGGGGTAATCTACGTCTGGCTCGTGATCGCGGCCGTGATGGGTGCCCTGCGCCGTGCGGATGATCCCGATTGGGCCGACTACCGCCCGTGGATGAGCCTGAGCCTCGCGCTTGGCGCCTTCTGGTTGCCGCTGGCGTCGGTGTCGCCGGTGCTGTCGGTGCCTTTGATCTTTGCCATGCTCTGGGCCGCGTTGCGGGCAGTGTTCCGCGTGGGTGTCACGGACCGCTGGCTGCAGCAGGCCCCTGTGGCGATCTATGCAGGCTGGCTGACCGCCGCCGCCTGTGTCGGGCTGGGTGTGGTTCTGGGCGGTTACGGCATTCTGCCACCGACGCCTGCCGCCCTGCTGTGTCTCGTCCTCGCACTGGCCATTGCGCTGGTGGTACAATACCGGCTGCACCGCGCGCCGGAATACGGGGTGACGGTGATCTGGGCGCTGGTTGGCGTGATCGTGCAGAACACCAATCCGCTGAACGCCGCCGTGGTGGGCTTGAGCGTCATTGGCATCCTCGCAATCCTCGGACTGCGCAGCACCGACACCGAGTAACCCCCTGTTCACATGGAAAAAGGCGCTGATGTCCCGCGACACCAGCGCCTTTTTCATGACGTGCAACCGTGGTCGCTTAGTCCTTTTTCTTCTGCAGCTTGCCCAAGTGTTTGCCCAAGGCGCCCGGCTTTTTGGGGCGGCGGCCTTTGAACGGGTTCTTGTCCGCCTGCCCGCGCATGTGCAGCCGGATCGGCGTGCCCGGCATGTCAAAGTCCTCGCGCAGGCCGTTGACCAAATAGCGCGAATAGCTCTCGGGCAGCTTGTCAGGGTGCGAACACATTACCACGAACCCCGGCGGGCGCGTTTTGGCCTGCGTCATGTAGCGCAGTTTGATGCGTTTGCCCTGCGGTGCGGGCGGCGGGTGACGGGTGATCATCGCATCCAGCCAGCGGTTCAGCTGCCCCGTGGGCACGCGGCGGTTCCACGTCACATAGGCCTTCATGATGGCCTCTTGCAGCTTGTCCAGCCCCTTGCCGGTGCGGGCCGAGACTGTCACCAAAGGCGCGCCGCGCAGCTGAGGCAGCACATGCTCGAACTGCTCGCGCAGCCATTTGAGCTTTTCCTGCTTCTCGCCCTCGATGTCCCATTTGTTCACAGCCACGACCACGGCACGGCCTTCGCGTTCCGCAAGGTCCGCGATCTTGAGGTCCTGCGTTTCAAACGGGATGGCCGCGTCGAGCAGGATCACCACGACTTCGGCGAATTTGACAGCACGGATGCCGTCCGAGACCGACAGTTTTTCCAGCTTTTCCTGCACCTTGGCACGACGCCGCATGCCTGCGGTGTCAAAGATCCGCATCGGCACGCCGTTCCAGTCATGCGACAGTGAAATCGCATCGCGGGTGATCCCTGCCTCCGGTCCGGTCAGCAGACGGTCCTCGCCGATGATCTGGTTGATCAGGGTCGATTTGCCCGCATTCGGGCGACCGACCACAGCAATCTGCAAGGGTTTGTCCACGGTGGGCATGGGAATGGCGGTTTCATCCGCCTCCTCTGCCTCGTCCTCTGTCAGGGAGACATCGGTGGCCGGCGCATCCGCCTCAGCCCGCTCGGTGTATTCCTCGGCCAGCGGCTGCAGCATCGCATAGAGATCCGCCATCCCCTCGCCGTGTTCTGCGGACAGGCGCAAGGGCTCACCAAGGCCAAGCTCATAGGCTTCGAACACGCCTGCGTCGGCGGCGTTGCCCTCTGCCTTGTTGGCGGCAAGGATCACATGCTTGGCGCGTTTGCGCAGGATCTCGGCGAACACGCGATCATCGGGCAGCAGGCCCGTGCGCGCATCCACGATAAACAGGCAGATATCCGCCATATCCACCGCGCGTTCGGTCAGGCGGCGCATGCGCGCGGGCAGCGAATCATCGGTCTCGTTTTCCAGACCGGCTGTGTCGATCACGGTAAACCGCAGGTCGGCCAGACGCGCGGCCCCCTCGCGCAGGTCACGTGTCACACCGGGTTGGTCATCGACCAACGCCAGACGGCGGCCTACAAGGCGGTTGAACAGGGTCGATTTGCCCACATTGGGGCGACCGACGATGGCGAGAGTGAAAGACATTGGAAACGGCTCCGCGGATCAAGCCGCGCATCTAGCGCATTTTCACGCGCGGCGAAAGCCCCCGCGCGCCAATGGATGTCCACGCCCTTAGCGGTAGGCGTGAAGGACACCTTTTTTGGACACGACATACAGCGTGTTGCCTGCAACCACGGGGCGCGTCGTCGCACCGCCGGGGATCTCGATGCTGGCCACTTGCGCGCCGCTGGCGGGATCAAATCCGCGCAGCTGCCCGTCAGAGCCTGCCACCCACAAACGCCCCCCCGCCATCACGGGGCCTAGGTTGGCATAGGCGTCGGCGCGGCGTTTGTTCGGACGGCGTGTGGGTTTGTAACCGGGCAAGTCGATTTCCCAGACCGGCGTGCCGGTGTTGGCGTTCAGCCGCACAAGCTGGTGGCGGTCAGAAACGAAGAATACGCTATCGCCCGCAGGCCAGAGCGGTCCCAGAGCGCCATATTCCGCCGACCAAAGCCGCTCGCCATCATACAGGGTAAAGGCCGCGACGCGCCCCGAATGGTTGCCCGCATAGACCGTGCCGCCGGAAATCAGCGGATCGCCGGTGATGTCGTCGATGCCCGCCACGGTCACACCGTTGCGGCGCCCCACCAGTTCCGTGCTCCACAGCCGCAGACCACCCTCGCGAAAGGCGCCTTGGATCGTGCCGTTGCCAAAGGCAAAGACCACATGCTGGTCGCCCACTGCAGGCGCGGGCGCACCGGCCACGTTGTTGACGTCGCCCTGCCCTTCCATCTGCCAGCGCACGCGGCCTGTGTCGGCCTCGATCGCCCAACCGGTGGTATCGCCGGAAACGATATAAACCAGACCGTCCGCATAGCTTGGCGCACCGGTCGCGGTCCCGCCAAGCTTTTGCGTCCAAAGCTCGGCCCCCGTCGCGGGGTCAAGCGCCACCACCTCGCCGTAGCCGGAAGCGACGAACAGCGCATTGCCGCCACGGGCCAGACCACCGCCTTGGGTGACGGCAGCGCCTTCGCGGGCCGGGGTCAGATCCACGGACCACAATGCCTCGCCATTCGCAGCGGTGGCACGCACCACGGATTGGGAATCCATCGTGTAGATGCGGCCATCGGCCACCACGGGATCGGCATTCAGACGGGTCCGGCGCGTGTCGCCCGTCCCGATGGACGTGGCAAACAAGGGCTGGGGCACCGCAGACAGGGCCGCGTTGGACACGCGCACACCGGGGCTGACCGGGCTTTGCGCCCATGATGCGTTGGACACCGCCGCCGGAACGGACAGCGGCAAGGATTGGTTAACGACCTCTGCCGCATCCGTGCCCGCGCGGGTTTCCAGAACCTCGCGCACGTTCAATCGCTCGCCGGGCAGGATGGGATCACGTTCGCTACAGCCCGCCAAAGCAAGAATGCCAAGCGTTGTCAGGATGGTTGCCTTGCGCTGCATAGTGTTACCTCTTCCAGCCCGTCGGACCCTATTGCCGGTCCTTGATATTTGGGGGCGGCGGAGCCAGCCCGCCTGCCCGTTGGCATTGGCTTATGCCTGTTCCGGCAGATCGCCACCCAGCGCCACAATCAACTGAGTTGCGCGACGACGCAAGCCTGTGCTGACTTCGGCGTCCGCCACGATGGCGGTCAGACGCATCAGCGCGGCGTCGGTGTCGCCCGCCTCGATCTCGATCAGGGCGAGCTGTTCCTCTGCCAAAAGGCGCAGGGGTTGGCCCGCAACCGAAAGGCTTTCAAAGCCCGCGCGGCGGTCCTCAGCCGACAGGACAGACGCGCCCAAGGTCAGCGCCTTGTACTGTGCGATCTGGCGGTAAATGCCTTCGACACCGTCATCTTCTGCGATAGCTTGCAGGCGGTTGACAGCGGCATCGGTATCGCCTGCTTCGGCCAGCGCCTCGGCGGCGAGCATTTGCGCCAACGCCCGCGCACCCGGCGTCTCGGCAGAGACCGCGTCCAATGCCTCGGCCTGTGCGGTGCTATCGGGTTCGGATAAAGCCGCCAGAACCTGATCGCCCAAAGCTTCAGCCGCGGCGCGATCCTGCGCTTTGCGATACTCGCTCCAGGCGGTGCCGCCCACCAGCACGACCACGGCCACCACAGCAATCCAGCCGTATTTGCGCATCTGCGCATACAGACGGTCGCGTTTGACCTCTTCGGTCACCTCATCGATGAAACTGTCGGTATCGCTCACATGCGCCCCCCGTAGAATTTGCTTCTCCTTACAGGCTGGCCGTGGGCTTGCCAACACCTGCAGGCCAGATCGTCCGCCATAGGCGATGCCCTGCGCTGTGCCAGAAAGGACCGACAATTGGGACAATCCGGCTCAACCTGCCCGCTTTCATGCACAATCGCCCCATGAGGCTTGCGGCAATACAAAACGCTGCCTAGACATTTGGGTGTATTGATTAGCACTATTTTGACACCTGCGACCTAACGCGCGCCCCGTTTGCCGCCCCGCTCGGCTAAGCTGCTGTCAGTTGCGTGATGCGCCACTATCGGAAAGACCGGCCATGAAAATCCTCTCCATCCTTACGGCGATCATTGTCGCGGCGGTTTTGTACCTTTTGGTGATGGAGCGCGAGGCGCTTCTTGGCTGGACCGGCGCGCCTGAAACCGCCCAAGCCGACAGCCCCGCAGACGCAGCACCCCAAGGCACCACCGATAGCCGAGTGAGCGAACAGCCGTCCATCTCGGTCATGGCGCGCCGGTCGCTGTCGCAGGAAATCGACAGCGCCGTGCAGTTGCGGGGCGAAACACAGGCCATGCGTCAGGTGGATGTGGTGCCGGAAACGCGTGGCAAGGTGGTCAACGACCCGCTGCGGCGCGGCGCATTGGTCGAGGCGGGCGATCTGCTGTGCGAAATCGCGCCCGGCACCCGTGGCGTATCCCTGCAAGAGGCGCAGGCGCGATTGTCCGAGGCCCGCGCCCGCCTGCCCGAAGCCCGCGCCCGCCTGCTGGAGGCACAGGCTCAGGAACCCGCCGCCCGAGCTGCGATCCTCGAGGCCGAGGCCAATGTCCCCGCAGCCGAGGCCAGTCTGGCACAGGCCCGCGCCAGCGTGCCCGCCGCCGAAGCCGGTCTGCTCGAGGCACAGGCCCGCCTGCCGGAGGCCGAAGCCCGCCTGACCGAGGCCCGCGCCATGGTGCCCGCCGCCGAGGCCGCGCTGCGTCAGGCGCAGGCCAACGTCCCCGCAGCCGAAGCCGCATTGGCGCAGGCCGAAGCAGGCCGCCCCGAGGCACAGGCCCGCCTGCGCGAGGCCGAGGCCCGTGTCCGCGAGGCAGACATCAGCCTTAACGCGAACTCCCGCCTCAACCGCAGCGGCTTTGCCGGTGAAATTGCTCTGGCCTCTGCCCAAGCCGCATTTGAAAGCGCGAAAGCCGGCGAGCAATCCGCCTTGGCGGGGGTCAAAGCCGCGGATGCCGCCGTGGAACAGGCCAAGGGCGCGCTGGAAGGCGCGCGCGCGCAGGTGGCCTCTGCAGAAAGTCAGGTGGAAAGCGCCCGTGCCGCTGTGCGCGCCGCCGAAAGCCAGATCCAGAACGCCCGCGCAGGCATCGAAACCGCCCGCAGCAATATCGAAAGCGCCCGCGCCGCCGTGCAATCCGCGCTAAGCCAGGTCGAAGGCGCGCGCGCCGCCGTCAGCGCCAGCACCGCCGCGCTTGAAGGGGCCGTAGCCGGGATCGAGACCGCCAAGGCGGGCGAGGAAAATGCGCTCAGCGGCATTCAAAGCGCCGAGGCCGCGCTGGCCACTACCCGTCAGGACATCGAACGGCTCAGCCTCTATGCGCCTTTTGGTGGCGTGCTGGAGTCGGACACGGCGGAGCTTGGCGCGCTGCTCAACCCCGAAGCGGGCAGCGTCTGCGCCACCATCATCCAGATCGACCCGATCAAGATCGCCGGTTTTGTGCCCGAATCCTCGGTCGGGCGGATCGAACAAGGCGCGCAGGCCACCGCGCGTCTGATCGACGGGCGCGAGGTCACAGGACAGGTCAGCTTTGTCTCGCGCAGCGCCGATCCGGTAACGCGCACCTTTCTGGTCGAACTGACCGTGCCGAACGCGGATCTGTCCATCCGCGACGGGCAAACCGTCGATATCGTGATCGCCGCCGAAGGCGCGCAGGCGCATCTGTTGCCTCAGTCCGCGCTGACCCTCAACGACAATGGTGATCTGGGCGTGCGGCTGGTGGATGACGCGGGGCGTGCACAATTCGCCGCCGTGTCCGTGCTGCGCGACACCCGCGACGGGGTCTGGGTCAGCGGCCTGCCCGACAGCGCCGATGTCATTATCCTTGGACAGGAATACGTGACCGACGGGGTGCCCGTAGCTGCCCAATTCGAGGAGGTCATTCAATGACCGGCATCATCGACTGGGCCGCCCAGCGCGCCCGCATGGTTCTGGCCTTTATCGCTCTGTCCCTGCTGGCAGGCGGCTGGGCCTATGCCACCCTGCCCAAAGAGGGCGAGCCCGACATTGAAATTCCGGCGCTGTTCGTCTCTGTGCCCTTCCCCGGCATCTCCGCCGCCGATGCAGAGCGGCTGTTGGTCAAGCCGATGGAAACGGAACTGTCCGATCTCGATGGGCTGAAATCCATGTCGGGAACCGCAGCCGAAGGCTATGCCGGTGTGGCGCTGGAATTCGAATTCGGCTGGGACAAGACCAAGATCATCGCCGACGTGCGCGACGGGATGAACAACGCCGAAGGCAAGTTTCCCAGCGGCGCAGAACAGTATTCGATCAACGAGATCAACTTTTCCGAATTCCCCATCCTGATCGTCAACCTGACTGGCCCGGTGCCTGAACGCACCATGGCCCGCATTGCCAAAGATCTGCAGGATCGCGTCGAAGGTCTGGATGCTGTGCTGGAGGCCGGGATTGCCGGCAACCGCGACGAAATGGTCGAGGTCATCATCGATCCGCTGCGACTGGAAAGCTATAACATCACAGCGGCCGAGCTGATCAATGTGGTGCAGAACAACAACCAGCTGATCGCGGCCGGCGAGATCGAAACCGAACAGGGAACATTTGCGGTCAAGATCCCTGCCTCTTTCGAGGAAAGTCAGGACATCTACAGCCTGCCGGTGAAAACCAATGGCCAGCGCACCGTGACGCTGGGCGAGCTGGCCGAGATCCGCCTGACCTTTGAGGACCGCACCGGCACTGCACGGTTCAACGGTCAAAGCACCGTGGCGCTGCAAGTGGTCAAACGCAAAGGGTTCAACATCATCGACACCGCCAACGAGGTGCGTGCCGTCATCGCCGAGGCAGAGGCCCAATGGCCCCCTCAGCTGCGTGCGGTGCTCGACCTTGGGGCGTCGAACGACCAGTCGCGGCAGGTGTCGTCCATGGTGACACAGCTCGAAGGATCGGTGCTGACGGCGATTGCGCTGGTGATGATCGTGGTGCTGGCCTCGCTCGGGCTGCGGCCAGCGCTGCTGGTGGGCTTTGCCATTCCCACCTCCTTTTTGCTGTGTTTCCTGCTGCTGGCACTGATGGGGGTCACCGTGTCCAACATCGTGATGTTCGGGCTGATCCTTGCGGTGGGGATGCTGGTGGACGGGGCCATCGTTGTGGTGGAATACGCCGACAAGCGCATCGACGAAGGGTCCGGCCCGATGCACGCCTATGTCGAGGCGGCGCATCGCATGTTCTGGCCCGTGGTGTCATCGACCGCCACGACGCTTTGCGCCTTTTTGCCGATGCTGTTCTGGCCGGGCGTGCCGGGGCAATTCATGGGCATGCTGCCTGTGACGCTGATCTTTGTGCTCTCCGCCTCTCTGGTGGTGGCGCTGATCTACCTGCCGGTGATGGGCGGCGTGTCTGGGCGTTGGTCACGCAACATCCACCGCATGGGACAGGGCTTGCGTCAAGCGGCGCCCTTGTGGCTGCGGCTGGCCTTGGTGCCTGTTGCCCTGTTCGGCTTGTTCACCGGTGCCATAATGGTGCTGAACCCGTCCTATCTCGGCGAGACACAGGCGACGGGTCTAGGCGCACGTCTGCCGGGGATCGTCGTCTTTCTGGCCTTTGGCGTGCTGTCCTCTGTGGTGATGGACGCAGCCGCCCCCCAGCGCAAACCGCGCCGCATCGAAGGCAGCTATCGCCGTTCGGTCTTTGGCCGGGTCATGCATTTCATCGCGGGCAATCCCATCATGCCGCTGGTGACCATTGCCGCCGTGATCGGCTTTGTGATCTTCAGTTTCGGCTACTACGGGCAGAACAACAACGGCACCGATTTCTTTGTCGAAAGCGAGCCGGAACAGGCCATTGTCTATGTGCGCGCGCGGGGCAACCTGTCGCTCGTGGAAAAGGACGCCATCGTGGCCCGCGCCGAACGGATTGTGCTGGATCATCCCGGTATTCTCAACGCCTTTGCCTTTGCCGGTGATGGCGGGCTAGATAACAACACCGGCGGTGCCGAAGCCCCCGAAGACACCATCGGGCAGGTCCAGTTCGAAACCATTCCGTGGGAGGATCGCGCCGCCTATGCCGCAAGCCACGCCGACAGTGTCACGCTGGCGCAGCTCGACGGCGATGTGATCATCGACGACCTGACCACCAAGCTGAACCGCATCCCCGGGATCGAGATCGAGATCCTTGCCCAAGCGCGCGGTCCGGCCTCGGCCAAGCCGGTGCACCTGCGGCTCAAAGGCGACAATTGGGAGGATCTGCTGACGGCGGCTGGCCGTGCACGGGCGCAGTTCGAAGCCACCCCCGGCCTGACCTTGATCGAGGACACCCGCCCCCTGCCCGGCATTGACTGGCAGATCGATGTGGATGTGGAAAAGGCCGGTCTGTATGGCGCGGATGTGGCGACCGTGGGGGCCATGGTGCAGCTTGTCACCCGCGGCATCCTGCTCGACACCATGCGGGTGGATTCATCGGACGAGGAAATCGAGATCAGGGTCCGCCTTCCCGAGGAGGATCGCGTGCTGTCCACCCTCGACACGCTCAAGGTCCGCACCGCAGACGGGCTGATCCCGCTGTCGAATTTCGTCACCCGCCAGCCGGTGCAAAAACTGGCCGAGATCAACCGCATCGACCAGAAACGCTATTTCGATGTGAAGGCGGATGTCACAAGCGGTTTGGCCAAGATCGTGGAGGGGGAGCAGACCATCGCAACTCTGCGCCCCTTGGCCGATGGTGCGGGCGCCGATCCTGTCTACACCGCGCCGAATGGCAAACGCTACGCCCTGCTGTCCGCGTCCCAAGGGCAGACAGCGCAATCCGTACGCGCCATCTGGGAGGACGGCGACGCCACGATTGTGCCAGTCACCCCGAACGAACGCATCGCAACGCTCACGACATGGCTCGACACCGCCCCTCTGCCTGCGGGCATCGCTTGGGAATGGACCGGCGACCAAGAGGATCAGGCGGAATCCCAAGCCTTTCTACAAAGCGCCTTTGCCGGTGCGCTGGGGCTGATGTTCATCATCCTGCTGGCGCAGTTCAACTCCTTCTACAATTCCGTTCTGGTGCTGCTGGCGGTCGTCATGTCTGTGGCGGGTGTGCTGTGGGGCATGATCATCATGGGGCAGTCTTTCTCTGTCATCATGACGGGCGTGGGGATCGTCGCGCTGGCGGGGATCGTGGTGAACAACAATATCGTTCTGATCGATACCTATCAGGAATACGCCCGCTACATGCCCCGGATCGAGGCCATCGTGCGCACCGCAGAGGACCGCATTCGCCCTGTTTTGCTGACCACGATCACCACGATGGCCGGGCTGGCGCCGATGATGTTCGGCCTGTCACTGGATTTCTTCAATGGTGGCTATTCGATCGACAGCCCCACTGCGCTGTGGTGGAAAAACCTTGCCACGGCAGTGGTCTTTGGTCTTGCCACGGCGACGGTGCTGACACTGGTCTTTACCCCGTCGATGCTGGCAATCCGGATCTGGGCAGGCACCTATGCCAAATGGATGGCGGTTCAACTTGGCCGCGCGTCCTTTGGCAAGGGAAGTCGCATCGCGCGCGACTGGGCGCTTCAGCGGGAGGCAAAGCAGATCAAAGCGCCGGAAATCCAATGGGTCGATCCGACACCGGCGGAGGCGGCACAGGATCGCGCGCTGCGCGCCGCCGAGTAGTCACGAAACGGTTCGAGGCTCCGACTGCTTCTCCTGTCGGCAGCGCTGCGAACAGTAGCGCACGTTGTCCCAGTCCTTGGCCCATTTCTTGCGCCAGACAAAGGGACGCCCGCAGGTGGCACAAACCTTTTGCGGCAGGTCAGATTTCTTAACGCCGCGTGGCATGGCGTGCTCCGGTAACAAAAAGGGTGTGGACCCGCACGATCCACACCCTTTTCTACGTGCCGTGAACAGATGAGGATCAGTCCACGTTTTCGGCGGGCACCGGGTTTTCAGGCTCGGTCACCTCGACCCCGGGGCCGACTTCGACCTGCGTCTCCGCCCCCTCGGGGCCTTCGGCGTTGATCAACTGGTAGGCTCCCAGCACCAACATCAGAATTGCGGCAAAGACCAGCCCCAAACGCATTCCGGTCAAGGGGGTTTTGTGCTGGCGTTCCTGTTCTTTTACATTCGTGTCGGGCGCGGACATCGGTATCTCCTGAACAAAAAGCAGCGGGCATGGTTGCCGCCACTTGGTTACAGGCCTAACACTTCGACAACCGCACGAGTTCCATCGCGCCGCAAAATGTAGGAGCATCCCCATGAAGGATCAGGCCCCAACCGCCCCCCAGACTGTCTACCTCAAGGATTACACCCCCTTCGGCTGGACCGTCGAAGATGTGCACCTGACCTTTCGGCTGGCCCCTGAAAGCACGCGCGTTCTGGCCC
The DNA here is from genome assembly GCF_048553715.1 of Sagittula sp. SSi028. NCBI lineage: Bacteria > Pseudomonadati > Pseudomonadota > Alphaproteobacteria > Rhodobacterales > Roseobacteraceae > Sagittula > Sagittula sp. SSi028. Next base: position 70,783 of record NZ_JBLZNC010000001.1, on the reverse strand, counting down.
GCATCCATTTCGCCCCCGCGCCCGATGCCCCGAAACAGGACTTCTTCCTTCACGGAGAAGAGCTGACCCTGATTTCCGCCAAGATCGACGGTGTTGCGGTCCAGCCAGCGCTGACCGCGCAAGGATTGACCGTTTCCGTGCCCGATGGTCCCTTTTTGTGGGAGGCCGAGGTCGAGATCGCCCCGATCAAGAACACCGCGCTGGAAGGTCTGTACATGTCGAACGGCATGTATTGCACCCAGTGCGAGGCAGAGGGCTTTCGCAAGATCACCTACTATCCCGACCGCCCCGACGTGATGTCGGTGTTTACTGTGCGGATCGAAGGGGACGCGCCTGTCAAACTGTCCAACGGCAATCCCACTGACAGCGGCGAAGGCTTTGCGGAATGGCATGATCCGTGGCCCAAACCCGCTTATCTTTTCGCGCTGGTGGCTGGCGATCTGGTCAACCACCCCGACCGGTTCATCACCACCTCCGGCAAGGACGTCGAGCTCAACATCTGGGTCCGCCCCGGCGACGAGAACAAATGCGCCTTTGGCATGGAGGCGTTGAAGAAATCGATGCGCTGGGACGAAGAGGTTTACGGTCGTGAATACGATCTGGACATCTTCAACATCGTGGCCGTGGATGATTTCAACATGGGTGCGATGGAGAACAAGGGTTTGAATATATTCAACTCCTCCTGTGTTCTCGCCTCGCCCGAAACCTCGACCGATGCCAATTTCGAGCGGATCGAGGCAATCATCGCGCATGAGTATTTTCACAACTGGACCGGCAATCGCATCACCTGCCGCGACTGGTTCCAGCTGTGCCTGAAAGAAGGGCTGACCGTCTACCGCGACAGCCAGTTCACCTCGGACGTGCGGTCCGCGCCGGTAAAACGCATCGAGGATGTGATCGTGCTGCGCGCTCGCCAGTTTCCCGAGGATCAAGGCCCCCTGTCCCATCCCGTGCGGCCGGAAAGCTTCCAAGAGATCAATAACTTCTACACGGCCACCGTGTACGAGAAAGGCGCCGAGGTGATCGGCATGCTGAAACTCTTGGTCGGGGACGAGGCGTATTACAAAGCGCTGGATCTGTATTTTGACCGCCACGACGGTGACGCCGCCACAATCGAGGATTGGTTGCAGGTCTTCGAGGACAGCACCGGACGCGATTTGTCGCAGTTCAAGCTGTGGTATTCCCAATCCGGCACCCCGCGCGTGGCGGTCGATGAGACATTCGAAGACGGCCGTTATACCCTGACCCTGCGCCAGCATTCGCCGGACACCGCAAACCAGACAGACAAGAAACCACAGGTCATTCCAGTGGCTGTCGGGTTGCTGTCGCCCGATGGGACCGAGGTCGCACCCACGACTGTGCTGGAACTGACCGAAAACGAGCAAAGCTTTACCTTTGACGGCTTGACCGAAAAGCCCGTGCCCTCGCTCCTGCGGGGCTTCTCTGCCCCGATCGTGCTGGAACGCACCACAACCGCGCAGGAAAAGACGTTCCTGCTGGCACATGACACCGACAGCTTTAACCGTTGGGAGGCCAATCGCGACCTTGCCCGTGATTGCCTGCTGGCAATGATCGTGGAGGGCGCGGGGCCTGATCAAGACTGGCTCGACAGTCTGACAAAGGTTCTGCGTGACGACACGCTCGACCCGGCCTATCGCGCCCTGATGCTGGGCGGGCCTAGCAACAGCGATCTGGCGCAGGTGTTGTTTGAACGCGGCCATACCCCGGATCCCGATGCGATCTACGACGCCTCCGAGACACTGGCCCAATATCGCGCAGAGCTGTGGGTCGACCTGCTGCCCCGACTGGCCGCGGAAGCCCGCGTCACCGCCCCCTACGCGCCGGACGCCGAACAATCCGGCAAGCGCGCCCTCGGCGGCGCGGTTCTGGCGTTGCAGACCCGACTGGACGGCGGCAAGGCGGCGCAGGCACAATTCGACACCGCTGACAACATGACGCTGCAGCTGGGCGCGCTGGCGCAATTGGTGCGCGCAGGTCAGGGTGAAGCAGCATTGGCGACTTTCTACGACCAATGGAAAGACGACCGGCTGGTGATGGACAAGTGGTTCGGGCTGCAGATTGGCGCGCTGCCGCCAGCGGAAGCGGTGTCGCGCGCATCGGCTTTGACGGAGCATGCCGATTTCACCATGCGCAACCCCAACCGCTTCCGCGCCACGCTTGGCGCCTTGGCCGGGTATCATGCGGCGTTCCATCAAGCGGATGGGTCGGGCTACCGGCTGCTGAGTGACAAGTTGATCGCGCTGGATGATCTGAACCCACAAACAACAGCCCGGATGTGTTCTGCTTTCCAAACCTGGACACGTTACGATGACAACCGTCGCTCCTTGATGAAGGCCGAATTGGAACGCATCAAGGCCAAGCCGAAGCTGAGCCGCGATACCGACGAAATGGTCAGCCGTATTCTCAATGCCTGACCGATTGGCGGGGGGCCAGCCCCCCGCACCCCCCGAGGTATTTCGACCAAGAAAAAACCAAGCGTTGGCGGCCCCGTTTGAACGGGGTCATGATGCGGAAAAGTTCAGGCGAAGGGAGCATTGCCATGAGCGGTTTGTTGATCGTAACGGGGGCGTCCTCGGGGATTGGGGCGGCGACTGCACGAAATGCAGCGTTTAATGGATGGTCACGCATTGTTGTCCACTACAACAGCGATCAGGCCGGCGCGGAGGAGACGGCCGGTGTGATCGAAAGCATGGGCGCGCAAGCCTATCTGTTTCGTGCTGACCTGGCCAAGCCCAAAGCCATTGCGCAGATGTTCAAACCTTTGCGGGATCTCAAATCCGGGCGGATCGGGCTGATGAACAATGCCGGTGTGGTTGCCCCCAAAGCCGGCATCGCGGATCTGACGCCGGAGCGCGTGTCGGATATCTTTGCCGTGAACGTGTTGGGGGCGATTGAAGTGGCCCGCCAAAGTGTTTCGTTGATGCGGGAGTGGGGCAAAGGGGGGGCGATCGTCAACGTTTCCTCCGTGGCGGCGCGTTTGGGATCGGGCAATCTGTTTGTGGACTACGCGGCAAGCAAGGGTGCGATCGATAGTTTCACCCTTGGGCTGGCGGATGAGCTGGCGCCGGAAGGCATCCGCGTCAATGCCATTCGTCCCGGTTTGATCGACACCGATATCCATGCGAAAGGCGGATATCCGGATCGACTGGCAGAAATCGGACATACGCCGCCCTTGGGGCGCCCGGGGCGTGCGGACGAGGTGGCGGAAACCGCGCTATGGCTCCTGTCGGAACGCGCGTCCTATATCACGCGGTCTTTGATTGATGTCAGTGGAGGACGGTAGGTTTCTGCAAGACCTGCGCCGTCGTTTGGGTTAAGATGACCGAAGGGTCCGCATCTTGCAAAGGTGTGGTTTCGTCTCTGGCCGGTCTGGAAAATCGGATTATATCGGTGAAAACTAGACTTCTTTTGTGGTGTCTGTCATGGAGCAGACAAGTTAACGTGATCATGGCTGACCTATGAAAGACCGCATCGACCCCCTGATCGAGGAACGCGCCCCCTGGTTCAATCGCGACACGCACAGCGTTGCTTTGGCGCGGCGAGTTCTCGAGCGTGTTCTGCAGTATGATCATACGCTTGAGGTCGCCTCGCAGTTGGAGAACCTCAGCGCGCAGGATGGCTTCCGTCTGCTGGGCGAGATGGTCTATCGTGATGTTGAGATCACCGGCCTGCATAACATCCCGCGGCAGGGCCCTGCCCTGATCGTGTCGAACCACCCCACGGGGCTGGCGGATGGTGTGATCTTGTACAACGCTTTGGCCGATCTGCGGCCTGACACCTATTTCTTTGCCAACAAGGATGTGGTGCGGGTTCTGCCGCAGCTGGATGATATCATCTGCCCTGTTGAATGGCGCAAGGAACAGCGCTCGCACGCGAAAACGCGTGAGACCATGGCCTACTGCCGCAACGCCGTCGAGCAAGGGCGGTTGGGGGTCATCTTCCCGTCGGGCCGTCTGGCCAAACGCCGTGGTCTGAGCCTGCATGAGCGTCCATGGATGGCCTCTGCGGCCATGATCGCACGCAAGCTGGATCTGCCGGTCATTCCTGTGAACATCCGCGCGCGCAATTCGGTCATGTTTTACATGTTCGATATGCTGCATGCCACGCTGCGCGATATTTCACTGTTTCATGAGACATTGAATAAGGCGCGCCAGCCCTTCCGCATCACTATTGGCGAGCCGATCTCACCCAAAGCGCTGCCAGCCAAATCCGAAGAGGGCATCGATATGTTGCGTAAAGCGACTTTGTCCTTGGGCGGGCCCCGCGCGCCTGCGGTGTCGCTGGTCGATGCCACGCGCCGTCCGAGCTGGTACAAGGCTTAATTCCACCGCCCCCATGAGAGGCCGCTGATCAGTCGGATTGTGTTGAAAGCACCGGATGTGTTGCGGTTTGATCCGCTGATGGCTCCCGCGTGGCATTCAGGCTGATGAATTGGCCGTTCGTGTCGGTGCCATCTGCCTGCATATCCTCGCGCGCCACAGGACGCAGCGAACGATGCAAGCCTTGGCAATAGGACTGGTCGCGCGTCCAGCGGATCATATCCTGACGTTTTCGACTGGAATGGAAAGGTCCCCAGTCTGCCGCCACGCCACGCATGCCCGCGCTGACCACACCGTCGCGTTCAACGGTGTGGGCCATGATCCGCAAAGCGCAGGAAAGATTGGCCTGAGGGTCTTTGAGCGCGCCGCCGCTGCGCGCCGCACAACCATACCCACGGGCAGTGCTGGGCAGGATTTGTGTCAAACCGTACCACCGGCCACCGCCGCCAACCGCCGCAGGGCGATGGGTGCTTTCGTGCCACGCGAGGGACGACAAAAGTCCGACCCAAAAGGCCTCGCGCTGCGCGCGCGGGGCCGTAGGATAAGCGGGGCAGTAGGTCGCGATGTCCTTCGGGACAATCTCGGGCAAGTCAGAGGCATGTGCCCGCAGCGCCCGAATGGCCGCGAGGGTCCAGCTTTTGCGGCCGGGTTTGCCATCCCAACGGGCTTCGGGCACCGTGAGACGGCGGGCGACGGGGCGCAGCGATACAGAAACCGCCTGATCCGACATGACCTCCGGCGGGGTTATTCCGGCGGGCGACAACGGTGGATTGGCCACCGCAGGCGTTGCAACCGAGACTGTACCGATGAGCGCGAGAAGGGCAGCAACATGCAACATAACGCGCGGACAGTGCCCAAACGGGCCGCGATTCTCAACCCGATGGTGACAAGTGTTAGCAAAGCCTTGCCGAACCACGGCACGAATCTGCCGCTGCATCCTGTGATGACCCTGATACGGTCATAGATGCGCCCGATAGGAATGGCATAAGAACTGACAGCTTGCCGCCGTGCGACGGGGTCTGTGATCCATGCGCATCATCCGCCGTCGTTCGCCGCGCCTTTCGAGAGTTCAGACCAGCCCATGCGCCTGCCCAGACTGACCACATCTGCCGCGAAGCCCCCCCCGTCGCTGGATGCATCAGACCTCGCGCCCGCTGTGCCGCCGCTCCGCCCCGGCATCGAGATCCCTGTCTGCGCGCCCTCCCCCGATGCACAGGATCTGCAGCGGTTGCGTGAACGGGGGCGGCATCTGGCGCGACAGGAGGCGTGGGATAATCTGGCCGCTGAAATGCGCGACGCCGGGTCCAACAACTCGCTGACAGCCGGATTATACCCCGTGGCCATGTGTCTGGCAGAGGGCGCGCGATCCGACGTTTGCCACGCCATCAGACATGCGCAGGAGACCGGTGGCCGCGACCGGGTGACCGTGGTGTCGCAGGCCTTTGCCGCAAATCTTGCTGACGAGGACCCAGAAGACCAGCCGATGCTGAGCTACCTTCTGGCCATGGTCGAGCTGGAAACGGCGCATCTGTGGCGCGGGGCCTCGCCGGTGGCGGAGCTCGCCCCGCAGTTGCGCAGCGCCTATATGCAACACATGCGTGCGGCGCAGGCCTTGGCCGACCAGTTTGATCCGTTTGAGCATCAGTCGATGCTTTGGGCCGCGTTGCGCTGCGCCATTCTGGATGCGGATGCCGCACCCGCCACACGGATGGCCGACGATTACGAGGATCTGATCGAACTGGACCCGCACGCCCCCCTGCATCTCAAACGGCTCGGGGTGGATGCCGCACCGCGCCGCTTTGGCAGCTGGGAAGTGCTGGAGACGCAGGCCCGCCGCGCCGCACAGCAAACGCGGGACGTCTGGGGGATGGGCGGCTACAGTTGGGTCTATATCGGAGCGTTGGAACGCGACAGCGGCGCCTTTCGCCGCCTCGACGCCGAGCTGTTTTGCGAGGGGTTACACGACATACTCGAACGCTGTCCGACACAGGATATGGCCAACCGGCTGGCGGCTTTCACCGGCCTGACCGTCGGCGGCCCCACGGCCCCCGGCACCCCGCGCCGCCGCATTGCCGATGCGCTGGGATGGATCACACAGGATCACCTGCGCGAACTGCATCCTGAAATCTGGGCAGAGGCCCCTTCCGCCGTCCGCTTTCAAAGCACGGACACCGATCCGATCAAACGCGGACGCATGCGGGCCAACTCGACACTGGCGGAATTCTATGCCCCTGCCCTGCAGGCCGGTCGCAGGCTGGTGTTTGGCCCCGACGGGCTGCGCATGCTCAAGGGCGATTGACCGCAAACATGGCGGCGGCGGGCAGATCACATGCACGCGGACCTTGCCCCCGGCCCGCGCCTGAATTATTCCGCCGTCAACCTTGCCTTTACCGCCGACCCGAGAGGACGCCTCATGCTGGATCTGACCTTTGACACGCCCAAGCCCAAAGTGATCGCGGGCGCCAAGCACGACTGGGAACTGGTCATCGGGATGGAAGTCCACGCCCAGATCGCAACGGAGGCCAAACTGTTCTCGGGCGCGTCGACCAAATTCGGGGCGGAGCCGAACTCCAACGTGGCGTTTGTGGACGCGGCCATGCCCGGCATGCTGCCGGTCATCAACGAATACTGCATCGAACAGGCGGTGCGCACCGGTCTGGGGCTAAAGGCCGAGATCAACCTGAAATCCGCCTTTGACCGCAAGAACTACTTCTACCCCGACCTTCCGCAGGGCTACCAGATTTCGCAGCTCTACCATCCGCTGGTGGGCGAAGGTGAAATCATCGTCGATCTGGAACCGGGCATTGCGCGCCTTGTGCGGGTGGAACGTATCCACGTCGAACAGGACGCGGGCAAATCCATCCACGACATGGACCCGAACATGTCCTTTGTCGACCTCAACCGGACCGGTGTGGCGCTGATGGAAATCGTCTCGCGCCCTGACATCCGTGGCCCGGAAGAGGCCGCCGCCTATATTGCCAAGCTGCGTCAGATCCTGCGCTACTTGGGCACCTGCGACGGCAACATGCAAAACGGCAACCTGCGCGCGGATGTGAACGTGTCGATCTGCCGTCCCGGCCAGTACGAGAAGTATCAGGAAACGCAGGATTTCTCGCATCTTGGCACGCGCTGCGAGATCAAGAACATGAACTCCATGCGCTTCATCCAGCAGGCCATTGATGTCGAGGCACGCCGCCAGATCGCCATTGTCGAGGCAGGTGGCACCGTCGATCAGGAAACCCGCCTGTACGACCCGGACAAGAACGAGACCCGTTCCATGCGGTCCAAGGAAGAGGCGCATGATTACCGCTACTTCCCCTGCCCCGATCTTCTGCCATTGGAGATCGAACAGGCTTGGGTGGACGACATCGCGTCTTCGCTGCCCGAACTGCCGGACGAAAAGAAAGCGCGCTTTATGGGCGATTTCGGCCTGACAGATTATGACGCGGGCGTGCTGACCGCCGAGGTGGTGAATGCCAGCTATTTCGAACAGGTCGTGACCGAGGCGGGCGACGGCAAGCTGTCGGCCAACTGGGTGATCAACGAATTGTTCGGCCGTCTGAAAAAGGACGACAAGGACATCACCGACAGCCCGGTGTCGCCTGCACAACTGGCCGGTATCATCAAGCTGATCAAATCGGACGCCATTTCCGGCAAGATCGCCAAGGACTTGTTCGAGATCGTCTACACCGAAGGCGGCGACCCCGAGGCCATCGTTGAAGAACGCGGCATGAAGCAGGTCACCGACACCGGCGCGATCGAGGCGGCCGTTGATGAAATCATCGCCGCCAACCCTGCGCAGGTGGAAAAGGCCAAGCAGAACCCGAAACTTGCGGGTTGGTTCGTCGGTCAGGTGATGAAAGCCACCGGCGGCAAGGCCAACCCCAAGGCCGTGAACGAACTGGTGGCCCGCAAACTGGCGGAGAGCTGATCCACCGGATCAAACGCCTCTGCCGAGGATGGTCGGCGGGAGAGCATTATCGCAATACATTCGGCGTGGTCCGCGTAACGGGCCACGCGCTTGCGTTTGCGCTGCCAATCCCCGCACCGGGGGCTGGCAATCTTCTGCCACCGCCCCCATTTGCTGAAAGCTTACACAGATTTTTTGACGTCAAGGCCTGTTCTCAGGCCGCGAATTGTCTAAAATCCAGCGTCCGAGTCGAGAGAGGTTGAGAGATGAGCAGACCCGATCCCTTCGGTTTCGATATGTCGATCAAGTCCGCAAAGAAGAAGAACCCGCGCGGGCGACGCGGCATGACTGGCGAATCCGAAACATCGCAGCGCCTGTGTGAACATGAGGGCTGTGAACAGCCCGGCAAGTTCCGTGCGCCCAAGGCACCGGATGTGCTGGATGACTTTTACTGGTTCTGCAAGGATCACGTGCGCGAATACAACGCCAAGTGGTCTTTCTTTGACGGCAAGACCGAAGCAGAGATGAATGCGCAGGAATCCTCGGACAAGGTCTGGGAGCGCAAGACAAAAGACTGGCGCGACCCCGAGGCCAAGGCTTGGGCCCGTTTGGGCATTGAGGACCCACATCAGGTTCTGGGCGACAACGCGACCCGCAATCCCGGCCGTCAAAAGCCCGGCGGTGGCCGCAAACTGCCCCCCACCGAACGCAAGGCGCTGGAGATTCTCGACGCTGCCGAAGCCACCACCAAGGTGGAAATTCGCAAGGCTTACAAGAAGTTGATCAAGGTTTTGCACCCCGACATGAACGGTGGGGACCGCAGTCAGGAAGAGCAGCTTCAAGAGGTGGTCTGGGCTTGGGACCAGATCAAGGATTCGCGGTCCTTCAAGTAGGCGCGCGACCGATGGAGTAAAAACGCCCGCAGCCGATCAAAGCTGCGGGCGTTTTGCGTTTCTCGGATAAAGGTGAAAATCAGGAAATAATAACCACCATTAGTTGTGCAATTTGGTGGACGAATCTCCCTGTCATTGCTACCACTTATTCAACCCTAACCTGTACTGTCCCGGATAGGGCCCTCACTCACGGCAGCACGTCGGCATCGGGTTCCCCCATTGGGGCCCGATGCTTATGCCGGTTGAAAGCTCAGCGAGACCCCGTTGATGCAATGGCGCTTTCCGGTGGGTTGCGGGCCGTCATCAAACACATGCCCCAGATGCGATCCGCAGCGGCGGCAATGCACCTCCGTCCGTGTCATGAACAGGCTGCGGTCCGGTTTCGTCTCAACCGCGTTGTCGAGCGGCTTCCAGAACGATGGCCAGCCCGTACCGCTGTCGTATTTCGTCTCGGACGGATAAAGCGGCAGATCACAGCCTTTGCACAGGAAGGTGCCCGTGCGTTTTTCGTCATTCAAGGGCGAGGTGAAGGCCCGTTCGGTCCCCTCTTCGCGCATCACACGATATTCCAGATCGCTCAGCATGGCGCGCCACTCCGCGTCGCTGCGCGTGATCTCAAAGGGTGCAGCCATCGCCGCTGTACGGCCAAACAGCCCGGCCATCAGCGATCCGGCACCAAGGGTCAAAAGATTGCGTCGGTTCATGGGTGACCTCCTTTTGAGATAATTTGTGCGTCGCCCCGCCCGAGGACAAGAGCGTCACACCAGCCTGTGAAAGACTGAAACACACACACCCGCCGCAGGGACACGGCGGGTGTGGCAGGGCCGATCAGACGCGGAAATGATAACAGATCGGCCAATCGGGGCGCGCTGGCGCGCGAATTACTGCTTGGGCAGCAGAACGCGGTCGATCACGTGGATCACACCGTTGGACTGCTTCACGTCCGCCACGGTCACGGTGGCGTCACGGCCGTTCTCGTCGGTCAGGATGATCTCGTCACCGGACATTTTCGCCTGCAGAGTGCAGCCGCCGACGGTCGGCACCGGATGCACGCCACCATCATCGGCAATCATGCCGGCAATCGCATCGGACATGGCGTTCGCCGCAACCACGTGGCAGGTCAGGATCTGCTGCAGCTGCGCCTTGTTTTCATCCATCATCAGCGCGCTCAGGCTGTCTTCGGACACCATGCCAAAGGCCTCGTCCGTGGGGGCGAACACGGTGAACGGGCCTTCACCATTCAGCGTATCAACCAGCTCTGCCTGCTGTACTGCGGCGACCAGCGTCGTGTGGATTGGCGAGTTCACGGCATTCTCGACGATGGTTTTGTCGGCGAACATGGCCGCGCCACCCACCATGGGGTTGCCGGTTTCAGCGTGGCTTTCCGCGAAAGCGGCTGTGGCGGACACGGTGGCAGCGGCGATGGTCAGTGCAAGGGTTTTCATAGAAACCTCCCAGTTGTTTGCGTCTCCGCAGCCCCGTTTGGGCGGCGGTTGCAAATATCCACGGAGGTTGCGAGACATAAGTTTCAAACACGGGAAATTTTTTCTACACGCCACGGCGAGCCGCTGTTTCATCACGCCAAAGCCGCTTTTGGCATCGCACGCGCCGTATTTTCCCTGCGCCCCCATCGAAGCCTCGTGCATGCTGGCCAAAAGCGCGCATCACGCGGCAAATCAGGAAAGGACATGCCATGTTCCTATCGGTCTTTGACATGTTCAAGGTGGGCGTTGGCCCGTCCTCGTCGCACACCATGGGGCCGATGGTGGCCAGCGCCCGTTTCCTTGATCTGCTCAGGCAAGCGCCGTTTGTGGCGCAGGGCGTGCGCGCCACGCTCTATGGCTCGCTGGCCTTTACCGGCGTGGGCCATGCCACAGACCGCGCTACGGTTCTGGGGCTCGCCGGTTTCACGCCCGAGGATTACGACGCAGACAAGGCTGAACAGACCCTCGACCGGCTCCGCGACACCAAGACGCTGACGCCCGAGGGGCTTGGTCCGTTGCGCTTTGACCCGCAAAACGACCTCCGCTTTGATTTCGAGGCGCCGCTGCCCGGACATGCCAATGGCATGATCCTTGAGGCGCTGGACGGCCAGGGCGACGTGATCGCGCAGGAGACCTATTATTCCGTGGGCGGCGGTTTTGTCCTGACGGCCAAGGAACTGGCGCAAGGTAAGGACACCGACACAGGACCGGCGGTGCCCTTCCCGTTCAAATCCGCCGCCGAGATGCTGGAGATGGCGCAAGCCTCTGGCAAAAGCATCGCCCAGATGAAGCGCGCCAACGAGATCGCCCGCGGCGGGGCCACACAGCTCGAGGAGGGCATCACTCGACTGTGGCAGGTGATGAACGACTGCATCGACCGGGGGCTGGCGCAGGACGGGATCCTGCCCGGCGGGCTGTCAGTCCGCCGCCGCGCCCGAAACATCCACCAGCAACTTCTGGCAGAGCGCGGCACCAATCTGGCGGCGCCCCATGTCTGCAACGACTGGATGAGCGTTTACGCCATGGCCGTGAACGAGGAAAACGCCGCCGGAGGTCAGGTCGTCACCGCGCCCACCAACGGGGCCGCCGGTGTGGTGCCTGCGGTGATCCGCTACTGGCTGGACCACATGCCCGGCGCGACCCGGTCGCAAATTCCCGAATTTCTGCTGACCGCCGCCGCGATCGGCGGGCTGGTGAAATACAACGCCTCGATTTCGGGCGCTGAAGCGGGCTGTCAGGCCGAGGTCGGCAGCGCATCGGCGATGGCCGCCGCCGGGCTAGCCGCCGTGATGGGGGGCAGCCCGGAACAGGTGGAAAACGCCGCCGAAATCGCGCTGGAACATCACCTCGGCATGACTTGCGATCCGGTCAAAGGGCTGGTGCAGGTGCCTTGCATCGAACGCAACGGGCTGGGCGCCATCAAGGCGGTCTCTGCCGCCTCGCTGGCCATTCGTGGGGACGGGTCACATTTTGTACCGCTGGATTCGGTGATCGAAACCATGCGTCAGACCGGCGCGGACATGCACGAGAAGTACAAGGAAACCTCGCTTGGCGGTTTGGCGGTGAATGTGCCGAACTGCTAGCCGCTGATCCGGCAAAGCATGAACTTCGCTCCCTGCCCTTTGGCGGTGACAAATCGGGTTTCGCCATGTTCGCGAAACCGCAGCGCGTCGCCCGGTGCGAGGTAATGCGCCTCGTCGTCGATCACCGCGTGCATGTAGCCAGTCAGCATGATCAGGTGGTGTTCTTGGCCGGGCACATCGGGCTTTTCCTGAACCCAATGGGTGCCGGGCGTGATCTTGCATTCCACGACCTCACCGGCCAGCGCGGCCGCCCCCGGGGACACCACACGGCGGGACAGCCCTGCCTCGCCATCGCGCCAATGCGGCTGCTCGTCCCGTGGGACGAGGGCCGCAAACCCGTCTTCGACCAAAGACATCAGCCGCGACAGGGTCATCTCATGCGCACGGGCAAGGCGGTGCAGCACATCCGCTGATGGGCTGACTTCGGCGTTTTCCAGCCGCGACAGTGCCGCACGGGATACGCCACTGGCCCCGGCCAGCTGGTCCAGCGTCCACCCACGGGCCGCGCGCAGGGCAGACAAACGCGCAGCGAGGCGAACCGTCAGGTCGCTTTTCATGTTACTTCCCCCCGGGAATCTATCCCGCGACTGGGATTAATCCCGATTCGTCCACAGAAAGCAACGCTGTGGGTGTTAACCATTTGTTAACACTCGCAGGTCCGGGAAGGTGCCGCTTAGTCTGGCAGCGCCAACTCGGCCCAAAGCCCGAAATGATCGGAGGCAAAGCGCGGCATCTGCTGCAGCCGCCCCTCACCTTTTGTCACCAGAACATGATCAATGCCCAGATGCATCGGCACCGGCATCTCGCCAAAGCTGTGCAGATGCCCCCCCACACGGCGCACCCCGGCCGCATCTGCCATGCGGCGCAAAGTATAAGACCATGCTACCGCATTGAAATCCCCTGCCATAATGACCGGCCCCTCGAGTTCGGCCAGCTGTGGCAAAAGCTGCGTCACCTGTTCCGCCTGATTGCGCGGCCATGGCCAGTGCAGATGCACCGACACGATCCAGACCGGCCCTTTGGGTGTCACAACCTGCATTGCGGCAAAGCCATCGGGCGCGCTGCACCGGTCGCTGCCGGGGACTTTGGGAAAGCGCGAGATGATGGCCTCGCCAATCCATGTCACGGGGCAGAACAGAGCGGATTCGTAGTCCTCTGCCAATGCGCTGAACAACGGGCGGTGCTGGTGCGAAACCTCTTGCAGGGTGATGATGTCAGGGTTCATCGCCTGCAGATGATCGTAGACATCCGAAAAGCCTTGCGCGAAACGCCACAGATTCTGCTGGTACAGCGTGACATCCCCGCCCCCGGGCAATGGCTCGCGAAAATCGCTCCGCTGCACCAGATGCCAGACGATCAAGCCACAGCAGATCGCCGCGATGGGCCAGCGCAACCACGCGCCCCAACCGGTCCAGATCACCGCCAGTGCGCCCCCCGCCAACAGCGCCACACGGAACACCGCAAGACTGTCACCAACCGGATGCAACGCGCCCAGATACGACAGGGCCAAACCCGCCAGCGCGCCTGTTGCAATGAAGCTCACCAATCGTATCATCTCGCTCACCTTGCTGTGACGCTGTGTTGCGGTTGCTTGAACTACGCCCGCAGGACGCTCATTCTTTTCGCCTTACCAGCCGCCGAGGACACCATGCCCACGCAACGCATTACATTTACCGGCCATGCCGGCGACCCTTTGGCGGCCCGGCTGGATCTTCCCTCCGGCCCGCATCTGGCCACCGCCCTCTTTGCCCATTGTTTCACCTGCGGCAAGGACATCCATGCCGCACGCCGCATTGCCGAGCGTCTTTGCGCCATGGGCATTGCGGTCTTGCGGTTCGATTTCACAGGCCTTGGCCATTCGGGGGGCGAGTTTGCCAACACGACCTTTCAAACGAATGTCGAGGATCTGGTGCTGGCGGCGCAATATCTGGGCGCGCGGGACATGGCCCCCGATCTGCTGATTGGTCATTCGTTGGGCGGCGCGGCAGTCATCCGTGCGGCGGAACATATCCCGCAGGCCCGCGCCGTGGTGACCATCGGCGCGCCCTTTGATCCCTCGCATGTCAAGGCGACCTTTGCCGGTGCCCTGCGCAAGATCAGCGCCGACGGACAGGCCGAGGTCGATCTGGGCGGACGTCCCTTTACCATCGGCAAGGCGCTGGTCGACGATCTCGCCCAGCATGATCTGGGGCCGGTGCTGCGCAAGATGCAGCCCGCGCTGTTGGTGATGCACGCGCCGATGGATGCGGTGGTGGACATCGACAACGCGACGCGGATCTTTACCGCCGCGCGCCATCCCAAAAGCTTTGTCACGCTGGATGATGCCGATCATCTGGTGTCGCGCAAAACCGATGCGGAATATGCGGCAAATGTCATTGCCGCATGGGCGCAACGCTACATCAAGCTCACGCCGCCTGCCCCGCCGCCCGGCGCGCCCGAGGGCGTGACCCGCGTGACAGAGGCCGACCCGGACGGCTTTTTGCAGGATGTGTCCAACGGCCCGTTCCATCACGCTTTGGCGGATGAGCCTGCCGCTTACGGCGGGACCAATCGGGGCATGTCGCCCTACAACTTTGTCTCTGCCGGTCTGGGGGCCTGCACGTCGATGACCCTGCGGATGTATGCACGGCGCAAGGGCTGGCCCCTGACGGGGGTCTCAGTCGATGTCACCCATGACAAGGTGCACGCCCAAGATGCTGGCAGTGTGACCAGCAGCGGGGTTGATCGCTTTCATCGGGTGATCCGGCTCGAAGGGCCTCTGTCGCCCGAACAGCGCAGCCGCCTGCTGGAGATCGCGGACCGTTGCCCCGTGCATCGGTCGTTGGAGACAGGTGCCGAAATCGCCACGGAACTGGCATAGACCGCAGACACGAAAAAGCCGGACCCAAGGGCCCGGCTTTTGTCATTGAGCTATGGATGGCGATCAGCCGCGTGCGCGACCAACCAGCTTCCATGCGGCGGGCAGGATCAGCGCGGCCAATGCCAGCTTGACCACATCACCCACGAGGAACGGCGTCAGGCCCCACTCGAGGATCGGCTTGTCCCAGCCGTACAGCATGCCCAGCCAGATCAGGCCGGGGACGTAGATCAGCACGTTGCCCAGCAGCATCGCACCGGCCATTTTCACAGGCGAACGGTCCCAGCCGGCGCGCGCCAGCATGCCCAGCAGAACAACCGCGGCGACGTAGCCCACGAGGTAGCCGCCAGTGCCGCCCATCATGTATTCCAGACCGAATTTCTCGGCGGAGGAGCCGGCAAAGACGTCAAAGCCCAGCGCGCCCACCAGCATATAGCCGAGGATGGTCACCAGACCCAGACGCGCGCCATAGGCGGCGCCCATGCTCAGCACGGCGAATGTGCCCATGGTGATCGGCACCGGCCACATCGGCACTTTGATTTTTGCGGCAACAGCCAGCAATGCGATGCCGAAAACGACCAAAGCGGCCTGTTTCACGCGCAGCGCGGTGCCTTCGGTTGCGCCGAATGCATCGACCAGCACATCACGGTCAAACGTAAGGTTCATGTGATCCCCCTGACTTGGAAAGGTTTACATGCTTTTGCCGTTCATCGCGGCGCAGCGCAACTAAATTACGAAAACATACGCCGGAAAATATGCAAATCAGGAATTAGCACCTGCTAACCCTACAGGCGGGCTTCGAGCCAGACCTGCGCTTGCGTCAGGGCGAAATGCACCTGCGCCGCGTCCTGCGCCTGCATCCGCGAACGCAACAGAAACTGGTAGCCGGACAGATCGGCCTTGCTGGCCGCATCGAACAGCGCCAGAAGCCACCGTTCGTCAAAACTGCGTTCGGGTTCGGCGGGCAGTCGGATCTCGACCGCCTTGCCCAGCGCCGCACCCAGCGTTTCGCGCAAGCCCTGCAACGGGTGCTCTGCCTCGGCGTACATCAGCTCGTAGCGCAGAATGTCGAGCCGTGGATCGGTCTCGCAAAGCTGCGGAAAGGCGGTGCTCCAATGCGGGGCAAGATCGGGCATGGCAGGGCTCCTATTTCCTGAGTTAAAAAATCAGATATAGGCGTACAGATCAAGAACCGATGTCCCCGCCAACAAAAAAGGCCCCGCAACACGCGGGGCCTTTGATGGATTCTTTATCAGAGCTTAGCTGATCTTGTTCAGCAGCTCGCCCACGGTGTCCTTGGCATCGCCATAGTACATACGGGTGTTTTCCTTGAAGAACAGCGGGTTTTCGATGCCCGAATAGCCGGTGCCCTGCCCGCGCTTGGACACGAACACCTGCTTGGCTTTCCAGACTTCCAGAACCGGCATCCCTGCGATGGGCGAGTTCGGATCGTCCTGCGCCGCCGGGTTCACGATGTCGTTGGAGCCGATCACGATGACCACATCCGTTTCGGGGAAGTCTTCGTTGATCTCGTCCATCTCCAGCACGATGTCATAAGGCACCTTGGCCTCGGCCAGCAGCACGTTCATGTGGCCGGGCAGACGGCCCGCGACCGGGTGGATCGCGAAACGGACGTTCTTGCCCTTGGCGCGCAGCTTGCGCGTCAGTTCGGCCACGTTCTGCTGTGCCTGCGCCACGGCCATGCCGTAGCCCGGCACGATCACGATGCTGTCGGCCTCTTCCAGCGCGGTGGCCACGCCATCGGCGTCGATCGCGATCTGCTCGCCCTCGACTTCCATCTGCGGGCCAGCTGCGCCGCCAAAGCCGCCGAGGATCACCGACACGAAGGAGCGGTTCATCGCCTTACACATGATGTAGGACAGGATCGCACCCGACGAGCCCACCAGCGCACCGACCACGATCAGCAGGTCGTTGCCCAAGGAGAAACCGATGGCCGCCGCCGCCCAGCCGGAGTAGCTGTTCAGCATCGACACCACGACCGGCATATCGGCGCCGCCGATGCCCATGATCAGGTGATAGCCGATGAAGAACGCCAGCAGCGACATCACCAGAAGCGTCCAGCCACCGCCGGTGTTCATGTAGATGATCAGCAAGATCAGCGAGAGGATCGCCGCGCCCGCGTTCAGCATGTGACCGCCCGGCAGCTTGGTCGCCTTGGACGTCAGCTTGCCCGCCAGTTTGCCGTAGGCCACGACAGATCCGGTGAAGGTGATCGCACCGATGAAGACGCCAAGGAAGACCTCGACCTTCAGGATGCCGATCTCGACCGGGGTCTTCTGCGCCACTTTCAGGGCAAAGCCTTTGAGCTCTGCCACGCCAGCGGCATCAAGCCCCTGCACCGCGTTCATCACCAGTTCGGCGTTGTAGCCCACAAAGACAGCCGCAAGGCCCACCAATGCGTGCATGCCCGCCACCAGTTCCGGCATCTGGGTCATCTCGACCTTGGACGCCAGCATGTAGCCGATGACACCGCCGCCCGCGATCAGGATGATCGACAGGATCCACAGGCCAGAGCCCGGACCGATCAGCGTTGCAAAGACCGCCAGCGCCATGCCGACGATGCCATACCAAACGGCGCGTTTCGCGCTCTCCTGTCCCGACAGACCGCCGAGAGAGAGGATGAACAGCACGGCCGCGACCACATAGGCCGCCGTGGTAAATCCGTATTCCATTATTTATGTCCCCCCTCTTACGATTTCTGGAACATGGCGAGCATGCGCCGTGTCACCATGAAACCGCCGAAGATGTTGATACCGGCGAAAAAGACCGAGATGCCCGCCAGCAGGACCACAAGGAACCCGCCAGAGCCGATCTGCATCAGCGCGCCAAGAATGATGATCGACGAGATCGCGTTGGTCACGGCCATCAGCGGCGTGTGCAGCGAATGCGACACATTCCAGATCACCTGGAAGCCGATGAACACGGACAGCACGAAGACGATGAAATGCTGCATGAAGGACGCAGGCGCAATCAGGCCAACGCCAAGGATCAGCGCAGCGCCCACCGCCAGCAGAGTCACCTGCTGTTTGGTCTGTGCCTTGAAGGCGGCGACTTCATTCGCGCGCTTCTCTTCGGGCGTCAGTTCCTTGGGCTTTTCTTTCTTCTGCGCAGCGATCGCGGCCACTTTGGGCGGCGGCGGCGGGAAGGTGATTTCGCCCTGATGCGTCACGGTGGCGCCACGGATGACGTCGTCTTCCATGTTGTGCACGATCTGACCGTCCTTTTCGGGGGTCAGGTCGGCCATCATGTGACGGATGTTCGTCGCATAAAGCGTCGAGGCCTGCGTCGCCATGCGCGAGGGGAAGTCGGTGTAGCCGATGATGGTCACGCCATTGTCGGTGACGACCTTCTCGTCCTTGACGGTGCCTTCGGCGTTGCCGCCCTTTTCCGCCGCAAGGTCAACAATGACCGAGCCCGGCTTCATCGAGGCGATCATATCCGCCAGCCACAGCTTGGGCGCTTCGCGGTTGGGGATCAGCGCGGTGGTGATGACCATGTCGATCTCGGGCGCGAGCTCGCGGAATTTCTTGAGCTGTGCTTCGCGGAACTCCGGGCTGGACACAGAGGCATAGCCACCGGTGGCCGCGCCGTCCTGCTGTTCCTCTTCGAAATCGAGGTAGACGAACTCCGCCCCCATGGATTCGACCTGCTCTGCCACTTCGGGGCGCACGTCAAAGGCATAGGTAATCGCACCGAGGCTGGTGGAGGTGCCGATGGCAGCCAGACCGGCCACGCCTGCACCGATGACCAGAACCTTGGCCGGAGGCACTTTGCCCGCAGCGGTGATCTGACCGGTGAAGAAACGGCCAAAGTTGTTCGACGCCTCGATCACACCACGGTAGCCCGCGATGTTGGCCATCGACGACAGCGCGTCCATCTTTTGCGCGCGGCTGATGCGCGGCACCATTTCCATCGCGATGACGTTGGCGCCCTTGGCCTTGGCCTTTTCCAGACCTTCCTCGTTGCCACCGGGATTGAAGAACGTGATTAGCGTCTTGTCCGCGGTCAGGTGGTCCAGTTCGCCCATCGTGGGGATGCGCACCTTGGCGATGATGTCGGACTGTGCCCACAGCTCATCGGCGGTTGCGACAACTGTGACGCCTGCGGCCTCAAAAGCTGCGTCCGAAAACTCGGCCTTTGCCCCTGCCCCGCTTTGAATGAGGCACTCATATCCCAGCTTCTGTAGCTGGCGCGCCGAGTCCGGTGTCATCGCTACGCGATTCTCCCCGGCCTCGACCTCCATTGGTGTCCCGATTTTCACGTTTTTCTTCTCCCTTACGTTCAGGAATTCCCTCAACAGATGACGGTCTTTCCAACTCGGCGTTATAAAGGTTCAATTAAAGGTCTAAAGCCCTGACCCATACCTTCGTGCAGGTTTTCGACCTCTTCTGGCGATTTCTCACAGCCGAATTGACTGGAGGCAAAGTTATCTTGCGTCTTTATGGCGCCTCTCGGCAATAAAGTTACCAATTGGTTAACGAATGTCCAGCGCCGCAGTGCGGCATGGCGCTGTGACGCTTCGGCACGTTTTGGCGGGTGGATCAGACCCAGCGGCCCGTCTGCGCGCAGTAGCGGGCAAAGGCTGCACCGAACTTGCGGCGCAGGCGCTGTTCTTCGGTCACGATGAACCGCCGTTCGATCACCCAGACAAACACAGGGATCAGCGGCAGCGCCAGAACCGCATCCCAATACAGGATCAGCCCCGTAAGGATCATCGCATCGCCAAGGTAGATCGGATTGCGCGTGCGCTTGAAGATCCCCGAGGTGACCAGACGCTCGGCCTGCCGATGGGGAATGACCGTTGTCCGGTGGCGGCGCATCTCCGTAACGGCCAGCGCCATCAGGCACAGCCCCCCGCCCACAAGCAAGCCACCCAGCAGATCGGCCCAGACCGGACCAAAGCCACCCACCGGGTAGTGGCGCGCTTGCCAGAACGCCAACAGCAGACATCCCAACAGCCAGACCGGCGGTATATCGATCCATTTCCTCATGACGCTCCCCCCCGTTCGCCAGCACAGCGCAACTGTGTCACATGACCAAAGGGAAATGCCAAGCCGCCAAGCCTTGCCACCCGACATTTCAACGATACTCTACCGCGTATCAGGGAGGGAATTTCATGCTGAACGGGAAACACGCCATCGTCACGGGCGGCGGCAGCGGCATCGGTCTGGCCATTGCCCGCGCTTTGGCCGCGCAAGGCGCACAGGTCACCGTCACCGGACGGCGGCGCGATACGCTAGAGGCGGCAGCGACAGACCAGATCCACGCCTTGCAAATGGATGTGAAGGACGAGGCCGCCGTAATCGATGGCATCGCCCGCGCGGTGGAGGCGCGCGGCCCGATCCAGATCTGCGTGCCCAATGCCGGCATCGCCGAGGGGCGCAGCCTGCTGAAAACCGATATGGATTTCTGGCGCAACATGATGGCCACCAATGTGGACGGGGCCTTTGTCACCATTCGTGAAAGCATGAAGTCCATGCACACCACCGATTGGGGGCGCGTGATTGCCGTGTCTTCGATTGCGGGGCTGCGCGGGCTGAAAGGCGCGCCGACCTACAGCGCTTCCAAACATGCGCTGATCGGGCTGATCCGTGCGCTTGCAGCGGATTACGCAGGCAAACCCTATACGTTCAACGCGCTCTGCCCGGCTTATGTGGACACCGACATCGTGTCACAGAATGTCACCTCGATCATGAAGCGCACCGGCATGGACGCAGAGGCCGCGCGCAACCTGATGGTGGGGGTGAACCCGCATGGGCGGCTTGTCACCTCCGAAGAAGTGGCCGAGGCCGCGCTGTTCTTGTGCGGCGAGAATTCCGGTAGCATGAACGGTCAAGCCATTCAGATTTCCGGCGGAGAGATGTAATGCCCTATCAATGCTACCGGCCCGACCCGCCCACATCGGGTGCCGCGCCCCGTTAAGATTTCCGTCCCTGCACAGGGGCGGCCCCGCCCTTGTGCTCAGGACCACCAAATGACCGATTTCACCCAGACCCGCCAACAGTTCATCCTGCCCGAAGGGGTGTGCTATCTTGATGGCAACTCGCTCGGGCCATTGCCCAAGGCCACCTCTGCCCGCGTGGCGCAAACCGTCAGTGATGAATGGGGCGCGCATCTGATCACCGCATGGAACTCCTGCGACTGGATGGCAAAGCCGCGTGCCTTGGGCGACCGGATCGGGCGGCTGATCGGGGCGGAGCCCGGACATACGGTCATCGGCGACACGCTGTCGATCAAGGTGTTTCAGGCGCTCGCCGCCGCGCTAAAGCTCAACCCCGACCGCCGCGTGATCCTGTCGGACACCGGCAACTTCCCCTCTGACCTGTATATAGCAGAGGGGCTGCTGAAACTGCTGCCCGTGGGCTATGAGCTGCGCACCGTCGCCCCCGAGGACGTCGCCGCCCATATCACCGAAGACGTGGCCGTCACCCTGCTGACAGAGGTCGATTACCGCACAGGGCGACGTCATGACATGGCCGCGCTGACCAAGCGTGCCCATGACTGTGGCGCGCTGACGGTCTGGGATCTGGCACATTCTGCGGGGGCCTTTGCCGTCGATCTGGCGGGATGCTCTGCCGATTTCGCGGTGGGCTGCACTTATAAATACCTCAATGCCGGACCGGGGGCGCCCGCCTTTATCTACGTCTCGCCACGCCATGCAGAGCGCGCCGAACCCGCGCTTGCCGGCTGGCTGGGTCACAAGATGCCCTTCGCGTTCGATATCGATTACAAGGCCGGTGACGGCATCGACCGGATGCGTGTCGGCACGCCGCCGGTGATCCAGATGGCCGCGTTGGAGGCCGCGCTCGACATTTGGGACACCGTGGACATGCAGGCCCTGCGCACCCGTGCATTGGAACTGGGGGACCGCTTCATTGCCCGCGTCGAAGCGGCGACCGATCTGGTGCTGGTGACCCCGCGCGACCCGAGCCAACGCGGCAGTCAGGTGTCTTTTGCCCATCCCGAAGGCTACGCCATCATGCAGGCGCTGATTGCGCGCGGTGTGATCGGCGATTTCCGCGCGCCCGACATTCTGCGCTTTGGCATCACACCGCTGTATCTGGACGAGACCGACATCGACCACGCCGCCGATCAGTTGATCGACATCGTCGCCACCGATGCATGGGACCGCGAAGAGTTCAAACAGCGCAAGGCGGTAACCTGAGCCTGTGCCCCGCCGGACACAGCGTCGCGCGCGCCCGCTTCGGCTTGACCTCGTCGCGATAGATTGCATCATCCCCTGCAACGCGGCGCACCTTTGCGCGCGCCGCACCCCCACGCCAAGGGAGAGCCTGCCCAAATGGGCCGCCCCCACCAGCCAAGGAGACCCAGATGGCCTTCACCCTGACAGTCAACGGCACCCCCCACGAGGTGGATCTGCCCGAAGACGTGCCCCTTTTGTGGGTCCTGCGCGATCAGTTGAACATGACCGGCACGAAATACGGCTGCGGGGTTGCGTCCTGCGGCACCTGCACCGTTCATATCGATGGCGAGGCCGTGCGCGCCTGTCAGGTGCCGCTGGCCGATGTCTGGGGCGAGGTGACCACCATCGAAGGGCTGGGCCAGCCCGACGCCTTGCACAAACTGCAACAGGCGTGGATCGACCATCAGGTGCCGCAATGTGGCTACTGCCAGTCAGGCCAGATCATGCAGGCTGCCGCTTTGCTGTCCGAACAGCCCAACCCCAGCGATGACGACATCGACGCAGCCATGTCCGGCAACATCTGCCGCTGCGGCACATACGACCGCATCCGCGCGGCGATCAAATCCGTGGCGGAGGGCGCATAACATGGCCAGCATTGGAAAAATCGCCCGCCGTACGTTCTTGTTCGGGGCCGCCGCCATCGTGGGCGGGGCCGCGTTTGGCGCATGGTATGTGGCCAAACCCGCGCCCAACCCGCTGAAACCCGCAGACGGGGAAACCGCGCTCAATGCCTTTGTGGTGATCGACGCAGAGGGCATCACGCTGGTCAGCCCACGCGCCGAGATGGGTCAGGGCACCGAAACAACATGGGCCGCGCTGATTGCCGAGGAACTGGATGTCACCCTGGATCAGGTGCGCATCATCCACGGCCCGCCTGCCAAGGCCTATTACAACCACGCCATGATGGGCGAGGCTGTCGCGGGCTATGACGCCTCGTCCTTCCAACGCTCCATGGGCGAGCTGATGGGACATGTGGGCAAGGTCATGTCACTGCAGGTCACGGGCGGGTCGACCGCCATGAAAGACGGCTATGAGCGGATGCGCGTTGTGGGCGCTGCCACACGCGAGGTTCTCGTGGCCGCTGCCGCAGAACGTCTGGGCGTCTCGGCCAGCGAACTGGTCACCGACAAGGGCACGGTGATCGCACCGGATGGCACCACGATCCCCTACACAGAATTGGCCGAAGCCGCCGCAGAGATCGAGCCCCCGCGCATCGAACTGCGCCAGCCCGAAGAATGGAAGATCCTGCGCAGCAGCTACCCGCGCGGCGACATTCCTGCCAAGACCACAGGCACCGCTGAATTCGCCATCGACACCCGCCTGCCCGGCCAGCGCTTTGCCGCGCTGCGCCTTGCGCCGAACCGCGCGGGCGTCAAAGAGTTTGACGGGTTCGAGGTCAGCCGCATGCCCGGCGTCGAAAAGGTCGTCGATCTGGGCGATGGCATCGCTGTGATTGCCAACAACACCTGGGTCGCGCAGAACGCGGTGAACCAGATCCCCGTCACATGGCAGGACAAGGCCCCCTATCTGGCCGACGACGCCGCCATCACTCAGGCGCTGGAGGCCGGTTTCGCGCTGGAGCCGAACGTGACCGGACGTGACGACGGCGATGTGGAAAATCTGCCTTCGGATGCCACCACGATCGAGGCCGAATACCGCGTGCCCTTCCTGTCTCATGCCACGATGGAGCCGCAGTCCGCCAACGCATGGTTCGACGGCGGCAAGCTCCGCGTCTGGACCGGATCGCAAATGCCGACCTTTGCGCTGGCGGTGGCCGCAGATGAGGCCGGACTGTCCGAAGACGATGTGGAATTCAACGTCACCTATCTGGGCGGCGGTTTCGGGCGACGGGGCGAGGTGGATTTTGTCCGCTATGCCACGCGCATCGCCAAGGAGCTGCCCGGCACGCCGGTCCTGCTGACCTATTCACGCGAAGAGGACATGACACATGACTTCTACCGCCCCGCCGCCATCGCGCGGCTGTCCGGCGCGGTCAAGGATGGCGCGGCGGTGATGCTGGACGGGCGCGTGTCTTCGGCACCGGTGATCGAACCGGCGCTGACCCGTGCGGCGGGCTTTGCCCCCGGCGGCCCCGACATGACCCTGACCGAAGGTCTCGGCAACCAGCCCTATGCCATCCCCAACTATCGCGCGCGCGGCTATGCCGTGCCCGACATGCCGCCGGTGGGCTTCTGGCGGTCGGTGGGCAATTCGCTCAACGGGTTTTTCATGGAAAGCTTCGTGGACGAGCTGGCCCATGCCGCCGGTGCCGACCCCTTGCAGTTCCGCATGGACATGACGCGGGACGAATTCCTGCCTGCGTGGGAATGCCTGAACGCGGTCAAGGAGATGTCCGGCTGGACTGGCACCACCCCGGACGGCGTCGGGCGCGGTGTGGCCATGTGCTACAGCTTCGGCTCGCCCGTGGCGATGGTGATAGAGGTCCGCGACGAGGACGGGCTGGTGCGTCTGAGCAATGCCTGGATTGCCGCTGACCCCGGTGTGGCGCTCAACCCTGATAACATCCGCGCCCAGCTGACGGGGGCGATGGTCTACGGGCTGTCGGCGGCCATGGGCGAAGAGATCACCTTTGACGGTGGGGCGGTGCAGCAGGTGAACTTCCCCGATTACGAGCCGCTGCGCATGAACCAGATGCCACAGGTCGAGGTACGTGTCTTGGAGGTGCAGGAACACCTTGGCGGTGTGGGAGAGATCGGCACACCACCCGCAGCCCCTGCGCTCGCCAATGCCCTGTTCGACCTGCGCGGCGAACGCTACCGCAGCCTGCCTCTGAACAAGGCGGTCGACTTCGTCATCTAAACCACAAGCGGTCTATCTAAATTGGGCACCCGCCATGATTGATTTCATGGCGGGTGCTTTGTATTTTGGGCGGAAACATGGCAGCACAGTGCCGCATGCCCATAAGGCCCAAAGGCGAAAATCGGCCCGCAGCCCCTATTTGCAAGGCTATCGGCATCTGGCAGGCGCCGCCATAATTGCGCGGTCAAGCATCCCTTTAAGCTTAACACTTCGCTAAAGCGCCCAATTCCCACCAAACCAAAGCCCCCGATGCCCCCTAGCTTTGACCGATACGGCCAGAACGGCCGGTCATGGACACTTGTCAGGGCGGCTCAGTATGGCCACGTATCTTGTAGATTTTTACAACACCAACCCAAGCGGGTTGATCCCCACCGGCACAGGCACCACCTTTGTCTGGACAGGACCGTCGGACTACGATTCTACCGGCACGATTGTCGATAACGAGACCGGCATTCAGGGCTACACGCTGGATGACGATAGCGCCGGTGGTGAAACCGCGACGGGGACGTTCACCACACCGTCGGGCACCTCGACAAACGTCAACACCGACGCCGAAGCGGTCTGGACGGTCACCGACAGCGTCACAGGACAAAGCTTCCAAGTCGCTCAGCTTCAGATCGAGGGCGGTGGGGCCAGCGGGCTCTACACCCTGTCGGAACAGCCGCTGGTGGCAGGCCGGACCTATACCGTCCAACAATATGACAGCAATCCCGACGCCGCCGCCGGGGATATTGCCTTTTCGTTTCGGGATTATTCCAACGGCGTGATCGAAGGCACAAGTGGCGACGACTTGATCGACGCCTCGTTCACCGACATCCACGGCGAAAGCGTCGATGACACCATCGGCACGGTTGATGACGTGATCGAGGCTGGTGATGGCAATGACACGGTCGCCGCCGGCAATGGCGATGACACCGTCGACGGCGGGAATGGCAATGATCTGATCTATGGGGATTACGGCCCCTATGAGCCTGCGGGCACCTCTGCCGATCTGAACTGGACGGGGTTTGGCCCGACCGGCACCGCCATTGCCGACGGGGCCGTTCAGGACACCGGCGACATCGATGTCACGCTCGGTTTCGAGAGTCTGGGCAACAACACCCCGACCTTCGAGGTCGACGATTCCCTGCAGCAGTACAGCGCCCCCGGCGAGACCTTTGACAACACATCGTCACTGTTCCTGTTTGGCCAAGGCGACGGGCTGACATCGCGCACAACGATGGATTTCGCGGCCTCTGCCGGGTCCAGCGTCGAGGACGAGGTGCAAAACGTCACCTTCCGCATTAATGACATCGACTGGGGCGCGAACAACCACACCGACGAAGTCACGGTGAACGCCTATGATGCGGACGGCAATCCTGTTCCGGTGACCATCACGCTGGGCGGTGCGGGGGATACGGTCAACGGCAACACGGTCGTTGCCAATGAGCTGTCCGAGAGCACCAATGACGCGGGCGGGTCGGTTCTGTATGAAATCGCGGGGCCCGTCGCCTCGATCGAGATCATCTACGGCAACCTTCAGGGCAACACCCAAGGTATCTGGGTCTCGGACGTGCAGTTCGAGGCGATCCCCATCGCCACGGGCAATGACGTTCTGTCGGGTGGTGCGGGCAACGACACCCTGTTTGGCGAGGCCGGCGACGACACGCTTGACGGTGGCACCGGGGCGGACAGTCTGTCGGGCGATGCGGGCAACGATTCCCTGTTGGGTGGGGATGGCGCGGACACGCTGGACGGCGGCACCGGCAATGACACACTGTCGGGCGATGCGGGCAATGACCTGCTGACCGGCGGTGCGGGCGCGAACGAGCTGTTCGGCGGCAGCGGCAGCGATACCTTTGTCGGTGGCGAGGGCGCGGATACTTTCACCGGCGGCGAAGGGATGGACTACATCACCTACGCCGACAGCGCATCGGGTGTGACGGTCGATCTGTCGACCAACACGTTTTCTGGTGGTGACGCGGCGGGCGATAGCAGTGGCGGTGGCATTGACGGGCTGATCGGGTCGGATTTCGCCGACAACCTGACCGGCTATGACGGGATGACCACCGACGCCGAAGGTGTGAATTCCAACTATATCGACGGCGGGCTGGGCAACGACACCATCGCCGGTCTGAGCGGAGATGACACGCTGATCGGCGGGTCGGGCAACGACCAGATCGACGGCGGCGATGGCAACGACAGCCTTAATGGTGGTGCCGGTCGCGATACGCTGCTGGGCGGTGCAGGCGATGACACGATCAACGCAGGCGGCGGCTCTGACAGCATCGTAGCAGGGACCGGCAACGACAGCATCCTTGCCGGAAATGGTTGGGACCGCGTATTCGCAGGCGACGGCAACGACACCGTCATCGGTGGCAACGGCAACGATTATGTCGAAGGCGGCGCAGGCGACGACTCCCTGCGCGGTGACAGCGGCAACGACACCCTGCTGGGCGGTGACGGCGCGGATACGCTGGATGGCGGTAACGCCAATGATGAACTCTCCGGCGGGCTTGGTGCCGACAGCATCCTTGGCGGGGCGGGCAACGACCTGATCTTTGCCGCACAGGGCGACACGATCAATGCGGGCGATGGCGATGACACCATCACCCTGACCGATCTGGGCGAGGCGGGCTCTGACGGTATTTTCATCGAAGGGTCGACCACCGCGCAGACCGGCGGCGATACGCTGGATCTCAACGGGTTGGGGGATCGCACGACGCTGCGGTTCAACACGACGCCCGAGGGCGAGATGACCGGCACGATTCGCATGCTGGACGGTACGCTGGTCAGCTTTAGCAATATCGATGCGGTGATCTGTTTCACTCCCGGCACGCGCATTCTGACTCCAACGGGCTATCGCGTGATTGACGAGCTGGCCGCCGGTGATCTGGTGATGACCCGCGACAGTGGCGCGCAACCGCTGCGCTGGAAAGGTGCGAGCCGTCGGTTGGCACGGGGCAAATCCGCGCCGATCCACATTGCACCGCATACGCTGCCTACGGACCCCGATCTGGCCGATCCGCGCCCGCTTGTGGTCTCTCCCCAGCACCGTATTCTGATCGAAGGCTATGACGCCGAACTGATGTATGGCGCGCCAGAGGTCTTTGCCGCCGCCACGCATCTACAAGGCGCCGAAGGTGTGACCCAGATTGAAGGCCGCGAGGTCACCTACATCCATCTCGCCTTTGACCGCCACCATGTGATCACCGCCGAGGGCGTGGACACCGAAAGCTTCTTTGTCGGGCCGCAGGCGCTCGCCGCGCTGGACACAGTGCAACGTGCCGCCCTGTTCGAGGCGCTGCCGATGCTGCGTCTGGATCCGGCGCTGTTCGGGTCAACCGCACGCCCCTGCCTCAAACGGCACGAGGCGCAGATGCTGCTGCATCAGCGCAAACTGGCCGCCCGCAAGGCGGCCTGACCCTGCGGGCGAGGTGGCTATTCCTTGACCACCTCGTTTTTCACCTGCCCCCAGACCAGCAGCGTAAAGACGGCGGTGCCACCGGCCACATTGCCCGCAAGAACCGGCAGAAAGAACCGCATAATCGCGTCGGCAATGGTGATTTCGCCGTGCCAGACCAGCAGGCTTGCCTCGACCGAACCGGCAATCACATGGGCAAATCCCGCCGCCGCCATCAGCCAAGTCAGCGCGAGGATCACCCAGAACGCGCTGTTTTGTGCTGCGGGAATGATCCAGACAACGGACGCAATAATGATCCCTGCGGGAATGGCGCGGTAGAAGTTCACCACTGCAGAGCCTTCGGTGGCGTGACGCGCCACAGCCATCAGCGTTTCTGTCATTTCGCCGGGGATGATATGTGGCAGGTACAAAAAGCCACTTGCGATGATTGTGCCCGCCACATTGGCCAGCAGAACAATGGTCCAGAGTCGCAGCATTTTCAGAAAACACGTCAACGACTGATCCGCGACCACAGGCAGTACCGTGGTGATGGTGTTTTCGGTAAACAGCTGCATCCGGCCAAAGATCACAACCATAAAGCCCAGCGAATAGCCCAGCGCCTCGACCAGAATGGTCCATTCGGCCTCTGGCAAGTGTGCCTTCAGCACCGCTTGGGCGATGACCGACAGGCTGATCAATACGCCCGCCGCCAACCCCGACCAGATCAGCGACACATTGGGACGCGCCAGTTCCTCGCGCCCGTCGCGGCGGATGACTTCGTAGATCAGGCGCGCGGACAGGCGCGACGCCTTGGTCACAGAGGTTTCTTCCTTTGGCTCCCGGACAGCATCGCTTTCCTGAGGGTCAAAGTTGTCTTCGGGGGCCTGTCGCGGGCGCGGCTGATTTTCCATAAGGCCTGAACCAAATCAGACGGCAAATGGTTCCCTTGGGTCAGGCGCTATGGCGTATGCATTGCCGAACTGACGCGGCTCTCACGCGCTGGCGCGGAAATGCCCTGCGGTTTTGGTCTTGGACCACTCGGCCACCGCCGCGCCAAAGGCGGTGAACAGCGGGCGCGACACAGGATCGTTGGCCGCATCCCATTCCGGGTGCCATTGCACCGCCATGGTAAAGCCCGCAGCCCCCTCGACATAGATCGCCTCTGGCGTGCCATCGGGCGCGTGGCCTTCGATCACGATGCGCTGACCGGGGCGTTTCACCCCCTGCCCGTGCAAAGTGTTGGTCATCACCTCTGTCGCGCCGAACAGACGATGGAAGCGCCCACCCTCTGTCAGCGTGACCGCATGGCGCAGCGCGAATTTCTCTTCGATGGTGCCGTCAGGGGGCATGCGGTGGTTCATCCGACCGGGCAGATCGCGGATTTCAGGGTAAAGACTGCCGCCCATGGCGACATTCACCTCTTGGAAACCACGACAGATGCCCAGAAACGGCTGCCCCCGTTCGACACAGGCGCGCACCAGCGGCAGGGTAATCGCATCGCGGGCACGGTCCATATCGCCATGCGCGTCGGTGTAATCCTCGCCATATTCTTCGGGGTGGATGTTGGGGCGTCCCCCCGTCAGCAGGAAACCGTCGCAGGTCTCCAGCAGCTCCTCGACGGTGACAAGGCGCGGGTCGGCGGGGATGAGCAGCGGCAGACATTTGGACACGCTGGCAATCGCCTCCGAGTTCATGATCCCACCGGCATGGGCCGGGTATTGATCATTCAACAGATGCGTATTTCCGATGATGCCGACAATGGGCCGCGTCATGAATGCTCTCCTTGGTTGGCCCCTACATATTGCATTCGCAGCGCGAGCAAAAGATTAAGACCGCAGATCACCTCTGCACCAGCGCGCAGCCCCCTGCGCGAATACACAGAAATCTGCAGTGGCAAACACATTTGATGCATAATTCAGTGCCGGTTGACCGGTCAAACCCATTGGACGCTGTGGACCAGTCTGGAGTATCCTGACGACCACTCAGACAGGTGTAACACCGTGAACGACCCCCTTTTGCCGCCCAGCGAAACCCGCGTGGATCTTGAGACGTGGGAGCGCGCGGACACCTATCGCTGGTTTCGCCGCTACAGCCGCCCGCATTACGCCATAACCACCCGTGTCGACGTCTCGCACCTGATGCGCAGGCGCCGCGCTGATGGGGTATCCCCCTATATCGGCTGCCTTTATGCCATCGGCACCGGCATCAATGCCGTGCCCGCCATGAAGCTGCGGTTTCGCGCCAATGGCGACGTGATCCGCCACCATGCGATTGGCCTGTCCTTTACCGTACCGCGCGATACGGGTGGGTTTGCTTTCAGCTTTCAGCCGGTGGCCAAGTCGTTTGACGCCTTTCGACACGCCACCGAGGCGACTATTGCCACTGTGCGCGCAGCCACGGACATTCGCGAGCATGCGGAAACGACGGATGCGGTGGCCTATCTGTCCTGCCTGCCGTGGCTGGATTTCACCGGGCTGGATCACGCGGTGCCGCACGCTGACGAATGCATCCCCCGCATCTCCTGGGGCAAGATTGTCGAGACAGCCTACGGCCATGACATGGCGCTGAACATCCAGGTACACCACGCCCTGACCGACGGCGAGGATCTGGGCCAGCTTGTGGCCGAGATCCAAAGGACGTTGAACCGGATCTAGGGGTCAGGCGCTTTGCGCGGCGGGTTCGTCAATCTGCTGGCGATGCCAAAGGGTCGCATAGCGTCCGCCACGGGCCAGCAGATCGTCATGCGTGCCCTCCTCGACCACTTGGCCGTCTTCAAGGACCACGATACGGTCGGCATCAGCCACGGTGGACAGCCGGTGCGCGATGGTCAGCACGGTGCGCCCCTCGCCCGCCCGCTTCAACGCCGTCTGGATCGAGCTTTCCGTTTCCGTATCAAGCGCCGAGGTCGCCTCGTCCAGCAAGAGGATCGGCGGATCCTTCAGCAGGGTACGGGCAATCCCGACCCGCTGTTTCTCGCCACCTGACAGCTTCAGCCCGCGTTCCCCGACCTGCGTGTCGTATCCTTCGGGCAGCGACTGGATGAACCCGTCAATCTGCGCGGCTTGGGCAGCGGCGAGGATTTCAGCTTCGGTCGCATTTTCGCGACCGTAGGCGATGTTGTAGCGGATCGTATCGTTGAACAGCACGGTGTCCTGCGGCACAACACCAATGGCCTTGTGCAGACTGTCCTGCGTGACATCGCGAATGTCCTGACCGTCGATCTTCAGCGCGCCGCCGTTGACGTCGTAAAAGCGGAACAACAATCGCCCGATGGTCGATTTCCCCGACCCTGACGGCCCGACCAAAGCCACGCTTTCGCCTGCGTTCACGGTGATATTCACCCCTTTCAGGATCGGGCGCGCGGGGTCATAGCCAAAGGCCACTTGCTGCAGCTCAACCGTACCGCCCTGTACGGCCAAATCCGGCGCGCCCGGTTTGTCAGACACATCTGCGGGCTGTTCAAGAAGGTCGAACATCTCGCCCATATCCACCAGAGCCTGCCGTATTTCGCGGTACACCGTCCCGAGAAAGTTCAACGGTGCAGTGATCTGGATCATGTAGGCGTTGACCATGACAAAATCGCCCACGGAAAGCGTACCGTTCTGTACGCCTGCAGCCGCCATGACCATCACGGTGACCAACCCGCCGGTGATCACCAAGGACTGGCCAAAGTTCAAAAACGCAAGCGAGGTCGCCGTCTTGATCGCAGCCGCCTGATACCCCTCCATCGCGCGATCATAGCGCGCTGCTTCGCGCGCCTCGGCGCCGAAATATTTGACGGTCTCATAGTTCAGCAGGGAATCGATCGCTTTCTGATTGGCGTCGGTGTCCTGTGCGTTCATCTCGCGCCGCAATTTGACCCGCCATTCCGTGACCTTCAGCGTAAAGCCCACGTAGAATGCCACCACCAATGCCACGACCAACAGGTAGGACAGCCCCAACATCCACGCAAGCGCGATTCCCACCAGAACCAGCTCCAGCATCAGCGGACCGATGGAAAACAGCAAGAACCGCAGCAGGAATTCGACGCCCTTCACACCGCGCTCGATGATCCGGCTCAGACCGCCGGTCTTACGCGTGATGTGATAGCGCATCGACAGCCGGTGGATGTGTTCAAAGGTCTCAAGCGCCAATGCTCGAAGCGCGCGCTGCCCGACCTTGGCAAAGATCGCGTCCCGCAACTGTTGGAAACCCACGGTCATGATCCGGCTGATGCCATAGGCCAGCGTTAGACCAATCGCACCGATGGCCAGTGTCGGCACCTCGCCCCCCAGACTGTCCACCGCCTGCTTGTACAAAATTGGGGTAAAGGCCGCGATCACCTTGGCCGCAATCAGCAGGGTCAGGGCAATCACGACACGGCGACGCACCCAGGCATGCTTTGGCCCCTCGGGCCACAAATAGGGGGCAATCCGTTTGATGGTTCGCAGGCCAGAGGCCCGTTCCGCACGTGCAATTTCTTCGGTCGAGGTCTCGGGGGGCATCCGGGCTCCTGGCTGGCGAACATCGAACACATGTCCGCGTGGCTGGCTGCCGCCTTTGGCAACACGTCGTATAAATTCGGGCAGTTCCTGCACCGTTCAACCGGTATCTAGGGCAAGATCGGGGTGCAAACCACCCCACCGCATCACGGATCGGGCAGCCCGTCCGGCAGATCGAAAATCTGGCCGGGATAGATCAGGTCAGGATCGCGGATTCGTTCACGGTTGGCATCGAAAATCTTCACGTATTCAATACCGTTGCCGTAACGATCCTCGGAAATCGCCCACAGCGAATGCCCCGGTTGCACTGTGATCTCTGTCACCGGGCCACCGTTGGCGGAAAGTTCCTCTAACAGAGCGGGATCTTCACGCAGGAAGGGGCTTTCGACGCGGGCGATCACGGTGCCCTCGGCATCCACCTGATCCACCCGCAAGGTGTAGGTGCCCGTATCCACGTCTGGCAGCGCCACATCCCATGCACCATCCCCCGCAATTGGCGAGGTCACAAGCGCCTCATTGTTCAGGTAGACCCGAACAAAGGCCTCGTCCTGTCCGCGCCCTGCAAGGATCACATCCCCGTCACTGTCGTAACTGATGCTGTCGAGCGCGACACCGCTGGGCGAAAGCGGCGCCTTATCAAGCGCTTCGACACCTTCAGGACCCGCGACCAAGATACGCGGCGCGGCTGGCTGATTGGCCGTCTCGGTGGTTGGCAAAGCAGTGTCGGCGTCCGGTTCTGCCGGGGCTGCCAAGGCCTGCACGACATCCGGCGCCGCGCTTGTCCCGACCGTCTCAGACGGGGCGTTTTGGGTTGCCGGGGCATCCGGCGTCTCCATTCCGTCGCCCACTTGTGGCTTGGGCACCGGGGCGGCGGAGTCCTCTTGGGCGGGAACCGAAACCGCGGAGGCAGAAGTGCGCGCAACGCTGCTGTCCGCCTGCAAATTCGGCACTTGATCGTCCGGGGAGGCCTGTGGAACATTTGGCGTGTCAGGGGACACGCTCGCCAGATCGACACTCCCCCCATCCGAGGCGGGAATGATCAGCTCTGTCTGCGACAAACGGGGAACGCCGTCCTGCCCTGTGGCGCGCGCGCGCACCAGCTGCATCGGCGCGGCCTCAGGCAGATCGATCAAAGTGGCGTAGCTGCCGTCCCCTTCGGTTTCGACCTCGGCCACGGGTGCGCCGTTGAACAGCACCTCGACCAGATCACCCGGCGCACTGGTTCCGGTTACCATCACACTACTGCCGGGCATCAAACGCATTGCCAAAACCGGCGCATCCGGCACGATTTCGGGCTGAACTGCGACACTGTCAGAACCGGTGGTGTCTTCCGAAGGCGCTGACGGCACAGTATCGGGCACAACCGCGACGCTTGCCGCTTCCTGCGGCTCGTCTGCGGGCCATGTCAGCACGCCCGTGGCAATGGCCACGCCAACCGCGCCTGCAACGGCCACCCCGCCGATTGCGCTATTCATCAAAGCTTTGCTCATTTCCGTCCTTTATCGGGCAGTCGTTTGGACAGGTTGCGGCAGGCCCCCCAGCCTGCGTCATCGCAACGGTTGAGCGAGCTTATCCCACAGGCGTATAAGCGTCAAAAGAAAGCAGAAATTGCAACAGAAAGTGCCCTCATGTCCGTCAAATCCATCTGTGTCTACTGCGGATCGCACAGCGGAGACCGCCAGGAGTTCGCCGAAGAAGCCACCGCCTTGGGCACAGCCATCGCCCACAAGGGATGGCGATTGGTTTATGGTGCCGGGGATGTGGGCCTGATGGGCACGGTTGCGCGCGCGTCACAGGCAGCAGGCGGGGACACGTTTGGCGTGATCCCGACGCATCTTATGCAAATGGAGGTCGGAAAAACGGATCTCACACGCTTTATTGTGACCGAAACCATGCACGAACGGAAAAAGGTCATGTTAATGAACGCGGACGCCGTGGTGGTGATGCCCGGCGGACCCGGCAGTCTTGACGAGTTTTTCGAAGTGCTGACATGGCGCCAGCTTGGACTGCATGACAAGCCGATCATCCTGCTGGATGTCGCGGGCTATTGGGGACCGTTAAAAGGGCTGCTGTCCCATGTCGTGGACCACGGGTTTGCCGACGCCAGCCTGCTGGATTTCGTTCACAGCGGGGCATCCGCAACAGAGGCTATGGCGCATTTACGGCGCGCCCTGTCCTGAACGACCGCCTGCCCTGAATACAGCCCCAGCGCGCTCCAGATCAGGGCAAAGGCCACGAGCTGTGCAGGCTCCAAAGCCTCTCGGAAAATCACCACAGCGCAGAAAAACTGCAGCGTTGGATTGAGGTACTGGATCAAACCAACGCTGGTTAGGCTGATGCGCTGTGCCGCCGCCGTGAACAGCATGAGCGGCAGCGCAGTCAAGGCCCCGGATAAGGCCAGTAGCCCGGAAGTGCCCCAATCCGTGCCGAACACGCCCTGCCCCGTGCTGTGCGTATAGATCAACCAAGCTCCGGCCACCGGCGCAAGCACAACCACCTCAGCAGTGACAGACACGATCGGGCCGATCGCCAGCCGCTTTTTCACCAATCCGTAAACACCAAACGTGCCTGCCAGTGCCAAGGATATCCACGGCACCACCCCGAGCCGCACAGCCATTTGCGCGACCGCAACGCCTGCCAATGCCACCGCCGCCCATTGCCAGAAGCTCAGCCGTTCCTTCAACACCACTGTCCCAAGCAGCACCGCCACCAGCGGGAACATGTAGTAGCCAAGCGAGCTTTGCGTCACGATGCCGGCCTGCACCGAGAAAATGAACAAGAACCAGTTGGTCGAAATCATAACCGCCGCAATCGTGACCACGATGAACGATCGCCCGTCCCCCAGTGCCGCGCGCAGCCGCCCCAAACGGCGCTGCAGGCCCAGAACAGCCGCAAACACCAGAAGCGACCAGATCGTGCGATGGGCCAGCAGCTCGAACGGGGGCACATCCGACAGCAATTTATAATACATCGGGGACAGACCCCAAATCGTGCAGGCGCCGATCATCGCCAGAACACCTTGGGTCGTCGAGCTCATGTTGCGGGCCTTCTCATGCGGGTCGCGTGACGCTAGGCACTTGCCCACTGGCGCGCAATGCAACCATGGGATTTTGCAAATGCAGCGCATGAAAAAAGGGGCGCAGCCGATGCCGCGCCCCCTCGGGATCAGTCCACAATCGGTGGGGATTACAGGCGCGACGCCACGTTTTCCCAGTTCACCAGATTGTCGAGGAAGTTTTTCAGGTAGGCCGGACGCTTGTTGCGGAAATCGATGTAGTAGGAGTGCTCCCACACATCGCAGCCCAGCAGAGCGGTCTGGCCGAAGCACAGCGGGTTCACGCCGTTTTCGGTTTTGGTGACTTTCAGGCCGCCGTCGGTGTCCTTGACCAGCCACGCCCAGCCAGAGCCGAACTGACCCGCGCCTGCAGCGGCGAAGTCGTCCTTGAATTTTTCGACGGTGCCGAAGGATTCCTTGATCGCCGCTTCCAGCTCGGTCGGCATGGTCTTGCCGTCGGGGCCCATCATTTCCCAGAACTGGGTGTGGTTCCAGTGCTGCGACGCGTTGTTGAAGATACCCGACTGTGCGACAGCGTTCGCATCATAGGTGCCTTTGATGATCTCTTCGACCGACTTGCCAGCCCATTCGGTGCCTTCGATCAGCTTGTTGCCGTTGTCGACATAGGCCTTGTGGTGGATATCGTGGTGATATTCCATCGTCTCCTGGCTCATGCCGGAAGATGCCAGCGCGTCGTGCGCGTAAGGAAGATCGGGAAGTTCGAATGCCATTGGGCCATCCTCTCCTGTTTGTGAAATCTCACCACCTTACCTGTTCCGCCAGCGGCCTAAGGTCAAGCCACCTCGGAAGATATTCCGCGGCAAAGCGTGCTGATCCTACATCCCCAGACGGCCAAGCGTGCATTCCCCACTGCGGGTGAGCGTCGTATCAAAGCCGCGCGGCTGTGCCACAACGGAAAAGACCCCGTTGCTTTTGACGTAGGTTCCCCGAAATCGCAGCGTGACGGGGCTGACGCGCAGGCGGGTCTCCACCTCCCAGGTAAAGGTGATGCGGCGGGCGTTTTCCGTATCGATCTGCGCCACAGCAGGCTGGCCGTCATTCATGGCAAGGATCATGGCGTCGGACACGACGATCAGATCGTCAGTGCGGTTATGGGCGACGAAGATGACAGGCTGAATCCAGTCGTAGGTCCCTGCCCCGCGCATAACGCATTGGTAGCCCACCACATCTTTGTCATCCGCATGCGCCAAGCTCACCGTCAGGACCACGCCTGCGGCCATGGCCAAAAGGCGCCGTATCGGTTTCATTCGCATTCCTTCCCGCGCTTGGCCGAGCGTCCAGTGTCGGCCAAGCGGGGCGCAAAGACAAGGCGGGCTACTTCTGGAAGTAGCTCACTTCACTGTGTTCGTCCGCCGCGGCCATCAGCAGGTTTGCCATGTAGTCGCGCACCGACCGGAAACAGAAAATACGCGCGCGGCGCGCATCCGGCATCCAGAACCCCGCCGCCACCTGCCCGAAGCGCGTCCGGCGCAGCGTGTCAGTGGCAAAGCTGTCGGCATGCATATCGACCGGCGCGAGCTTGGCAATGGTTTCGCGCACAACGCGGCCTTCGATCTCGAAATGCGCCCGTGCATCCGACACATCCACAACCATCGCATGCAATCCTGCGGTGGCGTCCGCCAGCTTGGCGACCATATCAGGGGCCTGAGCCTTGGGCAGCAGCAGCGCCAATTCGTCCGGCGACATCCACAACAGGCTGCGATCACCAGAGGTTACAACGCCCCTGAGCGGGGGCAGTGCCAAGCCGCAAACCTGTGTCACAGCCTCGGTAAATTGCGGATCGTTCAGGTCACCGCGCAGGGTCAGCATGCCCTGTGCGCCCACGTCGCGGATGGATACCAGACCCGAGAAACCGGCCAGATCAGACATTCTGCTTTTCTCCTTCGGGGTCATAGAAGACGGGGCTGACAATTTTTGCCGCCACTTCCGTTTCGCCGTCGTCCTTGGTGAACGTGATCACTTCGCCCATACGGTCGGGGCCGTGCAGCACCAAACCCATGGCGATGCCGCGATCCAACGTCGGGGAATAATAGGTCGAGGTCACGCGACCTTGGGTGTTGCGCTGCCCGTTGGCATTTTTGCCTTTGGCCGCCGCATATGCGCCGTCCGGCAACACGGAGCCATCCAACGTCTCCAGCCCGACAAGCTGCCACCGTTCAGGATCGGTCATATGGCTGCGGGCCTGTGCCCGTTTGCCGATATAGTCGTCCTTCTTCTTCGAGATGGCCCAATGCAGCCCGAGGTCCTGCGGAATAACCGTACCGTCGGTTTCGTCCCCGATCATGATAAAGCCCTTTTCCGCGCGCATCACGTGCAGCGCCTCTGTGCCATATGGCGTAATGCCGTGTACGGCACCGGCCTCAAGCAAGGCATCCCACAGGGCCCGCCCCTGCGAGGCAGGCACGGCGATCTCATAGCTCAACTCGCCAGAGAAAGAGATGCGATAGGCCCGGACCGGGAAACCGCCAAGCTGGCCGTCCTTCCATTCCATAAAGGCCAGCCCCTCTTTCGAGACATCCATCCCGCCCAGCGTTTCCAGAACCTCACGGGCTTTGGGGCCGACGACCGCGATCTGCGCATATTGCTCTGTCACATTGGCGGTGTAGACCTTCCAGTCCCACCATTCCGTCTGCAGCCATTCCTCCATATGGGCATGGATGCGGTCGGCGCCTCCGGTGGTGGTGTGACACAGAAAGGTGTGTTCATCGATGCGGGCGACCACACCGTCGTCTGACAAGAATCCGTTTTCCGAACACATCAGGCCATAGCGGCATTTGCCGACCTTCAGCGTGCTCATCATGTTGGTGTACAGCATGTCGAGGAAACGGCCCGCATCCGGCCCTTTGACGATGATCTTGCCAAGCGTGGATGCATCAAGGATTCCAACGCCTTGCCGAGTGGCATTGATCTCGCGGATGACAGCGGTTTCGCGTGTCTCGCCGGGCTGTAGGAAGGTGTAGGGCCTGCGCCAATCGCCGACGGGTTCAAAGTCCGCACCGTTGGCTTCGTGCCAATCCTGTATCGGCGTGCGCCGTACCGGATGGAACAACTCGCCACGCGCGTCGCCCGTGATCGCACCCATCGAGATCGTTGAATACGGGGGGCGGAACGTGGTCGTGCCGACCTGCGGGATCTCTGCCCCAAGCGCGCCCGACAGGATCGCCAGACCGTTGATATTGCTCAGCTTCCCCTGATCCGTTGCCATCCCGAGCGTGGTGTAGCGCTTGGTGTGTTCCACGCTCTCGTAGCCCTCATGGGCGGCAAGCTGCACGTCCGAGACCTTGACGTCGTTTTGGTAGTCCAGCCAAGCTTTCTGACGCAGACCATAATGCGCCCCCGCAGGCATCAGCCACACCGGTTCAATCGGGGCCTCGTCGCTGTCGCTTGCAGTCGGCGCAGCCGTTTTCACCCCATCTGGATACAGGGTTTTCACTGCGCGATCAGCATTTTGCAGGGCATCGTTCAGGCGCAGGCAGCCCGATGCCGCGCCTGCCGTGGTGACAAACGGTTGACCGTTATGATTGGTCGGCGCGCGCTCTGGATCAGGACGGAAGAAAGCCTGCGCGTCGTCCCAGACCAGCTTGCCGCCGTTGTGGGACCACAGGTGCACCACCGGCGACCAGCCGCCGGACATGGCAACCGCGTCGCAGTCGATCTCCTCCAGCACGGCGCCCTCGCCGTTTTGCGGACAGATCGCAACGCCGGTGACCCGTTTGCCGCCAAAGACCTTGGCGATGCCGCGCCCAGTTTCCACCCGGATCCCAAGCGCTTGTGCCTGTTTCATCAAGGGGCCACCACCGTCCTTGCGCGCGTCGATAATCGCGGGAACCACAAGCCCCGCCTCCTTCAGCGCGATGGCCGTGCGGTAAGCGTCATCATTGTTGGTGACCACCACGGTCCGGTCGCCGGGGCTGACCCCGTAGTTCACCAGATAATCCCGGACAGCGGATGCCAGCATGACACCCGGCACATCGTTGCCGCCAAAGCTTAGCGGACGCTCCAAGGCGCCGGTTGCCGTAATCACCTGTTCGGCACGTATGCGCCACAAACGGTGGCGCGGCCCCGGCAACATCGGCGCGTGGTCGCGCAACCGCTCATACCCCAGAACATATCCGTGGTCATAGACGCCCGCGCCGGTCATCCGTGTACGGATGCGCACATTATCCATGGCTTCAAGGGCTTGGAGAGTGTCTTTGACCCAAACATCCGGAGACTGGCCATCGATCTGCCCACCATCAACGACAGCACGCCCCCCGAAATCAGCATTCTGTTCGATCAACAGAACGCGTTTGCCCGCTTCGCCCGCAAGACGCGCCGCATGCAAGCCTGCCACACCGCCGCCGACGACCAGCACGTCCACAAAAGCGTAGAAGTGTTCGTAATGGTCGGGGTCGCGGGTTTCCGGATCCGGCGCTTTGCCAAGCCCCGCAGACTGGCGAATGAAGGGTTCATAGATATGCTTCCAGAACGGACGCGGGTGAATGAAAGTCTTGTAGTAGAAACCCGCGGTCAGGAACCGCCCGAACAGCCCGTTTACCGCCCCGATGTCATAGTCCAGCGACGGCCAGTGGTTCTGAGAGGTGGCGGTCAGACCGTGGAACAGTTCGGTTGTGGTGGCACGCTGGTTGGGTTCATGCCGGTGACCTTCGCCGAGGTTCACCAGTGCATTGGGCTCCTCAACGCCGGAGGCCACAACCCCGCGAGGGCGATGGTATTTGAACGACCGCCCCATCAAAATCTGGTCCTGCGCCAGCAAGGCCGAGGCCAGAGTATCCCCCGGATGGCCTTTGAACCGCTTGCCGTTGAAGGTGAAATCGATCTGCTTGGTCCGGTCGATCAGGCGACCGCCCTTGGCAAGACGGGTGCTCATGACTGGCCTCCCGGAATGGTGGATAGGATTGCGCTGTAGGTATTTTGACCAAGAAAAAGCATCACGAGGCTGCTCCGAACTCACGCCATTGCCAGCCGGGACGTTTTTCGCTGATTTTGTCCTGAAGGTCGGCGGGCGGCTGTGTTGTCTGCGCCGGATAGGTGCCGAAGACTTCTAGCGTGACGGTGCAACGCGCCGCGTGAAACCACTTGCCGCAGCCGTTTGCATGCCGCCAGCGTTCGAAATGGACGCCCTTGGGGTTTTCGCGGGTGAAGAGGTAGCTTTCGAAGTCGTCGTCCGATGAGCCGGGGCCGAAGCGTGTCAGATGCGCCTCGCCCCCTGCGGTGAGCTCGGTTTCTTCGGCGGCGACGCCGCAATAGGGACAGGTGAAGATCAGCATTGGGGCCTCTCCGCTGTGGGGCAATCTGCGCAGGCAAACGGGCCGGAATGCGCCTGCATCCCGGCCCGCATGGGTCCGTGGTCTGTGGTATCGGAAACTGTGTTATTCGTCGGCAGCGGGCGCGTCTGCGACCGGCGCGTTTTGCGCATCGTCTGCCGGCGCTGTGTCGCCGCCGTCGTCCTGAATGGTGACGTTGATGTCGCTGTCACTGCCTGCGGCCCCTGTGTCCACGGTGCCGCCGAACATGAAGAATGCCAAGACGGCGACAACGACGACAAGGACGCCGACGATGAATGCCAATCCGGAATTACCGCGTGTTTCGCGGTGGGTGGTTGTGGTGTGATGTGTGGGTTCGGCCATCTGATCTCTCCTCCGAACGCGATGTGCGTTGGTGTGAGAACGTCAGATCGCGCCTGTCGGTTCCCGCCCATCAATGCGCCACCCCGGCGGCGACGGATTCGTCGATGAAGCGGCCTTCGGCGAAACGGTTCAGGCCGAATTCTTCGCACAGTGGCGATTTGCCCGTGGCCATCAATTCGGCAAAGCCCCAGCCCGAGCCGGGGATCGCCTTGAAGCCGCCTGTGCCCCAGCCTGCGTTGATAAAGATTCCGTCCACCGGCGTTTTGGACAGGATCGGCGAGCGGTCGCCCGTCATGTCGACGATGCCGCCCCATTGGCGCAGCATCTTCAGCCGCGACACCATTGGGAAGGTCTCTACCAGCGCGGCAACCGTGTGTTCGATATGGTGGAAGGAGCCGCGCTGCGTGAAGGCGTTGTAGCTGTCCGTGCCGCCGCCGATGACCATTTCGCCCTTGTCAGATTGGGACATGTAGCCGTGCACGGTGTTCGCCATGACGACGCAGTCCATGACCGGTTTGATCGGCTCGGACACCAGCGCCTGCAGCGGGGCGCTTTCCACCGGCAGACGGAAGCCCGCCATGCGCGCCAGCTCGCCGGAATGGCCTGCCACGACGATGCCCAGCTTGTTACAGCCGATGTGGCCTTTGGTGGTGTCGACGCCTGTCACTTGGCCGTTTTCGCGGGTCACGCCGGTGACTTCGCATTGCTGGATGATGTCCATCCCCATGGCCGAGCACGCCCGCGCATAGCCCCATGCGACCGCGTCATGGCGGGCCGAGCCTGCACGTTCTTGCCACAGCGCCCCCAACACCGGGTAGCGCGGCCCGTCGAGGTTGATGATCGGGACGATCTCCTTGACCTCTTTGGGGGTGATAAAGCGGGTCTCGACCCCTTGCAGCGCATTGGCATGTGCCGTGCGCTGGTAGCCGCGCACCTCATGTTCGGTCTGCGCCAGCATCATCACGCCGCGCGGGCTGAACATCACGTTATAGTTGAGGTCTTGGCTCATCGTTTCATACAGCGAACGGGCCTTTTCGTAGATCGCCGCCGATGCATCCTGCAGGTAATTGGAGCGGATGATCGTGGTGTTGCGCCCGGTGTTGCCGCCGCCCAGCCAGCCCTTTTCGATCACCGCCACATTGGTGATGCCGAAGTTCTTGCCCAGATAATAGGCGGTGGCGAGGCCATGCCCCCCCGCGCCGACGATCACAACGTCATAGCGTGATTTCGGCTGGGCCTTGCGCCAGGCGCGTTCCCACCCCTTGTGGTCGCTGAACAAAGCTTCGCGGACGATGGCAAAGGCCGAATATCTTTTCATGTCTCGATTCCCGCAAACGTTTCGCCGTTTTTCGCACCCAAACCGGCAACGGGGCGACATGCAACCGTCATAATGCCGCGCAGTTGCGACATGGGGTGGCAGAGGGGGCATTTGCTCTTTCATGCGGCGGAGGGAATAACTAGATCGACACGGACGAATGAAATGGGGGCGTTATGCTGTTCTGGATCCTGACAGGGGCTGTGGCCGTGGTTGTTGCAGCGGGCATGGGCTATGCCGTGGTGGCCGGACAGCGCGAAACCGGCCCGGCAGAGGCCTTTGATCTGCAGGTCTACCGCGACCAATTGTCCGAAGTGGATGCGGATGCGGCGCGCGGAAAGATCGATCCCGAAGAGGCAGAGCGCCTGCGGGTCGAGATTTCGCGCCGCTTGCTGGCCGCCGATGCAAAGGTGCGCGCGCAGGATGGGGGCGGTGCGCAGCCCCGCATCGCGAGCTATGCGATGGCGGGGGCGATTGCCGCCGTGGTTCTGGGCGGCGGGTTCTGGTTGTACTTGGGTCTGGGCGCGCCGGGCTATCGCGATATGCCCTTGCAGGACCGGCTGGCGACCGCGCAGCGCGTGTTGCAGGATCGCGGATCGCAGGCGGAGGCAGAGGCAAACCTGCCCGCCGCGCCGAAGGTGACTGCGGATGAGGAATACCTCGCCCTTGTGGACCGGCTGCGCAGCGCAACACAGGACCGCCCCGACGATCTACAGGGGCAGGTTCTGCTGGCACGGTCCGAGGCCGCATTAGGCAATTACAAGGCGGCCTATACCGCATTGGACAATGTGGTCCGCCTCAAGGGCGACAATGCCACCGCCAAGGATTACGCCGATCTCGCCGATATGATGGTTCTTGCCGCCGGTGGCTATGTCTCGCCCGAGGCGCAGGCGGCCCTTGAACAGGCGCTGCGACTTGATGCGACCAATGGGGTGGCGCGATTCTACGGCGGGCTGATGATGGCACAGACCGGACGGCCCGACATCGGCTTTCGCATGTGGGATACGCTGCTGGCGGACAGCAGCCCTGACGACCCATGGGTCGCGCCGCTGCGCGCCCAGATCGAGGAGATGGCCATGAGGGCGGGCCAGCACCGCTACAGCCTGCCACCTCTGGACGCCGCGCCGCGCGGCCCCACCGCCGAGGATATCGAAGCGGCCTCTGACTTGTCCGAGGAAGACCGCGAGGAGATGATCCGCGGGATGGTGTCGCAACTGTCGAACCGGCTGGCCACCACCGGCGGCAGCCCGCAGGATTGGGCGCGGCTGATTTCTTCGCTTGCGGTTCTGGGCGATACCGACCAAGCCGGTGCCATCTGGACAGAGGCGCAGCAGGTCTTTGCCACAAACGAAGACGCATTGGACACGCTGCGTGCGGCGGCCCGACAGGCAGGATTGACCGAATGATCTACGACACCATCGAAGAGTTTGCCGCAGCCCTGCCGCCGAGTGGCGCGCTGATGGGGCTGGATCTGGGCACAAAAACCATCGGGGTTGCGGTCTCGGACGGGTTGCGCGGGGTTGCCACGCCGCTGGAGACCGTGAAACGCAAGAAATTCAGCCTCGACGCGGATCGGCTGGCCGCCATCATTGCCGACCGGACCGTCACCGGCATTGTTCTGGGGTTGCCACGCAACATGGACGGCACCGAAGGGCCGCGTTGCCAATCGACCCGCGCCTTTGCGCGCAACCTTGCCCCGCGCCACGATCTGCCCATCGGGTTCTGGGACGAACGGCTGTCGACCGTCGCCGCAGAACGTGCCCTGCTTGAGGCGGACACATCACGCGCGCGCCGCGCCGAGGTCATCGATCACGTGGCCGCCTCTTACATTCTGCAAGGCGTGCTGGACCGGCTGCGCTTTCTGCGGGGATAAGCCATGGACGATGTCTGGAAACGTGACGAGATCGAAAGTCCCTGCATCAAGATCTGCGTGATCCATCCGCGCGAACAGATCTGCACCGGCTGTCTGCGCAGCCTGCCCGAGATCAC
Source organism: Sagittula sp. SSi028 (assembly GCF_048553715.1). Classification (NCBI taxonomy): domain Bacteria; kingdom Pseudomonadati; phylum Pseudomonadota; class Alphaproteobacteria; order Rhodobacterales; family Roseobacteraceae; genus Sagittula; species Sagittula sp. SSi028. The sequence continues at coordinate 25,798 of NZ_JBLZNC010000001.1, read as the reverse complement.
GGAATGGTCGCAGATGGACAGCGCGGCGCGGCGCGCCATTATGGACGCCCTGCCCGACCGCCGTGCCGCCTTGCGCAAACGCCGCGGCGGGCGCGCGGCCCGAACCACCCCACCACAAACGTAAAACGCGCCGCAGACCCTGCGACGCGTTTAGATACCATGACATTGGCACATTAGGCCGAGGCAAAGGTCCCGCTTACCCCTTGCAGCGCCACATCCGCGTCCACGACCAAAGCCGCCGAGGTGATGGTGGCAATCACGGTGTCATCGGCCAAAACCGCCTGCACCACAAAGGTGCCGTCGGGTTGCGCGGTGATCGTGGTCGACGCCGCTGCCAGATCCTCGTCCGGGACCTGAATGACAATCAGATCCTCGCCGCTGACAAAATCGGTGATGCTGCTTTCGGTCGAGCTGTCGGCCACAAAGGTGTCCACACCCTCGCCGCCGGTCATGATGGCACTGCCGCCCAGCAAGTCGTCGCCGGCCCCGCCGTTCAGCTCGCCATCGCCAACCAGCGTGTCGTTGCCCTCGCCACCTTCGACGGTTGCCGCTGCATCAATGCCGCCAAAGATGTCATCGCCCGCGCCAAGATCGATCGCGTAAGACACCGAATCCGGGTCCTCGGCATTGCCGGTGATGGCCACGATGTCGCTGTCCGCGCCTGTAAAGATCTCTCCGTTGCCGTCGGTGATAACGACCAGATCCTCGCCCTCGCCCGTGTCGACGATGTTCGTGCCGCCTGCGACCTCTACGCTGTCCGCACCAGCACCTGCCAGCACGGTATCGTTGCCTTCACCTGTGACAATGGTGTCGTTGCCGTCGCCGCCGTCGATCATATCCGATCCGTCACCGCCCAGCATCACGTCGGCGCCAAGCCCGCCGTCCAGCGTATCATTGCCTTCGTCGGCCTCTAGCGTGTCGTCACCTGCCCCGCCCAGCAGCAGGTCAGAGCCTTCGCCCGCTTTCAGCACATCGTTGCCGTCACCGCCGTCCAGCGTATCCTGACCGGCATCCCCGACCAGTTTGTCGTCATTCGATCCACCGCTCAGCGCATCGTTGCCGTCGCCGCCGACCAGCTTGTCTTCGCCAAGGTTGCCAAACAGCACATCGTTTCCGGCATTGCCTTGCAGCGTATCGTCGCCGCCGTTGCCGTAGAGTTCATCGTTGCCTTCGCCGCCATAGACAAAGTCATCACCGGGCCCGGCCACAACCGTGTCATTGCCGATGTTGCCATCCAGCCTGTCGGCGCCAGAGGCGCCATTGATGATGTCATCGCCTTCAAGACCGTTGTACCGGTCTGAGCCATCGGTCAGCTCGACAAAATCGTCGGCGTCCGTGCCAAAGACCAGTTCGCCCGGAAGCGGCGCGTCCTCTTCTTCCTCAACAGGCAAGTCCGGGATCGGGTTTTCGTCGACGACATCACCATCGTCAACCGTATCCTCGCCGCCATCATCGATAACGTCATCTCCGACGTCGGGCATATCCAGATCAGGACCCTGATCCGGCAGACCGTCATCGTCGTCGTTGTCATCATCGGACCCGTCCCACAGGTCCCCGATGCTAGCCAACAGCATCATTGGCAGCAAAGTCAAAAGTAGCATTAAACAGTCCCCCGAATAGTAACCCACGGCAAAAGTAAGGCAACGTTGTCAAAGTTTTGCCTAAAACTGTACATTCTACCAGTGTTTTCTGTCTGACGTCGGTGCAAGCGCCATTGCGCCGTCAAAAGCGGCGACAATATCAAAGGTTACTCAAGGATTGTTTCGCATGGGTGCGAAAAAACAATCTGCACGTGGATTTGATTCGACTACGCCGCCTCTTGCAGGACCGCTTGCAGCGCGGTCTCAAGCACATCGATCCGCGCATCCGGCCCTTGGGCCTGCGTCGACAAGATCTGGCGCCATTTGCGCGCACCAGGCTGGCCTGCGAACAGGCCCAACATATGCCGCGTGACCTGATGCAGACGTCCGCCCTGCGCAATATGATCCGAGATATAGGGCAGCATGCCAGCCACGATCTCGGCGCGGCTTTGCGCGGGCGCCTCCCCCCACAGGCTGTCCGCCCCTCCCAGCACATCCCATGGCTGGTGATAGGCCGCACGGCCGATCATGACGCCATCCAATCCATCATCCAGAAACGCTTGCGTCTGCGCCAACGTGGTGATCCCGCCGTTGATCGACAAATGCATGGCAGGGAATTCGGCCTTCATGCGCCGCACCAGATCGTAATCGAGCGGTGGAATATCGCGGTTTTCCTTGGGCGACAGTCCCTGTAGCCACGCCTTGCGCGCATGCACCGTCACCCGCTGGCAACCCACTGCCTGCAGGCGGGACAGGAAATCGGGCAAGACATCCTCAGGCGTTTGATCATCCACGCCAATGCGGCATTTGACGGTCACCTCGACATCCACGGCGTCCTGCATCGCGGTGACGCAATCGACCACCGTTTGCGGATGCTGCATCAGGATCGCACCAAAAGTCCCCGACTGCACCCGATCCGACGGACAGCCGCAGTTCAGGTTGATCTCGTCATAACCGGCCTGCGCCCCCAAACGCGCCGCCTGCGCCAGCTCTTGCGGATCAGACCCCCCAAGCTGCAAGGCGATGGGATGCTCCTGCGGGCTGTAGTCCAGCAGGTGCAACGCCCCCCCCCGCACCAATGCAGGCGCGGTCACCATCTCGGTGTACAACAACGTGTTGCGCGACATCAGCCGATGAAAATACCGGCAATGCCGATCGGTCCAATCCATCATGGGTGCGACGGAGAGGCGAGCGGCGCGTTGGATGTTAGCCGACATCGGTTTGGTTTGATCTGCGTGCTTGGTCATCTGACCCGTCATCCTTGAATATGGCGGCGGTATTGCCTCGCATTCAGGGGCAAATGCAACCATTCGCATTCGTGCATCCCGGACAGATGCGCCCAATCATCAAGGGAACCGCGCGGCCCCGCCCTAGGCCCCGCCCTAGTACATAGGAGGCCCCGCCTAACATGTCATGACCGCTTGCGAAAGCGTAGCGCCACTGGCATCCCAAACCGGCGCCGCTGCGGCAAAATCGCTGATCTGTTGTTGACCCACAGGCCGCGCATCTGGCAAAGGTGTCGCATGTCCGGTTTCGGGTTCACCCCCGAAAGCAATAGGGAATGCCGTGCGGCCCGTTGGGCCAATGCGGCAACTGCCCCCGCAACTGTAAGCGGCGAGCACGGCTGACATGCCACTGGGTCACACCCGGGAAGGCCAGCCAAATGCGTCGACCCGCAAGTCAGGAGACCTGCCGGATAGCCCCCTGTGGAAACGGGGGTATCGTTGGCGTCGGGGTGCGCGCCGGATACGACTGCCGTTGCAGGCAGGATGTGTCTGAGGTCCCCTGATGTCGTTCACGCATGCGTGCCGGGGATGGCACGCCGGAACAAGGACTTGGACGTGAAACACTTTGCCTTGGCGGGTCTGCTCGCCGCCGCCCTGCCCGCAACTGCGCAGGCGCATTTCCTGCTGGAATACACGACGGACACCCTGATCGAACGGCCCGGCGACGTGCCGGTCAAACTGGTGTTTTGGCATCCGTTTGAAAACGGCCATGTGATGGAGCTTGCCCTGCCGCAGGCGTTCTACATGATCCACAACGGCGAGAAGACCGATCTTTTGCCGGGGTTGGAGCCGATCACCTTTCAAGGCGCGGACAACGAAGCCTCTGCTTTTCTGGGCCATGTGCCGGTGAAACGGTCCGGCGACTACGTGCTGGTGACAGAGCCGCAGCCCTACTACGAGGCGTCCGAAGACATCTACATCCAGCAGTTCACCAAGGCCTTTTTGAACCGCAACCAACTACCCACCGATTGGGATCAGCCTGTCGGCCTGCCGACAGAGATCCTGCCGTTGAACAAACCCTATAATGTGATCGCGGGCTCCACCTTTACGGGTCAGGTTTTGTCGCAAGGCCAGCCCGTTGCCGGTGCCGAGATCGAGATCGAATACATGGCCGCCGAGCCGGACATGGACAGTTCCGCTGCGTCCCAGCCGACCGTGTCGCCTATGCCCGGCGGATCTGTCGTGGCGATCTCTGATGCGAACGGGTATTTCAGCTTTGGTGTGCCGAAGGCCGGTCACTGGGGCTTTGCCGCGCTGGGATCGGGCCCAGAGACCGAATACGAGGGCAAAGACCTAAGCCAGGATGCGGTCATCTGGATCCGCGCCTGGGACATGGAGTAACGCGGAATGCACATCGTCGACGGAGCCCTGTCCAATCCGGTGGTGATCGCGGGCGCACTTGCCGCCGCAGGTGGCGTGGCCGTGGGGCTGCGCGCCCTAGATCTGGAACGCATTCCCACAGCCGGGGTTCTGTCGGCATCTTTCTTTGTGGCCTCTTTGATCCATGTGCCGATTGGTCCGTCCTCTGTGCATCTTGTGCTGAACGGGCTGGCGGGGCTGCTGCTGGGCTGGGCCGCCTTTCCGGCGTTGTTTGTCGGGCTGTTGCTGCAAACGGTGTTCTTCGGCTTTGGCGGGCTGACGGTTCTGGGGGTGAACGCGGTCAACATTGCCTTGCCTGCCGTTCTGGTCGGGCTGCTGTTTGGCCGTCTGATCGGACGGGGCACAGCAGTGCAGGGCGCGGTCTGGGGCGCGCTTGGCGGGGCATGTGCCATTGCGGTGACCACCGCGATGGTGGCGCTGTCGCTGGCACTGTCGGGGGATGAATTCCTGCCCGCCGCGCGTCTGGTCTTTGTGGCGCATATTCCCGTCATGGTGATCGAGGCGGCGCTGACAGGCTTTGCCGTGCTTCTCAGCCGCAAGGTCAAGCCAGAGCTTTTCGCCCGCGAGGTCAGCGTTTGAAACATATCGCTCTGATTGCCCTGCTGTCTTGCGCGCCCCTGCCCGCCTTGGCCCATAAAGTCATCGCCGGGGTCTTTGCCTCTGGCGACGTGATCGAGGGCGAACTGGGCTTTTCCAACGGGACCATGGCCGCCGACACCCCTGTGGCCGTTACCACCCCTGACGGGCGCGTTCTGGGCGAGACCGTGACCGACGCTGACGGGTTTTTCACCTTCCGGCCCACCGAGGCAACCGCCCACAGGTTCTATGCCGATCTGGGCGCAGGCCATGTGGCAGAGGTGATCATGCCCGCCGAAGAGGTCGCCGCCATTCTGGGGCAGCCGGTCCCGGTCACGCCCGTGCAAACGGCCTCTCCCCTCCAAACCGCCGACGCGGCCCCGCTGACCGAGGCGCAAACCCGCGCCGTGGCCGAGGCCGTGCGCGCGGAAATCCGTCCCCTGCGGCGTGAAATCGCGGCCTATAAGGAGCGCAACGATCTGCAAACCATATTGGGCGGCATCGGCTATATCTTTGGCCTGTTCGGTCTGGGCTTCTACATCGCCGCACGGCGCAAGGTGGACGGCTGATGGCGCATGTTCTGGGCAATGCCGAGGCGACCCTGTCCCATGTGGCCACCCCGCGCCACAGCGGGCTGATTGCACCGCTCGATCCCAGATTGCGCATTGTGCTAGCTTGCGTCTTTGCCGTGGTGGTGGTCGCACTTCACAGCCTTCCCGCGCTGTTGGCGGCCTTTGGCGTGGCACTGGGCCTGCTGGGAGTTTCCCGTATGCCGGTGGGGCGCACGTTGCGGCGCATGGCCATGATGGACGGGTTCATTGTGTTCATGCTGGTGCTGATGCCGTTCTCCATGCCCGGCGATGTGATGTTTACCCTATGGGGGCTGCCCGCGAGCTGGCAGGGCCTTTGGCGGGCGGTGGAAATCGCGCTGACGGCCAATGCGGTGATCCTGTCGCTGATGGTTCTGGTCGGCTCGATGGAGCCGGTCACCCTTGGCCATGCCCTGCACCGGCTGCGCTGCCCAGAGACGCTGGTGTTGTTGCTGATGTTCACCATCCGCTACATCGAAGTGCTGCGCGAGGAATACCTGCGCCTGCGCGCTGCCATGCGCGTGCGCGGGTTTCGCCCCGGCACGAACTGGCACAGCTATCGCAGCTTCGGCTACCTTGTGGGGATGATGATGGTGCGGGCCATCGAACGCTCAGAACGGGTGTTGCAGGCGATGAAATGCCGCGGCTTCTCGGGGCGCATGCTTTTGTTGCAGGACTTTGCGCTGACGCGACGTGACCATCTGTTCGCCGCCGCGATTTGCGTGCTATGCGTGGGTCTTCTGCTACTGGACCATGCATGACGCTGCTTGCCCTCAATGACATTTGCTTTGCCTATGCCGGGCAGGCCCCGGTGCTGGATGGCGCGTCGCTGTCGTTGAACGCGGGGCAGCGCTTGTCGATCACAGGTCCGAATGGCGCGGGCAAATCCACCCTGCTGCGCATCGCGCTGGGGCTGCAACAGCCGCAATCCGGTGAAGTGCGCGCCTTCGGCAGCCCGCGTCGCAAAGAGGCGGATTTCCTCGAGGTGCGCCGCCGCATCGGGCTGGTGTTCCAAGACGCCGACGATCAGCTATTCTGCCCGACGGTGGCAGAGGATGTGGCCTTTGGCCCGCTCAATCTGGGCAAATCCCGCGCCGAGGCGCTGGCCATCGTCGACCGAGTGCTGGCCGATCTGGACCTTGCCCACCTGCGCGACCGCATCACCCACAAATTGTCCGGCGGCGAAAAGCGTCTGGTCACATTGGCAACGGTTCTCGCGATGGAGCCAGAGGCGCTGCTGCTGGACGAGCCGACAAACGCGCTCGACACCCGAAACGAGGCGCGCCTGCTGGAGATCCTGCAATCCCTGCCGCAAGCGATCCTGCTGGTCAGCCATTCCACGGAATTTCGCGCAGCGCTTGCCCCGGAGGCGCTGGAGTTGCGCGATGGCCGCCTGACCCCTGCGTGACACACAGACCGGACCGCGCCATCGCGATCCGGTCCGATCTTTCATTCGGCAGACATGCCCGCATGCGCCTGCGTGTACTGCGCCAGACGTTCGGCCACCGCCTCTGCGGGCAACGAACTGCGCCGCGCGCCCAGATCCACATGCAGCATAAAGCTTTTGACCGTCGCGGCGAGCGTGCCATCTGCGCGCATGATCCGGTGAAGCAACTGCATCTTCTTGCCCTCACCCACCAAAACCTGCGTGGTCACGCGCACCACGTCACCGGCGTGAAGCTCTGAGAGGTAGCGCACGGTGTTTTCCGTCGTGAAATAGCTTTGCCCGCCCGCGATATACTCCGCATCCGCACCGATCAACGCCATGAACCCGTCGGTCGCCTGTGACCCCAGTTCGACGTAATGTGTCTCGTTCATATGGCCGTTGTAGTCGGTCCAGCTTTGCGGAATGGCGCGGTGCACCGTCACCGGCAGATCGGTCGCGTCCGGCAGGGTCAGCTGCGCCTCATGGGCTGTGATCACCGCCCCTGCCCCGCTGCCGGTCTTTTTCAGCGCGCGCATCATGCCGACCAGATTGTCGTCGCGCAGACGTTCCAATTCGCGGATCGACATATGCCCCGACTGCGCGTCCGACTGGCCTGCAATCAGATCAACCAGTTCCGGCGTGTATTCCGGCACATCCATCAGCTTGGTCCACGGCCATTCCAGCGCGGGGCCGAACTGTTCCATGAAATGCTTCATCCCTGCCTCGCCGCCGGCGATGCGGTAGGTCTCGAAGATGCCCATCTGCGCCCAGCGCAGGCCAAAGCCCATGCGGATCGCCTCGTCGATTTCCGAAGTGGTGGCGATGCCATCCTTGACCAGCCACAGACATTCGCGCCAGACGGCCTCCAGCAGACGGTCGGCAATATGGGCGTCGATTTCCTTGCGCACGGTCAGGGGGTACAGGCCAATCTCGTGCAGGGTAGGCTCGGCCAAGGCGCAGTGGTCGGCATCCCCCACCAGCTCGATCAGCGGCAGCAGATAGACGGGGTTAAACGGATGCGCCACGATCACACGCGCGCCCTGCTGCGTCAGCTCCGAGGGTTTGAACCCCGATGTCGAAGAACCGATCACCGCCGTTGCAGGCGCAAGGCGGGTCAGTTCGGCGTGCACGCGGTGTTTCAGGTCCAGCCTCTCGGGCACGCTTTCCTGCACCCAATCGGCGTCTGCGACGGCCTCGGCCATATTCTCGCAAAAAGTCAGGCTCCCCTCTGGCGGCAGCGCACGATCGTAGAGGCCGGGCAAGGCACGGCGGGCGTTGTCCAGAACCTCGCCAATCTTGCGGGAGGCCTCCGGGTCGGGGTCAAACACCGACACGTCCCAACCGTTGAGCATGAACCGCGCGGCCCAGCCGCCCCCGATGACACCACCGCCAATGATCGCGGCCTTTTTCGCCGCACTCATGACACCACCTGCGGGGCGCGTTTGGTCAGGCCCAACTGTTCACGCACCTCGGCGGGGCCGATCACCTTTGCGCCCATGTTTTCCACCACGCTCACCGCGCGTTCCACAAGCTGGGCATTGGTCGCCAGTACACCACGGTCAAGGAACAGGTTGTCCTCCAGCCCGACGCGCACATTGCCCCCCGCCAGCACCGAGGCCGCCGCATAGGGCATCTGATCGCGCCCGAGCGAGAAGGCAGACCATGTCCAGTCCTCAGGGATGGCGTTCACCATCGCCATCAGCGTGTTCAGGTCATTGGGCGCGCCCCACGGCACCCCCATGCACAACTGCACCAGCGCTTGCGGGGCCAGCGTGCCTTCCTTGACCAGCTCTTTGGCGAACCACAGGTGGCCGGTGTCAAAGGCTTCGATCTCCGGCTTGACGCCCAGATCGGTCATCATCTTGCCCATGGCCCGCAGCATGCCGGGCGTGTTGGTCATGACGTAGTCTGCCTCGGCAAAGTTCATGGTGCCGCAATCCAGCGTGCAGATCTCTGGCAGGCATTCTGCGATATGGGCCATACGCTCCGACGCGCCGATCATATCGGTGCCCTCGGGGCTGAGCGGCAGCGGCGCCTCGGTGGGGCCAAAGACCATGTCACCGCCCATGCCTGCGGTCAGGTTCAGCACCACGTCCACGTCTGCGGCGCGAATGCGGTCTGTGACCTCGCGGTACAGATCCAACCGCCGTGACGGCGCGCCGGTGTCGGGGTCGCGCACATGGCAATGGACCACCGCAGCACCGGCCTTTGCCGCGTCGATGGCGCTGTTTGCGATCTGCTCGGGCGAGCGCGGCACATGCGGGCTGCGGTCCTGCGTGCTGCCCGATCCGGTCACGGCACAGGTGATAAAGACATTGCGGTTCATCGTCAGGGGCATGGTTATTTTCCTTTCCAGACCGGATCGCGACCTTCGGCAAAGGCGCGCGCGCCTTCTAGCTGGTCCTCGGATCGGTAAAGCGTCTCGACTGTGGCAAACTGGCTGCGGGTGATGCGGTTCATGGCGTCTTGGAATTTCATATCTTCGGCTTCGCGCACAATTTCCTTGAGCGCGGCGTAGACCAGCGGCGGACCGGAGGCGAGCATTTGCGCCAACTTATGCGCCTCCTCCATCAATGTGCCTGCGGGATGGATGTGGTTGATCAGGCCCCAGCGCGCGGCCTCTTCCGCGTCGATCCAGCGGCCGGTGAGCAGCATTTCCATCGCGATGTGATAGGGAATGCGCTTGGGCAGTTTCACCGATGCCGCATCCGCCACGGTGCCCGACCGGATTTCCGGCAGGGCAAAGGTCGCATGGTCGGCGGCCAGCAGGATATCGGCGGACAGGGCAAGCTCCAGCCCGCCGCCACAGCAGATCCCGTTTATCGCGGCAATCACCGGCTTGTTCAGGCCGCGCAGCTCCTGCAGGCCGCCAAAGCCGCCTTTGCCATAATCGCCATCCACCGCATCGCCACCGGCGGCAGCCTTCAGATCCCAACCGGGGCAAAAGAACTTCTCGCCCGCCCCGGTGATGATCGCCACGCGCAATTCCGGGTCATCGCGAAAATCGGTAAAGACCTCGCCCATGATACGGCTGGTGGCCAGATCGATGGCGTTGGCCTTGGGCCGGTCCAATGTCACTTCCAGAACCGCGCCGTGGCGTTCGGTCCTGATGGGGGTGTCCGTCATGTCAGTCTCCGATCCGGATCAACGCATCCGCCGCGATGGCCCCGTTCGGGCCACACATCAACGGATTGATTTCGATTTCGAGCGGCCGCGCAAGGGCCACGTAGGCCTGCACCGCCATGATAGCATCCACGACAGCCGCCATGTCCGCGCCCGCCTGCCCGCGAAAGCCGCGCAGGACCGGTGCGATACGCAGGCCGTCCAACGCCGTCTCGACCGCGGCGCGTGAGGCTGGCACCAGCAGGCAGGCGCTGTCTTGCAGCAGTTCGGTCTGCACCCCGCCCGCAGCCAGCGTCAGCACGTAGCCATGGGCAGGGTCTGCCACCACACCCACCAGAAGTTCAGCGACCGTGCCGGTCACCATCTGTTCGACCAGAAACCGCCCGCACAGCATGGCGCGGGCCGCCGCCGACACCAGTTCCGGCGAGGTCAGGTTCACCACCACCGCGCCTGCCTCTGATTTATGGGCCAGCCCTTCGCCCTTGAGCACCACGGGACAGCCCAGATCACGGGCCGCGTGTTCTGCCGCTTGCGGGTCTGCCGCATCGCGTGATTGCGGCACCTGCACGCCGTGGGCGGCGAGTTGCGCCTTGGCCTGTGCCTCGGTCATGGTGCGCACAGAGCTAGGGGCCACGGCGGGCGGCAGAAGGTCCTCCGCCACGGGGGCATGCGTGCCCAGCCACGCAGCGATCTCGATCGCCTCGACCGCCGCACCCATCCCGGCCAAAGGCGTGATCCCCATATCGATCAGCCGCGCCGCCACGTCTTCTGGCAGACACTCCGGCAAGCTGGACAGGATCGCCATGGGGCGTCCGCTACGATCCTGCGCACGGGCCACGGCGGTGATGACAGGTTCCCAGCCCTGCGCATCACAGCGATCCCCGCGCGGGAAATCTAGCACGACGCAGCCCAATGCCAGATCGCCCCCCATCATAGCGGTGAACGTGTCGGTCATCGCAGGCAGATCACCCCAGATATAGGTGTGATAATCCAGCGGATTGGCCAAGGCCACGCGCGGGCCAAGAGCCGCGCGCAGCCCGTCATATTGCGTCACAGACAATGCGGGAAAACACAGATCCCGCCCATGCGCACTGTCGGCAAACAGGCTCGCCTCGCCCCCCGAACAGGACATCGACGCGATCCGGTTCGACTGCAACGGCCCCGTGACGTGCAACAGCTTCAGCGTCTCCAGCAAAGCCGACAGGCTGCTGGCGCGTCCGATGCCCAGCCGCTCCAGAAGTGCGGCCGCCCCCGCATCGCTCCCCGCCAGCGATGCGGTGTGGGACACGGTCGCCGCCTGCGCCTGCACCGAGCGCCCGATTTTCACCGCCACCACCGGTTTGCCCATGCGGTGCGCCTCTCGCGCCATGGCCTCGAACGCGGGGAGATCATCGATCCCCTCGATATGGAGCCCCAGCGCGGTCACCCTGTCGTCATACAACACCGCCCGAGCGATCTCGGACAGGCCGGTCTGCGCCTGATTTCCGGCGGTGACGACATAGGCCAACGGCAGGCCACGCGTCTGCATCGTCAGGTTGATGGCGATGTTGGACGACTGCGTGACAATGGCCACCCCGCGCGAACAAGGCAGGCCGCCATGCTGGTCCGGCCACAGCGCCGCACCATCGAGATAGTTGATAAAGCCGTAGCAATTGGGCCCGAGGATCGGCATATCGCCTGCCGCCCTTAGCAAGGCCGCCTGCTTGTCCGCTCCGTCGCCGGTTTCGGCCTGCGCCTCCAGAAAGCCGGAGGCAAAGCAAACCGCCCCCCCTGCCCCCATCTCCGCTAAGGCCGCGACCACATCGATGGTCAGGTCGCGATTAACCCCGACAAACACCGCATCCGGCGGGCCGGGCAGATCGCGCACATCTGCAACTGTCGGCAGACCGGCCAGTTCGGCGCGCTTGGGGTGCACCGGCCAGACCGCGCCGTCAAAACCGATCTTGCGGCATTGCTCGACCACACTGGCGCACCACGCACCGCCCCCCACCACCGCGATGCTGCGCGGCCGCAGCAGGCGTTCCAGACGGGTCATCATGCCCCCAAAGGCCGCAACAGATCGCGGCTGATGATGTGGCGCTGGATCTCTGATGTGCCGTCCCAGATGCGTTCCACACGAGCGTCCCGCCAGAACCGTTCAATTGGAAAGTCGTCCATCAACCCCATGCCGCCGAAAATCTGCAAGGTGGTGTCGGTCACCCGCGCCAGCATCTCTGAAGCATAGACCTTGGCCGAGGCGATCTCTCGGTTGGCGGGCAGCCCTTGATCCAGCCGCCAGGCCGAGGCCAGCGTCAGCCAGTCCGCCGCATCGATTTCAGTGATCATATCGGCGATCTGAAAGCCCACGCCCTGAAACTTGCCGATGGGCTGGCCGAACTGCTTGCGCTCTGCCGCGTAGTTCAGCGCATAGTCGAAACACCGCCGCGCGCGCCCGACGCAAAAGGCCGCAACCGTGATGCGCGTCGCGTAGAGCCATTCGTTCATCACGGCAAAACCGCCGTCGACCTCGCCCAGCACCTGCGCATCCGGCAGGCGGCAATCGTCAAAATACAAAACGCAGTTTTTGTAGCCCTTGTGACTGACCGAGTTATAGCCTTCGAGCACCTCGAAACCGGGGGTGCCGCGATCCACCAGAAAGGTGGTGATGCGCTTTTTGGGGCCTTTGGGGGTGTCATCCTCGCCCGTGGCGATGAAGACGATAAAGAAATCCGCATGTTCCGCACCGGAGATAAAGTGCTTTGAGCCGTTGATGACCCAATCGCCCCCGTCGCGCACAGCGGAACATTTCATGCCCCGCACGTCCGATCCTGCATCCGGTTCGGTCATCGCCAGCGCGTCCATACGCTCGCCGCGCACGGCGGGCAGCAGGTATTTCTCGCGCTGCTCGGCGTTGCAGGCCATCAGGATATTCTGCGGCCGGCCAAAGAAATGCGTCAGCGCCATGGACCCGCGCCCCAGTTCGCGCTCGACCAGAGTGAAATCAAGATGGCTGAGCCCCGCGCCGCCGACCTCTTCGGGGAAGTTGCAGGCGTAGAACCCCAGATCGAGACATTTCTGTTTGATCTCCTGGCCCAGTTCGGCGGGCACATGGCCGGTGCGCTCGACCTCTGCCTCATGGGGGTAGATCTCGTTCTCGACAAAGCTGCGCACGGTGGAGACGATCATCTCCTGTTCGTCGGTCAGACCAAACTGCATCGCGGGACTCCTGATTGCGTTGGGCACAGGCTATCGCGCTTGACCCGCCATATGATGCGAATTTAGACAAATACCATGCAGCAATGGACAACACCGCCAAGCGATGCGCAGGACGTGGCCGTTCTGCTGTTTCCGCAATTCTCGAACCATTGTCTGGCCAACGCGATCGAGCCGCTGCGCGCGGTCAACACTCTGCTGATGCGCGAGGCCTATCGCTGGCGGTTTGTCACGCTGGACGGGGGGGAGGTCACATCGTCAAGCGGCTTGCCCGTCATGCCGCATGGGCGGCTGCGCGATCACACGGGCGGCGATCTGCTCTGTGTGGTCTCGAGCTACGGCATGCGCGATCTGACGGACGGCGATTGCGCGCGGGCGTTGCGCGCCGCGTCGGGGCGGTTCGCGCGCGTGGCGGGCATGGACACCGGCGCATGGCTGATGGCCCACGCAGGGCTACTGGACGACCGACGGGCCACGATCCACTGGGATGAGCTGACCGCCTTTGCCGAGGCCTTTCCGGCCGTTGATGCGGTCGCAGAGCGCGTTGTGAAGGACGGCAATCGCCTGACCTGCGGCGGGGCGATGACCGCCTTTGATCTGGTGCTGGGCCTGATCAAATCCGCCCATGGCGCAGCGCTTGCCATGGAGGTATCAGCCTATTTTCTGCACCAGTCCACCACCGCGCCGCAGGCAAGGGTGTTCCGCCAGAACACCTCCCATCTGGTGGAACGCAGCATCGCCGCCATGTCGGCCCAGCTTGAGACCCCATTGACCATTGCCGAGATCGCGGCGCGCATGGGCGTCACCCAGCGCAGCCTGTCCCGCGCCTTTCACAGTGATCTGGGGGCTGCGCCAAAGACCGTCTACAAGCGGCTCAGGCTGGCGGCCGCACGGCGGATGGCGCAGCAATCAAGCTACCCCATCGCCGAAATCGCCCTGCGCTGCGGCTATGGCAATGCTGCCGCAATGACACGGGCTTTTGTCGCGGAATACGGGCTGCCACCAAGCCGGTTTCGCAGCCCAGAATCGCCCCGTTAACGGGCGAGCCAACCGCCATCGACGTTCAGAACCGCGCCGGTGATGTATTTCGCAGCCGGTGTACACAGAAAGGTCACAGCCCCGGCGATATCCTCGGGCGCACCCCAACGGCCAGCGGGGATGCGGTCCAGAATGGCCTGATTGCGGTCGGGATCGTTGCGCAGCGCTTCTGTGTTGTTGGTCGCGATATAGCCGGGCGCCACGGCGTTCACCATGATCCCCTTGGCCGCCCATTCGTTGGCAAAGATCTTTGTCAGACCTGCCACACCGTGTTTCGACGCGGTGTAGGACGGCACACGAATGCCACCCTGAAACGACAACAGCGAGGCGATATTGACGATGCGGCCGGCGCGGCCCGCCGCTTGGGCATTGCGGGCAAAGCGTTGGCACAGCATGAACACGGCCTTGAGGTTCGTGTCCATCACGTCATCCCAATCGGCTTCGGAAAACTCGACACTGTCGGCGCGGCGGATGATGCCCGCATTGTTGACCAGAATGTCCAGATCCTCGGGCAGCTTTTCTGCCGCTGCCGCCGGGTCCGCCAGATCCAGCACCATCTCTGACGCGCTGCCACCTGCGGACTGGCAGGCGGCGACCGTGTCGGCACAGGACCTGCGACCGGCGCAGATCACATGCGCCCCCGCCTGCGCCAGACCGACCGCGATCGCCTGTCCGATCCCGGTGTTGGCGCCCGTCACCAAAGCCTGCGCACCGTCGATGCGAAAGCTCATCGCAGATCCTCCATCGCGACCATATCCATGTCGGTGAAATCGACGTTGTCCCCCGCCATCGCCCAGCAAAAGGTATAGGCCGCTGTCCCCGCACCGGAATGGATCGACCATGGCGGCGACAGGATCGCCTCTTCATTGGCGATGACCATGTGACGGGTCTCGGACGGCTCGCCCATGAAATGGAAAACGCGCTGATCCGAGGGCAGATCGAAATACAGATAGGCCTCCATCCGGCGGTCATGCACATGGCAGGGCATGGTGTTCCACACCGACCCCGGTTTGAACTGGGTGTAGCCCATCACAAGCTGGCAGCTGTCGACCACATCGGGGTGGATGAACTGGTGGATCGTTCGCTCGTTCGAGGTCTCAGACGCCCCCATATCCACGTGGCGGGCCATCTCGAAGGTTACCAGTTTGGTGGGACAGGCCCGATGTGCCGGTGCCGACAACACGTAATAGCGACCGGGAGCGTGAAAGGTGACAGGCCCAGCGCCCATGCCGATGTACAGGATCTCTCCGCGACCGATGCGGTGCTTTTGGCCGCCTACCTCGACCTCTCCGGCGTCGCCAATGTTCAGAACACCCATCTCGCGCCGTTCAAGGATTGTGGGCGTGCCCGCCTCCGGCACATGGTCCAGTGTCAAAGGCCCCGCCACCGGCACCGCAGATCCAAGGATCAGGCGGTCATAATGTGAATACACCAACGAGATCGCGTCGTCCGCGAACAACCCGCCGATGTGGAAGTGATCCCGCAACCCTTGGGTGTCCAGCCCCTTGGCGGTCGCCGGGTCGATGGCGTAGCGGGTCTGTGCTGAAATGCTCATGATATCCTCCCCCCTGAATGGATTTTACAAAAAGTCGTCGCGGCGCGGCGTGAAACAGTCGATCAGCTCGCCCGGCTCCAGACAGACGCAGCCGTGGCGCGCGCCCGACGGGATGACAAAGCTGTCGCCCGGCGCGACCTCGAATTCCTTGTCATCAATCGTAAAGCGGAAGCGACCGGATTTGACGTAAGTGGACTGGACATGCGGGTGGTCATGCAGTGCGCCGACCGCGCCTTTCTTGTTAAAGCAAAAGGACACAACCATCAGTTTCGGTTCCTCGCTGAGAACCTGACGGGTGATGTCGGTGTCCGCCTGAATGACGGGAAAAGCATTGGGCATTTTGATCCTCATAAAACTGTACCCTGCGCCTCCTCGCGCATGGGGTGTGGGTTCATCACGTGCCAGCCCCGCAAGGGGCGCGGCTCACAAACGGTAGGCGTCCTTGGCCAGCCTGTATGTCAGATCATGCGCGACCTCATGGGCGTCTTCCAGACGCAACCGTCCCGTGGCGACCAGCCCGGCAAGATAGGCGCAATCAGACCGGCGCGACACGTCATGGCGCGCGGGAATGGAACAAAAGGCCCGCGTGTCGTCATTGAAGCCAGCGGTGTTGTAGAACCCGCAGGTCTCTGTCGTGGTCTCGCGGAACCGCTTGATCCCTTCGGGGCTGTCAAAGAACCACCACGGCGGGCCAAGCTTGAGCGCCGGATAGGCCCCCGCCAACGGTGCAAGTTCACGCCCGTAGACCGTTTCATCCAAGGTAAACAGGATGATACACAGATCGCGGTCCATGCCCACGACGTCTAGCATCGGTTTGAGCGCGCCGACCCAATCGGTGCGACCGGGAATGTCGAACCCTTTGTCACGGCCAAAGCCTGCGAACACCTGCGCCGAATGATTACGCCGCGAGCCCGCGTGGATTTGCATGGTCAGCCCATCATCTTGCGACATGCGCGCCATCTCTGTCAGCATCTGGCCGCGGAAGGCATCCGCCTCCTCGGCTGTGCAGTCACCGCTGCGCACCTTTTGATAGAGCGCCGCGGCCTCGGGCTGTGACAGGTTTTCCGTGCGCGCCGTCGGATGCCCGTGATCAGAGGCGGTCGCACCATGCGCCTTGAAGAACTGCCGCCGCAGCCGGTGGGCGGCCAGATAGCCCTCCCACGTGGTTGTATCCTCGCCCGTCAGCGCGCCGAAAGTTTCGAGGTTTTCGGCAAAGCCTTCGAATTCGGGATCGACAACCGCATCGGGGCGATAGGTGGTGACCACCCGCCCCGACCAGCCGCTGTCCGCGATCTGCTTGTGCCACTTCAGATCGTCAAGCGCCCCTTCGGTGGTGGCCAGCACTTCGAGGTTGAACCGCTCGAACAGGGCGCGCGGCAGGAAACCGGCCTCGCCCAGTTTGGCGTCGATGTGGTCGTAATAGGCGTCGGCGGTGTCCGCCGTCAGCCGCTCTGTCAGGCCAAAGACATGCTCAAAGGAATGATCCAGCCACATGGCCGAAGGCGTGCCGCGAAACAGGTGGTAATGCTCGGCGAAGCGGCGCCAGATCACGCGCGGATCGGCCTCGACCGCGCCGCCATCGGTGCGCGGCACGCCGAGCTCCTCCAGCCGCACGCCCTGCGAGACCAGCATGCGAAAGACATAATGATCCGGCACGACGAACAGCGCCGCCGGATCAGGAAACCGCGTGTTTTCGGCAAACCAGCGCGGATCACAATGGCCGTGCGGGCTGATGATCGGCAGATCTGCAACCCGATCGTACAACTGCCGCGCAATGGCACGCTGGGCGGGCTCGGCGGGCAGCAGGCGGTCGGGATCGGTCAATGTCATGGGGGTATCCGTTTTTCGGGTCGCGCGTTTGAATTAATCTGCTAATATGCCAGTTAACAAAACCTGTCAATGCAGCGGCCTTATGATGACCTCGACACCTCTGCCCCGTCTCGGCACCCCCAAATCCGCCACCGACATGGTGTTCGACACGCTGTATCAAGCGGTGATCTCGCTGCAGTTGCCGCCCGGTACGCGTGTCTCCGAGGCAGAGGTGGCCCAGCAACTGGATGTGTCCCGCCAGCCGGTGCGCGATGCGTTCTTTCGCCTGTCGAACCTCGGGTTTCTGGCGATCCGCCCACAACGCGCCACGCTGATCACGCCGATCTCGCCCACTGCGATCCGCAACGCGCTGTTTGTACGTGTGGCGATTGAATGCGAATGCCTGCAGGCGGCGGCGCAGCGGATGGACCCGTCAGGGGCAGACCGGCTGCGCGCTCTGTTGTCCGCGCAGCAAGAGGCGGCAGACCCGACCGCCTTCTACCAGCTTGACGAGGCGTTCCACCGCGAAATTGCAGAGATTGCAGGCCACGGCCACGCATGGGATCTGATCACCGAACAAAAGGCCCATATGGACCGCGTGCGCCTGCTGACTCTGTCCTCTGCCCGCCAGCATCAGGCGCAGGCAGAACATGTCGCGCTGGCCGAGGCCCTGATTGCGGGCGATCTGACCACGGCACAATCGCGGTTGCGCGCGCACCTCAACGACATCCTGAATGCGCTGGACAAGGCGCGCGCCGATCACCCCGAGTATTTCGACCCTGCGTGATCCGTCAGACCGCAACGGAGGCAGGCTCGGGCCGCAGACGCGCAGCGCCCACAGCCGCCAGCAGAACCATGATCGCGGCCACCGCCAGACAGGCGGGCAAGCCGCCCAACTGATAGCTGAGCCCCGACAGCAGCGTGCCCAACAGACGGCCCGCCGCATTGGCCATGTAGTAGAACCCCACATCCATCGTGACCCGCTCGCCCTTGGAAAAGGCAAGGATGAGATAGCTGTGCAGGGATGAGTTGACCGCAAAGAGCGCGCCAAAGACCAAAAGCCCCGCGATCACCGTGGCGGTCAGCCATGGGGCGGGCGCCCCGGCGATTGCCACCAGCAGCGACAGGATGATCGGGACAGGCACCAGCGCCAGCGCCCAGTGGCGCGCGCTTGCAACGATCTCGGCCTCGGGACGGGTGGCGGCGCGCAAGGCTTTGGGCGCGTAGGCCTGCACCGCACCGTAAAGGATCGTCCAGACCGCCATGAAGCTGCCGATGGTGAAAAAGGCCACGCGATTGCCCGCCTCCGACCCGTCCGACAGCACGGCGTAGAAGTAGACCGGAATGCCCACCACAAACCACACGTCGCGCGCGCCGAACAAGAACACACGCGCCGCCGAGAGCCAGTTCACATTGCTGTCTGTCGAAAAGACCGAAGCGAATTTCACGCCCTTTTTGCCCGTGGGCAGCCCCGAGGGCATGCGCAACGCCACAGCGACAAGGATCGCGGTCAGGATCGCAGCCATGCCCCAGATCGACGCCTGAAACCCGGCCAACGCCAGCAGCGCAGCACCCAGCAAAAAGCCCAATCCCTTGACCGCGTTCTTTGACCCTGTCAGCACAGCCACCCATTTGAACAATCCGCCCTGCGCAGAGGGGGCGAGCAGTTTGACCGCAGATTTGGCCGACATCTTCGACAGATCCTTGGCCACGCCGGACAGCCCCTGCACCAGCATCACAAAGACCACCGAGGCCCCCAAACCCCAGGACGGGTCAAGCTGGGCCAAGGCGATCAGCGCCACGACCTGCAGACCCAAACCGGCATACAGCGTTGACGTCAGACCAAAGCGCGCGGCAATCCAGCCCGCCGACAGGTTGGTGATCACGCCCGCGATTTCATACAGGATAAACAGATAGGCCAGTTGGACCGGGCTGAACCCCAGCGTGTGGAAATGCAGCAGCACCAGCATGCGCAGCGCCCCGTCGGTCAACATAAATGCCCAGTATGCGGCGGTCACCGCCATATAGGCCGCCAAGGGGCGTGCGTCGGCTTCTGTCGTCATCGTGAATAAATCCCGTTATCGGAAATCAGGCGCCACCCCTGCGGCCCCTGTTGGGTTAGGGCGCCGCGCCGGGCACCCCGTTGGTCGAACCTATGCGGCCACGCTTACAGGCGCGCGCCCACCATCTGCGCCACATCCGCCAGACGCATCGCATAGCCCCATTCGTTGTCGTACCACGCGTAGATCTTTACCTGCGTGCCATTCACAACCATGGTCGAGGGCGCATCCACAATGCTGGAGCGGTTGTCGTTAACGTAATCACACGACACCAGCGGCCGCGTCTCATAGCCCAGAATGCCCTGCAGCGGCCCTTCGGCGGCCGCCTTGAACAGCGCGTTGACCTCTTCAACGGTGGTCTCGCGGGCGACCTCGAACACGCAGTCCGTCAGAGAGGCATTCAACAAGGGCACCCGCACCGCATGGCCGTTCAGCCGCCCCTTGAGCTCGGGGTAGATCAGCGTGATGGCCGTGGCAGAACCGGTCGACGTCGGGATCAGCGAATTCAGGGCAGACCGCGCGCGGCGCAGATCCTTGGCCGGGCGGTCCACGATGGTCTGCGTGTTGGTCACATCGTGGATCGTGGTCATGGAGCCGTGCTTGATCCCCAGCCCCTCGTGGATGACCTTGACCACCGGCGCAAGACAGTTCGTCGTGCAAGAGGCCGCCGTCACAATGTCATGCTGTTCGGGGTCATAGGTGTCATGGTTCACACCCATGACGATATTCGCCGTGCGTCCATCCTTGACCGGAGCAGAGACCACCACCTTTTTCACGCCCGCGTCGAAATAGGGCTGGATGCGCTCGGCGGTTTTGAAATAGCCGGTGCAGTCGATCACCACATCCACACCGTCGAGCGGCAGCTTGTCCAGCGTACGTTCGCCATAGACCGGCAGGCGCGTGCCGTTGATCGTCAGGCTGCCCTCATCGTGGTCAAAAGCCGCGTCCCACCGCCCGTGCACCGTGTCGAATTCCAGCAGATGCGCGTGCATGGCCGGATCGCCGACCGCGTCGTTGATCCAAGCGACGTCGACACCGGCCTCCAACAAGGGCCGCAGGGCAAGTTTTCCCATCCGGCCAAGGCCGTTGAGTGCGTAGGTTGTCATGTGGTCTCTTTCTCGGCTGTCAGTGCAATGTCATCCACGCGGGCCTGCAAAGACGTGCGGTCCAGCGTGTCGAACGGGAGGGCGGCAAAAGCCTTGATGCGGTTTTTCAACCCGCCATAGGCCTGCTGGAAGGCCAGACGCTTTTGAGCATCGGTGCCTTCTGCCTTGACCGGATCGGGTTGCCCCCAATGGCCGGTGATCGGCTGGCCGGGCCAGGGTGGGCATTCCTCGTTGGCGGCGGCGTCGCATACGGTAAAGACAAAATCCATCTGCGGCGCATCTTCGGTCTGAAACTCGGACACATGTTTGGCCCGCAGACCAGAGGTGTCATGGCCTTTCGCCTCCAGCAGTTCCACCGCAAATGGGTTCAGCGCAGAGCTGGGCCGCGTGCCCGCCGAATAGACGGCAAACCGGTCCTGCGCCCAGTCGCGTAAAATACATTCGGAAAAGATCGACCGCGCCGAGTTTCCCGAGCAGATAAAGAGAACGTTGAATTTCCGCGTGTCAGACATGGCAGTTGTCCTTTCGTCAGACATGGCCGTGGGATCGCGCCGCCCGCGCAGGCAATCCGCAACAAGATAGTCGGTCAAACGCCCTGCCCCGCCCAGATCCGCCGCATAGCGCAGCGACGTGCCCTGTCGCGTCTGCGCCACCAGCCCTGCGTGACGCAATTGCGACAGCGCCGCCGACAACGAGGACGCCGGCAGGCCAAGCGCCTGTGCCAGATCACCGGCGGGGACCTGTTCGGGATAGCGCCGCATCAACAGCCGGAACACCGACAGACGCCGGGGGTGGGCCAATGCGTTTAGTTGCTCAAGCTCTTTTTCCATATTTCCGGAATATTGGAATTACATGATTCTGGAAAGAGCTTATTTCCGCAATTCCCGAAACAGCATTTGACAGAGCCACGTAACAGCGCAGTGACGCCCGCGAGACCTGCCGAAGAAAATCCCGCCGCTGAGGGGGCAGCGGCGGGTCAACTTCTTGCTAATCCAAAGTGTCTAGGCCAGTGACGGCAGCCACAAGACAATGGACGGAAAGGCCACCAGCAAGGCAATGGTCACCGCGTCCGCGATAAAGAACGGCGTCACGCCGCGGAACACATCCTGCACCGACAGCTCAGGGCGGACACCGGCGACCACAAAGCAGTTCAACCCGATGGGCGGTGTGATCAGACAGAATTCGGCCATCTTGACCACAAGAATGCCGAACCAGATCGCACACATCGTGCCATTCATGCCAAAGGCGCTTTCGGCGGCAGTGACAGTCTCCCCCCCGTTCAGCGCCATGACCGCAGGGTAGACCACAGGCAAGGTCAGCAGCAGCATCCCGATGGCATCCATGAACATGCCCAGCACCGCATAGGCCAGCAGAATGCACACAAGGATCAACATCGGCGGGAAGTCGAGCGAGGTGATCCAGTCAGAGAACGCGCCCGGCAGATCCGCAAAGCCCAGAAAGCGCACGTAGATCAACACCCCCCAGATGATGGTAAAGATCATGATCGACAGTTTGGCGGTTTCCACCAGCGCGGCCATCAGCTCGCGGCCGCGCATGCCTTGGTACAGCGCCATCAGGAACACGATAAAGGCACCGATGGCCCCGCCCTCGGTCGGGGTGCCCCAAGCGTCGCCGCCAAAGGGGTTATAGACAAAGCAGATGATGATCACGACCACCGCCACAATGGGCAGCGCCGGCGGCAGGCTGACAAAGCGTTCTTTCCACGTAAAGCCGCGCACCGGCGGGCCGAAGTTCGGGATCATCAGTGCCATGCCGATGATCAATGCGCCGTAGACAAAAGCCGAAAAGACCCCCGGCAGGAAGCCCGCCAACAACAGCTTGCCCACGTCCTGCTCGACGATGATCGCATAGATCACAAGGATCGCAGAGGGCGGGATCAGCGAGGCCAGCGTTCCGCCCGCCGCCACAACACCTGCGGCAAACCGTTTGTCATAACCGATCTTCAGCATCTCCGGGATGGCAATACGGGCAAAGACCGCCGCCGTCGCGACACTGGCGCCAGACACCGCCGCAAACCCCGCCGTGGCAAAGACTGTGGACACGGCCAAGCCGCCGGGCACCCACGCGATCCAACGTTTCGCCGCCTCGAACAGTGCCTTGGTCAGACCCGCGTAATAGGCCAGATAGCCGATCAGGATGAAGGTCGGGATCAGACTTAGCGACTGGCTTGCCACTTTGCCGTGCGGCACCTGACCGGCGGTTTTCACCGCGACGGTCAGCGCCCACATGAACTGGTCCGGGGCCATGCCCTTTTTCGCCCAGAAGATCCAAATCAAGCCAACCAGACCCGCCGTAGCCGCCGCAAAGGCCACGCGCATGCCCAGCACGACCATCACCAGCATGCCGCCCGTGACCCACAGTCCAATATCGATAGAGCTCATGCGTCATGTCCTTGCATCTGGTCTGCTTCAGCAGCGGCTTGCTCTGCCGCCGATTGCACAAGCGGCACCGCCACGGGGCGTTCCGCGCCGGCCACAAAGGCCCGGCCAAAGCCCCACAGCTGCAGCACCAACCGCAGCGACACCACCGAAAAAGCCACCGGCACCACCAGCTTGGCGGGCCAGATCGGCAAACCGATATCGATCGAGCTGTCGCGGCTCCAGTTCGGCTTTGCGAAATCGAAGGAGCGATCAAAGTGCGCCCATGTGCCCCAAACCAGCAGGATCAGGATCACCAGCACGACCAGCGTGGTCAGAAACTCCACCAGCCACAGCACGCGGCCGCCCAAGGCCCCGACCACAATATCCATACGGATGTGGCCGCCCTGTCGCTGCACGTAGGAGATGCCGAAGATGGCGATCACCGGCATCAGTGCCTCGATCCAGTCGACGTAGCCGCGCAAAGGTTCGTTAAACAGGTTGCGCCCGCCCACGGACCAGACCGCCAGCACCATCAGGCCAAAGGCGCCCAATCCGGACACAAACGCCATGGTCCACTCGACTTTGAGAAGCCCACGGTCGAGGCGCGACAGCAGGCTGTCGTCCTCCAGAACAGATGCCGTTCCGGCCATACTCCCCCCTTCCCGAGGTCAATTTCAGACAAAAAGGCCCGGCACATCCATGCCGGGCCCGGGGCGCGTGCCTTAGTTGGACGCGCGCGTCTCTTCGAGGGTCGAGAACACCAGATCATACAGCTCTTGGCCCGGCAGACCTTGGGCGGTCATTTCCTCAATCCACGCCTGATGGATCGGCTCAGCCGCGACTTCCTTGAACTTGGCCAGCTCCTCGTCCGAGATCATGACTTTCTCAACACCCTTTTCTTCGAGAACGCTGTCCCACTGCTCCAGCAGCTCGCCATAGTTGGCGAGGTAATGGTCAATCGCCTCATCAACAGAGCTGTCCAGCGCTTCGCGTTCCTCATCAGACAGCGACTCGTAGGCGTCGATGTTCACCACGATGGGGCAGTTGACGGTGCCGGGGTTGAGGTTCGCGGTCCACCAATCGGCCTGATTGATCGTGCCAAAGGACAGATGCGCGTGCTGGGCAAAGGCCACCGTGTCCACAACGCCGGATTCCATCGCCTGAAACGCCTCCGACGACGTCACAGAGGTGGGAACCGCACCCACGGCCTCGAACGCGCGGCCCAGACCGCCGGTGGCGCGCACGCGCATGGCGTCAAATTCTGCCAGCTCGTCCCGCACCTCTCCGGTGCCAACAAGATTGTACTGCGGCATGGGCGAGGTCATCAGCATCTTGGCGTTCCACTGCGCCATCTCCTCGGCCACGGCGGGGTGGTCATAGATGGCATGGCTGACAGCCACTTCCTCGTCGAGGTTGGAGACACCGATAAACGGCAGTTCCAGCACGGTGATCGCACGGTTTTTATCTGCGTGATAGCCTGCGCAGAATTGCGCCATCTCGAAGGCACCAATTGAAATCCCGTCGAGGTTTTCACGGTTCTTCGACAGGCCGCCGTAGCTGATGTTCATAGTGAACGCGCCGTCGGTCTTTTCCTCGACAAGTTCGGCCAGTTTGTGCACATGCTCGGTGAAGGCGCGGCGTTTGCCCCAGACCGACACGTTCCATTCGGTGGCGGCGGCTTCGGATGCAATGCTCAGTGCAAGCGCCGAGACACAGAGTTTCGTCATCAGGTTCATGTCATTCCTCCCTAATTAGGTCGATGCGCCATCGCAACGGCGCCCGGCTCCCTAAGGGAAGCCTAGTCAAACCTTTCCAAGGCGCAACCCATTTGCCGTGACACGGCACAACTTTGGCAGAGGGTGCAGCGCAGCCAAACGGGAGACGGGCGCCGGTGCGACGTTTTGTCATTCATATACAGAGGACGTTGCGTCACGCACCGTCGAACACAGACTTGCCGCAATGGATGTCGCGCCCGAGGGCAAAGGGTTGGCTTATAAGGCAATCTTGGTTGGTTCGTAAAAAACTTTACGAATTATCCCTGTCATATGAAAACATTTTACAGAAAAACCCTTATTTAAAATAGAGTTATGGATTTGTTTTCGATTCTGATTATGGTGCCCTCATCGCTGCCCTGTGAGGAGGAACAGGCAGGGCAGCGCAACCGGAGGGGGAAATTCCATGAAAGACCAACCCACACCCGATGTGGCCACCACCCACGCACCATCAAGCACGCTGGTGTCCGGGGCGCATGTTGATGCGGCGCGGTATGATGAGATGTATGCGGCCTCGGTCGCGGACCCGGTTCGGTTCTGGGGCGATCAGGCGGGGCGGCTGGACTGGATCAAGGCGCCCACCGAAATCAAGAACACCGATTTCACCCTTGGTCAGGTGAGCATCGAATGGTTTCGCGACGGCACGCTGAACGTGGCCGCCAATTGTATCGACCGCCATCTGGCCACCCGTGGCGAGCAGACCGCCATCCTCTGGGAGCCCGATGATCCGCAGGAGCCCGCGCTCGCGATCAGCTACAACGATCTGCACCGCAGCGTCTGCCGCATGGCCAATGTGCTGACCGATCTGGGCGTCGGCAAAGGCGACCGCGTCATCATCTACCTGCCCATGATCCCCGAGGCCGCCTATGCCATGCTGGCCTGTGCGCGGATCGGGGCGATCCATTCCATCGTTTTCGCGGGCTT